>DATJNO010000046.1:0-21706 GCA_035508055.1 Bryobacteraceae bacterium | reverse complement strand
ACGTCGCCGCCATCGTCCACCACCAGCTCAGGCCCCTTGCCGCCCGGATGGCTGATCGCCTTCAAGGTGCATTCCCAATATTCCTCCAGCGTCTCGCCCTTCCAGGCGAACACCGGCACTCCGGCGGCGGCGATGGCGGCCGCGGCGTGATCCTGCGTCGAGAAAATGTTGCAGCTCGCCCAGCGCACGGTGGCGCCCAGGTCGACCAGGGTCTCAATGAGCACCGCGGTCTGAATCGTCATGTGCAGCGATCCGGTGACGCGCACGCCCTTCAGCGGCTTGCCCGGCGCATATTTCTTGCGAATGGACATCAGACCGGGCATCTCATGCTCGGCGATGGAAATTTCTTTGCGGCCCCAGTCGGCCAGACTCATGTCGGCGACTTTGTATTCCGTTGCGGCGTTGCTCAGCGTGGCAGTGCTCATGCAATCTCCAGTTGAAATTTTATATCTACAAATCTAGATATGTTGATATAATAGTACAGACCGAGCGATGGCGTCAATCCTCAAAAACATGCGGCTGCTGGCCGATCCCAGCCGCCTCCGTATCCTGCTGCTGGTGGAGCGCGAAGAGCTCTCCGTGGCCGAGCTGCAGGAGATCCTGGGCATGGGCCAGAGCCGTATTTCCACACACTTAGCGCAGTTGAAGAATGCCGGGCTGGTGGAGGACCGGCGCACCGGCAAGAGCATTCTGTACCGACTGAAGCCGGGCGTGGAGTCCAACGGCTTTGCGCAGATGCTGGGCGTGTTGCGCGAGGCTGCGACCGAGATTCCCGAGGCCGGGCATGATTCCGAAGCTTTGCGACTCGCTCTTCGCCGTAGACAGGACAAAATGCGCGCGTACTTCGACGAACTGGCCGGCAAATTCGGGCGCAACTATGTGCCGGGCCGTTCCTGGCGGGGCCTCGCCGAAACGCTGCTGGCGCTGCTGCCGCCGATGGTGATCGCCGACCTGGGCGCGGGCGAGGGAACGTTTTCGCAGTTGCTGGCGCGGCACGCGAAGAAGGTGATCGCCGTGGACAACTCGGAAAAGATGGTGGAGTACGGCGCGGAGCTGGCGCGCAAGCACGGGGTCAAGAACCTGGAATACCGTAAGGGCGATCTGGAAGCCGTGCCGATCCGCGATGGCGCGGTGGACGTCGCGTTTTTCAGCCAGGCGCTGCATCATGCGCAACACCCCGAGCGCGCGGTGGCCGAAGCGTGGCGAATCTTGAAGCCCGGCGGCAAGATTGTAGTGCTGGATTTAGTGCGCCACAACTACGAAGAAGCCCGCGAGCTCTATGCCGACCTGTGGCTCGGCTTCTCTGAGGTCGAAGTCACGCGCTTCCTGCGCCAGGCCGGATTCAAGAACATCCAGACATCGGTGGTGCACGCCGAGGAAGAAGCCCCGCACTTCGAGACGCTGCTGGCGGTCGGCGACAAGTAATCCCGCTTCAGGCGTAAACTGTTCTCAAGCGAGACCTCCGTGCACGAATTTGCGCGCGACCTGAAAATCGGACTGCGGGAAATTCGGCGGAAGCCCGCTCTTTACGCCGTCGTAATCTTGACGCTTGCCCTCGGCCTTGGCGCTACTACGGCGGTGTTTTCCTCACTCTATACGGCCGTGTTGAAGCCGCTGCCGTATCCGGATCCTGAGCAGTTGGTCGCGGTCCACAACCACTTTGCGCAACTCGACGCCGCGCGCATGCTAACCTCGGTCTTCGATTACCTCGACCTGCGCGAGCACGGTGAACTGTTCTCGGATGCCGGTCTTTACTATTTCCTGGATCTCAGCCGCACGGGGATCGAGCGGCCCGAGACCGTGAACGCGGTCGCAATCACGTCCAGCTTGCTGCGCACGCTCGGTGTCCGTCCACTCATGGGCCGCGCGTTCACGCCGGAAGAGGAGCGTTTCTCCGGTCCGCACGCGGTGATCCTGAGCGAAGAGTATTGGCGAAATAATTTGGGCGGCGATCGCGCAATCCTGCAGCGCACCCTCCAGCTCAACGGCGAAGAATACCGAATTGTGGGCGTGATGCCGCGCGCGTTTGAGTTTCCGAACCCGGTCACTCAAATGTGGACGCCCATGACCTTTAGTCCCAAGGAGCTTGCGAGCCGGGCCGCGCCAAACTACTACCTGCGCATGTTCGCGCGTCTGAAGCCGGGGCTGACCTTCGAGCAGGCCTCGGCGCGCATCAGCGAAGTCAGCCGCGGATTGGCGCTCCAGCACGACGGCTCCCCGCGTGAAAAAGTGGGCTGGCATCTCTTTCTGTTGCCGATGGCGCGCGACGACGACGGGTCCGTGCGGCGTTGGATGGCGATTCTGTTCGCGGCGGTCACGGGCCTGCTCCTGATCGTTTGTTCTAACGTGGCCGGCCTGTTGTTGGTTCGCGCCGCAGAGCGCCAGTTCGATTTTTCGCTGCGCCTGGCGTTGGGCGCGGGAAGCCCACGGATCGTGCGGCAGGCATTGACGGAAGTCCTGTTGCTTGCAATATGCGGAGGAGTTCTTGGCCTTGCGATCGCCAAAGCCGCCATGAAGGCGCTCTCGATCTACGGCCCGCCGGGAAAGCCCGCTGAATTGGAATCCCCCGTGTTTTGGTTTGGCGCCGCACTTACCCTGGCTACCGGGATCGCCTGCGGATTGTATCCGGCCTGGCATGCGACGCGCCGCGCGACCAGGGAAGCTCTCAAGCAAGTCGGCCATCAGCGCACCGCCAGCGGAAGCAAACGGCGTTGGCAGCAAGGACTGATTGTGGCGCAAGTGGCCATCGCAACGACGCTGCTGCTCGCGGGCGGCTTCCTGCTGCGCAGCTTCATCAAGCTGCTGGAAGCGCCGCTTGGGTTCAATCCACGTAACGTCCTGACGCTCGGGATCCAGTTGCCGCCGCAGCGTTATCCGTCACCTGAGTCGCGCGCGAATTTTTATGAGCAGCTGTTCGCGGCAATCAAGCGGATCCCGGGTGTCGACGCGCTATCCGGCTGCTCGCTGGTTCCCTTCGGCTACGGCGAGGACGTGACTCCCTTCGAAATCGCCGGACGGCCCAAGCCGCGCGTCCCATCCTACGCCGACGCGAACTACATCTTCCCCGATTACCGGAAGGCCATGCAGATCCCGTTGCTACGCGGCCAATTCTTCGATGGCGAGGAGCGGCCGGACTCGCAGCCGGTCGTGGTAATCGACGAGGCGCTCGCAAAAAAGTATTTCGCTGGTCAAAATCCGATCGGACAATTCTTAAAGACTCCCTACGGGACCTGGCGGATTCTCGGGGTGGTTGGGAACGTGAAGGTTACCGCACTCGAGACGGTGGGGCTGCCGGCGATTTACTTCAGCCGTCTTCAACATCCCGCGACCTATGTGACCCTGGTGATTCGCAGCAGCCTTCCCGTTGGCGTGCTGACGAACGACGTGCAACGAGTCGTCACTCAAATCGACAAAGACGAACCCGTGCGCGAGGTGTCGCTGCTTGAAACCTACATCAACCACTCGCTCCGGACGCGCCGCTTCGTCGTCTTCCTGGTTTCGCTGTTCGGCGTCACCGGAGCGATGCTCTCCGCACTTGGGCTGTACGGCGTTCTTTCTTACTGGATCGCGGTACGGCGCCGCGAAATCGGAATCCGCATGGCGCTGGGGGCAACCAGCCGCGCGATCGCCACACTGATTTGCACCAGCGGATTGCGTCTGGTCGTCGTCGGCGCGATCCTGGGATGCGCGGGCGCGGTAGCCGCTCATCGCTACATGGCAAGTCAGCTTTATGGCGTGCGATTCGGCGACGCCATCACCTGGCTCGGCGTAACGGCCGCAATTCTGCTGGCCGGAGCGATCGCCTGCATCCTCCCCGCCTGGCGCGCCTCACGGACCAACGTGGCCGACGCGTTGCGAATCGAATAAGCTACTCCATATGCCCCGTCGCCTCTTGCTTTTCTTTCTCACGGTCGCCGCGTCGCTGTTCGCCCAAGGCAATCCCGACTGGCACCGGCCCTTCCCCGCCTTCAAAATCGCCGGCAACCTCTACTATGTCGGCACCGCTGACCTCGCCGTCTACTTGATTCACACGCCGAAAGGCAACATTCTCATCAACTCCGATTTCCCGGAGGATGTGCCTTTGATTCGCGCGAGCATTGAGAAGCTGGGCTTCCGTTACAAAGACACCAAGATCGTCCTCATCAGCCACGCGCATGGCGACCACGATGCCGCGACGGGCCTGCTGAAGCACGACACAGACGCAAAGTTGATGGTGATGTCCGCCGACGTTCCCGAAGAAGAAAGCAAGGCGCCAGGACGTCCCGGGGCGAAAGTCGATCGGGTCCTGCACGACGGCGATACAGTCGAACTTGGCGGCTCGAAACTGGTCGCGCATCTGACTCCCGGCCACACCCGTGGCTGCACCACTTGGACCATGCAGGTGGACGACGGAGGCCGCAAGCTGAATGCCGTAATCATTGGCAGCCCGAACGTGAACCCCGGTTACATTCTGGTGGGCAACAAAAACTATCCCGGAATCGCGCAGGATTATGTCAAGACCTTCGACACGCTCAAGAGCCTTCCTTGCGATCTTTTTCTCGGCGCGCACGGGGGCTACTTCGGCCTACAGGAAAAGTACGAAAAAATGAAAGCCGGCGGTGCGAATCCTTTCATCGACCCGGAAGGCTACAAGACCTTCGTCGCTGAAAAAGAAGCCGCGTTCCGCAAGGAATGGGCGCGCCAGCAGCAGAACCCAGGAAGCCCCGCGCCATAGCGCAATCTAGCTACTCGGCGGCGGGTGGCTCTTCGGCCTGTTCCTCGACGGGCGCTTCGGGCGCATCCACCGGCGCTTCCTTGCGCGCGTGTTCGAACAGGAAATTCAGAGTCTTGTTGCTGCGAATGTGATAAGCGATGCGGCCCAGCGTCCCATCCTGCTGCAGCTTCTTGCGGACCGCGGCCACCGGCTCGCGCTGCTGCTTGGCGATGCGCTGGACTTCGGCGTCCACTTCATCGTTAGTCGGCGCGATGGCTTCGCGCTCGGCGATCTTGTCGATCAGCAGCGACGCCTTCACGTCATGCACGGCCTTGGGCCGCTGCGCTTCGCGCACCTTCGCCCAGTCGATCTTGAGCTTCGTCGGATCGATGCCGCGCTCGGCCAGGTCCCGGAACTGGTTCTCGAGCTGCGCTTCGAACTGCCGCTCGATGTACGCCTCCGGCACCGGGAATTCGTGCGCTTCGATCAGCCGGTCGATCAGCTCGTCCTTGGCCTTCTGCTGCGCCGCGAACTCACGCTCGTGGAAGATGGCCTTGCGGATGGCCTCGCGCAGATCGTTTAGCGCTGGATAATCGCCCAAATCCTGCGCGAACTCGTCGTTCAGCTCGGGCAGTTCTTTGTTGCGGATGGTGGTCAGCTTCATGCGGAACTTCACGGTCTTGCCCGCGAGCTTCTCCTGGCCGTAATCGTCCGGATAAGTGACTTCGAACTCCTTCTCCTCTTCGGGTGACATGCCTTGCAGCGCCTCCGAGAATCCCGCGATCGTATCCGGATCGCCGACGTGCAGCACCACTTCTTCCTGATGAATGGGTTGATCGACGCCCGCGAGGCTATCGAGAGAGACCACGGCATAATCGCCATCGACGATAGGCCGGGGCTCGATGTTGACGAACTGCGCCTTCTGCTCCCGGATCTCTTCCAGGCGCTTCTCGATGTCCTCGGGTGTCACTACCGGCTCGGCGTAGTGCACCAGGACGCCGCGGTAATCCTGCAACTCGATCTCGGGCGCGACTTCGAATTCGGCCTTGAACTTTAGCGGCTCGCCTTCATGGAAGTGCACGTCCTTGACGTTCGGCCGGCCGACCACTTCCAGGTGCTCCTCCTCCACTTGCTTCTTGAAATACTTCGGAAGCAGGTTTTCCAGAACGTCGTCGCGAACCTGGCGCGCGAACTTGGTGCGGATCAGGCTGGCCGGCGCCTTGCCCGGACGGAATCCCGGTAGCCTGGCCTTCTGCTGGATATTCGCGACGACACGCTCGGTCTCCTTCGCGATTTCCTCCACCGGAACGGTGATTTCGATTTCGTGCTTACAGCCTTCGACGAGCATGAGAGGTGATTGTGAAGGAAAACGGGGGCTCACGATCGAGCCCCCGGCTAAGAGAACTTACTTCGCGACGGCGGTGAGTTTCGCGCCTTCCTTGAGAGCTTCGGCTTTGTCCGTGGCTTCCCAGGTGAAGGTGTCTTCGGTTCTGCCGAAGTGGCCGTAATAGGAGGTCTTGCGATACACGGGGCGGCGCAGCTTCAGGGTCTCGATCATGCCCTTCGGAGTCAGTTTGAAGTTCTGGCGAATCAGATCCACCAGAAGGTGCTGGTCCACTTTGCCGGTGCCGAACGTGTCCACCATGACGGACACCGGGTCGGCCACGCCGATCGCGTAGGCGAGCTGCACTTCGCAGCGCGACGCGAGGCCGGAGGCCACAATGTTCTTGGCAACGTAGCGCGCCATGTAGCAGGCCGAACGGTCGACTTTCGTCGGGTCCTTGCCGGAGAACGCGCCGCCGCCGTGACGGCCCATGCCGCCGTAGGTGTCCACGATAATCTTGCGGCCGGTGAGGCCGGTATCGCCGTGCGGTCCGCCGATCACGAAGCGGCCCGTCGGATTCACATGATACTTAGTCTGCGAATCGACGAGATTGCCGCCCATCACCGGGTCGATGATGAACTTTTTCACATCGGCGCGGAGCTGTTCGGTGCTCACATCGTCGTCATGCTGGGTGGAGAGAACCACCGCATCGATGCGCACCGGCCGGCCACCATGGTATTCCACCGAAACCTGGCTCTTGGCGTCGGGACGCAGATAGGTGAGCTTGCCGGTGCGGCGAACATCGCTCTGCTGGCGAACCAGTTTATGGGCCAGCATGATGGGCAGCGGCATCAACTCGGGAGTTTCGTCGCAGGCATAGCCGAACATCAGGCCCTGGTCGCCGGCGCCGCCGGTGTCCACGCCCATCGCGATGTCGGGCGATTGCGTCTGGACGACGTTCAGAATACCGCACGTTTTCGCGTCGAAGCCCATCTTGGCATCGGTGAACCCGATGTCCGCGATCACTTCACGAGCCAGTTTCGGAATATCCAGAATGGCCTTGGTGGTAATTTCACCGGCCACGACACAAATGCCCGTTGTGACCAGCGTTTCGCACGCCACGCGGCTCATCGGATCGACTGCTAAACAGGCGTCCAGCACCGCATCGGAAACCTGGTCCGCCATCTTGTCGGGATGTCCTTCGCTGACGGATTCCGACGTAAAAATATGCCGTAGCTTCTCTGACACTGCTTGAGCCTCCTAAACGCTCTTTGGATATGGGAAGTCGAACTGATCCTCACTGAGGACCAACCAGTCAGTGTATCGCGCTGCATGCACCGGGTCAAATTGCGGCCGGTTGATGGAAATTATCCGCCCGGCTGAATCTACACCGTCTAAAGCCTGACAGACCTATTGCTTCTTCAAGTGCACACGGTCCTTTTCGTTTTCGCAGAAATCCTCGAAGATGTCGGCGTCTGCCATCAAAGTGTACGGCACCTTGATAGTAAAGGGCTTAGTGTACATCTCGGGATCGTCGAAGGTCATGTCGACATCCAGGTGGCCAAAGTCGCGGCGGCGAAAGCGTTCGGTGACGTGCAGTTGTTCGCCGTGCGGATGCCCGGCGGTGTCGAGCGTCGTCCGGTCGTTGAAGCCGGCCGTTTCCACGACGAAAGTGTCGTGATCCCAGGTCCCTATCGAATAGCCCATAAAGGCCGGGAACTCCCATTCCTTGGGAAAAGTCCGGCCGTCGGTGTAGATCTGACGGCGCAGGTTCTGCACCTCGTACAGGATAAGCGTGAGGCGGGGCGCCTGCACGATCTTGATCGGTTCGGAGAGAAACCCGGCGAGCGGGAAGCCCGCAACACCCGTACAAACGCTGGCAGGGTCTTCCGCGCCCGCTCCCCGCCTTCGCAGGCGAAGCAATTCCGCGCCTTTAGACGTCAGCATGGCCGCCTCAGGCTGGTAATCCAGCAGTATGTCGAAAGCGTATTTGTGCTGCGTGCCGATCTCCATGCCCGGCACATCCACAAGAATGGACTGATCGAAGGCGTGGCCGAATAGCCGCTTTACCTCCTCGACGGTGGTGACCTCGTGCATCCAGACGCCGGACAGGTCCGGTACGCCCTCGGCCGTACGCGGTGCCGGCGCCGAGAGATCCGGCTTGCCATCGGCCAGGCGCGGCGTTCCCGGCGTTTTGTAGTTCAACCATTGCGCGTGCGCGCTCACGGAAACGAGCGCAAGCGCAACCGCCAGCCGCAAATGTAGCATCACCCCAACTCCAGGACTTCCATGCTACTTCAGCCCGCGCAGCGAAACAATGCAAAAGGCGCTATTCGTAGCGCAATGCCACCATGGCGTCGACACTTGACGCGCGCCGCGCTGGCGCCAGATTGGCCGCGAGCGCCACCAGGCAGAGTACGACGGGCGCCGCGGAAAACGTGACCCAATCGGTGGGAGGGACTCCAAAAAGAAACCCGGCCATCAGCCGCGTCAGACCCAGCGACGCCAAGACGCCCAGACCAACGCCCGCTGCCACGGGCCTCATCCCCTGCCAGACCACCAGCCGCAAAACACCGCTGTGGCTTGCGCCCAGCGCCATGCGCACGCCGATCTCCTGCGTGCGTTGCGTTACCGCAAACGACACCACGCCATAGATTCCGAGCGCCGCCAGAAACAGCGCCAGTCCGGCGAACGATGCCACCAGACCGGTTCGGAACCACTCCGGGGCGAGCGATTCTTCCACCTGCGCCCGCACGGTCTGCAGGTCACTGACCGGAAGCTCGGGATCCAGCCGCGCCACCGTCGCGCGCACGGCCGAGGTCAACGCGGCCGGCTCGGAAGACGATCTCACGGCTAAGACCATGGATCTGCCGAACCCGATGCTGAACAGGCGATCGTCAATTTGCGAGTATGGCTGATAGAGCTGTGGTCTGACAGCGTTGGCCAATTCGTTGTTCTTTACGTCGGCCACTATCCCAATGATCGTGTACCAAGGTCCCGGTGACGATGCCGGACCGAGCTTGATTTGCTCGCCGACGCCGTCTTTGCCGGGAAAATACTGCCGAGCCATCGTTTCATTGATGACCAGCACCGGGTCGGAATCGTGGCGGTCGCGCGAATCGAACAGCCGCCCGCGCAGGAGGCGAATCCCAGTGGCTTGAAAGTAATCGCCCAACACGGTTGCATTCGCGGCGAGCGCCGGGGGAATGGATGGGTCCTTCACCGAGAAAAGGTTCTGGTTCCGCAAAGTGAGCAACGGTACAGTCGCTGCGCCCGCGGCGGTAGCGGCGGGCAGTTTTTCGAGGTTATCCACGGTACGCTGAAAGAGGTTCCGGACCGAAGCCTCGTCCGGGTAGGCGGTCTCCGGCGGGGTGATGCGCGCGGTTAGAACGTGCTGGACATCGAAGCCGGGATTGACATCGCGGAGCGCCAACAGGCTGCGCATCAACAGGCCCGCGCCAACCAGCAGGACCAGCGACAAGGCGACCTCGCACACGATCAGCACATCGCGCAGGCGCACTGAGCCTGAGCCTGCGGCCGCTTTCAACCGAGCGGACTCGCCCGTTCGCGACGCCGTGAACGCGGGCAGGATGCCAAACAGCAGCCCGGCCAGGATCGAGACGGCGGCGGTGAATGCGACCACGTGCCAGTCGACGTCAATCGTCTCGGCGCGCGGAACGGACGCTGGAATTAGCCTCGCCAGCGCCGGCACAAGCCAAACCGCCAGCAGCAGCCCCGCTGTGCCGCCGCCGGCCGCCAACAGCAGGCTCTCCGTAAATAATTGACGGAGCAGGCGAATCGCGCTGGCCCCCAGCGACGAACGGATGGCCAGTTCCCGCTCCCGGCCTGCCGCCCGGGCCAGCAGCAGGTTTGCGACATTCACGCAGGCAATCAGCAAAACGAACCCAACCGCTGCGGCGAGCAGCCAAAGCAACCTGCGCGAACTCAGCGTCACTCGTTCCGCCACGGGCGTAACTAGGGCGTCCAGCGTAACCCCGGGCTCTCGCGCAGACGCGGGAATGCTTTGCGTGATCCGTTGCGCCACACGTTCGGCGTCGTCCTGCGCCTGAGCCACGGTTACGCCGGGTTTCAACCGGGCGACCACCTCGAAGTTGTAAAGGCCCAGCGTCGCCCGCTCTTTTGGCGTGATCCCCAGCGGGACCCACACGTCATAACCGCCGCCGAAGGGCAAGCCGGGCAGTGGAAACTCCACCTCTTTAGCAAGGACGCCGAGAATCGTGGTTGGCGTGCGATCGAAATCCACAACGCGGCCCACGACGCCGGGATCGCCGGCAAATCTTCTCTGCCATAACCGATAGCTAATGACCGCGACTTGGCTATTCGGATGGTCCTCCGCCTCCGTGAAGCCTCGGCCGAGCGCCGGCGACACGCCGAGAACGGAGAATATCTGGGCAGAGATGCGCAAGCCTTGAAGCCGTTCCGGCGAGCCCCTGCCTGTCAAGTCCATCGATACGTAGGTGAAGCCGGCCACGGATTGGAAGGCCCGGGAGCTGCGCTGATATTCGAGCAAATCCGTCGGGGTGACGGACATCCCATGGGGCGATAACTTTTTTATCACGTCCTCGATCAAAACCAGCCGCTCGGGATCCTGGAAGGGCAAAGGCCGCAGCAGGACCGCATTCACAACGGCGAAGATCGCCGAGTTGGCTCCGATGCCCAGTGCCAGCGTAGTCAAAGCCAGAAGGGTGAAGACTGGCTGGCGGACGAGCAAGCGGATGGCGTAGCGCAAGTCGTTGCATGTGGCGCCCATGGCGGCCAAGATTGGCAATTCCAAGGCCACCCCGGATGAGTTTGTTTTCAATGCAGCGACTCAAACGCGGTGTGCGTTTGCGGGATTCCGGTTCGCAATTTGGTACGCTTTCACCGCCCCGCGCGTGGATTCCGGAGATATAATCAATTAGCTATGAAAATGCCAACTGGTCTCACACTGGCTGCTGCTGGAGTGCTCAGTCTTGCACTCCCCGTATTCGCACACCACGCCTTCTCCGCTGAGTTCGACGTCAACAAGCCCGTCACCTTGCGGGGCAAGGTGGTGAAAATTGAAATGGTGAATCCCCACGCGTGGTTCCACGTCGCGGTGCCCAACGCGGACGGCACCACCACGGAATGGATGATCGAAGGAGGGTCGCCCAACGCGCTCGTGCGCCACGGCTTTACCAAGTATTCCATTCCGATCGGAACCGAAGTTGTCTTTTCGGGCTTCGAGGCCAAGGATGGATCACACCGTGCTAACGGCCGCGACATCACGTTCCCGGACGGAAAGAAGATCTTTATAGGTTCGTCCGGTTCCGAGGGCCCGCCCGAAGGGAAGTAGTACGCAGCACGGCTCGAGTGTCTAAATCTCTGGCAAAGGAGTGATCCCATGCGTGCAGTGGAACGAATGGCAATCCGCGCGATTGCGGGCGGGAGTTTCGCCTTCTTCGTGTTTGGGTCTATCTTGAACGCGCAGTTGCCGCCCGTGCAGCCCGGGCCAACGCCGGATGAGGGCAACTTCTTCATCGCCACGCCGCCCGGTTGGGCGATGCCGAAGACGCCCTGGGGCGACCCGGATCTGCAGGGAATCTGGCCCATTTCTTACGTCGGGACCGTATCATTCCAGCGCTGCGCACCGCCGTTCGGCCCGCCGCCGAAGGGCGCCCCTCCCCGGCCTCCTTGCGACCAGAACAAGGCCTTTCTGACCGACGCCGAATTTAAGGCGCTGCAGGAGCGAGTGGAGAAACAGCCGGATCGCTATGCGCAGGATGTCAAGTCGGGCGAAGCCGGGCGCGCTTTTCTGGCCGGCGTGATGGACAATTTCACTCCCCAGCGCCAGACTTCACTGATCATGGACCCGCCCGACGGCAAGCTCCCGGAAATGACGCCCGAAGGCAAGCACCTGTCCAGCCTGATGAAGAGTACCTGGCCGCTGCCGGGCGAGAAAGTGATGTTCCATTCGTACAAGGACTTTGACAGTTGGGATCGCTGCATCACGCGCGGACTGCCCGCGTCGATGTTCCCCTTCCGTTACAACAACGGACTGCAGATCGTCCAGGCGCCCGGCTACGTGGTGCTGCGCATGGAAATGATCCACGAAGCGCGGGTGATCCCGTTGAACGCGCCGCCAGTGGATCCCAAGCTGCGGGCCTGGCTCGGCTATTCGCGCGGACATTGGGAAGGAAACGATCTGGTGATCGAAACCACCAACTTCAAGCCGGGCGCTTCGGCCACCAACACCGGCGTCATGGGTTCGCCGCCCGGGAATCGGTTCCCGATCAGCGAGCAACTGCGCCTGGTGGAACGGTTCACTCGTCTGAATAATGATTTTCTGATTTACACGATCACGGTGGATGATCCCGTGGTGCTCACGCGGCCCTGGTCGGCGCGCTTCCCGCTCAAGCTGGATAACGGCTTCAAGATTCTGGAGTATGCCTGTCACGAAGATAATCAGGTGATTCCGGATTGGATCAGCGTCACCCATGCCGAGGAGGCGAAAGCCGCGGCCGCCGCTAAGGAACAACATTGATGAGCGGCCGCCTTGCGCTCGTCGCCGGGATGGCGCTTGCCGCCATCACCCCACTCCAAATGCAGGCTGCGATCCAGGATCCTGTCAAGACCCAGGACGGGCTGGTCTCCGGCGTCACTTTAAGTTCGGGCGTGCGAGCCTTCAAGGGCATCCCCTTCGCGGCGCCGCCTGTGGGAGATTTGCGTTGGCGCGAACCGCAGCCGGTGACGCCCTGGAAGGGGGTTCGCAAAGCCGACACGTTCGGCAACGTGTGCATGCAGCCACACCAGCCCAAGCGCGTCCCGAACAACGTAGCCGTCGACTTGCCGGATTCCCCCATGATGAGCGAGGATTGCCTCTACCTCAACGTCTGGACGGATGCGAAGGGCGCCAACGCGAAGCTGCCGGTGATGGTCTGGATTTACGGCGGCGCGTATAGCGAGGGCGCGGGCAGCAGTCCGCACAACAATGGAGAATTCCTGGCCAAAAAAGGCGCCGTCCTGGTGACCTTCAATTACCGGCTGGGGCCGTTCGGGTTCTTCTCACATCCCGAATTAACGAAGGAATCGGGCCACAACGCGTCCGGTAACCAGGCGCTCATGGATTCCATCGCCGTGCTGCGATGGGTGCAAACCAACATCCGGGCGTTCGGCGGCGACCCCGGCAATGTCACGATTTTCGGCCAATCCGCCGGCGCTTGCATGGTCGCCGGGCTGGTTGGATCGCCCGCCGCCAAAGGTCTGTTTCATCGGGCTATTTCGGAAAGCGGGACGTGGATGGGGCTGGGCCTGGCGCCCATGGTTCCGCTGGCAGTGGCTGAGCATCCGCCGCGCTTCCGGTTTGGCCCGCAGGCAAACGTAGAGCCTCCCAAGGACTATCCGCCTTTGGCCGAACTGCGCGCCCAGCCCGCCGATGAAATCCTGAAGACGCTGCGCGGAACGGGCATGATCATCGATGGCTGGATCGTTCCCGAGGATTTGTCGATTACCTTCGAGCAAGGCCGGCAGAACCCGGTGGATGTCATCGCCGGCTCCAACAAGGACGAGCATACGGCCATGGGCGGAAGGGTTGCCTTCCGCGACACGTTGATGTGGTCCATGCGGCTGTTCGCCGAGCGCCAGACGGCTATTGGCAAGCGCGCCTATTGGTATTTCTTCACGCACGAGCCGCCCGTCGACCCCGGTATGCGCAATCTGAAAGCGACACATGCCGCCGAGATCCCTTATGTATTTGAGACTCTCGCGGCTCCGCGCAGCGTGCCGGACACAAGTTCGCCGCGCCTGGCCGCCGCATCCGAGAAGGACCGTGCAATGGCCGATTTGGTCTCGTCCTACTGGGTGAACTTCGCCAGGACGGGCGACCCGAACGGCAAGGGTCTGCCCGAATGGCAGGCCTTCAAGAGCGCGGACATGGGGCCGCACATTTTGGGCGAAATTCAGGACCATCCCAGCGCCGATGTCTTGAACGCGTACGACGAGCAGTACAAGCAATTGCTCGCCAAGCTAATGCCGGCCTCGGCTCAAAAGTAGCGCTTTGCGCTACGCGTCCCGGTGGACTGTGTCGGGGCTGAAGGCGGGCAGGCAAACCGCGATGTACTCTGCGCCATCCGGGCCCGGGGTGCTGTAGCGCACCCACTCGCCGCGTTGCGCGACCACGGCCTGTCCGGCCTTCACCTCCAGAACGCCGGTCTTGGACTCCACCCGCAGCGAACCTTTCAGAACCACGGTAAACTCGTCGAACTCGGGCGTCTGGCCCGGCTCGCTCCAACCCGAGGGACTGTGCATATGTGCGATGCTTGCGCCGGAGTCGGCGGAATTGACGCGCCCGATGTATTCTTCGATGAGCTTGTTGCCAGGCACGGGGATGCGAGTGGGGCTGGCGATGAGTCGAGGCATGCCGGTAGGTTTTAGTGATCGCGCTCGGTGACGAGTTCGGTAAGCGCGCACATCGCGCGCTGGTAAGGCGATTCGGGAAATTCGCTGACCATGGCGCGCGCTTTGTCGGTGAACGACTGCGCCCTCTCGCGCGCGCGGTCGAAGCCGCGGCGGCGTTCGATCATGCGCAGGATCTGCGAGAAAGGCGCGCGATCGTAGTTGCCGTCCTTGAGCACAGTGGCAACCAGCTCGCGTTCCTCGGCCGTTGCCTCTTCCAGCGCATAAATCAGGGGCAGCGTCACCTTACCCTCGCGCAAGTCGCTGCCCACCGGCTTGCCCAGTACTTTTTCGTGCGAGGTGAAGTCCAGCACGTCGTCGACGAGTTGAAACGCGATGCCGAGGTTCCAGGAAAATTCGCCCAGCCGCGCCTCGGTGGCTTCATCCGCGCCGCCCGGCGTTGCTCCCGTCAGGGCTCCCAACCGGGTGCAAGCAGAGAAAAGGCTGGCCGTCTTGCGGTCCACCAGCTCCATGTAATCGGCTTCGGAGATATCAATCCGGCCGATGCGCTCCAGTTGCAGCAGCTCGCCTTCCACCATCATTTGTGTGAGCGCGATCAGGAGATCCAGCACGTGAAAATTGCGCTCGCGCAGGGCGACCTGGAACGCCTGCATGTACAGCCAGTCGCCCGCGAGCACGCAGGTGTGATTACCCCAGATGGCATTGGACGAAGGACGGCCCCGGCGCGTCTTGGCGCTGTCGATGACGTCGTCGTGCACCAGCGTCGCGCCGTGGATCATTTCCACCACGGCGGCCATGCGAATGGCTCCGTCGGTGACACCGCCGACCAGATGCGAAGCCAGCAGCACCAGGATGGGACGCAGCCGTTTGCCGCCGCCGTCCTGCAAGTAGCGCGAGATAGTGGTGACCGCATCGACGCTGGCCACCGATTCCAGGCTGATCTCGCGCTCCACCCGCTCCAGATCTTTTTTGACGAGATCGAGAATCTCCTTGGCGGTAAGGGTTTGGCCGAGCTTGCCGAGTCCCATGGGGATTTTCCAGTTTAGCAGGTTGCCGGAAAGCCGCTGGCGCGCACTCGGCTAGTGGGCGAGCTGAAAGATCAGGAAGCGTTGGCGCGGCAGAAAATCGTATTGCTCTGCCAGGGTGTATCCGGCCGCTGCCATTTCGGTCTTGAATTTTTCCAGCGGGAAACGGAATTGCGGGGGCGGGCCTTCGGGCGAATCCGGTTTGAAGTCGATGATGGCGACCCGGCCGCCGGGCTTGAGCGACTTTGCAAGCCGCCGGAAATAGACTTCCCGGTCGCCGATGTGGTGATAGGTGTCGACGATCAGAACCAGATCCACTGGTTTCGGAAGATTCGGCGTGCCGGCCGCGGCCAGCACCGGAACCACATTATGCAGGCCTTCCTTGGCGGCGCGATCGCGCACGTAATTCACCATCCCCGGTTCGATGTCCGCCGCATAAACCGTGGGCGCGGCTTTAGATTTGGCGAGCCGGACTGTGAAGTAGCCGGTGCCCGCGCCGATATCGGCGATGCTTTCGCCCGGCTTCAGGTTCAACGTCTCGATCACACGATCGGGCATCTGCCAGGCATCCCGGCTCGGATCGTCGAAGGCCTTCGCCGACGCCTTGGGGTCGAAGTGATGCTCCATGTGGTCGGCGTGAGCGGCTGGCTCTTGGCCGAACACAAGGACTCCGGCGAGCGCGAGTCCGCCGAGAAGATACAGTTTCCAGCCCATGTCTCTATTGTGTACCTAGCCGAGGAGCAGCTTCCGGAAGTTTTCGCTGGTGATGCGGCAGAGGTCTTCGTAGGACTCGCCGCGCACTTCGGCCAGCTTGTGAGCCGTATGCACGATGAGCGCCGGTTCGTTGCGCTTGCCCCGCTTCGGGACGGGCGCGAGGTAGGGCGCGTCAGTTTCCACCAGGATGCGATCGCGCGGCGTGGACTGCGCGGCAGCCCGCACTTCGACGGCTTTGGGGAAAGTCGCGATGCCGCCGAAGCTCAGGTAGAAGCCGAGTTCCACTGCGCGCCGCGCTTCGGCCGGGCTGCCGGAAAAGCAGTGCATGATACCGCCCAGGCCGTGCGGTTTCCAATGCTCTTCGACCAAGGCCAGTGTGTCGTCCCAGGCTTCGCGCGTGTGGATGACCATCGGCTTGTGCGCAGCAGCGGCGATCGTCATTTGTTCGGCGAAAATCGCGCGCTGCGTATCGCGCGGCGAAAAGTCGTAATGGTAATCGAGGCCGATTTCGCCGACGGCCAGCACCTTGGGATGCGCGAGCAGTTCAGCCAGCCGCTTCAGATCGGCGTCGCCGGCTTTCGCGGCATCGTGGGGATGAATGCCCACCGTCGCGTAGAACGCGGGATATTTTTCGGCCATGCGAACGCCGGCTTCCAGATCGGGCGGGCCGCTGCCGGTTCCGATCGCCAGCATTTGATCGACGCCGGCTTCGAGCGCGCGCTCGATCACCGCTTCGCGGTCCGCATCGAACTCCGGGCTGTCCAGATGGCAATGAGAATCGATCAGGCTCACTTCAGCCTTGCTCCCACGGGCACGTCTTCGAGGAATCCAGTGAGCACCGGCTTGCCGCCTTCGAGAGACGCCGCCACGATCATGCCGTTCGATTCGATACCCCGGAGTTTGCGGGGCTGGAGATTGGCGACGATCACCACCTTGCGCCCCACCATCTGTTCGGGCGCGTAGGCTTCGGCGATGCCGGCTACAATCGTGCGCGGCAAAGGTTCGCCGATGTCCACCTGCATGTGCAGCAGCTTGTCGGCGCCTTTCACGCGCTCGGCCGAAATCACTTGGCCGACGCGCATTTCGACCTTGGCGAAGTCGTCAATCGCGATTTTGCCGGAATCGGGCTTAGCCGCGGTACTCGCGGCTTTGGCGTGCACAAAAATGCCGGCCAGGCGCGCCTTCTCGGCCACTTCCAGCTCCTGAATCTTTTCGATGGTCTTGGCGTCCAGACGCGGGAAAACGCCGGCCACCGCGCCAACTTTCTGCCCGGCCGCGAGCTTACCCCAATGCAGGTCCGCGACGCGAACGCTTTCAATCGCTTCCGGCATGCCGATCTGGCTCCAGATCTTGCGCGCGGCATCCGGCATCACCGGGTAAGCCCACGCGCAAATGATGCGTAGCGCTTCGGCGGCCGTGTAGAGCGTCTCGTCCAACAGCTTTTGCGAGAAGGAGTCCTGCTCCTTGGCGAGCTTCCAGGGCGCGCGTTCGACGATAAACTTATCGATCACGGAAATCAATCCCCAGATGATCTCCAGCCCTCTCGAGAAGTTGAAACTGTCGAAAGCCTCCAGCGCAATCTCGGTAGTTTCCTGCGCGGCCCCGGCGATCTGGCCGAGCCCAGCGGAGTGGGGAATTACGCCGCCACGGTACTGGTGAATCATCGTCAGCGTGCGGCTGGCCAGGTTGCCTAGTCCATTGGCGAGGTCGGAGTTGTAGCGCTGGATCAGAGCATCGTAGCTGAAACTGCCATCCTGGCCGAAGGTGATCTCGCGCAGCAGAAAATAGCGCAATGCATCGGCGCCGATCACCTCGACGATGGGCGTGGGCGGCACCACGTTGCCGCGCGACTTGCTCATCTTGTTCTCTTCGAAAAGAATCCAGCCGTGCGCGAATACTTTCTTGGGAAGCGGCAAATCAGCGGCCATCAGGAACGCGGGCCAGTAGACCGCGTGGAATCGCAGGATATCCTTGCCGATGATGTGCAGGTCGGCGGGCCACAGGTCATCCTGCTTCACGGCGCTCATGTAGGAGATCAGGGCGTCGAACCACACATAGAAGACGTGATGGCCTTCCACCGGCGCCGGGATACCCCATTTGATGTTGGTGCGTGTGATGGAGAGATCATTGAGGCCTTGCTGGACGAAGGCCACCATTTCATTGCGGCGATGATCCGGCTTCACGAACTCCGGATTTTTCTCGTACAGCTCCAGGAGCCGTTCCTGAAACGCCGAGAGCTTGAAGAAATAGTTTTCTTCAGTGACGGTCTCGGTCGCGCGGCCGCAATTGGGGCAGGGATCGCCCGGCTGCGCGTCATTCACGTATAGCTCATCATTCACGCAGTATTGGCCGGTGTAGGAGCCTTTGTAGATGTAGCCGTTCTTCTGGCAGCGCTGGAACAGCCAGCGCACCGTTTCGTGATGCTTGGGATCGGACGTGCGGATGAAATGGTCGTAGTCGATGCCCAGGCGCTTCCACTGGCTCACAAACTCTGCCGACATTTTGTCGGTATACTCGCGCGGCGTGAGATTGGCGGCGTCGGCGGCGCGCTCCACGTTGCGGCTGTGCTCGTCGGATCCGGTGGTGAACACCACTGGATCGAAGCCTTCCATTTTTTTGAAGCGCTTGATGAGGTCCGCGACGAAAGTGGAGTAGGCGGTGCCCAGGTGCGGAGCGGCGTTGACGTAATAAATGGGAGTGGTGAGATAGTATTTCATCGAGTATTTTTCAGATACGCCAGATTGGCTTCGGCCAGGATCTGTTTGAGCGGTACGCCGGATGCGAGCGCGAGCTTGCGGCAGTCCTCGTATTCGGGCGCGAAGGAGCCGTCTTCGGCGATTTTCATGCGGACTTTGCCGTGCGGCGTCTCTACTTCGACGCTGTGGCGCGCCTTCACGCGGCGCTCGGCGGAATATGTGCGCAGGCCGAGTGTGCTTGTTTCGTCAAAAAGCAGCTGCGCCAACGTCTCGCGGTCTTCGGGCCGTGCGATCACGCGGAACAGCGTGCCGGGCCGGTTCTTCTTCATGAGCACGGATTCCAGCGTGACGTCGAGCGCGCCGGCGTCCAGCAGCCGCTCCATGGCGTAGCCCAGGACCTGCGGGCTGGAATCGTCGATGTTGGCCTCGAGCACGGACACGATAGTCGATTCCTCGGCGCCGCTTGTTTCGCCGACGATCACGCGGAGCACGTTGGCGTGCTCGGGAAAATCTTTGTCGCCTGCTCCGTAACCCGTGGACGTAATCGAGAGCGGCGGCATCGCGCCAAATTCAACGGCCAGCGCGCTGGCGATGGCTGCACCGGTGGGCGTGGTCAATTCTACGGCCGGGCCGCGCGCGTAGACCGGCTTGCCAGCGAGCAACTCGGCGGTGGCGGGGGCGGGAACCGGAAGCACTCCGTGTTCGGTCTTTACGGTTCCGCTGCCTACGTTCAAGGGCGAGCAGTAAATGGCGCCCACGCTCAGGAGGTCAAAGCCGATGCAGGCGCCGACGATGTCGCAGATGGAGTCCACCGCGCCGACTTCGTGGAAATGCACTTTCTCCAGGGGAATGTCGTGGACCTTGGCTTCGGCCTCGCCCAGGAGTTGAAACACGGCGCTGGCGTTCTGTTTAGCCCGCTCGGAGATGCCGGATTTCGCGATCATTTCCAGAATGCGGTGCAGATGCCGGTGATCCCTCTCTTCGGCTGTAATCACGCGAAACTTCGTAGCCGCAATGCCCCGGCGCTTGGTCTTCTCCACTTCCAACTTCGCGCCAGTGCCCAGGCTCGCGAGCGATGACAAGAGCGACTCGCGGTTCGCGCCGGCGTCGATCAGCGCGCCCACCGTCATGTCTCCGCTGATGCCGGAGAATGCATCCAGGTAGCAGATCTTCATGCGATTAGTTGAGGCAGCAGTTCGCCCGAGGGGCCTTGGAGAAATTCGTCGATCCCGGAGGAAAGCCCCGTCTCCGCGATATTGATTTCGACCACGCGCGCGCCGGAGGATTTCGCCATCTGCGCCAGGCCCGCCGCGGGGTACACCATCGCCGATGTTCCAATCATCAGAAAAAGCTCGGCGGAACGCGCGGCCGCTTCGGCGTCCTGCCAGATCCTGCGCGGAAGCGCCTCGCCGAACCACACCACGCCCGGGCGCAGCAGGCTGCCGCATTCGCAGCGCGGAGGAAGTTCGGGCAGCGGTGCGCGGCGATCTTCGCGTTCGAGTCCACAGGCCGTGCAGCGAATCGTCCAAATGCTGCCGTGCAGCCGAAGCGGGTTGCGGCTGCCGGCGAGTTCGTGGAGACCGTCGACATTCTGAGTGATCAAAGCAAACTTTGGCGTGCGCGCTTCCAGCGCGGCCAGCGCGACATGACCCGGATTGGGTTTCGCCTGCGCGATCATGCCACGGCGCCAGTCGTACCATTCCCAGACCAGTTTCGGATCGCGCGCGAACGCTTCCGGCGTCGCCAGGTCTTCCGCACGGAACTGCTTCCACAATCCGCCCTTGCCGCGAAACGTTGGCACACCACTCTCCGCCGACACTCCCGCGCCTGTGAGCACGGCGATGGAGCGAGCCTCCTTCAACCATTCGCGAACCGGCTGCATTCAATTTCAGAGTAACCTAATGGCCCGCCGTCTCTCGCAGGGCTCTCGCCGCGGTATGATCGGGCCGGATGCGCTCGCTGGGTATCCTCGCGATCTTGCTAACGCCGCATCTCGCGGCGTGCGCAACCCTCGAGGGTGAAGTGCAAGACCCGCTGGGCAATGGCATCCCTTGGGCGCGTGCCGAGCTCGTTTTAGAGGGAACGGAGGCTGGCGCCGTGAAGCACGCGGATAAGGAGGGACAATTTCTCTTTTCCTGGCTGCCTCCAGGTATCTATAGCCTCAAACTGGCAAGCACCGGTTTCGAGTCATTCACTTTAAGATCGATTCAACTGAAAGAGGGGGATTGGAAACGCCTGCCGCCGCTAATGCTTGAATTAGGCTCGTCTTCTTGCACCTTCAAGCCCATAGTTGAATCCTATGAGTTGCTACCACAAGCGCAGCATGTCGGCAACTTCAGTGGGAGCGTGAAGCAGATGGACAACGGTCCTCCAGTTGCCAACACCAGAATCACGCTGGTGTGCAACGACGGCAAGAAGTGCGGTGAAACCAAATCGGATCCCAGCGGCGAGTTCATTTTCTTCGATCTCCGCCCCGGTGAGTATGGACTCCGTGTGACACATTTTGGCTACTATCCGCTGGAGGCGTCGGAGTACGTGGTGCGCGAGGGATTTGACCAGACCTATCAGCCCCTAACGTTGGAACACTGCCCCAACGGCAACTGCGATCCCCGGCTACGTCCGAAGCGGCCTTTGATTGTGTGCCAGTGATTCGCGCGCGGCCAGCACCGTCCGGTAGGCAGCTTCCGGATCGTGATTCAGTGCGGTCAAGTGCCCCATTTTGCGGCCGGGACGCGGCTCCAGCTTTCCATAGAGATGCAGCTTTACGTCGGGAAAGGCGCAGGCCGCCGGCCAGTTGGGTTCACCGCCGGTCCACAGATCGCCCAGCAGATTGGCCATCGCCGCGGGACGGTGAATCGCC
>DATJNO010000045.1:0-57133 GCA_035508055.1 Bryobacteraceae bacterium | reverse complement strand
TTTCGTCTGATACGCGCCCGAGTCGAGAGTCTCGCGGGAACTTGGTATGAGACGAGCGAGTGGACGCCGAAGAAACCCGAATCGCCCGCGATCGAATATTCGCCCTGCCTCGGCGCGGCGATTCCGCAGGACCAGCTCGAATCAATCCTCCGCGAGAAAGCCATTGAGCTGGGTGCCGTCTTGAAATTCGGTACCGAACTGGTCAGATTCGAGCAGGATTCGGAGCGAGTTTCGGCGGTGTTGCGCGAGCGCGGTGGCACCGAGTACACGATCAACGCGGCTTATCTGGTAGCGGCCGATGGAAGCGGTAGTCCTATACGTGAGGCACTGGGCATCAACCGCAAAGGCCGGGGCCACATTCGTACGATGCGCAGCGTTCTGTTCCGGGCGCCGCTTGAGGAGTACCTCGAAAAGGGTGCCAGGCAGTTCGACATCCGGCAAAGCGGTTTCGAAGCGTTTTTGACTACGTACAGCGACGGCCGTTGGGTTCTGATGTTCGCTGACGACTTGGAGCGCGATGAGGGGGAACTGCTTCAGGCGATCATTCGATCGATCGGCAGGTCTGACCTTCCGGTCGAAATCATCACGACTGGCCGCTGGGAACTGCAGGCCCTGATCGCAGAGCGCTTCAGCTCCGGCAGGGTATTCCTCGCCGGTGACTCAGCCCATACGTTGCCACCCACGCGCGGTGGCTACGGAGCCAATACTGGCATTCAGGACGCTCACAATCTTGCATGGAAGCTCGCTGCCGTTGTGTCTGGTGCGTCCGCTCCCCGGTTGCTTGATACCTATCAAGCGGAGCGGCATCCAGTCGCATGGCTTCGCCATCAGCAGACTTTCGCGCGGCCTGACTACAAGGCTGTGGCGAACGGTTTTGCATCCGATGAGCCGATTATCGATGACATCGCTATGGAGTTCGGGCAGTTGTATCGATCAGCGGCGGTGATTGACGCCGGTTCGGATCTGCCTGTTGCGCTACGGCCCGACCAATGGGCCGGTCAGCCTGGCACCCGGGCGCCGCACCATTGGATCTCAAAGGGCGGAGGCGGCGAGAGAATTTCAACACTGGACCTGTTTCACCGCGGATGGGTGCTTCTCGCCGAGAACGAAGGCTGGGTGCCGGCCGTCTCACTGGCCGTCGCGCGGATAGGCATCCAACTGCGCTGTGTGCGGACAGGCATCGACATCGTGGCGGCAGACCGGGGAGCCTTTCGAAGCGCGTTCGGACTGGGTGATGCAGGCGCGTCGCTGATCCGTCCCGATGGTTTCGTCGCATGGCGGTCTGTCGGAATGCCGGCAGATCCGGCACGCGCACTGATCGATGCATTCGGATCGGTGTCTTGTGCGTGGGAAAGTTCAGGCTCGACTTCAAGCAATTCTCAAATTTGAGGCCCGGGCGTCAGATTAAACCTGAAAACAGTTACCGATATGTCGCCATATCAGGCCGAGGGTGCTCGTGGCTGAACATGGTTGAGCGCTTCTTCCGTGACCTGACTGAGAAGCAGTTGCGCCGCGGCGTGTTCCGCAACGTCCAGGAACTCCTCGAATCTATCGGGGAATACATCGATAACCACAATCGCCAGCCCAAACCCTTTATCTGGACCGCCAAGGCGCCGGACATTCTCGAAAAGGTCAAGCGGGCAAGGGCGGCGCTCGCTTAATCGTTATTCTGGCTGACGCACTACACTAGCATTCTCCAACGCCGCTCTGAGCGGATTGTCCGGGACCCGGAGAATCCCCGCGCGGCGGAAGGATCGGTCCAGGTAAGTCCGTCACGTCAGACGGTCCGCGTGGTCCGGTAGCGCAGCCGGAGGTGACCTGAAGTTACGGGGACGTATTCACTCCTTCCCGGCGTCAAAAGGCGCATGCCAGCACTTAACATCGATCACAAAACTGTCATGTTCGCGTCATGCTGGCGTCACGATCGCGGTCGTAGACTAGCTCAGACGACGCTGCTCTAAGCTGCGCGGTCTTCCGCGATCGAAGAGAAAGGATTGCTTAGCTTCCGGCTCCGCATGCCAGTATTACGCGACCCGGAATCGGCCACGCAACTTGAAGGGCGCTGCGGGAAAGCCGAAGCTTCGACATGGAAGAAACCAAAAGAGGAGAAGGACACAATGTTACGCAAAACGTCTCGAGATAACGCTCGCATGAGTTCCCGAATCAAGCGTCTGCATCTGCTCGCCGGCCTGCTGGCGACAGGGCTGAGCGTTCCGGCGCTCGTGGGTCAATCCGTGCCATTTCCAACCTACTCGCCCGGCGAGAACACGAGCGCGACCACTGGCCCCACCTACTCGCAGCCTTTGTCCAAGCCGTGGGTCGTCAGTGATGGCGCGATCATCACCCCCGCCGGCACGCAGGTCTACCTCGGCATCACGACCCGCGCCAAGGCCGTCGCGCTAAACCCGAATACCAGCACGCACACCGCCGCAGTCCTTCAAATGGGCGCCCCACAGGCCGTCACGATTTTCAACACCCAGACGGGCGCTATCCTGCAGACTTACAAACCGTTCGGCACTAAGAACGGCAGCTCCAACGGCATCGCCTACACGCCGGATGGCTTGCACCTGGTATTCAGCCAGGACAGCAGCTACGTTGCCATCGCCAGCGTCAATGCGACGACGGGCTTACTCTCGGACTTCGCCCACGTCAGCGTTCCGATGGACGTCAACAGCGCGGGCGTTCTGACCACCGTCACCTGTTTCCCGAACAGCCCTCCAGGTACCACGGGCAGCGTTGAGATCCCCTGCGGCCAGACCGTCTCGATTGTGTCGGATGGGACATCTACTTCCTATCCGCTCGGCATCGCGATCTCGCCGGATGGCAAAACCGCTTACGTCGTGTTGGACAACAACGATACGTTGACCAAGATCGACCTGACCCAGGCGACGCCGGTCGAGGGCCCTGAGATTCGCGTCGGTAACGTCCCGCACAGTGTCGTGGTCTCGCCAGATGGCAAGACCGCCTATGTCTCTAACGAGGCCGGCCGCATTGCTACCGCGAACGACTTCCAGGGATACTCGAACGGCACCCCGGTCGTCGCCGCATATCCGACGGGCTCCACGGCCACCGGCACCCTTTCCGTGGTCGACCTGTCCACGTTCACGGTCACCGGCAGCATCGAGACCGGACTGCACCCGACCGGGATGGCTTTCTGGGGCAAGAACCTGTTGGTCGCCAATACCTACGACGACACCATCTCGGTAATTGACACGACCACCAACCGGGTGACGGGGACGATCAACCTTGGGCTTCCGATCGGGGTTCCTGGCACAGGCCAGCCGGCCTACGGCGCCGGGCCGAATTCGATCGCTGTCGACGCCAAGAACAACATCGCCTACGTCGCGCTTTACAATGCCAACGCGGTCGCGGTGGTCAACCTTAACAGCAGCTTCGGGAACGGCTTCTTCGGGTTGCCTGCCGTAACGGGCCTCATCCCGGTCGGCTATGCACCGAGTTCGGTCGCTCTGGACACCGCGGACAATGCGCTGCTCGTTGCCAACGATAAGGGCCTCGGCACCACGGGCTACGGTGTGGCGCCCCCTCCGACTAATACGGCCGAAAATTCGTACGCAAAGGAATTCGGCGTGACCGACCTCAACACCCACCAGGACCTGGGCACCGTCAGCATCGTCCCGGTGCCGACATTCGAGGCGTTGTGGGGGATGACGCAGCGGGTCTTCCAGAATAACCACTGGGATCTGGAGGAAAATATTCTCGCGGCCGCGCGGGGCAACCGGTTTGCCAAGCCGGTCGCAATCCCGGCGAACATCGGTGATCCGTCCGAGATCAAGCACGTCTTCGTGATCATCCGTGAAAACCGCACCTACGATCAGATCATCGGCGATGTGGCTGGCGGCAATGGCGACGCCTCCCTGGCAGTCTTCGGAGATAACGCAACCTACGGCAGCATCACGCCCAACGCACACGCGCTGGTGCAACGCTTCCCGCTCTTCGACAACTTCTACGACCCGAGCCGGCAGTCGGCCGACGGTCACAACTGGATCATGCAGGCCATGGCGCCCTACTCCGACGACATCCAGTCGCCAGACTGGCTCCGCGACTATCCCTCCAACGGCGGCGATGCGCTTGCTTATCAGAAGAAGGGCCACCTGTGGGACCAGATTGTAAACGCTGGCGTCTCGTTCAAGAACTACGGCGAGTACATCGAGTACAACTCGTTCCTGACACCGACCGGGTCGACCACCGAGCCGCTGTGGATCGACTTTTACAACGACACATTGGCTTACGAGTCTGGCGCTGAGGCCCAGCTCTACAACTACCACACGGTCGCCTCGCACTCCCCGCTCCCCAACCTCATCAACCACACGGTCCAGAACTACCCGCAGTTCGATCTGGGCATTCCCGACCAGTTCCGCTTCGATATCTGGAATGAGGATTTCCAGAATGACGTCAAGCACGGTACAGTGCCTCAGGTGGAATTCATGTGGATCAGCTCCGACCACACCGGCGGCCCGCCGACCGCGCAAGCCATGCAGGCCGATAACGACCTGGCCCTTGGCCGCTTTGTCGACGCCATCAGCCACAGCTCCATCTGGTCCTCTTCAGCGATCTTCATCGAGGAAGACGACGCGCAGACCGGCGTCGACCACGTCGACGGTCACCGCAGCCCTGGCTATATCGTCAGCCCCTACGTCAAGCAGCAGGTGAACCCCGATGGCACAGGCGCTGGGGTAACCGAAGACAGCGTCTTCTACACGCAGGTCAACATGACCCGTACGATCGAGCAGATTCTCGGTCTGCCGCCCATGAACCAGTTCGACCTGGTGGCCTCTCCGATGAGGGAGATCTTCATCGATAATCCGCCCGCGGCGAACTTCAAGCCGTGGTCGCACGTGCCGAACGGGACCCCGCTCACTGAGGGCGTTAGCCAGACTCCAACTCAGCCCATCCCCGCGAGCCTTGCAGTCAACATGAGCAAGAGCCCTGCGGTCCCGGCTGGGACCAAGGCGAAGGAGAGCCGTGCGGTTAAATCTCTGCGAGCTGGCTGGATGAAGAAGAAGGCCGAGATCTTCGCCGGTAAACAGCACATCCCCGACTCCGAAGATCCGGACACCGTCAACCACCTCGACTGGTACGAAGCCACCGGCTTCGTGCGCCCCTACCCCGGCGAGAAGAAAGTTCGTCCGGCGAGCGACTTCACCAAAGCCGCACCTGCCAAGGACGACGAGGACACGGCCGACGACCACGACTAAATTGCGTTCCGGCTGTAAATGGCCCTCTCTCCGGTCACCCGGGAGAGGGCTTTTTTGTTCGCGCCTCAACGCCAATTTCCCCTGGCACCGGCGTGAACGTTACCGCCCCCGGACATAAAGACCCTCAGGGCAGGCAAGCCGCATTTCGCGCACCGGCCACAACAGTCGCAAGGATCGTTATTCTGGCTGACGCACTACACTGACGCGGCTAAGAGTCCTTCAGCTCGACGCTGATCAGATGGATCTCGCGGCCGCTCACATTTTCCACCGAGTGCGGCGGCAGGCACTCCATCCAGGTTCCCTCCTGTGTGGTTAGCAGGCCGGGCACGCTGCGGCTGTCGAACAGGATTTTGCCCTCCTGGTCGCGGCGGATGAAGTCGCCCGCAACGATCGTGTAGTAGACTGCCGGCCAGCGATGTGTGTGCACCGGAACGATCTCGCCCGCAGGAATTCGGGTATCCAGCACCCGCACGTGGTCGTTCTCCAGCACGATGCGGTGATATTGCGGCGCGGCCGCGACGGCGTCCAGTTCCTGGGGCCATGGCCAGGCACCGGCGCTCGCCGTCCTGCGCGTGCTACTTGAGTTTGACATCGGCCGCGCCACCTTTGTCCTTGGTGTAATGTTGGATATCCTGGTTGCCTTCGATGCAGGCATATTCCATTTGCTCGTAATTGGGCTCAGTGTTGCGGTAGAAGTCCATGGCGATCTTCCACGGCCGCACGAACACCTTATCATCCTCCACGTTGGCCTCGTATTTGATGGTGTTGGAATCCACCGGCGTGAAGCGCTCGATTACGTGTTCGGCATCGCTGTGGAAATTGCCGACTGTATCCAGCCAGGTGCGGCCGTTGAGGTTGGTGGTATCCACCACCAGGGTGTCCCCCTGCCAACGCCCCACCGAATCGCCCTCAAATAATTTGATGTCGTCCGCGATGTGCGGGCGGCCATCGGTTGGAATGATCCGATAGGCGTGCATGAACTCCCAGGTCATCACTACGTAGCCCGGGGGCTGGAGGACCTGAAAGCCGAATTGATCATACATTTGCTTGGGGATGCCGGACTGATAGCAATGCAACTCGGGCTCCGCGGCCAGATCGTGCTCGTAATTGCTCTTGGCCTTGGCGGCGGCCCAGTTCATATAGGGCAAGTAGCCGTCCCGCGGATCGACAATCGCACCTCTGCCCGGCGGGATTCCCGGCCTGGCAGTGGGATGATTCTGAATCTCAAAAACCGCGCCGCCGTCGTTGGCCGCGTTCCAAAAGCCCTGTATGTCCGGATGGCCGTCGGGCCCCCGCTTTACTGGTCCGCCCGGCACATGGGGCGGCCCCGGGGAGAAAAAGGCCGGCTCGCCGCCGTTTCCAACGGCCGGAGCAGGAGTACCGCTAGGGATCCCCCCGCGCGGTCCACGCGGCGGCTCTCCAGAGCGCGTTCCATACCCCCGTTGCTGAGGTTGCTGTGCCTGGGGTTGCTGGGACTGCTGTGGCTGAGCGCTTAGGTCCGGCGCCAGCCAGGACGAGGCCGCCAGGACGGCTCCGGCCGTTGTAATCCAACCGAAAACTCTCATGGTTTGCCTGCCGCCTTCGCCTGCTCATCCGAGTCAGTCTGGCATTCATATTCGAGCAGCCGGAAATTCGGTTCGGTATGGCGATATAGCGTCAGCCGGAGGGTCCAGGGTTGTTTGTAGACCTTGGGGTCGGTCAGCGTGGCTTCGTATTCCAGCGTGTCCGGCCCGGTACGCGTGTAGCGCTCCACGACGTGCAAAGCGCCGCTGTGGTAATTGCCGGAGGCGTCCAGCCAGGTTTCAGCGTTGAAATCGCTGACATCGACCACTAGCGTGTCGCCCTCCCAGTGACCGCGCGAGTCGCCGTTCCAGAAGTCCAGGCCGTCGATGTGTTGGCTTCCGTTCGTGAAGATGGTGCGGTAAATGTGAATGTACTGGTAGGCGATCAGCGTGTAGTTCGGGGTTTGGAAAATCTGGAAGGGAAAGTCGAGGTAGGTGATCCGCGGAACGCCGGGCATGTAGCACTTCTTAAGCGGATCGTCTGTGGCGCGATTCTCGAAGTTCTTTTTGCGCCTCGCGAGCGCCTTCGGTAGATAGGGAATCTTGCCGCCGGGAGGCTCCACGATGACGGCGCTGCCGCGTTCCAGATCCAACGCCGGGGCAGTGTTGCGCACCTGCCAGATGCCTTGCAAATCGGCGTGCCCTCCAGGCGTACGCGGCGCTTTGTATGTCGCGGGGCTTTGCGCACGCACGGGCTCAAGGGCGAGAGCAGCAACGGCCAGTGCCGTTACGGCCGGGATGGTCTTCCAAAACTGCTTCCTCATCGTTGTTCCGGGGTCCCCCTACTTGCCGGCTCCTTGGGGAGATCCGCCCGCGCCGGCAGTGCGCCGGCGTTGCCCGTGAACAAACGGCGTCCATCCGGCGTCATCACCGACCGGGTCCAGAGGGTCGCCGTTCCGTCCTTGGCTTGAAAACCTTCGATGACGACGTCGTCACCCGGCTTCAAGGTGTTCTTTCGCCAGCCTTGCCGGAACAGGCTATTGGGAGGCAGCGCTTCACAGGACCACGTCACCGTTTTGCCGTCCAGACCGGTGACGTCCACGCGAATCCAGGAGTGCGGATTGACCCAGTCCATCTTGACGAACTTACCCTTGAGAGTAACCGGCTTCGCGACATCGAATTCGGCGGCGAAAGAATGATGCGCCGGCGCGGGCAACGCGGCCAGAAACAGGCCCACCCCCACGCCAAAAACCACGCCCCGAAACCTCGGGTCGCGACAACCTCCAGACCGCTCAGCAGCCATCAAGGCTATCCTACCAGTCGGCAATCGGCATTGGCTCGTGCGCAGGCTCGGGGGAGGAGTGAGCGGCGGTCCGCTGCATCGAAAGCAGGCCCGGTACGTCCTCTCCGGCTGTGAAGGCGTCGTCCAGAAGGCGGCAGCTCAAGTGCAGCAAATCCTCGATATCGGGACGGACCAGCGCGGACCGGGCGATGGCCGTCAAGCGGCGGGAGATTGCTTTCGCGTTGGCCAGTTTCCGGTCCGAGGAGGGCCAGCGGCTGATGACATCCAACCGGTAGCCCAGGAAGCGCGCATCCAGTTCGGCGGGATTTTCCGCATTGAGACTCGCCATGGCAATGTACTTATCGACGAAATATTCGATCGCTTCAACTCACACTCACACAAGACGCGCCGATGAGGGTCTGTAGAGAGGGTCCGCACACCAAGTGTAGACGGAACATCGAAGTATGCCAAATCTTGCAACCGAGACTGTCAGCCAAACCCCGGCGCCTGCCCCACCCTGGGCGCTGGATCAACTGCCGCCATTTCCTCTGGTCGCCACGCGCCTGGTGGCGATGTTAGCCAGGGAAGACGTGGACACCATTGAGGTAGGCCGGCTGATCGCGGCCGAGCCGGTGTTCGCAACCCGCGTTCTGCAGATGGCCAACTCGCCGTTGTTCGCCTTGGAACGGCAAGTGAAGACCATTTCGCACGCCATTGTTCTGCTGGGCTTGGATCGCGTGAAGGCGATCACGGTAACGCGCGCTCTGGAGGATTACGTGGCGCCGGCGCTGAGCACACAGGCGCTGCGCGCGTGCTGGCAAAACAGCCTGGCCATCGCGTTTCTTTCCGAGAGGCTGGCGCGCTCAGCCAAAATGGATGGGGATTTCGCTTATGTTGCCGGACTGCTCGCCGACCTGGGCCGTTTGGCGCTCTTGGTGAAATATCCCGGGCCCTACGCCAACCTTCTGGCGGTCTCGGCCGAGGAGGAGTTCGACCTGATCATGATGGAGCGCGAGCTGTTCGATATCGACCATTGCGAAGCCGGGGGCTGGCTGACGCGCAAGATGCTGTTCCCTCTGGAACTGACCGAGGTGGTCACCAACCACCACGCGCCGCTGGACCACCGCGAGTTCCGCATGCTGCATCTGGTCCAGGCTGCCGACCGCCTGGCGGAGGCTCTGGGCTTCGGCATCCTGCCTCCCGTACAGCCACCCAGCGTGAAGCGCGCCCTGGAACAAGTGCCCGAAGTCTGCCGCCTACGCCTGGAGAACGAAGCCGAGCAGTGGAAGCAGGAGATCGCCGCCCGAGTCCAGGCCCGCTATTAGAGCAGCTGCGTTGCTCGTAAGATGGTGTGCATGGACCAGGCGGCATGGATGGACAAGGTCCAGCAAATCATCGTCGCGGCCCGAACGGGCGAGGCGGCTGAAGTCGCCGCGCTGCTGGATGAAGATCCGGCGCTGGCCACGGCCTCTAACATGCTGGGCTCGCAGCCCGTGCATGCCGCGCACTTCGGCGGTCATCCCAGCGTAGTAGAGTTGCTTCTTCGGCGGGGCGTAGCGCGGAACGTGTTTGTGGCGGCCGAGCTGGGAATGCTGGACCACCTGGGGGCCGCCATCGAGAATGCGCCGGAACTGGTGCAAGCCTTCACTCCGCAAGGAAGCACGGCTTTGCACGGCGCGTGCTACTGGGGGCAAACCGCGGCCGCCCGATTCCTGTTAGAACACGGCGCCGATGCCAACGCGCCCACGCGCGACAGCTTCCTTCAGATCCGCCCGCTCGGCTGCGCCGTAGCCACGGCGGATGTCCCCAATCCCAGCGATGACGAAGACACGGTCCTGGAACTCGTGCGTGTGCTCGTGGCGCATGGTGCGGATGTTAACGGCCGCCGCCGCGACGGCCTGACTGCGCTGCACAGCGCCGCCTACCGCGGGCACCTTCGCGTGATGGCGTACCTGCTGGAACACGGCGCCGACCGAACGCTGCGAGGCTACGACAGCCGCGGGCCGCACGCCGGCCAATCCGCGGCGGATTTGGCCGCGGCGCAACACCGGCACGAAGCCGCGCGGCTATTGGGTCATTAGGCTTACGGCAGGGCAAACACGTGCAGTGAATCGATCGCCATTATGGCGACGTACTGCTTTCCGTTCTTACCTGCGTAAGTCATCGGATTCGCGTTGGCGTTGCGCTTGACGTCGGCGACCCACAGTTCCTCACCGGTTTTGGAATCAAACGCACGGAAGCGATGGTCGTTGGTGGCGCCGATGAAGACCAAGCCTCCGGCGGTCACGATCGGCCCGGCGCTGCCGGCGGATCCGGCGTGCTGTTTCCCTGGTGGCAGGCCCTCCACCAAACCGAGCGGCGATTGCCAGGCGATGTCGCCCGTGTTGGCATTCACCGCGACCAGCCGCGCCCACGGTGGTTTTTGGCAAGGCCAGGTCCCGATGATTTTGCCGTTGGCATCTTTCACCGTGGCGCTGAAACCATGGTACGGGCCGGGCCCATCGACGCTGCCGCGATCGTAGGGCTGCGTGGAGCCTTCGGTGCCGCGGCCGTAGTTGCCGCCCGGCTTCTTCTTTTCAATCCAGCCGGTGAGCGCGCCATCGTGCGTATTCAGGAAGACGAAGCCGGTGTTGGGATCGGTCGCCGTGCCGCCCCAGTTGATGCCGCCGATGCCGCCGGGAAACTGGATGTTGCTCTTGGGCGGGTCACCGTCTTTGTGAAGCATCCAGGCAGTGAAGGGACCAGCGTTGTAGAATCCGCCATTCTTCTCGTAAACTTCGTGGCAGGCCTTGGCGTGCTCGGGCGTCGTGTCCTCGGCGGTGACGATATCTTCCGGCTTGAAGCTGACGCGGGCCAGCGGCGGCGGCTTGAGCGGGAACGGCTGCGTTGGCGAGTACCATTCGCCGGGAACATCGCCTTTCGGAACCGGGCGCTCCTCGACGCCGAAGATAGGCTTACCGGTAACCCGATTCAGGATGAACATGTAGCTGGTCTTGCCGACAACCGTGAGCGCGGGAATCTTTTCGCCGTCTTTCACGATGTCCACCAGGCCGGGAGCGGGCGGAAGGTCTGAGTCCCACAGGTCGTGATGCACCACCTGAAAATGCCACTTGTACTTGCCCGTCATTGCGTCGACTGCGACGACCGAATTGGCGAAGAGATTGTCGCCCGGACGGTCGCCGCCGTAGTAGTTGGCAGCGGGTCCGCCGAAGGTCATGTAGACGGTGCTGCGAGCTTCATCCACCGTCATATACCAGCCCCAAACGTTGACGCCGGAACGACCCTTCCAGCCATCGTTGAGCCAGGTTTCGTGGCCAATCTCGCCCGGCCGCGGGACGGAATGAAACTCCCACAGCTTCGCGCCAGTGCGGGCGTCGTAGGCGCGCGAATCGCCGGCTGGACCAATGGGCACTTCGCCGACGCTGGCGCCGATCAGGGCGATGTTCTTATAGATGGTGGGAACGCCGGAGTATGGCACCACCATGTCCACCCGGCCTTCGTTGCCGAAGCCCGGATCGATCTTGCCCGTGTTGGCATTCAGCGCCACCAGGTACTGATCGGACGTAAAAAGGATGCGCGGCGGATTCTGCTGATCGCCCGGCCAGTAAGCGACGCCACGCTGCGAAGCGGAGCCGCTCGGCAAATCGTATCGCCAAATCTCTTTTCCGGTGGCGGCGTCCAGAGCGACGACGCGTTTGCCCGCGGGCAGATACATCACGCCATTGACGACGATGGGCGTGGCGGCGGACACGACGGGCGGCGGATGCGCCGTGGATCCCGGTGCCGGCTCTTCGCGCAGGCCGAACGACCAGGCCTCGACGAGCCCGGTGACGTTCTTGGCATTGATCTGATCGAGCGGCGAAAAGCGCCGGCCGCTCAAGTCGTGGTTGTAATTCGGCCAGTCGGCGGCGGGGATTGGCGAGGACGATTGCGCCAAAATGGCCGGCAGCAGCAGGCCGCCGGCCAAAATCAGCTTCCAGTTTAGGCCCATGAATTGAGCAGTATATCAGCCCTGGGCGCGGTCTGGTTCTCGCAGTCTTCAACACGGAAGCGTCGAGGTTACTTCCCCACCATGTGTCCGATGTCGCGGTTGTTTTCCTGACAGATGAATTCAAAAATCTCTTCTTGAGCCAGGTCGGCGACGCGCCTTTGCGTCCAGGGTTTCGCCAGGACGCCCGGATCGTCCACGGTGATTTCGATCTGCATATGGCCGAGATCGGGCCGATGATAGCGCTCGATGATGTGCAGCTGGCCGGAATGAGGATGGGCTTCCACATCCAGCCACACGCGCGGATCGAACGCCACCCGGTCCACCACGAGTGTGTCGCCATCCCAATGTCCGATGGAATGTCCGTACCAGGCTGGATTTGGATCGGCGGGATGAGGGCGGCCGTCCAGATAGATTTGATGGAAGCCGGGGCTCTCATCGTCCGAGATGTAAACCAGAACGTCCTTGCTCTGCACGAACTCCCACAAAGGCCCGAACCGCAGTGGTGCGGAAGGCAGGCAGCGCGCCTGCGGACTGTCCGCGGAATTGTTCGCCAACCGCTGCTTTTGAATGGCAATCGCCTGAGGGAGAAATTCAGGCTTGCCGGGATCGACGGTCTCTGGAATCCACCACACGCCCGAAAGGTCGGGCTTGCCGCCGTAGGTTCGTGGCGCCGGGCCCGCAGGCGGATGATGCCGTTGGTTGTCCGCGAGGATGCGCAAACGATCTTCGCCCAGCGTGTTGAGCTGCGACGTGTCGCCCAGATGGATGTCGAGCTTGAGCGCAAGCGCAGCCTTCACGACCACACCCTTCATGACGAACTGGGCGAGCCCGGGCGCCGATGACGCGACGTAATATGTGCCCGCGGGAAGACCCTGGAGCAGGTATTCGCCGGAAACGGACGTCACGGCCTTGAAGACGGCGTGAGTTTCGGCGTTCTCCGCCAGGACCGCATTCTTGGCGATCGGATCGCCGCTGGAGTCGAAGAGTTTTCCGTGGATCGCGCCGGTGGGAACGCTTGCCTGTGGCCTGGCCTGTGGGAGCGCGGCCAGCGTTGCCAAGCCCAAAAGAAATACAAGACGGGTCAACTTCTATTCTGCACAAAAACTGCGGCTCTGAGCGTGATTCGCGCGCCCAGAGCCGAATGAGTACCAGAGGCAGAGGCCCGCTTAGAAGTAATACTTCAGGGCGAACTGGATGATGCGCGGGTTCACCGACGTGCTGGTGATTTCCCCGAATGTGCTGGGCGTGGAAATGGCGGTTCCCACCGGATTGGAGAACTGCGGGTGGTTGAACGTATTGAAGAACTCTGAGCGGAACACCACCTGCTGCCGTTCCGTGATCTGGAACGTCTTGATGATCGAGATGTCCCAGTTGAAGTTTCCGGGGCCCAGAATGATTCCCGATCCGCTGTTTCCGAACAGGGTGGGAGCGCCATAGATTCCGGCCGCCTCTCCATTCGGCGCCAACGGCGCGGGGCAGAAAGCGTTGATGTTCAGGTATCCTGGCCCGCCAGCCGTACCACCCAAGCGTTGGGTGATGCTGCCCGAAGTGGCGATGGAACCATAATTCGCCCCCGAGCACATCTGCGCGCGAGGCGTGTCATAGGTACCCAGGTCGTAGGCGGTGCCGGCATTTTGATCGCTGATCGTCAGCGGCGTACCGTCTTGCACGGTGGTTACTCCAGAAACGTTCCAGCCGTTGGCCAGAACACCCAGCGCGCCGGTGTGCTTGCCGAACGGCAGGTCGTAGCTGTAGTTGACGACGAAGCGTTGCGGATGGCTGAAGCCGACCGGACCATACTGCTGGGCCAGCGCGGTGGGAACGTTGCTGTTGGCGCCGCTGCCGCTGTTAATCAGCGGTATGTCGCTGAGGTCCTTGCTGAAGGTGTAGGAAGCCTGCATCAGCAATCCGTGAGTTAACTGCTTTCTGAGTGTCACTTGCAGGCTGTTGTAGTTCGATATCCCGTCGAAGGCAGATTCATCCACGCCCGGCGGAGTGTAGCCCAGATAGGGCACGCGCAGCGCCGCGTTGGCTACGGTGTTCACTGTAATGCCGTTGATCGGATTGCTCGGTCCGGCGAGCAGCGGGACGTTGACGTCATGATACTGGTCCAGCAGGTTGTTGGAGCTCGATCCCACATAGCCCGCTTCTAAAACCCACGAAGGAGCGAACTCGTATTGAACGTTGACATTGTACTGGCGCGTCAACGGCGTGTGCAGCGCCATATCGATGGCCGGAGTGTCGAGGGCGGAGTTCGCCGCGCCGGTGAGACATTGCGGCTGGCATCCGTTGAAATTCGCCCAGCGCGACGCGAACGTGCCCAGCGGCGTGGAGGGATAGGGATTGGCATTGGTGTAGCCGAACGCAGCGCTGCCGCTGTAATCCAGCGTGACGGCGTAGGGATAGCCTTGTTCCAGGCCGTGGACGAATGTTCCGCCGCCGATACGGTCATAGAACAGACCCACGCCGCCGCGAACCACCAGCTTGCCGTCCTTGCTGGGTTGCCAGGCGAAACCAAGCCGCGGAGCGAAGTTCGAGAGCGGAGGACCCGATGTAACCGGCTGGCTGCGGCTGGAAACAGTCACGCCGGCCGGCGGCGCCGGATAATGATTTTCGTAGTTGTTGGGAACCACATAGCCAACCAGTCCCGGCCCTGAGGTTGTCGGTCCGGTAGGCGGAACCGGAACGCTATTCAGCAGCGGAATGGAAATGTTGGTCAGGTTGCCGTACTTGTCCCCGTAGGTGCCGTCGTACTCCCAGCGAACGCCCAGATTGAGCGTCAAACGCGAATTGACTTTCCAGTCGTCTTGTACGAAGGCGGTATGATTGTCCTCCACGTAGTTATGGACAATCCCGTCGGGTCCGCTGCGCACGCAATACAGACATTGCAGGATATTGCCATTGCTTCCAATCAGCCAATCGGCGAAGGTCCCATAGAAGAGGAATCCGCGCTCCAGGCCGGCAAACGTGATGGGCCATTGCGCGTACTGGAACTCGTAACCGGCGCGGATGGTGTGGTCGCCATGCGACCAGGAAATCTGATCGCCGTACTCGGTTTGGTCGGTGGGGCTGTTGTCGGGATAGAGCGATCCATTCAAGGATGGGCCGTTGAAGATCACGGTTACGGGCAATTCGGTCATGGTGGGCACGATGGTCGCCTGGCCGATGGATTGCGGCGTTACCGGCGTCGAATCGGTCCCATGAGCCACGTTGCGTTGCCCGGAGGCGTGCAGTTCATTCACCAGATTGTTGGTGACCAGCGTGGTGAGCCTTAGAACGGCGTTCGTATTTCCGTACTTCAACGTCACCGGAGATCCTTCCGTATTGCTGGAAACTCCCGAGAGGCCCGGAGGGAACGGCAGAAATTGCGGATCCGCCGTCCAGAAATATCGCACCGCGAGCGTGTTCTTCTGATTGATGACCCAATCGGCGTTGGCGATCAGTTGGTGCTCGGTGTAGGTGGCCGGATCGCTGTACACCACCGGTCCGTATTGGCCGGTCGGATTTCCGGGTATGTAATACTGGCCGTTCGCAAGCTTCGTGTTGAGCAGCGCGAGCGATTGCGGGCTGATGTTGGAGCCATCGCAGGCCACTTGGTTGATGCCAAAGAAGGTGTTGTAGGCGGGATTGCCGGGGTGATTCGCCGGGCACAGCGCCGCGCCCACATTCGCCGCCGTGCGATCGTCAGGCAGCGGGAACAGGAGTACGCTGGTGGAACCCCCGTTGGCAATGCCATTTTTTTGGCGGGTCTCCTGATAATCGACGAAAAAGAAGAGCTTGTCCTTCTTAATGGGACCGCCGATGGCGCCGCCGACCTGATTCTGATTCAAGACCTGCTGCACGCCGCCGCCATCCAAATTGTCGAAGAAGGTGTTGGCGTTCAGATCCGTGTTGCGGAAGAACTCCCATACATCTCCATGAAACTGGTTGCTGCCGGAGCGCGTGACGACGTTCACGTTGGCGCCCGGGTGCGAGCCGTAGCTGGCGTCGTAGGTGGAGGTCTGAATCTTGAATTCCTGAATCGCATCCGGATTCGGAATTCCGATGCCGGTGTAGATGCCGCAATCCCGGGCCGATCCGGTATTGGAGGTGTTGACGATGGAGACGCCGTCCATCTGGAAATTGTTTTGCGCCGGGTCGTTTCCGTTGACGGCGATGTCTTGCGTGCCTTTGCCGATTTCGGTCGCGTTTTCCACGCCGACATTGGCACCGGCCGCCATGGTAAGAAGCTGCGTGTAGTTGCGATTGCTTAGCGGCAGTCCGGTTACCTGTTGCGAAGTCACCGTGGTTCCCAGAGTTGAGCTTTGGGTTTGCAGCGCTTCGGCCGCCGCTTCCACCGTAACCTGTTCCGACGCCGCGCCGACCTCCAGGGTGCGGCTCAGCTCCGGCGTTTCGGTGACGTTCAGCGTCTCGGAAGCAACCTCGGAGGTCTTAAATCCTTGAGCCGAAAACGTGACTTTGTAGTTTCCAGGCGGCAGCAGGGTGAACCGGTAGGAGCCATCGGTTCCCGTCATCGTGGTCCGGCTCTGGCCGGTAGCATTGTTGATGATCGTGACCGTGGCGTTCGGGATGGCGGCGCCGGAAGGGTCCGTGACGGTTCCTGCTAGCGCAGAGGTTCCGGCGGACTGCGCCATCAAAGACGGCACGCAGGCGAAAGCGAACAAAGCTACTGCAATCAGCTGCATACAGAGCAGCGACTTCCTTCTCATGATTTCCCTTCTCCTTCTAAGCGAATGCAATCAAATGCTTACGACACGGATGCCGGTCTAATGGACCGGCACTCGGCCAGGGGCCAGAGGCGCGAAGAGAACGGAGATTCAGTAAGACACCTGCATGCAACCCACCCGACCTTGGGATCGATTCTAAGGCTAGAGGGAGGCAATGTAGCGTCAAAACAGCGTCAAATTTGATGCTGTCTAGACGCCATCGTTGAGAGACCGCTTGGTGGGGCGCCGGAAAGCTAAGGGCGTTATAGAGTGGTTACTTGCACAAAAGAGGCGGACCCTGGTTAGGGACCGCCTCCGGCAAAAAGGGAGAGGCTGAGTCTGAAGAGAATTCTCCAGGCAGCCTTTAGAAGTAATACTTCAGAGCGAGTTGTAGAATCCTCGGGTTCACGGAGCTAGTCGTGATGGCGCCGAAGGCGGCCGGCGTCGAAACCGCCAGGTTGGCGGGGTTGCCGAACTGCGGGTGATTGAAGAGGTTGAAAGCCTCCGCGCGGAAAATGAGAGTTTGCCGCTCGCCAAGCTTCGTCGTTTTGATCAGCGAAGCATCGAAGTTGAACTGGCCAGGGCCCAGGAGGATACCGACTCCGGAATTTCCGAACCCGGTGCCGTCGCCGATCTGCGGCAGATCGGCGCTGCAGAAGGCGTTGAAATTGACGTAGTCGTTCAGATTGTTGACTGTTGAGCCCGGAGTTTTGGCGGTTCCGTAACTGGCGCCGGGGCACATCTGGGCACGGGAACTGGTCAGGCCGTAGATCGAGCCGCCGGTAGAATCGGTGATGGTGAGCGGAGTTCCGTCCTGAACCGTGGTCACGCCTGAGATGTTCCATCCCCCGAGAAGGTAGCCCAAGAAGCCCTGGTGCTGGCCCAACGGCAGATCGTAGGCGTAGTTGATGATCAGCCGCTGCGGGTGATTGAAGTACAGCGGGCCGTATTGCTGGTTCAGATACATCGGATTGTTGCTGTTGGCTTCGTTGGCTCCCGTCAAGCTGCCGTTGACATCACCCAGGTCCTTGTTCCAGGTATAGGAAGCCTGGAAGGTCAGCCCATGGGAGAATTGCTTGCGTACAGTCACCTGGAGGCTGTTGAAATTGGAGCTGCCGTCAAATGCGGTTCCCGTCAATCCGCCAGGGATATAACCCAAATACGGCACTCGGGCGCCAGCGTTCTCGGTAGTGTTCGTGGTGATCCCGTTGATCGGATCGCTGGGACTCGCCAGCAACGGGATGTTGTAGTCGTGATAGGTGTCGACGAGGTTGATTGCGCTCGATCCGACATAGCCGACCTCCAGGATCCACCTCGGTGCGAACTCATACTGGATGTTGAAGTTATACTGGCGAACCAGCGGCGTATGGATGACCGGATCCAGGAACGCCTGGTCGAGGTTCGAGCCGGTAAGAGTCGCGGTGTTGTACCAGCGGGGCGGGAAGCTGAGCGGAGTCGTCGGGTACGGATTCTGGTTGCTATAGGTGTTTTGCGCCGACGGGTAATCCAAAGTGATCGAGTACGGGTACCCTTGTTCCAGGCCGTGGACGAAGCGGTCTCCGGCGATGCGGTCGTAGAAGAGTCCAGCTCCGCCGCGGATCACCAGCTTATCGTTCAATTGGTAGGCAAATCCCACGCGCGGCGCGAAGTTGCTGAGCGGAACATGGTCTTCGATGGGGGTTCCGTTGGAATTGACGCTAATACCAGACAGCACGGCGGATTGACCATAGTGGGCAATGAAATTATTGGGCACGACATAGCCGACCAGACCATTGCCTGTCGGCGAAGGGGAGGTGGGCGCCGGCACGGTACCCATCAAATCGGGCCAAACGTTGGTCAGGTTGCCGTACTTGTCGTTGTACGTCCCGTCGTACTCCCAACGGACGCCGAGATTCAAGGTCAAATGGGAGCTCACCTTGTAATCGTCCTGCACGAAGGCGCTGTAGTTGTGCTCGCCGTAGTTATGGATGATGCCGGTGGGTCCGCTGCGGACGCAGAACAGACACGCGGTAATATCGCTGAAGGCCGAGCCGGTGGTGTTGCCCGGATTGCCGGGGCTGCAGGTGGCATCGCCAGGAGCGCATCCGCCACGGCCGACCAGCCAGTCGGCGAACGACAGGTAGAACAGGAAGCCGCGCTCCAGTCCCATGAACGAGATCGGCCAGCGGGTTCCTTCCGCCTCGAATCCGGCGCGAATGGTGTGTTTTCCGTGCGACCAGGAAATCTGATCGGCCACCTGGAGCTGATTGGTGGGACTGACGTCAGGCGCCAGGGTTCCGAACATGTTGAAAGCTCCCGCGATCACCGTCACTGGCAATTCGGTCTCGGTGGGAACGATCGGCGTTTGGCCCACCCCTTGCGGAGTGCCCGGAGTGGTGTCGGTGCCGATGGCGTTATTCCTCTGGCCGGAGATGCGCGCCTCGTTGACGAGAGTGTTGGTGATGATGGAAGTCAGCTTCAGGACGGCGTTGGTGTTGGCGTAATAGTTGGTGACCGGAGTACCCAGGGGCTCCGGGCCATTGAACGCGACAGTCTGGGGATCCTGAGTGTAGAAGTATTTGGCCGAAAACGTATTCTTGCTGTTGATCACCCAGTCCATGTTGGTGATCAGCTGGTTTTCGTGAAAAACGGCCGGGCTGCTGAGGAAAATGTTTTGGAACGCCGCTCCGGTATTGGTGGGGATGTAATATTGCCCGTTGGGGAGTTTCAAATTGAGCATCCCGAGCGAGACGGGGTTGATATTGGATCCATCGCAGGCCACCTGCATTTGACCGGCAAAGGCAAAGGCGGTCTGGAAGCGCGGATCGCCGGGGTGGTTTGCGGGGCAATTGGCTGCTCCCATTGCGGCCTGCCAGGCGGGGGTGGAGCGATCACCCGCCGGAACCAACGGCTCGAAGATGGAACTGGCGCCGCCCTCTGCCACGCCGTTCAGCTGGCGCGTTCCCTGATAGTTGCCGAAGATGAAAATCTTGTTCTTCTTGATGGGGCCGCCGACGTCGCCGCCGAACTGGTTCTGACGCAGAATCTGCTGTTTTCCGCCGCCGACGGCGTTGTCGAAAAAGTCGTTGGCATTGAAGTCTTCGTTGCGCAGGAACTCCCACGCGCCGCCGTGCCAGCTATTGGTGCCGCTCTTGGTAATCACGTTGACGTTGGCGCCGGGATTGCGGCCGTAGCTGGCGTCGTAGGTGGACGTTTGGATCTTGAACTCCTGGATGGCGTCGGGGTTGGGAATGCCGATGCCGGCATAAATACCGGAATCGTTGGAGCTGCCGCTGTTGGCGCTATTGTTGATGGCCACGCCGTCCATCTGGTAATTGTTCTGGCCCGGATCGGAGCCATTCACGCTGAAATCCTCGGTCGCCTTGCCGAACGCGGTGGCATTGGCGACTCCGGCGTTGACGCCGGCTGACAGACCTACAATCTGCGTGTAGTTGCGATTGCTGAGCGGCAACGCGCCGACCGTGGAAGAGTTCACGGTGGTTCCGAGGGTCGAACTCTGCGTCTGCAGGGCTTCGGCGGCCGCTTCTACGGTGACCTGTTCGGATTGCGCGCCGACTTCCAGGGTGCGGTCCAACTCCGGTGTCTCGGTGACGTTGAGCGTCACGGAGGGCACCTCTTCGACCTTGAACCCGGCAGCCGTGAAGCGAACCCGGTAGTCGCCGGGCTGCAACAGCGTAAAGCGGTAAGCGCCATCAGCGCCGGTTGTCGTAGTGCGGGTTTGGCCTGTACTGATTTGCGTAATCGTGACGGTCACGCCGGGAATAGCAGCGCCCGAGGGATCCGTAACAACTCCGGACAAACCGGAGGTGCCGGCCGACTGGGCCCTCAACGACGGGCTTACCGCCGCCAGCAATAATGCCAGCAACACGGCAGCACCCAATTGCGCACGAAGCAATGTCTTGGAAAACATGTTCACCCCTTTTACCCGGTGAGCCAAACGTTGGCCCACAGGGGAACCACCTCACACTTAAAGCCTCGACCATCGAGCAGTGGGTCGCCGATAGCCTTGCATACTGTATTGAGCGATTTTAAGGCTAGAAGGGGGTATGGCGTAGTCAAAAGCGCGGCAAATTTACTGATGCACAGCCAGTTAGCGAATCCGGGGGCGCGCCGGGTGACGGCGCCCGGAATACCCAATTGGGAGCCGGGCATCAGCAGTACTAGACGCCGACCCTGCGGGCAAGCGCAAGTAACGACGTAGCTCAGCCGAAGCGTTTGTATGATATACTTCGCTGAACTGAAGTCAAAACGTCGTCAATTTTGACGCGGACAGTAACGGGTGATCTTTGGATAGTAACGGGTGATCTTTATGGAACAGGTAGCATTTGGGCCGTTTCGCCTGGATGTCGCGGGCAGCCGGCTCCTACGGGATGGTACGGAACTGGAACTTCGTCCACAGGCTCTGCAGGCGCTGCGAGCCTTAATCCAAAACAACGGCCGGCATGTCGGCTACGAACAGATGATCAACCAGGCCTGGGACGGCAACCTGGTGTCGAAGCACACCGTCGCCGTCACGATCAATGAAGTGAAGAAGGTCTTGGGGGAATACGGAGGGTGGATCCGCTATCGGCCGAAGTTGGGCTACCGGCTCGAAGTGCCCAAGTCGGACGAATTGCTGAAGCGAGGCTGGCATTTCTGGAACCGGCGCACGCGGGAGGGTTTCGATAAAGCTTTGCAGTGCTTCCAGCAAGCGGCCTCGGAGACGGACGATGACTTTCGCGCGTTCGAGGGCTCGGCGTTGTCGTATCTGCTGCTGGGGACGTATTGCATGCGGCCGCCACGCGAGATGTACGCGGGATTTCTGAAGGCGCACCGCCGCGCCGTAGCTCTGTGCGGTCTGACACCCGAGCTGCGCGCGGACCGGGCGCACGGTTTACACCTGTTCGAGCGCAAGCTGAAGGAGGCGGAAGGGGAACTGCTCCAGGCTCAGCGTGAGAAAAGCGACGCTCCGGAAGTGTACGTGCGCTTGACCATGTTGTACGCGACGATGGGGCGTCTGGACGATGCCCTGGAGGTGCTGCACCAAGCGACCGGGATCCATTCGTTGTGGCCGACGGTTCCCGCCAACGAAATCCTGGTGCGGCTATGCCGCCGGGAATTCGATCTGGCCGTGGCTTGCGGCGAACGGGCGCTGGAGCTGCATCCTTACTTGTACCTGAGCCGCATGTTTTACGGCGAAGCCTTGGAATCGCTGGGCCGGACAGAAGAGGCGCTGGCGCAATATCAAATGGCGCGCATTATGTCGCCGGATCTGGCCTGGTTGCGGGCGGTGGAGGCCCGCTGCCTGGCCCGGAACGGGCGGCGGCGCGAGGCTTTGGACATTCTCGCGAATCTGGAGCAGCGGCGCGCGGGTGAATATGTGGACGCCTTCTACCTGGCGTTGGTGGAGGACGCGCTGGGACGGCGGGATGCAGCCTTTCGGGAATTGGAACGCGCCCTCGAGGAGAACTCGGTCATGTTCTTCCTGATGGACGTAGACCCGAAACTGGACGGCCTGCGAGCAGACCCTCGGTTTGCGGCGCTGCGGGAACGTGTTTTCGCCGTTGACTCCAGCGTGTGCGCGGTGAGCGCCTGAAACAGGATCAGGCGGCCGACGTTCTTCCCCAGAGCTTTTCACTGGCCATGCGCGCGCCTTCGGCCTGAGCGCGCAATTTGGCCCACTGAATGGACGGATGCACGCGGCGCGTGAAGGGGCTCTGCGCGAATCCGCAGTCGCTGCCGGCCATGACGTTCTCGCGTCCGACGATATTGGCGAACGTGATCAACCGGTCTGCGACCAGTTCGGGGTGCTCCACGACGTTGGTCGTGTGGCTAATGACTCCGGGAATCAGTATTCTGCCTTCGGGCACCTTGACGGTCCGCCAGACCTTCCATTCGTGCTCGTGCCGCACATTCGCCGCTTCAAACTGGTATCCGCCGACGCGCAGCTTGAGCAGCAGATCCACGATGTCCTTCAGCGGGACGTCGTGCGTGTGCGGCGCGTTCCAGCTGCCCCAACAGATGTGATAACGGATTCTCTCCCGGGGAAGATCTTCGAGCGCATGGTTGAGGGCGTCGATGCGAAGTTCCACCCACTGGCGGTACTCGGCCAGGGTTTTGGGTGGAACGATACGCTCGTAGGTCCAGGGGATGAACGCGTCGTCGATCTGGACCCGCAGGCCGGCGTCGAGGATGGCTTTGTATTCTTCGCGAAGTGCGCCGGCGAGGGCGAACATCAGCGCCTCGTCATCTTTGTAATATTCGTTCTTGTAAATCGGATAGGCGCTGGCCGGAGCGACCACGGGGAGAAAAGCGTCCACGACGTTCACGTTCGCGACGGCGGCCTTCAGATTGGCGATGTCGCGCTGGACTTGCGCGTGGCCGATGTAGCGGATAGGCGCGTTGCAGACGTTAACGGTGTCGGGCGGGCGCACGCGAAATCCCTGCGTGGGGAAATACTCGGCGTAGAACTCGGGGAAGTCGGCGAAGTCGCGGCCCCGGCTCATGGTCATGAGCGGATCCTGCATTTCTTCGGGAGTGGCGGGGCGTTCGGCGAATCCGGAAATGCGCTGATGGATGTACCAGGCCCAGTTGCCGGTTTTGGCGAACTCACCGTCGCTGACGATGTCGACGCCAGCCTCGGCCTGTTGGCGGACCACTTCTGCGATGGACTCCCTGAGACAGGCGGCGTGGGCGGACTCATCGTAGGGCTGCCCGTCCTCGATCTTTCTCAAGAAACCGGCCAGCTTGGGCGGCCGCACCAGACTGCCCACATGGGTGGTGAGAATGCGCTGCTGACTCATTTTGTAACCTCATAAACGACGCGGCCATCAACGACCGTGAGAACGGACTTGAGCTTCTTGATGGCCTCATCCGGCACTTTGGCCGGATCAAGGAAATCATCGCTCAGAGCAACCAGGTCGCCCAGCTTGCCCGGCTCGATCGATCCCAGCCGGTCTTCTTCGTGAAAGAACCAGCCGTTGTCGGCGGTGTAGAGGCGCAGGGCCTCCATCCGCGTGAGCGTCTGGCCCGGGTTGATCAACTCGCCGGCGGAATTTTTGCCCGTGACCATGTAGTAGATCATGAGCCAGGGATCGAGCGTGGAGATTTGAGCGGAATCCGAGCCAGCGCCGGCATGGATGCCGCTATCCAGGATCATGCGCATGGGCGGGCCCGCGCCGGGACGGCCGGCTAGATACTCGAAGGGATGAATCGCGATGCCGGCGCCGACGGCTTTGAGGCGGTTGACCGTGGCCTGATCGATCTTGGGCGTGTGCGCGACGGACCAATGCAGGTTCGCGATGGGCGTGACGGCGTTGACTTTCTCAAAAGTCCCGGCGGTGAGTTGATCCTCGGCCAGCGACAGCGAGTGCTGCTGGAAGGCCCATCCTTGTTTCGCAATCGCCAGCAAAGCGGCTTCATAGTTGGGTGGCGCCTTCATCGGTCCGAATAGCGGCCAGACCGTGGCGAACTCGCCGATGCCGGAGATGCGCAGCATGTCGTCACCAAAACCGTCGAAGGCATTCAGCATGCGCTCGGTCAACAGCGGGATGTTCGGCTGCGTGTCCATGCTGAGGAAGAAGATGCGCAGGCGCATGGACATTTTGCCCTCTTTGTGAAGCGCGCGGAAGGCGTCGTACATGTGAAACGGGTCGGCGCTGGCTAAGCCGTCGAATACGAAGGAGTCCTGGATGTCGGGCAGGCCCGGGATGACAAACGCGCCCATGTCGGCGCTGGTGGTGACGCCCACGCTGGCCGCGTACGCCATGGCGTCCATCGTGCCGCGCTGCTTGTCCTCGAAGGTTTGAATGGAGCGCAGCGCATTGAGCGCGGTTACCGAAGGGGCGTTGGCGGCGATGAGGCCGGCGTCGCTGACGGCGATTCCCTTCCCTTCAAAGAATTCCTTGCCGAGGGTGTTGGTGACGGATGGGCCCGTGAAGGCGAGGAACATCAGGACCGGATGATTGGGCGCGGCGGAGTCCAGTTCGGCGAGCGTGGGCAGGCGTTTCTCGGCGAACTGCGCCGGGTTCCAGCCGCCCATCGCGGTGAGGAATTGGCCGGCGGGGACGGTTTTGGCGCGCGTGGCGAACATCGCCTGCACGTCGGCGATGGAAGCAGCGGTTTCCAGGCGGGTATCGTGGCCGGGGCGCAGGCCCAGAAGCACCACGTGGTTGTGATCGTCGATGAGGCCGGGGACCACCGTGCGGCCGTGCAGGTTGATGGTTTTCGTGCAGGGGCTGAGTTTATGAGACGGGCTGCCGCCGACGGTGTCGAACCTGCCGTTCTGAATGGTCACGGCGGACACGATGGAGTTGCGCGCATCCATGGTGACGATATGACCGTTGATCAGGCGGAGGTCGCGGGAGTCCGCGCAAGGGTCCGTGGCGGCGAACAGCGCCGCTGTCGAAACGGTGGTGACGATCCACAGCCTGAGGAACATGCATCAATCATACTGCTCAGATCCCCAGGCTATTGGATGATCTCGCGCAGCACGTGGCCGATAGAGCCACTGGGTTCCTGGACGCCCAGGATCTCGGCGAGCGTAGCCGCAACGTCGTTGACGGCGACACTCTCGCGATAAGTGCCCGCCTTGATGTGCGGCCCGAAGAAGATGAGGGGCACGTGGGTGTCGTAATTATACGGCGTGCCGTGCGAGGTGCCGGTGGCTTCGAACAGATAGTAGGGTTCCTGCAGGATATAAAGGTCGCCGGAGCGTGGGCCGTAGAAGCCCAGGCTGATGGCATGGCCGATGGAGTCCTGCTGCACGCGCCCGGTCTCCAGGTCGTGGCGGGTGTAGACGCGGGCGATGTGATCTTCCGAAGCTGCCGCGGCAGCAGCGACGCGCTCAACTTCGGCGGGGTCGAGCTTGTGGCTGTGAACGAGCGCAAGATTGAGATACGGCATCGTGGCTGAAGCCGCTGAAATCCACTTGCCCGGGCCGAAGCTCTTGATGAGAGCATCTTCCATGTCATGATCCAGTCGCGCTTCCGACAGCCGCCCGCCGGGCATGTGCCGGGCCTCGTTGACTTCGGGCACGGGCGCGACGCCGTGATCGGCGGTCAGAACCACAAGCGTATTGCCGGCGCCGATGTGCTGGTCGACATAGTCGAGCAGCTTTCCGATCTCGCGGTCCGTGCGGATGGAAATGTCGCGCACGGCAGGATCGTCCGGGCCGACGGCGTGGCCGACGTAATCGTTGGAGGAGAAGCTGACGGCCAGAATGTCCGTGCCGGCGTGGTGTCCGAGATTCTCTCCTGCGACGGCGCGCTCGGCGAATTCTTCGATCATTTCGTTGCCCCAGGGCGTGGCTTCCAGGCTGCCGCAGAAGCGGACTTCGGTTCCGGCGGTCATGGTGCAGAACGGCGCGGCTGAGCCGTCCTTGGCATCCAAGGGAAGCCATTTCGCGCCGATGTAGCGCTGGTAGAGGCGCTCGGCGTTCAATTGCCGGACCCAACCGGGGAGCTGGGCGCGGTAGTAGGTACTCGTGACCCAATGATTGGAGCCGGAATCGTACCAGTAAGCGCCGTCCGCCATGTGGCCAGCGGGCAGGATGGCGCTGCGGTCCTTAATGGAGACGCCGATGACCTTCGAATCGCCGCCCTGCATCTTCAACTCGTCGCCGACGGTGCTCACTAAAAGACGCCGAGGAGAAGAGCCGGGCTCGCCGGACACGCCGCCGACCAGCTTCGTTTCGGGATCGGAAACGCTGGTGACTGGTTTGCCGCTTTCCCGGTCGAACCATTCGTTGGCGATGATGCCGCTGACGGAAGGAGTTGCGCCGCTCAGAAACGTGGAATGACCCACGGCGGTGACCGTCCTGGCGTGCAAGTAGTGGGCGTCGGTGAAGACCGCGCCGTGTTCGAGGAGCCGCTCCAAGCCGGAGTTGTAGTCGCCGCGGAAGCGAAGCAGGTAGTCGTAGCGAAACTGGTCGATGACGATTGCCAGCACCAGCTTCGGCTTTTGTATCCCTTCGGGCGGCGCGGCGAAGAGTGCCGCGAACGCAGCAACAAAGAGCAGTAGCAGCCGTTTTACGCGCGTCATGTGTGCTGCAACCAGGATGACACAGCGGCATTCGCCGTCCAGGAACATTCGGCTACCGAGGACGCAGTACGATCTATACTGAAGGCGTCCAACCCATACGGAGCGATTTGATGACCACAGCAACCCCGGCGGCGGGTATCAGTGCGGATTTCATTGAAGAAGTGCGAGCGAAACTCAGCCGCGCCACGGTGCGGCATTACATCAACGGCCAGTGGCTGGAAGGCGCGCGTGGCGAAGTGTTTGAGACGCTGGATCCGTCCACCAACCAGGTTTTGTCGCGGGCATTTCGAGGACACGCCGAAGACATCGACCGCGCGGCGAAGGCGGCCCGCGCTGCGTTCCCCAAGTGGGGCCACGCAAAGGCTAAGGACCGCAAGAAATTTCTGCTGAAGATCGCGGCGCTGATCGAGAAGCACGGTGATGAGCTTGCGACCGTGGAGTGTCTGGATGCCGGGCAGGCGCTGAAGATCGTGCGCGCGCAGATCGCGCGCACAGCGGAGAATTTCAGCTTTTACGCCGAGTATGCCGAGAAGGCGATGGACGGGCGCACGTATCCGGTGGACGGCGATTGGCTGAACTACAGCCTGCGCGTGCCGGTGGGCCCGTGCGGAATCATCACGCCGTGGAATGCGCCGATGATGCTGTCGACATGGCGGATCGCTCCGGCATTGGCGACCGGAAACACGGTGATCCTCAAGCCGGCCGAATGGTCGCCGCTTACGGCCTGGAAGCTGGCCGAGATCATTCAGGAAGCCGACCTGCCACTGGGCGTTTTCAACGTCGTGCAAGGCTATGGCGAAGAAGCCGGCGCACCGCTGGTGGCGCATCCGCTGGTGCCGCTGATCACGTTCACGGGCGAGACAACCACCGGGTCGATCGTGATGAAGACGGGCGCCGAGCAGTTGAAGCGCTTGTCGCTGGAGTTGGGTGGTAAGTCGCCGGCGGTGATCTTCGCCGATGCGGATTTGGATCGCGCGCTGGACGCGACGGTCTTTCAGATTTACAGCTTCAACGGCGAGCGCTGCACGGCGAATTCGCGGGCGCTGATCGAAGAGTCGATTTTCGATGCCTTTGTAGAACGGTTGGCGGCGCGCGCGGCGCGGGTCCGCGTGGGCAGCCCGCTGGATCCAAACACGGAAGTTGGGCCGCTGATTCATCCCGAGCATCGCGACCGCGTGCTGGGCTACGTCGAGATCGGCAGGAAGGAGGGCGCGAAGCTCCTGGTGGGCGGAGAACGCGTGGGAACCGAAGGCAATTACGTCTCGCCCGCGCTGTTCACTGGTGAAAATCACATGCGGATTGCGCAGGAGGAGATTTTCGGCCCGGTTCTGACGGCAATCCCGTTCCAAGACGAAGCCGACGCGCTGGCCAAAGCGAACGACGTGAAATACGGCCTCGCGTCCTATGTGTGGACTGGCGACGTGGCGCGCGCACACCGCATGGCGCTGGCGCTCGAAGCCGGCATGACCTGGATCAACAGCCACAACGTGCGGCATCTTCCCACGCCGTTCGGCGGGATGAAGTTCAGCGGCACGCACCGGGAGGGTGGCGAGCATTCGTTTGAGTTCTATACTGAACTTAAGCACGTTGCGGTTCCGCTAAGAACCCTTCCCATTCCCAAGTTCGGGTGACTCCAGGAGACATTCATGTCCGTTCCCCATGTTGTTCGCATTGGCCACGCCGTCTTCTACGTGACGGACCTGGCGGCTTCGCGGCATTTCTACGTCGATCTGCTGGGACTGAATGTTTTGCATGAGAGCGACCGTGCGCTGTATCTTCGCGGCATGGAGGATCGGGAGTGGACGCTGAAACTCGAACTGGCGCGAGAGCCGGGAGTGAAGCAGCTTGGGTACAAGGTAGGCTCGGACGCGGCGCTGGATGAGATTGTGGAGATCGCCGAAGAACAGGGGCTGCCCTATCGTTGGGAGACGGAACAGGACCGGCCCCGCTTGTTGCGGCTGCAGGACCCGTTCGGATTTCCGTTGGCCTTCTACTTTCAATCCGTGAAACATCCCTGGCTGCTGCAGCGCTTCGATCTGCACCGGGGGCCGGGCATCCAGCGCATCGACCATAACAACGTGCTCTCGCCCGAGGTGAAGAGCCTGACGGATTGGTACCGGCAGAATCTGGATTTCCGTTTGACCGAATACAGCGAGGACGACGAGGGCCGGATCTGGGCCTCCTGGATGCAGCGCAAAGGCCACGCGCACGACCTGGCGACCACCAACGGCAGCGGGCCTCGGCTGCATCACCTGGCCTATTGGATGCCGGACGGCAGCAGGATTTCGCAGACTTGCGACATTTTCGCCGGGGCCTTCGAGGCCGACCATATCGAGCGTGGACCCGGACGCCACGGCATTACCAACGCGTTCTTTCTTTACCTGCGCGACCCCGACGGGCATCGCATCGAGCTGTTCACTTCGGACTATCTGGCCGTGGACCCGGACTTCGAACCGATTCGCTGGCACATCAACGATTCGCGCCGCCAGCAATTGTGGGGCGGCACGGCTCCGAAGAGCTGGTTTCTGGAAGGCAGCGTGGTGGAGGCATTCGAGGGCGGCTGGGTAAAAGTCGAAGAGTCGCAGTTACAGGGCCTGCCAGTCTACGTGAGGTAAGCTGGGTTCAGGGGGCACACATGAGACACCAATTCGTTGTTTCGGACAGTGAATTGGAATTGATTTTGGAGCTGGTTGAGCACGAACACAAGGAGCTCCTGGTGGAGACGCGTCACACGGACGCGCGACAGTATCGCGCCGGGCTGCACGAACGGCTGGAGACCGTGGAAGCGCTGCGTGAACGGTTACAGGCAGTAGAGAAGAACTGACGTTCGGCACGATAGGCTCGAAGGGGCACGCGAGAGGTGATAGGATCTGTGGTCAGCCTCCGACAGGGGGCAAGATCCAGCTAAGGAGGACAATCGCGTGTCACTTTCACGACGGTCGGTCGCCGAGTTCATTGGAACATTTTGGCTTGTTTTCGGAGGCTGCGGCGCGGCGGTGCTGGACGCGGCATTTCCGGGTTTGGGGATCGGGTATCTTGGCGTCGCGCTGGCGTTTGGCCTGACGCTGTTGACCATGGCATTCGCCATCGGGCACATTTCGGGGTGTCATATCAATCCGGCGGTTACGGTCGGGCTTGTGGTGGGCAAGCGCTTTCCTCTTTCCGAACTGCCCGCTTACGTGATGGCGCAGGTGCTGGGAGGCCTGGCCGCGTCCTCGGTGCTCTACTTCATCGCGAGCGGCAAAGCAGGATTCTCCCTGGCAGGCGGCTTCGCTGCCAACGGGTACGCGGAGCACTCGCCGGGCGGCTATTCGTTGCCCGCTTGCTTTGCGGCCGAGGTCGTGCTGACCTTCATGTTCCTGATGATCATTCTGGGCGCGACGGACAAGCGCGCGCCGCAGGGCTTCGCGCCGATTGCGATCGGCTTGGGCCTGACGCTGATTCATCTCATCGGTATCCCGGTTACCAACCTTTCGGTGAATCCGGCTCGCAGCACGGGTCCGGCGGTTTTCGTGGGCGGGTGGGCGCTCGAGCAACTCTGGCTGTTCTGGGTGGCGCCGATCGCCGGAGCCGCTCTGGGCGGTGTCGTGTACGCGTTGTTCCGCGAGGCGCAGCCGGCGCCGGTGGCGCGAATGCAAGCCGCCGGTGATTGACGGGCCCGCGCCGCGATGGCCGGCCGTGCTCGCCACGGCCGTGTTTCTGGTGATCGCGCCAGGAACCATCGCCGGCCTTATACCGTGGTGGATCTCGCGGTGGCGCTTTGAGACGCCCTTCGCCTGGTGGTTTCCCCACCGCGTCATCGGCGGAGCACTGATCGCCGCGGGGGCGGCGGTGCTGCTCGACTCGTTTGCCCGCTTTGCGCTTCAGGGGCTCGGCACGCCGGCGCCCGTGTTTCCGACGCGGACGCTGGTGGTAACGGGCCTCTATCGTTATGTTCGGAATCCGATGTACGTTGCCGTTCTGTCGCTGGTCGTTGGCCAAGGGCTGGTCTTCGGCAACCTCGATTTGTTTGGCTACGCGGCGATCGTTTGGGTCAGTTTTCACTTATTCGTGCTGGGCTACGAAGAGCCGAAGCTGCGGAGGACCTATGGCGCCGAGTACGAGCGGTTTTGTGCCAACGTGCCGCGCTGGATTCCCAGGCTTCGCGCCGGGGCTAACTCTTGAATTTTCGCGCCAAGTCGGTTGTAGCGCGCATCAGGAGATTGCCGTCCTGGCCCACGGCGACGAACAACGCGCCGAGAGACAGATAATGGCGCGCGAGGCCTTCATCCAGCGTCAGAATGCCGGCCGCGCGGCCCGCTGCGCGGATGCGGCGAATCATATCCTCGATGGTTGACTGGACCTCCGGATGGTTCGCGTTGCCGAGGTGGCCCAGCGCGGCGGACAGGTCGGATGGCCCAATAAACACTCCGTCGACGCCCTCCACTGCGGCGATCGCGTCAAGATTGTCCAGGCCCTTGCGCGTTTCCACCTGAACCAGGAGGCACATTTCATCGTTGGCTGCGTGCACGTAGTCCGGGATGCGGCTCCATTGCGAGGCGCGCGCCAGCGATGGTCCTACACCGCGAATTCCAGCGGCGGGGTAGCGCATGGCGGCGACCAGCTGTTTGGCTTGCTCGGCGGTTTCGACCAGCGGGACCAGCAGCGTTTGCGCGCCGATGTCGAGCAGCTGTTTGATGAGCGGCACATCGCCGATCACCGGCCGGACGATGGGATGCACCGGATAGGCCGCCATGGCCTGCAATTGCGCGAGGATGGAGCGGACGTCGTTGGGTGCGTGCTCGCCGTCGATCAGCAGCCAGTCGAACCCCGCGCCAGCACAGAGCTCCGCCGTATACGAGTTGGCCAGCCCGATCCAGAGGCCGATTTGAGCCCGTCCGTTTTCGAGAGCAGCTTTGAACGTGTTTTTCTTGATTGGCATAGAGAACGGTTAAACGAAGTGGCAGGAGATGCAGCCGAAGGGGCCGTAGTCGATGTGGAACGTATCGCCGCGGCGCGCGGGCACGGGCCGGGTGAACGATCCGCCCAGGATGACTTCGCCGGCGCCGAGGCTGACATCGTGCGTGGAGAATTTTCGCGCGAGCCAAGCCACGCCATTGGCCGGATGATTGAGCACCGCCGCGGCAACTCCGGACTCTTCGATGGCGCCGTTGCGATAGCACACGGCCGAAATCCAGCGCATATCGGAATCGAGCGGCCGGAACGGACGCCCGCCCAGGATCAGGCCCGCGCCCGCGGCATTGTCGGAGATGGTATCGGTCACTTTGCGCGTGACCTTGGTATCGGGATCCACTTGCTGAATGCGCGCGTCGATAATCTCGACGGCGGGCGTAACGTATTCGGTGGCGCTCAGGACGTCGAAGATGCTGCAACCCGGTCCTTGCAGCGGTTTGCCCAGCACGAACGCCAGCTCGACTTCCACACGCGGGACGATGAAGCGGTCGATAGGGATCTCCGAGCCATCGCCGTAAAACATATTTTCCAGCAACGCCCCATAATCGGGCTCGTTGATGTTGGAAGAATACTGCATGGCCTTCGACGTCAAGCCAATCTTGTGGCCCCGGATGGGGTGCCCCGCTTTGGTCTTAAGCGTCACCCACGCCTTCTGCACGGCGTACGCATCGTCGATAGTCATGTCCGGATATTGGAGCGAGAGCTGGCGGATCTGCGCGCGTGTGCGCTCGGATTCGTCCAGGCGGCGGGCGGCGTCTTGAATACTCGGTTCATCCAACATGCGATTCCTCCGGTGCGGCGACGATTGTATTCTTCAAGCTTCCGATTCCCTCAATCTCGGCTACCACTTCGTCGCCCACTTGGACGTCGGCGAGGCCCTGCGGCGTGCCGGTGAGGATCAGATCGCCGGGTTCCAGCGTCAGGAAGCTGCTGAGATAGCTGATGAGCGCGGGGATGTCGAAGATCATATCGCGCGTGGAGCCTTCCTGGACAACCCGGCCGTTGATCAACGTGCGCAGCCGCAGATTCATCGGGTCGGGAACATCCGCCGCATCCACCAGCCAGGGGCCGAGCGGAGTGGCGCTATCGCGGCTCTTCACGCGCAGGTTGGGACGGTAATAGTTTTCTAGATAATCGCGAATGGCGTAGTCGTTGGCCACCGTGTATCCACGGACGTAGTGGTAGGCCTCAGTACGTTCAACGTTGCGCGCCATCCGGCCGATCACAACGGCCAATTCGCATTCGTAATGCATGTAGCTTACACCGGCGGGCCGCATCGTCCTGCCGAGATGACCGCACAGCGACTGCGGACCCTTCAGAAACACTAACGGCTCGTCGGGCGCTTTGAACGCGAGTTCCTTGGCGTGGTCGGCGTAGTTGAGACCGAGGGCAAAGATGGTCCCGGCTTCGATGGGCGGCAGCCAGACCACGGCGTCTCCGGCGACCAGGCCGCCGTCAGGGAAACGCAGGCGCCCGCTTTCTTCCGTGGCGTCCTGGATTGTGCCGGCACAGGCTACGCGGGCGTGCTTCATTCCGGAGCGACCCCACAGTGAAGCGGCGGCAGGCCGTCGATTTCCACGCGCACGCGGTCGCCCGCGCGTGCCACCGGCGCGTCGTGAGGTTCACCGGTCAATAAAATGTCGCCCGGGCGCAGCGTGAGGAATTCCGTGATGTCCGCGATCAGGGTCTCGACGGGCCGGACCAGATCGCGGGTGGAAGCACGGCAACGCAACTCGCCGTTGACGCGGATACGAACCTCAACCTGATTGGGATCGGGCAGCGCGTCGCGCTCCGCCATGGCGGGGCTCACGCAGCAGAATCCGTCACGGCAGCGCTCGCGAATGGCGGGCCGGAAATAGGAATCATGCGGGATGCTGGCGTCGTTGACTACCGTGTAGCCGGCGACGTAGTCCAGCGCCCTTTGCGTCTTGACGCGGCAGGCGGTACGCCCGATGACGATGCCCAGCGTCCCTCCCATCCTCACCGCTTCCACGTCCCGCGGGACCGGAATCGCAGCGCCGCAGACGTTCCACGTATTGCGAGGGCGAACGTAAAGGATCGGCGCAACCGGAGGCTTCTTGTAGGGATCCTGGTAAAACTGGCCGGCCAGAGCCTCCCGGGACGCGCGGAAATTCAGCGCCACACCATAAACCGCGTTGCCGCGTTCAAGCAGCATGGGCGTCCGGCATCCGTCAGATCCCCATTTCCTGGAAGACTTCCCTGGCGATGCGAAAACTGTCCACCGCCGCGGGCACACCGCAGTAAATGGCGGCCTGCAGGAATAGTTCCTTGATCTCTTCTTTGCTGACCCCGTTGGCGATGGCGCCGCGCACGTGCGCGCGGATTTGATTGGGGCGGTTCAAACCGGTAAGCATCGAAAGGGTCAACATGCTGCGCGTCTTGCGATCCAGGCCCGGTCTCGCCCAGATTTCTCCGAAGCAATAGGAATTCACCAGCTCCTCAAGCGGACGATTGAAATCGTCGGCGGACGCCCAGGTTTTGTCGGCAAGATCGGCGCCGAACATGTCGCGGCGGAGGCTCATGCCTTTGTCAAACATCTGCTGGTTCACGGCTGTCTCCTGTAGGATTGCGCTGACTCGAACGTCGCCCCAACATTATATCGGGCTTCCGCTTTGTTCCTAGCGTGCGGCCAGCTGAGGAGCGACAAAATCATCCATTACGGCCTTGCGCAGCAGGTCCGGCGGCAAAAGCCCCTCGGAGAGGATGAAATCGTGAAAACGCTCGACGTTGAACTTCGGCCCGAGCGCCTGCTCGGCCGCCTTGCGGATTGCCAGCAGCCGCGTGAAGCCGTCGAAGTACGATGGCGCCTGGCCGGGCATGCGAAAGGTGAATCGCTCCACTTCCTCGGTGGCGAAGGCCGGCGAACAGACCACGTCGTTTTCCAGGATGTGCATGGCCTGGCCGGGCGTCACTTTTCCCTCTTGTAGTTCGGGATCAAGAAATGCGCGCGCGGCGCGCAGCAGGCGGTAATCCATCGACACCAGCTTGGCGTCGTCCGGCATATAGGGTTGCATGAACCATTCCGAATACAGACCCCAGCCCTCGACATTGGTGCTGTTGAAGGCGAACATGGCGCGAGCCAGAGAGACGCCGCGCTCTACCATCGCGTCGAATTGAAGTTCGTGGCCGGGACGCGCCTCATGCGCGGTGAGCGTCCAGGATGCGGCAGCGAAACTGAAGTCGTCGTACTTCAGTGTCTTGCCTCCCTGCCCCGTGGTTTCAAGCGGCAGGACGAACTGGCCGCGTTCGCCGTGATTGTTGATCAAGGGAGGCGGCTGCATGTGCGGCGCCGGCTGCTGGGCCGTTTCGGCGGCGGAAGCCAGACGGATAATCGCGGGACGATCCGGCAGCGTGATCAGATGTTCGCGGCGCAAAATAGCTTCGATTTCGGCGAGCCGCTTCTCATAGTGCGGCAGAATCTGATCGCCGGGAATCTGGTCTTTCTTCAGCTGGCGAATCACGTCGCGATAGTCCGCCGAAGGCAGATGGCGCTCACTGGCGATCCTCGACGCGAGTGTTTGCATCTGACTCTGCAAGTCCGTGAAACTTTGATGCGCGAGCCGGGTGAGTTCTTCGGGCGTGTAATCGATGCCGAAGTTCTCCAGCTGAATGGTATAGAGCTCCGCCGGCAGCCGGAAATCGGAGCGGGTTTTGGGCAGTACGTCCTGGCGGACGAAGTTGTCGTAAGCGGCAAGCTGCTCTTTGAGCCTGGCGAAAGCGTCCTGGTAACCCTGCACCTTGTACTTTTCGAGCAGCAGACCGATGCCGTTGACGTAGGCGCTGGTGTTTTCCAGATTCTTTTCGACCTCAGCCCTGGACGGCCCAAGGAGACCGGGAGTTTGCAGCTTTTCGCGAAAGCGCTGCTCGGCCATCGCGATCATCGGCTCGTAGCCGGGCTCCAGGCCGGTATACTTGCGGAGCCGGATGACGGCCGCGGGACGTCGCGCCGGCGCAACCTGGTCCGCCAGCAGCGTCTGCATTCCGTAGAACACCGTGCCCGCGACATCCGCGTAAGGCAGCAGGTGGCGTTCCGTGGCCTCTGAATCACGAAGCATGCGATTCGCGGCGGCGATCAGAATCTCCAGGTCCTGGCGCACCAGGGGATCCTTTTCGGATCCCAGTCGAGCTTCCAGTTGCTTGCGAGCTTCAGCCACGTCCTGACGAACATGCGCGGGCTGATCAGCGGTAAGAACAGTGATCTGGTCATCCAGTCCTGGGACCCCGCTTTCCCCGGCGCTCTCGGGCGAATATTTCGCAATGACATGGATGAGTAACTCGGCGTTGCGATTGCTTTTCTGAACCCAATCCGGCACGTTTCCAGCGTACAGGACCGCAACGAGACCAGCGAGCAGGACGAACAGGCGCATATGCTTTCAGGTTACAAGAAGTGTGATACAGTCAGCCGCATGCGCCGCACAGTGCTTATCCGCGCGTCGGCCGCGATGTTCGCCTTGGCGGGAGCCTGGCTCGTGTACACGCAAAGCCAGCCCGAGCCGCCTCTCGGTCTTCGAAAGCTCAATGACGACCTGTACGTGTTCGGCGTCACCCGGGGTGTGGGCGCCGGCAACGTTGCGATTTACCTCACTGACGACGGCGTGATCCTGGTGGACGACATGTTCGACCGCAATCACGACCAGATCATCACCGCAATCAAGTCCCTGACCGGCAAGCCCATCAAGTATGTACTGAACAGCCATCAGCACGAGGACCATGCCGGGGGGAACGCCAAGATGCTGGGAATCAACGCCGAGGTGATTTCGCATCGCAATGCGCGCGCAAACATGGCGCTTCTGAAGCAGCCCGGCCTCGCGCACATCACGTTTTCCGACGAACTGGACGTACATCTGGGTGGCAAGGAAGTGCGAGCTTATCACTTCGGGCGCGGGCACACCGGCGGCGACGCTGTTCTCTATTTCCCCGCACACAAAGTGATCCATACCGGCGATCTGTTCCTAACGTACCCGACTCAGCCGTTCATCGACTACGCCAACGGCGGCAGCGCGCTGGAATGGACCAAAACCCTGGATGAAATGCTCCAGCTGGATTTCGATGTGGCGATCCCGGGCCATGGCCCCGTTTCGGATCGCGCGGGCGTGCTGAAATGGCGCGCCAGCTTCGAAGCCATGCGCGAACGTATCCGCGGCATGGTGCATGCCGGCAGAAGCAAGGAAGAAATCTCGAAGGTGCTCGTCGACGACTACCACTGGGCCAACGGCGGCCTGGCCATCCAGCAGGTGGACGCCCTGATCGCCGAATTACGGCAGTAGTCGGCCGCGCGCTGACGCGTGCGGCTCAGTCCGGCCAGATTTCGCGCGCCGTTTCGACGATCAGCCGCAGCTTCTGAAACTGCTGGTCCATCGTGAGCGCGTTGCCCTCGAAGGTGGAGGAGAAGCCGCACTGCGGGCTGAGGCAGAGCTGGTCCAGCGGGACGTACTGGGCGGCCTCATCGATGCGGCGCTTTAAGTCGTCTTTCTTTTCCAAATCGCCCTTTTTCGTGGTAACCAGTCCCAGCACGATCTTCTTGCCTTGGGGCACGAAGCGCAGCGGCGCGAATGTGCCCGAGCGCGCGTCGTCATACTCCAGGAAATAACCGTCCACCTTCAGCTCCCCAAACAGCGCTTCAGCCACGTGATCGTAGCCGCCAGAAGCCGCCCACGACGAGCGGAAATTTCCGCGGCACAGATGCGTGCAGATGGACATGCCGGCGGGCTTGTTGGCTAGCGCCGCGTTGATTACCTGGATGTGCCGGATGTGCGCGTGCTCGCCGTCCTCGCCCAGTTTGTTCACGGTTTCGCGCTGAGCGGGATCGTTGAGGTACGCCAGGCTGATGTCGTCCAGCTGCAGATAGGTGCAGCCGAGCTTGGCGAGTTCGGTAATCTCCTGCGCGTAAACCTGCGCCAGGTCGTGCCAGAATTCGTCGACGTCGGGATAAATGGCCGGATCGAGACCTGCGCGGCCGCTGCGATAGTGCATCATGCTCGGCGAGGGGATGGTGAGCTTGGGCGTGGCTGTGGCCACCGATTTCAAAAACGCAAAGTCGTCCCTGAAAATGCATTGGTCCAAGTGAAGCTTGCTCGTGATCTGGTGCGCCGCCGGAGTAAATTCGATGACTCCCTGCTCATTGCGGAACTGAACCGACTTGCTGCCCGGCACTTTCGCGACGCCCCCCACTTGATAGAGGAAATCCATGTGCCAGGAAGCGCGGCGGAACTCGCCATCGGTGACGCCTTCCAGGCCAAGATCTTCCTGCCGCTTCACCACGTCGCGGATGGCCGCGTCCTCGACGCGGTGCAGATCCGCTTTGCTGATGCGGCCTTGTTTTTCGTCCTCGCGCGCTTGGAGCAATTCCGGCGGGCGGAGGAGACTGCCGACGTGGTCGGCGCGAAAGGGAGGAGCTTGCGTTTTTACCATCGACTTTAGATTACGCGAAACACGCGCGTTTTGCTTCGCCACACAGGCGTTTGTTGCTAACATCGTGTTCGGACATGAATCACGAAATCGCATTTGAAATGGCAGCGTCGAGCATCCGGTTCGGCGGCGGAGTGACGCGCGAAGTAGGCATGGACCTGGCGGACCTCGGCGTCCGCAAGGCGCTCGTGATTACCGATCCTTTGCTCGCCAAAATGGCGCCCGTTCAGGCCGCGCTCGAAGCCTTGGATGACTCCGGGATCGGACACGTGCTGTATGATCGCGTGCGCGTCGAGCCCACGGATGAATCCTTCGCCGACGCCATCGCATTCGCGCGCCAGGCGCCCTACGACGCTTTCGTTGCGGTTGGCGGCGGGTCCACCATCGACACGGCGAAAGCGGTGAATCTTTACACCACGTTTCCGCCCGCCGATTTTCTGGATTATGTGAATCCGCCCATCGGGAAAGGCCTGCCGGTTCCCGGGCCGCTGAAGCCCCTGTTTGCGATTCCCACCACTGCCGGCACCGGCAGCGAGACCACCGGCGTCAGCATTTTCGATCTGAGCCGGATGCACGCCAAGACGGGGATCGCAAGCCGCCGGTTGAAGCCCACTCTCGGCCTGCTCGATCCGGAGAATACGCGCAGCATGCCGCCGCAGGTGGCGGCTTCCAGCGGATTGGACATTCTGAGCCACGCGATCGAGTCCTACACCGCGCTGCCTTATTCCGGCCGTCCGCGCTCGGAGCGGCCGCTGCTGCGTCCCGCCTATCAGGGATCGAATCCGATCAGCGACGTTTGGTCGCTGCAGGCGTTGCGCATGGTGGCGCAGTACATCGTCCGCGCGGTCGATGATCCTTCCGACGACGAAGCGCGATCCAACATGCTGCTGGCGGCGTCCTACGCGGGCATGGGATTCGGAAATGCCGGCGTTCATCTTCCGCACGGCATGTCCTACCCGGTGTCCGGCATGGTGAAAGGCTATCGAGCGCCGGGATACACCGTCGACCATCCGCTGGTGCCGCACGGATTTTCCGTCATTCTCAATGCGCCGGCGGTCTTCCGCTTCACGGCTTGCTCGAGCCCCGAACGCCATCTCCAGGCTGCCGAAGCGCTGGGCGTTGACACGGCGCGCTGCCGCAAAGAAGATGCCGGACGCATCCTGGCCGAGCGCATCACCTGGTTCATGCAGCGGCTGAAAACGCCCAATGGCTTGCGCGAGCTGGGCTACACGCCGGCGGACATCCCCAAGCTGGTCGAAGGGACCTTGCCGCAACATCGCGTGACGAAGCTTGCACCCCGTCCGGCGGGGCCCGAAGACCTGAGCGCATTGTTCGAAGACGCCATGGTGGCCTGGTAGCCCTTCGCGATGAGTCGCGCCGGCGAGACTTGCTAGAATTGATCGTTACCCCATGGGAGGAAACCACCAAGTGCGTTGGCCAATCATCATCCTGTTCGCCGCATCCACTGCCTGGGCACAAGCCGGCGGCGGCAATCCGGTCGTGGCAAGCTCCGAAGGCTTCTACACGATGGTCAAGCAGAACATCATGCGGACCGCTGAAAAGGTGCCGGCCGACAAGTACGCTTTCAGGCCGACCGATAGCGTCCGTACCATTGGACAATTGCTGGCGCACGTCGCCGACGGCCAGTACGAATTCTGCGGCGCGGCGGTGGGTGACCACGAACGAAAGAACTTCGAGGAAACCGCCAAAACGAAAGCCGAAATCCAGAGCGCCCTTAAAACCGCGTTCAGCTATTGTGACGCGATCTATGCCAAAATGACGGACGCAAAGGCCCTGGAATTGATGCCGGGCTTCGGCGGCCAGAAGATCACGCGGCTCAGCATGCTGGACTTCAACGTCGCGCACACCAACGAACACTACGGCAACCTGGTGACCTATATGCGCATCGAGGGCATCGTTCCTCCGAGTAGTTCGCGCAACGGTCAGTAATATCGGAAGCGTGGTGGTGCAGACGTTGCCCGCCCTTCCGGAGCGCGGGCTCAGTTCAGAGTGACGTCGTGCGCGCCGCCGGGATGGCATAGCAGGCAAGCAATCTGCAGGCCCGCTGGATCGGCACAACTCAACAAATAGCGCTCGCCATTCATTCCCCACTCCGGGTGCGCGATATCATGCACCGTAAGCGGCGAGGCGCCGGGATCTTTCGAGACCACCAACCGGGCCTCATAGCTCCCCGCGAGATAGGACACTTCCACCGCCGGATTTGCGCCTGGAATGATGTGAGCGCCCAGCAATCGCACCGACACTGCGGGGCGCGCCGCAAGCTCCACGTCCAGGCCGCTATTTGCCTTTACCCAAGCCTGAATCTCCGCTGGGGATGCGGACCGAAGTTCCAGCGGTGACCGGCTCCCACGCAAGCCCAGGACCGCCAACACCAGCCCTGCCGCCGCCATCGCCCAGACCAGCCGCATCGCAGGGCGCTTCGATTGCTGTTGTTGCGGCAGTTGAACGCGGTCCCACAGTTCGCCCGGCGCCGCCACCCGCGCCAGTCCCCGCTCCAACACCGGCTGCAGCCAGCGATTATCCATGCAACCCTCCCCGCACCTCGCGGAGATGCGACAAACGCCGCCCCAGTACTTTATGCGCCCGGTTCAGGCGCGACGCCACCGTGCCCGGCGAACAGCCCAGCACCTCCGCGATCTCGTCGTACGACAATCCTTCGGTGTAGCGCAGAACCACCACGATCCGCTGCTCGGCGGGGAGCCTCTTCACCACTTCCTGAACCTGCTGCTCCCGTTCGGACCGCATCAGCTTGTACAAGGCGCTCTCGGCGGACGTGCAAACTGCATCCAGCAAGCCATCCAGGAAGGGCGCCAGTCTGCGCCCGCGCCGCTGGTGATCCAGGCAGCAGTTCACCACCAGCCGGTACAGCCAGGAGTCGAAGCTGGCCTCGCCGCGGAACTCGCCGATCCGCGACAGCAGCTTCAGGAAGGTTTCCTGCGCGATGTCCATCGCCGTGGCTTCGTTGCCCGAATAGCGCAGGGCGATGGAGTAGACGCGATCCCTATGGGTTTCAAATAATAGCCGGAAGGCGTCAGCGTCGCCGCGTTGGCAGGCTTCGATGACCTCCCGGTCGTGGGCGTCCAGCACCATCTTACTAAGATTTAGACGCTGCTCCACTCGTATTCCTTCCGTGTTTTTTCAGCTCCGGCCGGCGCGCCCTATTTCTTCTCGGCGGGCGTGATCTGGGACGGCAGAGCCGGCTCGGTATAGCACGAAACGATGCTTTGATTGCCGTCCCGGTCCACTGCCTTCACACCGATCACGACGTCGTCAATCGAAACGTCGGACAGGGTGTACGTGTTCACGTTGCCCACCCAGATTTCCCGTTCCCAAACCGGCGATGTGGTGGAACGCATCATCACGGTATAGCCGGCGAGATCCGGCTCGCTGTTCGGCAGCCAATGCAGTACGGCGTCATAGCCGGACTTCCCGCGCGACAGCAGGGGTTGATGCCCGCCTTTATTCGGTCCGGATTCCCAGGTCCAGTTCAGGACCGGCGGCGACGGAGCGAGCGCGAGGCTGGCCAGCACCGCGGCGTTCATGCGCACCGCGCGCGTCGCGTAAGGTACTGACGTGTTGGCATACGAGTCCGTGGTCGAATGTTGATTGTCGTAGTTTTCGGCCGCGCTGGTGAGCCGCACCGCCGCGAAGCCTTGATTGATGAAAGGGGTATGGTCGCCGCCGCGCAGAAACCGGTCTCGCCGGAATACCATCTCCACCTGCATCGACGGCACATACCGCTCGGCGATCAACTTGGTGTAACGCCCCAGCTCGCGCGTCGCGCCGTCGTCGGGACCGGCGGCAAAAACACGCAGCACATTCGTAATCCATCGGCCGTTGCCGGACATGTCGCTGCCGACGATGTCGTTGTTCAGTACGGCCTCAATCCGCATGCCGTCTTTCTGGGCCTGTTTCGCATACACCTGGCTGCCGCTGAGCCCCACTTCCTCTCCCGCGAACGCGACGAATACAATGCTCTTGTCGAACTGGTACTGGCTCATGACGCGCGCCAGTTCCATCACGCAGGCGATCCCGCTTCCATCGTCAGTGACGCCCGGCGCAACGGGTTGGTCGGCCGTGGCTTCAAAATCCAGCGGCGCCAGCTCGCGGTCCGGCGGAAGAATCTTCAGAAGTCTTCGCTCCTCCGCTTCGTCGACCCCCTGCCGGACCGCTTCCGCAACCGTTTGGTCCTCACCGGTATACTGTTTGCGAACGATGGCCAGAGAATCGTAGTGCGCCGTGACGAGCACATAGCGGTCCTTCTCAACGGCCCCGGGCAATACAGCGACGACGTTCGACAAGTTGACGTCGCGAATGATCTGCCCGCGGCGGGCGCCCTTCTTCAGGGTGAAATCTTGATAACTTACCTGCAGGCGGGGACTATAGCTTTCGAGCTCATCGTGAATCCAGCGCTTGGCCGCGCCGATCCCATGGACGGGATCGTCCTGCGGCGATAAAACGTAGCGCGTTCCGAACCCTTGCAGCCTTTGGAGTGTCGCTGCGATCCGTTCCTGGGAGATCGCGTCGACAATCTCCTTCACATTCGGATTGACGCGCGCTTCCGGCTGCTGCCCGGAAAGCACCAGCAGGAAGACCGCGGCCAGCTGACAAATCGATCGTATCCGGTTCATGGGAATGATCGATTGTAGCGCTGGACAACTGCACGGCGCAGAGGCCGTGTTTACCGGCTAGCGGCCCTTCAATGCGCAGTCCCAGTGCTCGTCGGCCTTGCCGTTGACGAAGCGCCAGGTGTCAAACCAGGTTGTCGTATACGGCTGCCCGTTCGCGTCCTTCCGGTCCGCGACAGTGCCTACGGTCACATAGTCGCCCTCGGCGCTGACAAAAACGACTTTGATTCCCAGGTGTTCGGGAACAGGCGTCGGCTTCCTGGACGAGAAGAACGCGACCACGCCGGCGCGGCCCGACCGCGCGTTGGGATTGTGCTGGATATATCGCTCCGTCAGCCATTTGTCGGCTTCATTCCAGTGATTCGCCTCGAGGAGATCTTTTTCGATGTGATACGCGGCCTGCTTGTTGCGATCGAGCTTCTTGTCTTTGCTATGAAACAGAGCATCGACGTCAGGCGCGGCGGTTACAGGGTCCTGTGCGTGTACGGGTACGGAAACCAGCAGCGCGGCAAACAAGGCGGCAAATGTAAGTTGGATTTTCATGCGTACCATGTTCTGCGAACCCGTACGAGCTTGTCAACGGGCCTCCGGCCGGCGGATCACGCGTTCCTCCAGAAAGCGGCGCACCCGCGCGCGCATCGCTTCGCCGTCCCACAGCCGGCTGTCCACCATGTCGGCCCAAATTGTCAGGACGGGAATGCGAGCCTGCTCCAGCGCGCGATCTATAAAGAAACTCCCGGACGCGGACGGGCGTGTTCCGAGCGGGATCAGCAGCAGTGCCGCGTCAATGCGGTGCCGTTTGGCTTGCTCCACCATCCACTCGTTCGCCCAGGGCGGATTGTGCAGCTGCTCGTTCATGCTGACGATCCGGCTGGCTAACGCCCGCATCGGATCGTCCAAGCCGTAGCGGATGTAACCATCCGGCCCGAACGCCAGGTACATCGACCAGACGAAAACCGCGCCGTAGTCTTCCTCAAACGCCGTGTAAAACGGCGTGTCGTGCCACAGTCCGGCGCCGATCCACATGAGACGCAGCCTCTCTCCGGGATACGCCGCAACGCCCTGTTCGACGTGCTGGCGAACTTCGTCGCGAAAACGCCGTGCATGCTCCACAGCCCAGGCGCTGCCCCGGTGCCACTGCGCGGTCATCACGTTTTGAACCTGTTCGTTCATGCGAACCGGCGTCTTCGGCGCGCGGCAGATCAGTTCGCGCACTTCGTCGAAGTACTCTTCCTGACGGTTGACGCCCTCCATCAAAACCCGAAGGCGATCCAGGTCGAACTTCCGCCCAGTAATCTTCTTCAACGCCCGAACCAGACTCCCCAGATCCTGCACCATCAGATCCAGGCGGTCGTTTTCGAACAACTCGTTCCAGCGGTGGCGGCTCAGCTCCCACCATCGCGGAGGCAGCAGCCGCGCACCCGGATTTTCCAAAACGATCAGCGGCGAGCCGAAGCTTTCCGCCCAAATGGAGAAAACCCGCTGAATACAATCGCAGGTGAGCCGTGCGGCTAACAGAGCCGGTTTCGGCAGACCGCCCCAAGGCGCGCGCTCCGGATCGCCATCCAACGTGGACGCTAGCCCCAGACTGCAATAGCGGCAAAGCCCTTCGTGGTACCCGCGCGCGTTCAGCCCGTCCAGGTAGTGCTCGGAGAGCTTCTTGGCCGCGATCAGCGCCGCCCACCACTGGTTACTCACCACCGGCACGTCCATCACGGCAAACAGCTCGAAGGGCATGTCCGCCTGCACGATGGCGTAAGGCCGATGCTCCTCAAAGACGGTGTGCCGCAACCCGGTGAACCAGGCTTTTTGATGCTCTCCCGCCGCGCGCGTGCTTTCCAGCTGCTTTTCGTTGGCCGCAGGCATGGCTCAGATCACGCCCTGCGCCTTCAGTTGCGCGATGCGCTCCGCGGAGTAACCAAGAAGTTCGCCGTAGACCCTGACATTGTGCTCGCCCAGTTCCGGCGCGGGCTGATCGTAACCGGCAGCGGCGCCGGAGAAGCGCATCGGCAGCCCCATGCCGTAAAGTTCCTCGACGGCGCCATACTTGGGATGCTCCAGCCGCATCGTCTCACCGCGCGCGACCACTCGCGGATCCCGCACCGCGGCTTGCGGTTCGCGGACCTCGGCTGCCGGAACACCCGCCTCTTCCAGTCGCGCGACGGCGTCCGCTCTTGCCAGTGGCGCCATCCATTCGCTGATGAGCTGATCCAATTCCCGAACATTCTTGACGCGGAGGTCGCGCGTGCGAAACCGCGAGTCGTCCTTCAACTCCGGCGCTCCCATGGCCTGAAACAGGTATTTGGCGAAATGGTCCGTGGGCGCGCAAACCGCCACATATCCATCTGCCGCGCGATAGATTCCAAAGGGCGCCAGGCGCGGCATCGTCTGCCCGCTGCGCACGGGAATGCCACACTGTACCAGCGCTTCATAGTTTTCGCACGCCACCAGCGAGGTCACCGAACCGAGCATCGAAATGTCGACGTGCTGGCCGGCTCCGGTTCTCTGGGCCTGGTGCAAGGCGGCGAGCAGTCCGATGACGCCGAACATCGCCGCGCCCAAGTCCGCCACCGGCACGCCCAGGCGGATGGGCGGATCGTCCGCGGCGCCGGAGGTGAACATAATTCCGCTGAGCGCCTGGATGATCGTATCCACCGCCTTCCCCGCCCCCGGCTCACCCTCGCTTCCAAAACCGTTGATCGAACAGTAAACGATCCGCGGGTTGATCTTTCGCCCGAACTCATAACCGAAGCCGAGCCGGTCCAGTGTTCCATAACTGAAGTTCTCGACGACCACATCGGCCTTGCCGAGAAGATCCTCGAAAATATTGCGCGCCTCTGGGCTCTTCAGATTGAGCGTGACGCCCAGCTTGTTCCGCAACCGGTTGAGCACCGAAAGCGACACGTCATCCGCGCGCTCCTTCACCATCTTCACGCCGTCCTGTCCAAGATACGGGGCGTTGCTGCGCGAATGATCACCGTGAATTGGATGCTCGATCTTGATGACTTTCGCGCCCAGCCCCGCCAGCAGCAACGTTGCAAACGGACCCGCCAGCGCGAGCGTCAAGTCCAAGACAGTGACATCTTCTAGCGGGCGAGGAAGAGCCTGCTGCGTCATCGGTTGCCTCTCGTGCGGCGCAAGTTGGAAACAAATTCCGCGATCCACTGGCGCGCCTTTTCGGGCAGGTTCCGCGCGCCGTCGCGCACCAGCAAGCTTGGAACGCCGCGCTCCTCCAGCCACCGCCGCAGCCGAGGATAGTCCCATCCCAGCACATCGTCTTCGGGGGGAAGGTAAAACACAACCCCTTCAATATCCCGTAGAGCGGCCGCGCGAAACCAGCGCTCCGCGGCGCTGTGCGGGAACGTTCGCGGGCTGGGGGCATCCCGGTAGTATTTCTCAAAGATGGCCTGCAGAGGATCGCTGCCGCTCCGGATATCCCGTCCCGCGGCGCGTGAATTCCACCAGTCGTCTTCCGCGGTGACTACCGCGCCCTCCGACTCGATGGCTTCCTGCAAGGCCGGATGATCGAGTGGGGCGCCCTGGATCAGGATGCGCGGGCCTTCAAGCGGCGGTCTGCGCGACAGCGCAGGGACTAGCGCGTCGACCGTGGCAGTGTAGTCGCCGTGGTCCATGAAATACCAGGCCCCGATCGCACGTACCGCTTCTCCGCCGCTGAGCCTGAGATTCTTCCCTCGCCGCAACCGCAGCAGTCGCCGGATCGCGCCTCGCGCCACATTGGACTCATTCACGGCCCGCAGCAGGTCTTCCTGACTCGCCTTTCGCCCGCCGATTTCCGCCAAACGGGCCGCTAGACGAAGGGTCTCTGCCACTCCGTAAGCCCGGCTCCTCGCCGAACGCGTGTGCAGCAGGTTGTACAGGTAGGGCTCTGGCACTCCGGAGCCAGCGCCTTGCCGGATCACTTCGCTCACATAGAGATACAGCTTGTGCTCCTGTTCCGACGTCCGCGGAATTACCAAAATCTTCAGAAAGGACCACGTGCCGCTCAACAGGCCTTCCAACAGACTTCGCATTCGCTGAGAAAAGACGGGCTCCATGTAGGCGTCCGCATGAGGCGTCTCTGTTGCGTGAGATTGCAGCAAAACCGGAAAGAAGCCGCCGGCGCGCAGCAACTCCCAGGGAACCGTGTTCGACGTGCAGCCCGCCACGGGAATGCCCGCGCGATGCTTTTCCAGCGCCGTTTCCAGCGGATTCTCGTACGCATGCTTCAGCCTCGCGTACGCTGCGTTGGAATCCAGACTGCTCATGCAGCTGTGACCGCGTACGCATTCCTGCTTCGCCGCCGGCAGAACCCCACCACGATCAGCGCCAGCGTGGACGCCACCGTCAGGAAGAACCAGCCTGCCGAAAAACCGCCGGTCCAGTCCCGGAGCACACCCAGTGCCTGCGGCCCCGCGTATCCGAATACGCCGGACCCGAGGCTGACGATCCCCATCACTGGACCCAACTCGCGCGCCGGCAGCAGTTCTCCGGCGATGGCATAGATCTGATTGGTCGCAGCCAGCCCCAACGATATGATGGCAACCGTGGCTATGCGAAAGACACGCAGTTCGCCGGAGGCCATGGCGACAGTTGCCGGAATCATGATGGCGATCACAATCGTCAGCACGCTCCAGCGGTTAAAGCGGTCCGCCAGATAACCCACCAGCAGGTTCAGAAAGATTGCGGTCACGTAGGCTGCGCTGATTACGTACGCCGCGCTCATGGCATCCTGCCGGAACACAGACTTCAGTGCGGACGGCACAAAAAAAGTGGAACTGAAGCCGCCGACATTCGCCAGACCGAGCGCGGCCAGGCCCCAAACCACCGGGTTCCTCCAGGCCGGGCGAAGGCTGGCATGTTCCGTCCGCGCGCGCCCATCGCGCAGATGAATCGTTGCGTGAGCAGGCCGGCGGTAGAACGCCCAGAACACGACTGCGCCCAACAGCGCCATTCCGGCATACGCGAACATCCCGTGCCGCCAGCCGAACGATTCGCCGATCGCGCTGCCAAACGGCGCGCCAATCACCGACGCCAGCGACGACATTGCCCCCAGCACTCCCATCGTGACGCTCTTCAGCGAAGCTGGCGAAGTCACCGCCGCCGCCATCATTACCGTCACAAAGGCGAGCCGGTATCCAACAAGCCATACCACGCGTGCGGTGAGCCCCGCGGCAAAGCCAGAGGCCTGGCTGAGAAAGAAAAGGCCGGCCACGGCCAGCAAGAGCCCGCCGGTGAGAATGCGCTTTTCGCCAAAATGGCGCGCCAACACACCCGCCGGCAGGCTCACCGCAATGGCCACCAGCCCGTACAAGCCAGTGAACAAGCCCAGCTGCGAATAGTTGATGCCGAAGTCCTTCTGAATGGCCGGTAGCAGGGGCGCGAAGCCCAGGCTTGACATCTGCAGCGTCATCATCGCCAACACCGTGGCGCAGAACGGCACCATCCAGACGCGGGACGTCGCACCCGCGCTCGTTGGTTCAACGGAAGAAACTTTGGTATCCATCCGGCTCCATACATGATATGCCGCAGCCGTCACTATTCGCCCGGCGCGTTATACTCGGGGCGTGGTTGTCCGGCTGCTCCCGCTGGCCCTAGCTCTCGCGCCGTTCCTGGCGGCGCAAAACGCCCCGCCGCGTGCGAAACCTTCCGACTATCCGGCGCACGCGCAGTTTCCCGGATTCGCAGTCGGCGCGGAATACCTGGTTCATAACGTCCCGCTGGAGAAGGGCGAGTATTGGGCGCGGGATTATCTGGTGGTCGAACTGCTCCTCGTTCCGCCTACGCACGAATACGTGAACATCTCCAGCAACCAATTCATGCTGCGCATCAATGGAAAGAAATCGCTGATTTATGCCGATTCTGCTGGCGCCGTCGCGGCCTCGCTCAAACACACGGATTGGCAAACGCATCCCTACTTGAGCGCAGCCGCGGGCATCGGTGACGCCGGCGTGGTCCTCGGCGGACCGCCGCTGATCGGCCGTTTCCCGGACGACCCGACCGGAACTCCGCCAAGACCGATGCCGCAGGACCCAAACGGAGAGAGCCCCTACGGCGTCACGCCGGAGCAACGTCCTCCGGTCGACCAAGCCGTCACCAACGCCGCCTTGCCGGAAGGGCGCGTCGAAAAGCCCGTCAAAGGCTGTCTGTTCTTTCCTTTTACGAAGAAGCTGAAATCGATTAAGACCTTGGACCTGGTTTACGATTCCGGCGCCGGAGCCACGGCTTCGCTTCCGCTGATGAAGTAGACTTCACAAAATTTCCCCGACACTCTGTGGCCCGAACCGGGTTCTAACTAAAGACCGGAACCCGGAGGTCAACCGATGACATCCTCATGCGCTCTCCTGCTGGCGGGAATGCTCTTCACCGCGCCTGCCTTCGGTCAATTGCCCGCGCCGACGATGACCGCGCGCGCCGCCGCTCGGTTCCTGGATCAGGCTACGTGGGGTCCCACGCCCGCCTCCATCGCGGATTTGCAGCAGGAGGGCATTTCGGCGTGGTTGACTGAACAATTCGCGCTGAAGAGCTCCTATCTGCCGATTCAGCCCATTCTGGCTTCCACCGGCAAGCCAAACTACGACCTGCACCCCGTGCAAGCCGCGTTCTTTCAGAATGCGGTGAACCAGCCCGATCAATTGCGGCAGCGCGTCGCGTTCGCTCTCAGCCAGATTTGGGTCGTTTCCTATGCAGGCGTCCCTTACGCGTACGCTTTCCCCGGGTATTGGCAGGTCATTTACGACAACGCATTCGGCAACTACCGCGATCTGATTCAGGCCGTCACGCTCAATCCTGCTATGGGCCGGTTCCTGAACATGGCCAACAACAACAAGGCGAACACCGCCAAAGGCACCTCCGCCAATGAGAACTACGCGCGGGAGCTGATGCAGTTGTTCACGCTGGGCCTGACGGAGCTCAACCCGGACGGCTCACCCGTTCTCGATCAGAACAAGAACCCCATTCCAACCTTCGATCAGACGGTAGTGGTGAACATGGCTAAGGTGCTCACCGGGTGGACTTATCCCACTGCGCCGCGTGCGCAGCTGCACGCCAACAATCCGGAATACTTCTACGGCCATTTGATCCCCGTCGAAGCGGAGCACGACACGACGGCGAAAACGATCTTCGCTGGCGTCACCCTTCCCGCGGGCCAAAGCGCCGAACAGGATCTGGATTCCCTGCTGAACGCTCTCATGGCGCAACCGACCATGGCGCCATTCGTCAGCCAGCAGCTGATTCAACATCTGGTAACCAGCAATCCCAGCCCGCAATACATCCAGCGCGTCTCCAGCGTATTTTCGAACGACGGCTATGGCATCGCCGGCGACCTGCGCGCCGTGATCACGGCCATTCTGACAGACCCGGAAGCACGTGCGGCGGATGACCCGAACGCGGCCGTCAACCCGGCCTTCGGGCACCTGCGCGAGCCGATTCTGTTTATGACCGACCTGCTGCGTGGCCTCAACGCCACCATCACGGCCTCAAACAACGTCTATTACGATGCGTCTCTCCAGAGCGAAGACCTCTTCAACGCGCCCAGTGTCTTCAGCTATTTCTCGCCGCAATACCGCACCCAACAGGGTCTGCTCGGCCCAGAATTTCAGATTTACTCCACTGCGACCGCGGCCGAACGCGCCGACATCGTCAACGCGATTCTGTACGGCAAGATCGACCAGAGCACGACCGTCAACCTCGCGCCGTTCGTTCAGCTCGCCGGAAATACCAGCGGATTGCTCAACTACATCGCCTCGATTTTTCTGCATGGCTCCATGTCCAGCGCCCTCGAACAGGCAGCCACCGATGCCGTCAACGCCGTCACCACTCCGACGGCCAAGGCGCAAGCCGCCCTCTACGTCGTCCTGACCTCGGGCGAGTACCAGATCGTTCAATAGGAGACTTCGGCATGATTTCAAGACGCGGATTCATTCGGGTCAGCGCAGCTGCGGTTGGAACGCTCGCCTTGCGCCCCTTCGGTCTGCTGCCGGCGCTGGCTCAAGGCGCTTCGGGCTACCGCGCACTGGTGTGCGTCTTTTTGTTCGGTGGCAACGACTCCAACAACACCGTGATCCCGATGGACGACACCAACTATCCGGCCTATCAATCCATCCGTGGAAGCCTGGCGCTTTCCGGCAGCAACTTAACGCCAATCGTATATAGCGTCGCCAATGCGCCGTTCGCCTTCCACGCCAAGCTCGCCGAAGTGGCTAGCCTGTTTTCCAGCAAAGAACTGGCGGTTGTGGCGAACGTCGGTTCGCTGGTACAGCCCCTTACGCGATCGCAGTATCAAAGTCAGCAGACGCCGCTGCCGCTCAATCTGTTCTCGCACGCCGATCAGCAGCTGCAATGGCAGACTTCGATCGCCCAGGGTCACAGCCCCACCGGCTGGGCAGGCCGCGCCGCCGACTACATTGCGTCGCAGAACATCAATTCCTCGAACTTCCCCGTTTTCGTTTCAGTGGCCGGTAATTCTCTGGAAGGTTCCGGCGTCCAAACTCAGCCGGTGGCCATCTCGCCGGGCCAGTCGCTGACCATCAAGGGATTCAACAGCTCGGCGCCGTCGCAGGCGCGTTGGAATGCGTTGAACAGCCTGTTGACGACTGACACGGGCGTGGCGCTGGTCCAAACTGCGAACGACACGATAGCCAACAGCATCACCGATGCTTCTGCGTTGGAAACCGCGCTTTCCAAAGCCACAGCGCTCCAGACGCAGTTCCCTGCCACCAGCCTCGGCGCGCAACTCCAACAGGTGGCCGAGATCATCCAGGTCCACGCGGACCTCGGCATGAACCGCCAGATCTTCTTCTGCTCGCTCGGCGGCTTCGACACGCACGCCGGCGAGTTGGAAACGCACAATAATCTGTACCCGCAGTTGAGCCAGGCCCTGGCGGCCTTCTACGACGCCACCCAGGAACTGGGCATGGCGCAAAACGTGACCGCCTTCACCGAATCCGATTTCAGCCGTACGTTCCAGCCCACCACCACGGACGGCAGCGACCACGCATGGGGCAGCCATCATCTGGTGCTCGGAGGCGCGGTACAGGGCGGCCAGATTTATGGCCAGTTCCCCGCCTTCGAGTTGGGCGGCCCGAACGATACCGACGTCCGCGGCCGCTGGATCCCGACCACTTCCATCGATCAATACGGCGCGACGCTATGCTCGTGGTTCGGAATCCCCGCCAGCGCGCTGGCCACGGTCCTTCCGAATCTGGCCAATTTCACGACGTCGAACCTGGGTTTTCTGGGTTAGTTCACTTGACGGTAATCGTCACCGCAGCGACGGTGTTTTCCCAGGCCAATTCCAGCTTGGCCTTGTTTCCGCCCAGACTCGAGAGCGTCATGCGGTACTTTTCAATCGGCGCCGGCGGTTTGCTCATGTCCATCCTGACGCGGCCTAGGTCGCGGCTCTGGTCGTAATCCAGTCCCCACTCGCCGGTCGCCTTACTCACCACCAGCTGCCACTGCTTCGGATCGAGATAAACAAACAGCGTGTAATCGCCCTTAGGAACAATAAGACCGTTAATGTCCAGGTTGGCGTCGGTGTGGAACGCGGTTGCCGAGTTCGCTCCCGCACGCCAGACGCGCCCGTACGGCTCCAGTCCGCCAAAAATCTTCCGGCCGCGCATGGACGGGGCCGAGTAGTCAATCTTCAGCGTCTTGCCGTTGATCTTCACCGAGGTTTCAGCCGCCGGGCTAAGCTGCGCGCACAGCGGGGCTGCCATCAACAAGACCGCGGCTACCCCGAGCACAAGATGAATCCTCACCAGAACACCTCCCACTGTTGCAGCATATCAAGCGTCACGGCGCCGCGAGAACAGCAACGCGGCGGTCAGGCCGCACATCGCGGCGAACGACAGCCATACTGCGGGCACAGCTCGGTTGCCTGTAACGTGAATGAGATACGTGCAGATCGCCGGCGTGAACCCGCCGAAAACCGCCGTCGCCAGGCTGTACGCCAGCGAGAACCCGGAGACGCGCATCTCCAGCGGCATGATTTCCGTCAGATAGACCGCCATCGCGCCGTTGTACGTGGCGTAGAACAGCGAAAACCACAGCTCAACGATCAGCAGCCGTGTAAACGAAGGCGCGCTCACCAGCCACGCCAGCGCCGGATACGCCGTCAGAAGCGCAACAACCGTGCAGCCGATCAGGATCGGCCGCCGCCCGATGCGATCCGAAAGCGCTCCCGAAAGCGGCAGCACGACGAAGTTGCAAGCGCCCACGCACAGCGTGACGACGAGGCTTCCGGTGGGTGCCAGATGCAGGACCGCGCTTCCGAACGTCGGCGTATAAATGGTGACGAGATAGAAGCACACCGTCGTCATGGTGGACATCATCATGCCGAGCAGGATCAGCCGCCAGTTGGATGCGACCATCTTGGCGACATCGGACGCGCGCGGCGGGCGCGGGCGCGAGCGAAACTCCTCCGTTTCCTCGAGCGACCGCCGCATCAGCAACAGGAAAGGAATCAGCAGGCAGCCCACCAGCAGCGGCACACGCCATCCCCAGCGCGCCATCTGACTGGAATCGAGCGACGACGCGAGCGCAATGCCCAGCAGAGCCGCGAACATTACGGCTGTCTGCTGGCTGGCTGACTGCCAGGCGACATAGAATCCTTTGCGCCCCGGCGTCGCGATCTCCGACAAATACACCGAGACGCCGCCCAATTCCATGCCCGCGGAGAAGCCTTGCACAAGACGTCCGGCCAGCACCAGCAGCGGCGCGACGATGCCGAGCACTGCGTATCCCGGCAGGCACGCGATGGACAACGTTCCGAACGCCATCAGGGCCAGTGTGAGAAGCAATCCGGCGCGCCGGCCGCGATGATCGATGTAGGCGCCCAACACAATCGCGCCTAGCGGCCGCATCAGGAAGCCCGCGCCGAAGGTGGTGAACGCAAGCATCAGTGAAGTGAACGCGCTGCCGGTGGGAAAAAACGTCGTGGCAATCGCGGCGGCGTAATAGCCAAAGATCTGAAAATCGTACATCTCCAGCGCATTGCCCGCCGCAACGCGCACCACCGGCATCCACTTCGATGACCGTGCCTGCGCCGTTTGAGTGGCCGCTGGATTCACTCGTCCAAGCATACCTGCGAATACCCGGCCGCTGGCGATACTCTAGGGAAGATCCAACAAGAAAGGAACCATGGAGCGACGATTAAACGGAAAGACCGCGATTGTGACCGGCGCCAGCCGCGGCATCGGACGAGCGATCGCCCGCAGGCTGGCTGCCGAGGGCGCGAGGGTAGTTCTCTGTGCGCGCGATGGGAATGTGTTGCAGCAAGCCGTGCGGGAGATCGAGAGTGAGAGCGGATACGCGGCGGCGTCATTCCCGGCCGACCTGCGCGAACCGGATGCACCCGAACATTTGGTTGATTTCACAGTGCAGACCTACGAGCAGGTCGACATCGTCGTCAACAACGCCGGCGCCACCAAGCGCGCCGAGTTTTTCGATCTCACCGAAGCCGATTGGGCCGACGGCTTCGCCCTGAAATTCTTTGGCGCCATGCGGCTCACGCGCGCGGCGTGGCCGCACCTGAAGGCCCGCGCCGGCTCGGTCCTGAACATCTCCGGCGTCGGCGGGCGAATGCCTGGAGCGCAATTCACCATCGGCGGATCCGTCAACGCAGCCTTGCTGTCTTTCACCAAAGCGATGGCCGAAGTCGGCATCCGCGACGGCGTCCAAGTGAACTGCGTGAATCCTGGCGCCATCCGGACCGACCGCTTCCGCCGCATGCTCGAAAATATCGCCAGTCAGCAGGGCGTCGATGCGGCAACCGCGGAACGCAAGCTGGTCGAGGGGAACCGCACCATCCGCATCGGCGAACCCGAGGAGATCGCCGCGCTGGTGGCGTTTATCGTCAGCCCCGAAGGCCGCTTTTTGCAGGGCTCGCTGATCGACATGGACGGCGGCGCGACAAAAGTGATCTGATTAGCCCAAATACAGCCCGCCGTTGACGCCCAGCGTCTGACCGGTGATGTAAGCATTGCCGGCGAGCATCAGCGCCGCGTCGGCCACTTCGTCCACTTCGCCGAAGTGCCCCATCGGGATCATCTCCGGTTTCAGAATCGGGTTCGCTTTCACCATTTCCGTCACCACCAGCGCGGGCGCAATCGCGTTCACCGTGATGCCTTCCTTGGCCACGACACGCGCGTAGCTGCGCGTCAGCCCGATCATGCCCGCCTTCGCTGCCGCGTAATGAACACCGAACGGGCTGCCTGTCTGCCCCGCGACCGATGTCAGATTGATAATTCGTCCCCACTGCCGCGCCCGCATCCCCGGCAGCACCGCCTGGCTCATCAGGAAGCACGACGTGAGGTTGACGGCCAGAATGTCGTTCCAATCTTCTTCGCGCGTCTGCTCGATCGGCTGGATCAGAATCTTGCCCGCGTTGTTCACCAAAATGTCGATCGGGCCAACCTGCTCCTCCGTGGTGCGTACCAAGCGCGTCACCTCTGCGCTGCGCGACACATCGGCCTGAATGACGGCGCTCCGCCGCCCGGCGTTTTGAATCTCGCGCGCCACCGCGTCGGCGTCATCCTTGCGCTGGTGAAAGTTCACCGCGACGTCACAGCCCGCGCCCGCCAGTTTCAATGCGATGCCGCGGCCAATACCCCTGCCTCCGCCCGTCACCAGGGCGACCTTTCCAGTTAAGTTGTCCATGTTTTCGAGCTATTTCTTCGCGGTCAGGCTCTGGTACGCGGCTTCCACGAACTTGTCCGCCGTCCAGAATGCGCCCGGCGTGTTGTAGTGCGGGTCGTAGTCGTGCGTCGGGTGCGCCGCCTTCACCTGGTCCAGCGTCATCCCCTTCTTGATCATGGCCTGAATGCGGTCGCGCACGATGGTCACCATGTCGCGATACTCCAGCACGTCGAACTCGTCGCAGATGCGTCCATGCCCGGGAATGATGTACGTCCCGCCTTCCTCGTGATGCGCCGGAATCGCCAGGTCCAGAATATGATTTAATCCGTCGATCTCGCCTTCGAGACTGCCGCCGCGTTCCAGATCGATCACCGGATAGCCGGTTGTCACAAAGATGTCCCCGGCGCTGATTACATCGGAGCGGCGGAAGAACACGATGCTGTCGCCATCGGTGTGCGCCGCGTGCGGATGAAAAAGCTGGATCGCTTCGCCGTTGAAGAACAGCTCTTTCTCATCGCCTAGATAGGTGTCGGTAGGCCAGGCATCCTCCGGCAACGGCTTTTGGCCGTTTCCCGGCGCGCTCATGCGGTCGAACACGTTCTGATGGGCGATGATTTGCACGCTGTACGCGGCCGTCTCGCCCGGCGTGTTCACCAACGTCACTTCGCGCGCTGAACCGCCCCCAGCCTTGGCCAGCCTCTCATTGCCGCCGACATGATCGCCGTGCACGTGCGTGTTGATGATGTACCGGATCGGCTTGTTCGACAGCGTCCGGATCGCCGCCAGCATCTTGTCCGCCAGCGGCGCGAACTGAGTGTCCACTACGAGCACACCCGAATCGCCCACCTGCAGCGTCGTGTTGCCGCCCGCGCCTACCAGCAAATACACGTTGCCCTGCACGTGCAGGATGTGCATTTGCACCTTGTCGAAATTGGGCGTCTGCGTGGGAGTTGCGGGCGCGGGCGCCGGCGGACCGGCTTCCATATCCACCGGCGCGGTGTTCATCACCGCACGATATTCCGGATACATCGTCTCCGGCCCGCCCAGCACCGCGTTATGGGGAAGATGGTTCTTGTCGGCGAATTCGTATAGAAACGGATTCGCGCCCGGCAGATAATTCGGTACCTCGCCCTTGGGCCGTGTCGTGATCTCCTCCACGGCTTCGCACGGCCACAACCAGCCGCCCTTCTCTTCATGGTCCAAGATGAAGTCGTCCGTATGGATGAACGGCTGAGCCAAATACACGGGATCGTAGATGAGCGTGACGTGCGTCAAGTGGTCGCCGTGCCGCAGGAAATGCTCCGTCATCGTCGCCCGGTCGCTCTCCGGCACGCCGTTACGCTTGATCCAACCCTGCTTGATGTGCGTGGTGTAGACCGTCAGCACGTCGCCTTCCCACTTGCCTGTGGAAAACCCCATGAACGTGTGCGGCGCGTAGTCCGGCGGATGCGGTCGCCCGTCCATCCAGATGGTTCGCGTCTGCTCATAGGTGCTGATGTAATTCTTGATCGCAATTACCTGCTGCGTCTGGGGGTCTTTTTCTTCCCAGATACGCAGATGCAGTGGGCCGTGATAGATGTACGGCGAAATGTGCACACGGCACTGGTGCTCTTTCAGGGTCAGGCGCGACGCGTCCCAGCTTTCGGCAAACAGCCGCGCCGAGTCATTGATCGGCAGCCCAAGATAATCGACCAAGTCCGGGCCGGGAATGCGCTCCAGGTAATCCTCAAAATGCAGCGGGCTCCATTCGCC
>DATJNO010000044.1:0-129724 GCA_035508055.1 Bryobacteraceae bacterium | reverse complement strand
ATCGGCAATCCGTTCGGGCTGGAAGGCACGCTGACTACGGGCGTGGTCAGCTCGCTGGGCCGCACCATTCGCGGCGAAAACGATCAGACACTGGAAGGCTTGATTCAGACCGATGCCGCCATCAATCCCGGCAATAGCGGCGGGCCGCTGCTCGATTCGGCCGGCAACGTCGTCGCCATCAATACCGCCATTCTGGGCCCGAACGGCGGCAACATCGGCATCGGCTTTGCGATGCCCATCAATCGCGCCAAAGCGATGCTGGACGATTATCAAGCCGGGCGGAAGCGCCCGCACCTGGGCGTTTCGGTGGTGCCCATCTCCGGCGACTACGCCGACGCGCTGAACCTGCCCACGCAGGGAGGGCTGCTCATCCAGCAGGTGGATCCGGGATCGGCCGCCGCCCGCGCGGGACTGCGGGCGGGCAGGGAAGTGGTGCAGATCGGCAACGCGCAATTGGTGGTCGGCGGCGATTTGATCATGGCCATCGACGGCAAGCCGATCGATCGGGACGACGCGATCAGCCGCGCCTTGGCGCGTAAGCGTGCCGGCGACACGCTGGAGTTGACCATCTTCCGCAACGGACGCACCATGGTCGTCAGAGTGCAGCTGGGCACAGAAGGCGCAATTTGAACCAACGCGCGACGCAACCTCCGACCGAGCCGCGACCGTGAGGGAGCCGTCATTCCGCGCCAGGGTCAAAGCATCATTGAACAAAGCAAGAATTGATTAAGCTAACGAGGGCGCCCAGGTTCTCGTTATTGACCTGATAAAGATGGTGCAGGCCTAAGTAGCCCAAGTGAACGACGTGGAAGCTCACAGTAAAGGTCCCGCAGTCATCGCCGCTAGCAGTCTTAAACTCGGTGCCGAGGTTGAAGTCGTCAGCGAGCAGGGGAGCATCACCATAGTCCCTCGCAAATCTTGATGGCCCTTCCAATACTTGTTCGGGCTCAGACCATCGGCCACTTATTTCAAAGAGGTATCCGACCGCACTTTGCCCCTTCGGCGGGATGCGCCAAACCGCGCGATGAAAATTCTCCCAGTCTCTGTCTCCCTCAAGCTGTATGAGAGCGGCTACTGCCCTCGGACCAAGGACCGGTTTTAGCCGGGAAAAATCGTCTTGTTCGAAGGCCGCTATCAGCTCATCCAGTGCATCCCGCGGTTCACCGCCGCGACATAGATGATCACCCGGCTCATACTTTCTGACGCTGGATACATAGGAAGTCGCGCCGAGGGAGACTGCCAGTGCGCGATCCAAGGCTGCCTGATGATAGGGTTTGGGGTCAGCGATCATTGCTCTCAAACGCTGACTGGCGGATGGCCCAAGCATACTCGCGTAAGCCAGGAAAAACCAATCCGCACGCTGAAAATAAGGCGATTCGGTGCCCTGTGCCTGGAGCGAATCGAATACCTGCTCAAGTTGCCTAACGGCCAATGAGCCTTCCCGGGTTAGCTCCGCCGCAAGAGCGCGATCCTGTTCATCCTTGGTCGTAATTGAGCAGGTGCCGGAATTCGGCAGTAGACCCGCCGTACTGGCGATAGATGTAACAATCTCCGATGGCGAATCGTCGGGAGATTGACCGCTTGATCTCATCGCAAGTAAGCTCAGGCCCATACCGATTAGCAGCAGCTGGAATGGAAAGAGCAAGGTTCGCATAGAATCAACTAAACAGATGACGACGCGGAAGCGCGAAACGCGTAGCGGAAGCTGTTCGCCGCCAGTTCGTCCGCCGGCAGGCCGAACACCCGGCCGGCAATCTCATATTCCTGCGTCAGCGACGTGTGGAAGAATGCCGGATCGTCCGTGTGAATCGTGATGGGCACGCCCGCGTCATAGAGCTGGCGCACCGGGTGCGCTTCGAGCGACGCCACCGCGCCGGTGCACACATTGCTCGATATGCAAACCTCCAGCGGGACATTGGAATCGCGCAGGCGCGCCATCAATGCAGGGTCCCGCGCCGCCGCGATCCCGTGTCCAATGCGCTCGGCGCCAATATCCAGCGCCGCCCGGACGGACTCCGGGCCAGCGGTCTCTCCGGCATGGCACACCAGCCGCAGGCCACCGTCCCGCGCGAAAGCGAACACGTCGCGAAACCATTCCGCCGGTCCGCGCACTTCGTCGCCGCCGATGCCGTAAGCGACGACGCCCTCCTGGCGCCGCGTCACCGCGAATTTCGCCACCTCCATCCCGTGTTCGACGCCGAACTGCCGTACGGCGTCGAGAATCCAAAACGCCCGCACCGGCGACCGCTGCGTCTGGCGCCACACGGCTTCATAGACCGCGCCCAAATCCTGCTCCTTCCACAACACGACGCCCGCCGACAGCGTGATCTCGGCGTAAGTGACGCCTTCAGCCGCCAACTTCTCCAGCAGATGCCGTGTGGCCAGCGCATAATGCTCCGGCTTTTCGAGCTTCTTGACCAGCCAGATGTAGCCGCGCAGAAATTCTTCAAAGGTCCGGCACGTCAAATTGGATTGGATTTCGTCCTGCGCAAGGCTGGGATCGATCGCGCGCAAGGTCTCCGCGCCGATGGAGCCTTCCAGATGTACGTGTAACTCGGCCTTACGCATGAAATGTGACGGTCCTCTGCCATAATAACTGTGCATGACTCCGCAGGCACCCGAAGCCATCCTCGATGGCACACATGGCGATCCATTCAGCGTACTGGGCCCTCATCAAGCCGGGAACGGCTGGGAGGTGCGCGCCTTCCTGCCGCAAGCCATGGACGCCGCCGTTCTCGCCGGCGGCGGCGTTTATGTGATGCGCAAAGTTTCCAGTGAGGGCTTTTTCGTCGCCTCGCTGGCCTTCAATCCGGGTTCCTATCGATTGCAACTGACGCTGTGGAACGGAGGTGTCGCCGAAGTCGACGACCCATACCGCTTTCCTCCGCTGATCTCCGAGTTCGACCTGCATATCCACGGCGAAGGAACGCAATACGAAAGCTATCGCACCATGGGCGCGCACCTGGTGGAATGCGACGGTGTGCGAGGCGTTCGCTTCGCGGTGTGGGCGCCGAACGCCGAGGTGGTGAGCGTGGTGGGCGATTTCAACGACTGGGATGAACGCCGCCATCCCATGCGCCTGCGCGACGGCGGAATCTGGGAGATCTTCCTGCCGGGTGTCGGGCCGGGCACGAACTACAAGTATTCCGTCCGGGCTCCCCAACGCGGGTTCCGGCAGCAGAAAGCCGATCCGTACGGGTTCGCGACCGAGAATCCTCCCAAGTCCGCTTCCGTCGTCTGCGACATCTGGGCATATCAATGGAGCGATCAGCCCTGGATGGAAGCGCGCGCTCATCGCGAGATTCTCAAGGAGCCGGTCACGATCTACGAAGTGCATCTCGGCTCCTGGCTGCGCGGGCCGAACAATTCCTATCTGAGCTATCGCGAACTGGCCGACAAGCTGGTGGATTACGCACGCGGCCTGGGCTACACGCATCTGGAATTGTTGCCGGTGATGGAGCACCCGTTTTCCGGCTCTTGGGGCTATCAGGTCACCGGCTTCTACGCGCCCACCGCGCGCTTCGGCCCACCGCAGGATTTCATGTACTTCATCGACCGCTGCCATCAGGCCGGCCTGGGCGTGATTGTCGATTGGGTGCCGGGCCATTTTCCCAAGGACGCGCACGGCCTGGCCTATTTCGACGGCACGGCGTTGTTCGAACACGCCGATCCGCGCAAAGGCGAGCACAAGGACTGGGGCACGCTGATCTTCAACTATGGCCGCAACGAGGTGCGCACCTTCCTCATCTCCAACGCGCTGTTTTGGCTGAAGGTGTATCACATCGACGGCCTGCGCGTGGACGCGGTTGCCTCCATGCTCTACCTGGATTACTCGCGTAAAGCCGGCGAGTGGGTTCCCAACGTGTTCGGCGGCAACGAAAACCTGGAGGCCATCGATTTTCTGCGCCGCTTCAACGAACTGGCGCATCAGGTGCCCGGCGCGATGACCGCGGCCGAGGAATCCACTGCATTTACGGGCGTGTCGCGGCCCACCTATCTCAACGGCCTGGGCTTCACCATGAAGTGGAACATGGGCTGGATGAACGACATGCTGTTGTATTTCTCCAAGGATCCGATCCACCGCAAGTACCACCAGAACGACATCACCTTCAGCATGCTGTACGCGTTCACCGAAAATTTCGTGCTGCCCATTTCGCACGATGAAGTGGTGCACGGCAAGCGCGCACTGCTGGACAAGATGCCCGGCGATATGTGGCAGAAGTTCGCCAACGTTCGCGCCTTCCTGGCCTACATGTACGGTCATCCCGGCAAGAAGCTGCTGTTCATGGGCTCCGAGATCGGCGTGTGGGACGAGTGGTACTCCGAGCGCGGCCTGCCCTGGGAGCTGCTGCACTTCGATTTTCACCGCAAACTGCATGCGCTGGTGGGCGAGTTGAACCGGCTGTACCGCGCCCATCCAGCGTTTTATCAGGTCGATTTTCACTGGGCGGGATTCGAGTGGGTGGACTTCCGCGACGTCGACGGCTCCACGATTTCGTTCATCCGCCGGCCCGAGGGCGGCAGGCCGTTCCTGCTGTTCGTGTGCAATTTCACGCCGATCGTGCGGCACAACTATCGCGTGGGCGTGCCCGACCCGGGCGTTTATCGTGAAATCCTGAACACGGATTCGGAGTTCTGGGGCGGCAGCAACGTGGGCAACGGCGGCTTCGTGGGCAGCCAGCCGGTTTCGTACAACAACCACTACCACAGCCTGTTGATCACTCTGCCGCCGCTGGCGGTGGTGGTGTTCGAATCGCCGGGGGCGTGACGCGTGCAGCACCAACTGTAAAGCGGCTACGATGAAAACAAGATAGGAAGACGGCTTATGCAATTGAATGTTCCTCCCGACCTTGAGTCGCTCATCAACAAACGCCTTTCCAGCGGCGGCTATACGAGCGTCGAAGATGTATTGCGCCGTGCTCTAGAGGCTCAAGATGCCGAGGAAAGCTGGACCGAAGAGGAACGCCGGGCTTTGTCAGAGCACATCGAGGAAGGTTATCTAGAGTCGGAACGCGGCGACCTTATCGACGGCGTACGGGCGCGCCGTGAGATCCAGGACATGAAGGCCAACTGGCGCCATGCACGTTCACCCGAACGATGACCGGTTATGCTCTTACGCCGCTTGCCATAGCTGATATTTTTGACATCTGGTCTTACATTGCCGAGGATAGTGAGGACGCCGCCAATCGCGTGGAACAGGCGATTGACGGTTGTGCCTTCGTTGCCGAGTCTCCTTGGCGCGGCCACACCCGGCCCGGCCTCACAGAGCGTTCTCTTCGATTCTGGACGTTGACTCGTTATCCAAACTACAGCATTGTCTATCGGCCCGAGACGGTACCCATCCAGGTCGTAGCCGTCTTCCAGGGGAAAAGGAACATACGGCGCATTTTGAAACATCGCCCATGAGCCAAACTCGAGCACTGAAAAAGTTTGACGCCATCATCATTGGCGGCGGCCACAATGGGCTCGTCTGCGCCGCTTATCTGGCGCGCGCCGGGCGCAAGGTGCTGGTGCTGGAGCGCCGCGAGCTTGTCGGCGGCTGCGCCGTCACCGAGGAAATCTGGCCGGGATATCGGGTCTCCACAGCCGCCTATCTCACCAGCCTCCTGCAGGAACGCATCATCCGCGAGCTGGAGTTGGCGCGCTTCGGCTATCAGGTAGACGCCAAAGATCCCGCCTTCTTCTCCCCGTTCCCCGACGGCCGCTATCTCTTCATGTGGCAGGACCGCGCGAAGACGCTGGAAGAGATCGCGAAGTTCTCCAAGCACGACGCCGAAGTCTTCCCGGCCTACGAAGACCATCTCGAGCGGCTGTCGCAGGTAGTCGAGGGACTGCTGCTCACCGTCCCGCCCGAGTTTCCGCCGCACGGACTGGGCGATTTCCTCGACTATCTGAAGCTGGCGGCGAAGATGCGCGGCCTCAGCGCGAAAGAAATCGTCGGCTTGGTGAAAATTTTCACGCAAAGCGCCGTCGAGTTCCTGGACGAATGGTTCGAATCGGGCGAAATCAAGGTGACGCTTGCAACCGACGGCGTCATCGGCGCCAACGGTGGACCGCGCTCGCCCGGCACCGCCTACATCCTGCTGCATCACGTGATGGGCAACGTGGCGGGCCACCGCGGCCTGTGGGGCTTCGTGCGCGGCGGCATGGGCGCCGTCTCGAATGCCATCGCCGCTTCGGCCCGCAGCCGTGGCGTCGAGATCCGCACCAACGCGGCGGTCGAAGGCATCCGCGTCGTTGACAGCCGCGTTCGCGGCGTTGTGCTGGAGGGCGGAGAAGAGATCGACGCTGCCATCGTCGCCAGCAACCTGACGCCTCCCGCCACGTTTCTCGGCCTGATCGAGCCGCGCGAGTTGCCCGCCGACTTTCTGGGCAGCATCCGCAAATACCGCACCGAAGGCACGTCGTGCAAAATCAACCTGGCGCTGGACGGCCTGCCCAACTTCCGCGCACTGCCCGGCGCGAACGGCCCGCAGCACCGGGCCACCATGCACATCTGCCCGTCGCTCGAATACGTGGAGCGCGCCTGGGACGACGCCAAGTACGGCCATCCTTCGCAATCGCCGCTGCTGGAGCTGACCGTGCCCACGCTCTACGACCCGTCACTGGCGCCGCCCGGCAAGCACATCCTGGGCATCTTCATCCAATACGCGCCCTACACGCTGCGCGAGAGCCATTGGGACGAATTGCGCGAGCCATTCGCTTACCGCGTGTTCGACCTGATCGAAGAATACGCGCCCGGCTTCCGGTCATTGATTGTCGAAAAGCAGGTGCTGACGCCGCTCGATCTGGAGCGCCGCTTCGGCATCACCGGCGGCAACATCTTCCACGGCGAGATGAGCCTCGACCAGATGTTCGTCATGCGCCCCGTCGCCGGCAGCGCGCGTTACCGCACGCCCATCCGCGGATTGTATTTATGCGGCTCCGGCGCCCATCCCGGCGGCGGCGTCATGGGCGCGCCGGGCTACAATGCCGCCCGCGCGATCCTCCGCGGCTAAATCGCTGCCTCGCCTTCCAAACTCCGCCACAAATACCAGCTCGCCACCGAACAATACGGACGCCACGCCGCCGCCATCTCCTCCATCTGCTTCGGATGCGGCAGCTCCTCCAGCCCGTACGCCTTGCGGATGGCCGTCCGCACACCCAGATCGCCGGTCGGCAGCACATCGTGCCGCTGCAGCGCGAACATCAGGAACATATGCGCGGTCCACACGCCGATCCCCTTCACCTGCGTCAAATGCTCGATCACGGCCTCGTCGGCCATTTCCACCAGCGCCTCAAACTTCACATGCCCGCGCGTTGTCTTCCGCGCCAGATCGCGAATGTACGCCGTCTTTTGCTTCGACAGCCCGGCCTTGCGCATCCGCTCCGGCCTGAGCTTCAGAACGGCTTCGGGCGTCAGTTTCCCCTCCGGCATCAGCGCGATCAGGCGCCCCAGAATCACCTTGGCTACCTTTCCGCTCAGCTGTTGGTACACAATGGATCTGACGAGGGTTTCAAAGTTCGGCTCGCGGTACTCGATACGATACGCGCCCACGCGTTCGATCAGGCGCCCGAGCACGGGATCCGCTTTCTTGAGGTGGCGAATGGCTTTACGCATTGGAACGATCTTTCATAGTGGCGCGTCTACCACTATAAAACCCATGCGCCTGATTGCTCTACTGCTCGCCTCGGCGGCCCTCTTTGCTCAGGAGGAGCAACCCACCATCAAGGTGGAAGTCAACCTGGTCAATATTCTGTTCAACGTCCGCGATAAGCGCGGCGGGCTGGTGGGCGACCTGAGCAAGGACAACTTCAAGATCTACGAGGACGGTAAAGAGCAGCAGGTCAAGTATTTCACCCGCGAGACCAATCTGCCGCTGACCATCGGCCTGCTCATCGACGTCAGCGCCAGCCAGGGCAATCTGATCGACATCGAGCGCAACGCGGCATCGCAATTTTTCGGCAAGGTGCTGCGCAAGCAGGATCTGGCGTTTCTCATCAGCTTCGGCTCCGACGCCGAGCTGCTGCAGGATTACACCAGCTCGCCCCGGCTGCTACAGGCCGGCTTGAACGGGCTGCAGGTGAACTCCGACGTCGGCGGCGTTGGCCCCGGTCCCGTCCCGACCATCTCGCAACCGCGCGGCACCATCCTCTACGACGCGGTCTATCTGGCCGCACACGACCAGCTCAAGGGCCAGGTGGGGCGCAAGGTGCTGGTGCTGATCACCGACGGCGAGGACCAGGGCAGCCGCTACAACATTCAGACCGCGATTGAGGCCGCGCAGCGCGCCGACGCCATCATCTACGGCTTCTACTACGTCGACCGCGGCTTCTATCTGTCGCACGGCATGATCTTCGCCGGCGGCAGCGATTCCACGCTGAAGCGGATGGCCGAGGAAACCGGCGGCCACGATTTCCACGTCGACCGCAAAATGTCGCTGCAGGACGCCTTCGACGAGCTCAACGCCGAAATGCGCAGCCAGTACGCCATCGGCTATGAGCCGACCAACGCGTCCAAGGACGGCACTTTCCGCCGGATCGAGATCCGCACCGATAGCAAGGACTGGAAGGTGCAAGCCCGCAAGGGTTATTACGCCTCCAATCCCGTCAACTAAGCTCAGCGTGGATCCGACCTTTACGATCCGGCCTGGAACGGCCGAAGACATCGGCACGGTTGTCGCGCATCGCCGCGCGATGTTCTTCGAAGGCGGGTTCCGCGACGAGCACGCCCTGGATGAAATGTGCGCGGCCTTTGATCCCTGGCTGCGCCGCAAGATGCAGGACGGCGAGTACCTGGCGTGGTTCGCGATCGGCGACGGCGGCGCCATCGTTGCCGGAGTTGGATTGTGGCTCATGGATTGGCCGCCGCACATGATCGGCCCCGGCCGCTGGCGCGGCAACATCGTGAACGTTTACACCGAGCCGGGCAGCCGCCGGATGGGTCTGGCGCGGCGGCTGATGGAAACAGCGCTCGATTGGTGCCGCTCGAACGGGGTCCGCGCCGTCATCCTGCACGCCAGCGACGATGGCCGCCCGCTCTACGAAAAGATGGGCTTCACCGCGACGAACGAAATGCGCATCCTATTGGAAGAAGAGAAGTCCAGCTAGCAGCGGGCCTTGCGTCTCACCGCAACCAAGCCCAACAGCATGACGCTCAGAACCCCCGCGAGGCGCGGCTCAGGGACGACGGTTTCGGTGGAAAAAGTAAAGGTTGTAGAGCCATCCCAGGTCGCGGTGTCGGAGGGGCCGTCAGCCTCCAAGAGGAACGCATAGGCATCTCCGGAACCAGAGGAAAACGGGCTTCCGAAGAGGAGGCTCGTGGGGCCATAGCTGTACACTACTCCTTGGCTCTGTAAGACGTCTGCGAAGGCGTAGGCGTCGTCGGAGCAGGGTGATGTACAGGTGGTGTTGTCATAGGCTTCCGCGAGCGAGTAATCCGAGCCTGAGGCGGATAACCCGTTATCCGTTACAGCTTCGCCAGTTATGTTGCCGTTCTGGTCGGTTACGTTGTAGACCAAGTCTCCATAATCCTCGGCGCCGACGCCGAGGTCGAGGTCGAGGTCGGTATCGGAGCGCGACGTGCCGCTGGTGGTGCTTATGGTGAATCCGTTGCTGAGGACTGTGAAGGTAAAGTCGCTCGCTGGGGCGCTGAGGGAGCCGGTACCCCACGACGTAAAGTCGAACGTCAGCGACCCGATATCGCAGGTCACCCCGATCTCGCTAGCCAGGCTTCCGCTGACGCACGCCGGATCCGCCGCTGCAGGAAGCGCGACCGCGCCAAACGCCAATAACCCCAGAACAGTGAACTTGTTTATCATGGTGTTTCCACGTTCCAGGAAGGATACAGTCGAACAGGCTAAAAATCATTACCCATTTGGGCAATTCCTGCGGAGGTTAGTACCAGCCGGATCAATTCGGCCTGGTTCCGCGCGCCGGTCTTCGCGAACATCGACTTCAAATGGGCGCGCACGGTGTTTTCCTGGACCCTGAGCCGGCCGGCGATCTCCGAAGTGCTGTTTCCGTTGATTAACAGAGCCGCCACGCGAGATTCGGCGTGGCTCAGCCGCAGCAGCTTCCCGAGCAGATCCTCGTCGGCGGCCACTTCGTGTTCCGGATCTGTAATCAAAACCACTACCGCCGGCGAACGCATCCCAACGAATTCACTGAATCGGCGGGTCACGCGAGCCACCACCACTTGAAGAGGCCGGAGCAGCGAGCGGCGCTGCAACAGCACGACCGCTGGACGGCTCAGCGAATTGCCGTCGGCGGCTGCCTCAGCGATCGCGTGCTGCAGCGCGGCGTCGCCTGTGGTATGGCAAAGCAGCCTACCGTCATGCACACCGAAGGCGTCCCCGGTGCGCATCATCGCCTCCGCGGCGCGGTTGGTGAACACCAGCCGGGCATCCGCTGTAAGGAAAGCCACACCGACCGGCAGCTGATTCAGCACTTCCTCGCCCGCGGCTAGAGTCGCCAGACGCTGCTGGATGCTGCCGGCGCGCTGAAGATGCGGAAGCAGGGCACGTGTGACTTGTTCCGCCAAGCCATCGAACGCTCCGGAGCGCTCGTTCCTGCAGACGCTGAAAAGCGTAGCGATGTCCCGGTCCCGGTTCAGAACCGCATCCAGGGTGTGCTTGATTCCAGCAGGCCGCAAGTGCGCCTTAGGAGACTCCGGCCCCAGAATCTGGCCGGCTTGAAAGATCCGCTTTCCACGCTCACGCCAGAGGTTCCGCTGATTGTAGTACTCGTGGTACGACTCGAATGTCGTTTCTCGACCGTAGGAGGACAGCAAGCGCGACTGTGCATGCCGAAAATCGTGAACCTGAATACAGATGTAGTCAGCGGGCACAACTTCGGCGTACTGCCGGAAGAAAATCGGCCAAAGCGCCGGGTCTGTCGCTGCGTCGTAGACCGCGGCGATCATACCCAGAAGCTGGGCTTCGATCATGACTCATGAATTTCCGGCACGAAGATATAACCTCATCCCTGGCAAAAATTCCCGAGAAAATTGTGCCACTCCGTTTCCCGCGAAACCATCCCCCGCGCACACCATTTTTACGGCGTCGGGGGACTAAACTGAATGGAGACTTGCTATGAGGAAACTGCTCCCCGTTGCGATACTGCTGTGCGGCACGGCCTTCGCCGAATCGCCCCAGACCGTGCGCCTGTTCGAGCTGACCTGCGTATCGTGTCACGGCAAAGCGCAGAAGCCGCCGATCCCCGATCCCACCGCGCTCCGCCAGATGACGCCCGAAGCGATCTATCAGGTGCTCAGCGCCGACCGCCAGCATCTCCAGGCCATGCCGAAGCTCACCGACGCCGACAAGCGCGCGGTGGCCGAATTCGCGGGCGGCCGGAACATGATGGAGGGCATCGTCGCTGAGGCGAGCAAAATGCCCAACATCTGCAAGGCCAACCCGCCGATTACCAGCCTCACTGCATTGCCTGCCTGGAACGGCTGGAGTGCCGACCGCACCAACGCGCGCTTCCAGACGGCCGCCAGCGCCGGGCTCACCAAGGCACAGATTCCACGCTTGAAGCTGAAATGGGCTTTCGGATTTCCCGGCGCCACCTCGGTGCACGGCCAGCCCGCCATCGCCGGCGGACGCGTGTTCGTCGGCCTGAACAACGGCTACATTTATTCGCTCGACGCCGCCACGGGCTGCGCCTACTGGTCCTTCCAGGCGCGGGCGGACGTACGCAATGCCATCAGCATCGGCGAAGTCAAAGACCAGGGCGCAGCGAAGTTCGCTGTCTATTTCGGCGATGTGCGCGCCAACGTGTACGCGCTGGACGCGAACACCGGGCGCCCGCTCTGGCGCACCAAAGTCGATCAGCATGGCTTGGCCAGCATCACCGGCGCTCCGGCGCTGTACCAGGGACGCCTCTACGTGCCGGTGGCGTCGCGCGAGGAGCAGTCCGGCGTCGCGCTCACTTATCCTTGCTGCACGTTCCGCGGCAGCGTCGTGGCTCTCGACGCCAATACCGGCAAGCAGATCTGGAAAACCTACACCATTCCGGATGAGCCGAAGCCCACACGCAAGAATTCAGCGGGCACCCAGCTTTGGGCGCCCGCGGGCGGAGGCGTCTGGAACACGCCTACCATCGATCCCAAGCAGCACGCACTTTACGTCGGCACCGGTAACAGCTATACGCAACCGGCTCAGCCGATGACCGACGCCATTCTGGCCCTGGATCTCGACACCGGCAAAGTGCTGTGGGTGAAGCAGGACACACCCAAAGACGCCTGGCTGGTTTGCTTCGGCGCTTTTGGAAAAACCGAGAACTGCCCCGAGGACATGGGGCCGGATTACGACTTCGGCGCTTCGCCGATCCTACGAACACTTCCGAACGGCCGGCGCATCCTGGTGGCCGGGCAGAAGGGCGGCGTGGTGTGGGCGCACGATCCGGATCGCAAGGGCGCGCTGGTTTGGAAGACGCAGATTCCCGAGAAGGAATCCATTGGTGAAATCACGTTTGGCGGCGCGGCCGACGACGAGAACGCATACTTCGGCGTGAGCAGCGTGGGCGTGGTCGCGCTGCGGCTAACCGACGGCTCGAAGCGGTGGGTCGCGCCAGTGAAGGCGGCTGGACCGCGGCTCGGCATCGGCGCGGCTTTGAGCGTTGCGCCGGGCGTTGTTTTCTCCGGCGGCTACGACGGAATCCTGCGCGTGTTCTCCACCAAAGACGGCGAACTGCTGTGGCAGTACAACATGCTGCAGGAGTACAAGACGGTGAACGGCGTCGCGGCCAAAGGCGGGTCGATGGGCCAGGCGGGACCGGTGGTTGTAGGCGGAACTCTGTTCGCCGGTTCCGGCTACTACTTCGGCGCGCGCGGTACGCCCGGCAACGTACTGCTCGCCTTCACCGCGAAATAAACATTCAGCCCCAGAGCTGTTTGGTCGCCAGCCGCGCGCCTTCGGCCATCGCCCGGAACTTCGCCCAAACTATTTTCGGATGCACTTCCGGATGATAGGTGGCCTGAGACGAAAAGCCGCAGTCGGTTCCGGCAATCACGTTCTCGCGTCCCACGCGTTTCGCGTAACGCACGATGCGCTCGGCGATCAACTCGGGATGCTCCACGATGTTGCTCGCGTGCGTGACCACGCCGGGGATCAGGATCGTGCCTTCGGGCAGCTTTATGTTTTCCCAGATGTGGTACTCGTGCTCGTGGCGCGCGTTCGCGGCCTCGAATGAATATGCGCCTGCGTTGACCTTCAGCACGAAAGGCGCGATGTCGCCGAGCGGAGCATCGTGGACGCGCGGTCCTTCATTGATGCCATAGCAGGTGTGATAGCGAACCTTCTCCGGTGGAATGCCGCGCAGGCCCTGGTTCACCGCCTCCACGTACGCTTCCGCCGTCCTGCGTGGATCGCCTTTCGCCGAAGACGAGTAACTGAAAGTGTCGGTGAGAAACGGATCGTCAATCTGGACCAGAAACCCGGCATCCACGATGGCCTGGTATTCGCTATGCATCGCATCGGCTAGCGCGTGCCAATATTCTTCATCCGTCTTGTAGTAACGGTTTTCGCCCACGCCGCTGGGCGCCACCGCCGGCATGAAAATGTCGGTGGGCTGGAGATCCTGCAAGGCTGACTTCAGGTTCTCAATGTCCCTGCGGATCGCTTCCTGGCCGCGGTAACTGATTGGCGCTGTACAAACGATCGCGACGCGCCGCGCGATCGTCCGGCCCATCATGGCGCGGCTGAAGTATTGCTCGTAGTATTCGGGGAACTCGTCCACTTCCTCGGCCCAATTGCGCGGCGAGGGGCCGTCCACCGGCTCAAACCCATTCAGCCGCTCGCCGACGTACGTGAAGAAGCCGGACTTAGACTGTTCGCCGTCGTTGACAATGTCGACGCCACACTCAGCCTGCTTGCGAACCACATCGGCCACGGCGTCGCGAAGGCGGCTCGCGAAAGCGCCCGCATCGTACGGCTCGCCGTTCACTTTCGCCTTCATGACGTCCAGCAGTTCTTTGGGACGCGCCAGGCTGCCGCAGTGCGTGGTGAGAATGCGGTCGGTGCTTCGTTGCATGTCATTTCAGACTAACTCAATGCCGTAGACTTGAGGCATGCGGATGCTGCTCGTCTTGGTCGCGGTGGCCCTCGCGGCTTCAGCCCAGACGAAGAGCTGGAGCGGAACGTGGAGCGCCACGGCCGGTAGCCGCGTTTTCAGCGGAACCTGGGATGCGATGGAAAGCACGGATGCCGCTACCGCTTCCGGAACCTGGACGCTGACGGATCCGTCGGGCACGCCACTCGCCGCGGGCACCTGGGCGGCGCGCAAGAACGCCAAGAGCTGGCAAGGCGGCTGGCAGGCGCGCACCGCCAACGGCCAGAGCTACTCGGGAACGTGGCGGGCGACAACGCAATTGGTAGCCACTCCGCGCATGGCCATGATGTTCGAAGCCGCGCTTTCGAGCACAATCCAAGGGACCTGGCAGATGGGCACGGCGGCCGGCGCATGGTCCATCCGGGCCTATTCGCGGTAAGTTCTCACGTACTGCTTCCGCGCCTCGATATACATTTCGACGGCCTGCTGAAGCGGGGGCATCGGCGCGATCCCGCAGTTTTCCATCTTCGCGTTGGAAAGCGCGGAGTATTTCGGCCGGCGGGCGGCGGTGCGGAACTCGCGTTCATTGGTCGGACGCAACTCCGGCGTCAGCCCTGCTGCGCGGAAGATCATGGCGGCATAATCGAACCACGAAATCGCCTGCCCGCCGCCAACATGAAAGATCCCCTGCTGCCCGCGCTCGACCAGATCGGCCGTTCGTTCGGCGAGTAAGGGCGAGTAGGTCGGTGAAGCGACGTGGTCGTCCACCACGCGGATCGGATGGCCCCTGGCGGCCAAGCGCAGCATGGTCTCGACGAAATTGCCGCGCGCCGTGTTCAGCCCCGCTGGACCGAAGACACCGCAAGTACGAATCACCAGCGGTTTGTCTAAATAGGCCCGCGCATAGAGTTCCCCGGCCAGCTTCGACACCGCGTAAGCGCCCAGAGGATGCGTCACGTCATCTTCCACATAAGGCCGGCCGGCCGCGCCGTCGAAAACATAGTCGGTGGAGAAATGCACCAATAGTGCATCCAGCTGCCGGCAGGCCATCGCCAGATTCCGCACCGCCAGCGCGTTGGCTTGAAACGCCGGCAGCGGCTCCTGCTCGGCGACGTCCACCTGATTGTAGGCGGCGGCGTTCAGCACGATCGAGGGATCTTCCTGCGCCAAGGCTTGCTCCACGCGCTCGGGTTCGCTGACGTCCACTTGCGCGCGGTCGAAACCAGAAACCTGGTAGCCGCGCTCGCCGAATACGCGCACCAGCTCCACGCCAAGCTGCCCGCTACTGCCGAAGATAACCGCTTTCTTACGCATCACCCTCGCTACCGGCTACATCTGCCAGCGCCAGAGGTTCGCGCCCACGGTGTAGCCCGCGCCGACGGCCGCAAACAGCACCAGATCGCCTTTTTTGAGCTTCCCGCAGCGCAAAGCGTCGCGCGTAGCCAGCGGAATGGTCGCGCCGGTGGTGTTGCCGTACTCGCCGATGTTGATTACCACGCGCTCGCAGCTGATGCCCAGCTTTTCGGCCGCGGCCATGATGATCCGCCGGTTGGCCTGATGCGGGATCATCACGCCAACATCGGCCACCGTCAGATGATTGCGCTCCAGAATATTGCGTGAGCATTCCTCCATCTTGCGGACGGCGTACTTGAATACCTGCTGGCCTTCCTGCTTCACGTAATGCAGCCGCTGGGCCACGGTCTCGGCGGTGGCGGGCATGCGGCTGCCGCCGGCGGGCTGCTTTAAGTAATCGCCTCCCGAACCGTCGATCTCATTGGCGAAATCAATGAATCCGGTTTCGCCGTCCTCGGTCGGCTCGATCAACATGGCGCCCGCTCCGTCGCCGAACAGGATGCAGGTGGAGCGGTCCGTATAATCGATGATGCGCGACATCGTGTCGGAGCCGATCACCAGCACCTTCTTGTGCGAGCCGGAGGTCACCAGGTGCGCCGCCGTGGTCAAGCCGTAGATAAATCCGGAACAGGCCGCCACCAGGTCGAATCCCCAGACGTGCTTGGCGCCCAGCCGGTCCTGCACCAGGCAAGCCGTCGAGGGAAAAAGCATATCGGGGGTTACCGTGCAGACGATGATGGCGTCCAGTTCGCTGGCCGAAATGCCGCGTTGCTCCAGCGCGATCTTCGCCGCTTCCGCGGCCAGGTCGGAGGTAGCCACTTCCGGCGCGGCGATGTGCCGCTGGGAGATGCCCACGCGCTGCAGGATCCACTCATTGCTGGTGTCGACCATCTTTTCCAGGTCCTGATTGGTCAGCAATCCAGGCGGCGTGTAGCAGCCTAACGCCGTGATTTTCGCTTTATACAATACTCCTCCAACCTCAACAGCATACACTAGGCTTGGCGGACACGCAGGTGCGGGAACCGGGCCGGTCAGGGATGGAACCGCAGCGCGAGCGGGCTGCCGATCCCCTTCAGATGCAGTTCTAAATCCTTCGGCTTTACCTTGCCGACGCTTTGGAAATACAGCAAGCCTGAAGCGGTGTCCGTGATCTGCTTTTCGGGAAGCTCCTTCTGTTTCAGCGCATCCAGCAGAGGATTCGGCTTCGCATCGCGGCTTTCGTGCGCTTTGAAGTCCGGCGCCCGCGTGCCGCCGGGTGAGCTTCCGAGACTGCCCCCCAGTCCAATGCCCTCAAACGAGGGACGGCCGTGCTTCGCTCCGACGCCGTGACCGGCGTCCGGGGTCTCGGCGATGGTTTCACCTCCCGCGATCTGGCCCGGCGCAAACGGCTCCGAGCGCTGGCCATCTTTATTAGAGACCAGGAGAAAACCATCCCGACTTAGCTGAACCGGCTTGTCAGTCAGCGGATGGACCGTCACCCGGACCACCACGACACTGGGATCCAGGCTGTCGCCGAACTCCTGGTGGATTTGATCCTTGTCCAGCAGCGAGGCGGTGACATCCACCAGTTCATTGGAAGTTTCCTCAATCGGCAGCTTTTTGTCGGCGGCGGAAAGCCAGACCGAGCAGGCGAGCAACAGAAGCGCGGACTTGTGGCGGAAGGTCATATTACATTGGATCGACGCGGCAAACCTAAGAGGCGTTTCCTGGCGCCCTGCCGATATACTACCAACTGAAGCAGTATGCCTGGGGGCCCATCTGAGCCGCAGAGTCCGGCCGCGGCCTCAGCGCGCCCGCGGTTCACCACCTTCCGCGCGCTGGAGCACCGCGGCTTCCGCCTGATTTGGGGCGGCCTGGCGATTTCCGCCGTCGGCACCTGGATGCAGATCGTGGCCACCAGCCTTTTGGTGTTGGATCTGACCCACGGCTCGGCAGTGGCCTTGGGAATCGTGTCCATTACACAGGCACTGTCATTTTTGCTTTTTGCGCCCTGGGGCGGCGCTGTGGCCGACCGCATCGACCGGCGGCGCCTTCTGTTGTTCACGCAGAGTCTGCTGATGGCGTTGGCCGTGCTCCTGGGAGTTCTCACGATCACGGGCGTCGTTCGCTTCTGGATGATTCCGTTGATGGCGTTCGCGAGCAGTGCCACGCTCAGCTTCGACCAACCCACGCGCAACGCGCTGATTGCATCGCTGGTTCCCAAAGAGCTTCTCATGAACGCCGTTTCGCTGCAGTCGGCGGTTTTTAACGGCGCTTCGATTCTGGGACCGGCGCTGGCCGGATTGGCGCTCAGCCGCCTGGGCTATGCCGGGAACTTCTTTCTCAACGCGGCCAGCTACATCGCGGTGCTGGTGGTGCTGGCATTCTTGCCCGTACGGCGCGTCACCAGCCACAGCGCTCCATTCCTGGAGGCCGTTCGCGAGGCGCTGGGCTACGTCCGGCGCGATGCTCTGCTGCCGCGGGTGCTGACGGCTTACGGCGCTCTGCTGTTCTGCGGACCTTCGATGACGCTGTTGCTACCTTGGTACAGCCGGCAAGTGGCGCGAGCCGGGCCAGCCGAGCTTGGCTTCCTGTTCTCGGCGGTCGGCGCCGGCACCGTCGTGGGGGCCTTGGTCATCGCCTCGCTCGGCGACTACCGTCACAAAGGCCCGCTGGTCTTGAGCTCGATTCTGCTGTGGGCGGTTGCGCTGGCCTCCTTCGGGCTGAGCGGCAGCCTGGCGCTGTCCATTTCCCTCCTTTTCTTACTGGGAGCGGCGCAGAATTCGGCTGGCGCCACCACCACCACGCTGCTGCAGATGCGCGTGCCCCCGGAAATGCGAGGCCGCGCCATGAGCCTGAATACGCTGCTGGTGATGTGCGTAAGGCCTATGGGGGACTTGCCGGCAGGGATCATACTGAGCCGCCTCGGATTTCGCCCTACCGTTCTGCTGAGCGCTTCCATCGTCGCGGCTATCCTGTTGACGTTGCTGGCCCGTCCCGCGCTGCGGAGGGTCTGATTTCGTACGACCTGCTAGTTGTGGTGGCGTAATCTCCAACCTAAAGGCCTCTCGTACTATTGCCGATCTGATTCATGGTGTCGTCTATGAATCGGCTTTCCCTTCCAGTACTACTCTTATTGAGTGGCATGTGCTTGTCGCAGGCCCAGACTTCAAGCACGATCACGATTGGCAGCAATCCTGCCGGCGCGGCCATCATGGTAGACGGTGTGGAGTACTTCACAACAGTCACTTTGAATTGGCCCGCCGGAAGCCAGCATATTATCACTTTCGTCGGCAACAACTGCCCAACCCAGATATCGCAGGATGGCTCAACCGAGTACAATTTGACGAGTTGGGTTGATAACAAGGGAGATTTAGTCCCCACGTCAGCCTGCCAACTCACCGCTACGGCCGATCCTTCGATCACCTCGCTGATAGCGAACGTTACCGTCTTCTACCGGGTATATGTTCAATTTTTCGGTTCGCCTGTGGGCGTACTACCCAGCTCCCCGGCCCCCGCCCCTCCCGCGACCTGTGTCGCCCCCGGTATGCCAGCCCCGCAACTCGGGGTGGGCGTTGTTTACGTAGGTTCCGGTTGTTACAGCACATCGGGCACCCTTTTCCTGCAGCAGAATCAGGTGGTCGATTTGAATGCGTTTCCTTATCCCGGCTTCGTCTTTACGGGTTGGTCGATTAATGGAGCGACTCAAACCGCGTTCCTGACCAGCCTGACTATCACGGGGCCGGTCAACATCGCCGCGACTTTCATTCCCGGCAAGGAAGTTCAATTTCTCACCTCTCCTCCTGGCTTGCAATTGATGATCGACCACACCCAGGAGCCGACGCGGAGCACCAGCGATCCAACCACCTGTCCGCTGAACGAAATCCAGCCGACCAACCCGGCTTTAGGATTCCCCCCGGTGTGCTACGGAGACTTCTATTTTGCGCCTGGTTCCACGCACTTCATTACCGGCGTGAGCCCGCAGTTAGACAGCAAGGGCAAGTATTGGGTGTTCAATAACTTCAGCAACGGCCAAGGCCCCAACTCGATCTTGACGATTCCGGCCAGCGCCGCCAGCGACACGGTCCTGACGGCCAATTTTGTGGCCGGAGCACAGGTGGCTCTGCTGACCAGCCCGACTGGTTTGCCGCTGAACGTCGACGGCCGCTCGAACTGGGCCTCTTACGACTTCATTTGGGGCCAGGGCACCACACACACGGTTGCGGCTCCCGCCACGACGACCGACGCGACGGGGAGAGTCTATAATTTCGCAAGCTGGTCGAACGGGGGCAGCGCTTCGCAGACGATCGCAGTAAGCCAGAACGCCGTTACCAGCGGCATGCGCATGACCGCCACTTACAACATCCTGAGCCGGATCGTTGTTCAAACCGTGCCCTCGGGGCTGACGGTGCAGGTGGATGGCACGGCCTGCACGAGCCCCTGCAACGTCGACCGCCAGAATGGAGCGCAGGTTCAGGTGAGCGTGCCTACGCAGATCGCCATGGGACAGGGGGCCCGGCTGGATTTCGGGTCCTGGTCCGACGCAGGCGCTTCGACGCATACGGTGACCGTCAGCCAGACTTATTCGGTGCTCACCGCCGCTTACAACATGATGTATCAGCTGAACGCCAGCTCGAATCCCGGCAACGGCGCGGCGTTCCAGTTCTCGCCTTCTTCCAGCGATATGTTCTATACGCCCAACACCTCCGTCACGGTCACAGTGAGCCCGAATAACGGCTTCAAGTTCCTGAAGTGGGGCGGGCAGCTCACCGGCTCGTATCCGGTTGGGGTGGTGGACATGGCAGGGCCGGTCAGCGTGGTGGCGCAGATGAGCGCCGTCCCGTTCATCGCGCCGGCCGGCATCGCCAACGCGGTAGGTGTCACGCCCAGCGCCGCGGTGGCGCCCGGCTCGCTGATTTCGATCTTCGGACAAAGCCTGGCGCCGGTGGTGCAGCTTGGTCCGGCGAATCCGCTGTCGCAGAGCATCGCGGGCGTTTCGGTCACGGTCAACAACATGATTCTGCCGCTGCTGTTCGTTTCGCCGCAGCAGATCAACGCGCAGCTGCCTTCCAGTTTGGCGAACGGCTCCTACACGCTGGAGGTCCACAATACCGGCCAGCCGGATGTCGATGGCCCGCTGACCGTCGTCCGCGACGCTCCCGGTCTTTTCTTCCAGACCATCAACACGCAGCAGATCGCCTTGGCGTTTCACAGCGACGGCTCGCTGGTGACGCCCAGCGCACCGGCGGCGGTGAACGAGACGGTTACGATGCTGGGAACCGGTTTCGGTCCCTACAACGGCACGGTCCTGGACGGCTTCTATCCGCCGAATCCGCCACCCGCCGCAACCGATGCCGTCTCGCTCAGCGTCGGAGGTCAAACCGTCGTTCCGCAGTCAGTCACCGCGGCGCCCGGCTACACGGGCATGACGGTGACCGAGTTCCAAGTGCCCGCCGGGCTGCCTGGCGGCGCACCGGCAACGGTGACGGTAACCATCAACGGCGTCGACAGTAACCCTGTGCTTTTACCGCTCCAGTAGTCGAGTAGGGGAAGGCTCTCAAACGCTGTGCGGGTGGAGGCTCCCGAGAATCAGGGCGACGAGGTTCCAGGCAATGACTAGCGCAAACAGCAGGTTGATGCGTGCGAGTAGTTGTTGGCGTCCCAGGCGCCAGCAATAAATTCCGAGCATCAGCGCGAGAACTTTGATCGCAAGCAGGCTTTCCAGCGGGTTTGGTCCCAGCGCTAACGCCAGCCGCACGACGGGGTTGCCTTCCCTGACCCCATTCACCAGAAAAGCAATCGTGGTGAGAAAATCGAGGACCTGCAAGTAGGAATACTGCCAGATCAGTTGGGTCATGGGCCGGCGCTTCCCGGCCCCGAGCGCCGTGTGAGCATCAGTCATTTACCTTAACAGTATCGGAGGAAGACCTGAGAGGGGAAGAGTACTCTAAGCCTAGTACCTTCCTCATATGCTAGATCTCAAAGCTCGTTCCGCGCGCCGGCACGACTACATCCAATTGATAACGTTCGCGAATCGCGGCAGCGAAGGCCGTTTGCTGGTCGATTTCCCCGTGGACCAGGAAGACGCGCTTGAGAGCGGCCGCGAGCGGTTTCATCCAGGAGAGCATCTCTTCCCGGTCCGCGTGGCCGCTTAACGCGTCCAATTGACAGACTTCGGCGCGGAGGCGCATCGGCTCGCCGAAAATGGGCACTTCCTCCCAATGCTCCTGGATTTTGCGGCCCAGTGTGTTCACGGCCTGGTAGCCGGTCAGAAGGACGGTGTTACGGGGGTCTCCGATGTTGTTCTTCAGATGGTGCAGCACCCGGCCGCCTTCACACATTCCCGACGCGGAAATGATCATGAACGGCCCACGCAGATCGTTCAGGGCCTTGGACTGATTCACGTCGCGCACGTAGGTGAGGCGGCTGAACCCGAACGGGTCCTCGTGGTTGGTCTGGAAGGCGCGGGCCTCGGCATCGTAGAGCTCCGGGTGTTTGCGGAAGACCTCGGTGACGTTCACCGCCAAGGGGCTATCCACAAAGATGGGAAATGCCGGAATGCTGTTGGCATTGATGAGCTCGTGGAGCAACAGCACCAGTTGCTGGGTCCGGCCCACGGCGAACGCGGGCACAATCATTTTGCCGCCACGCTGGTAAGTGTGATTGACGATTTCAGCCAGCCGTTGAGACACCGAATGGATCGGCTCGTGGATGCGGTCGCCGTAAGTGCTCTCAATGATGAGGTAGTCGGCGACGGGCAGCGGCTCGGGATCGCGGATGATGGGCAGCCCAGGCCGCCCTAAGTCGCCGGTAAATCCTAATCGAACCTTGCGTCCTTCCGACTCGAGTTCCAGCAACATGCATGTGGATCCGAAGATGTGTCCGGCCTCGAACGACTGATACACCACTCCCGGGCCCACCGGCGCCGGTGTATGCATCGGCAGGGGATGAAAGAGCGGAAAAGTCGCTTCAGCATCTTCGACGGTGTAGAGCGGCTCCACTAAGCCATTCGCGGCGAGCCCCGGCACATCCAGCGCCTTGCGCCGCATATGGCGTTTGTTGAGGAACTCGGCGTCTTTTTCCTGCAGCGAAGCCGAATCGGCCAGCATCGGGCGGCACAAATCCGCCGTCGCGGGGCTGGTATAGATGGGACCGCGAAAGCCGTTCTTCACCAGCAATGGAAGATTCCCGCTGTGGTCGATATGCGCGTGCGAAAGCATAACGGCCGAAATGTCCTGGCAAGGGAAAGGAAAGTGCCGGTTGCGCTCGGCGGCTTCCTTGCGGCGTCCTTGAAACTCGCCACAGTCGAGAAGATAGTTGCGGCCCGCAACGCTGAGGTGGTGCATGGAGCCGGTTACGGTTTGAGCCGCGCCCCAGAAGGTTAGTTTCATCCTCTCAAGGATACTGGTTTCCTGTCAGTTTCAAGCAATCCGCCAGCATCGCCAGCCGGTCCGCGCAGAGCCGGGTTTGACCGGCGCGAGGCTTAACGGTAGCCATACTAGGGTGAATCCCCGATTGGTCGCCGGCCGGGGCGCTGTTAGATTCAGGTTGGATGCTTAGGAAGCTGGCCGCGATCGGTGTGTTGCTGCTGGTGCTGGCGCCTTCGGCCTACCTGGCCTGGAGATTACGGGCCATGCCGCACCTGGGGTATTACCACGACGACGGCATCTATTGGGTCTCCGCGCAGAGCCTGGCTTCCGGCCACGGCTACCGCATTGCGAGCCTGCCCGGCGAGCCTTACCAGACGAAATATCCGCCGCTGTACCCGGCGCTGCTGGCCGTGATCTGGAAGCTGAATCCGCACTTCCCCTCCAACCTGCCATGGGCCTCGCTCTTCGCCTGGCTGCTACTGCCGCCCTATGTCCTGATGGTCGGGGCGCTGGTGCGCCAGTACGGATTCACGCAGAAAGAACAAGCGGTGCTGGTGCTGGCGGCCGGCCTCAGTCCGATGGCGGCGGTATTCAGCGTTTCGCTGATGCCGGAACTGTTGTTCATGACGCTATTTCTGGCCAGCGTCGTACTCGCGGAGCGAGCTTCTGAAGAAGGCGCAGCCCGCTGGCTGCCTTTGCTCGCGGGGATCTGCGGCGCGCTGGCGTATTTGACCAAGTCCGCCGCGGCTCCGCTCCTCTTCACCGCGCCACTCTGCTTCGCGTTGCGGAAGCAATTCGTCAAAGCGGGACTGTTCTTCGGCGCGATGCTGCCGGCCGTGGCCGCCTGGCAATGGTGGAGCTCGGCGCATGTCTTACGGTCCTGGGACCTGGTGTCGCTGTATTACACCAACTACGTGGGATACCAGAAATACAACGTGCCGTGGAGCGATCTGCCGCTGGTGGTGTGGCACAACCTGGACGGAATCCTGCGCGGAGCCGGCACTCTGCTAACGTTTGACGTTCCGTTCGGCTCCAAGCATCTGGAACGCGTGGCGACCGTGGCGGCCATCGCTGGATGCGTTCGCCTGGCCCGGCGCACGCGCAAGCTGCAATATCCGCTGGCCGCTTTGGGTGTGTCCGCGCTGCTGCTCATTTGGCACTACACGCCCGAGCAGCGCCTGGTCTTTCCGCTCTATCCGCTGCTGCTGATGGGCTTGTGGACCGAGCTGGGCAATGTCGCCAAGGCCCTGCGGGCTTCGTGGAGAAAGCCGGCCCGTCCGGATCGGGTGGCCGCGCGCGTGGGCGCCGGAGTGCTGGCCGCCTTCGGGCTTTTCCTGGTTTTTACCACCGGGTTCGGGTTGTTTTTCTTTTTGCCGGACCTTTTCGCCAGTTACCGCAGCGACCTGGAAGCGCGGCAGCCGGCTTACCGCTGGATCCAGCAGAACGTTCCGGAGCAGGCCAACGTCTATGCGTACGACGATCCGCTGATGTATCTCTATACCAGCCGGAAGTCCTGCGCGCTGCCCATTCCCACCAAGCTGCTGTTTCACGACGACCAGGCCGGCATTCACCGGCTGCTGGTTTCCATCCCGGATTTCGCGCGCGAGCACCGGCTCGGATATCTGCTGCTGACACGCGGCGATTTCTATCGCGACCTACACGAGCAAGGCGCCACGCAGTTCTGGGACACCGTGGAAGCGAGTCGCGTGTTTGTGCCGAGATTCCAAACACCCACCGTCCGGGTTTATCAGTTCCGCGATGCGGGCGCGGCGCGGGCCAGCCTGCGCTCCGGTCTTTAGCGTAAAATCACAGCAAGTGCCTCTCCGATCTTTTTGCCTCGCCCTGGCGTGTGTCTTTTGCCTGCTAGCCCAGAAAAAGCCGATCACCATAGATACTTTGGTCGAACAGCAGGGAGCGCAAACCGGTCCGGCTCCGGTATGGGCACCGGACGGAAAGCAGTTCGCCTATCTGCGGGGCAATCGGGTCATGCTTTCCGACGTCGCGGCCAAGGCAGAAACCGAACTGCTCACGCTGGACGCGCTGGAAAAAGCAGCCGTTCCAGTGGTCGAGCCGCAGCGCTTCGACTGGCAGAACCGGCGCGTTAACGAAAGCAGCCTGGAATGGTCGAGTTCGGGGGCTCAACTGCTGCTCAGCGTACGCGGCGACTTATTCCTTTTTTCGCTCGCTTCCAAGAAGTGGGAGCAGCTGACCGCCACGCCGGAGGCCGAGCGCGATCCCAAGCTATCGCCGGACGGCAAGCGGGTGGCTTTCCGGCGCGGCCACGACCTCTACACGATGGATCTGGCCAGCCGCCAAGTCACGCGTCTGACCGACGACGGCAGCGCGACGCTGCTCAATGGCGAACTGGATTGGGTGTATCCGGAAGAACTGGACCTGGGCACGGCTTACTGGTGGTCACCGGACTCGCAGCACATCGCCTACCTGCAGTTTGACGTCAGCCACGAGTTCGTCTATCCCCAGGTGGCGCTGGGCGGGCTGCGCGCGATTGCCGAGCCGGAGCGGTATCCGCAGGCGGGCACTCCCAACCCGGAAGTGCGACTGGGCGTGGCGCCGGCCGCCGGAGGCAATACCCTTTGGCTGGATCTGGGAGAACCGCGCGGTTCTTTGATCGCCCGTGTGTATTGGGCGCCGGACTCGTTGGAACTGGCGATCGAGCGCTACAACCGTGTGCAGAACCAGCGCGATCTGATGGTGGCCTTGCCCAACGGCACGTCCCGCGTCGTGCTGCATGAATCCGACCCCTACTGGATCAACACCGACGATCTTTTTCACTTTCTCTCGGACGGCGAGTTCCTGTGGGGCAGCGAGCGCGACGGTTTTCGGCATCTGTACCTGTATTCACTCGACGGCAAGCTGCACAAGCGGCTCACCGAGGGCAACTGGGAAGTGACGGCGCTGGCGGGCGTCGACGAATCGCGGCAAAAGATCTATTTTGTGTCCACGCAGGCGAGCCCCATGGAGCGGCAGCTCTATTCGGTCCGTCTGAACGGCAAGGATCTGACACGGATTAGCCAGGGCGAGGGCACGCACCGCATTTCCATGAGTCCAACCTGCGAGTATTACATGGACACGTTCTCCAGTCTGACGGAACCGCCCCGCAAGACTGTGCACCGGAACGATGGCGAGGAATCGGCCGTATTCTGGGATGCCGGCCACAAGCTGGCGGACGATTATCAGATCCTGCCGGTGGAGACCGTCACGGTCAAAGCGGACAATGGAGCGCCGTTGTACGCGCACCTGATCAGGCCGGCCAATTTCCGTGCGGGAGAGAAATATCCGGCAGTCGTGATGGTTTACGGCGGGCCCGGTGCGCAGGAGGTGGTGAACGCCTGGAGGGGCGCCGACTGGGCTCAGGTGCTGGCGCAGCGCGGCTTCGTGATCTGGCAGCTCGACAACCGCGGATCGGCCGGACGCGGGCACGCCTTCGAATCGCCACTCTTCCATCGCTTCGGTAAGATCGAGCTGGCCGACCAGCTAGAAGGCGTCAAATACCTGGTCGCGCAAGGGTTCGTCGATCCGGCGCGCATCGGGATTTACGGCTGGAGTTATGGCGGGTTCATGACGCTGAACGCGTTGCTGAACGCGCCGGACGTGTTTCGCGCCGGAATCGCTGGCGCCCCGGTCACCAACTGGCGCAATTACGACACGATCTACACGGAGCGCTACCTGGGATTGCCGGCCGAGGACGGGGAAGGATACCGCGCCAGTTCGCCGCTGGAGTATGCGGGTAAGCTGAAGGCGAAGCTGCTCATCGTGCATAACCTTGAAGATGACAACGTGCTGTTTCAGAACACGTTACAGATGGCGGAGGCTCTGGAGCGCGCCGGCAAGGTGTTTCAGATGGTGGTTTATCCCCAAAAGACTCACGCCGTAGGCGGGCCCTTAGAGAAACAGCTGCTGGAAGAGACCACCAGCTTTTTTGAGAACAATCTAAAGCAGTAGCCGGACGTTTCTAGCGGTGTCCGCCGCCGCCGCCGTGACCGCCCGAGAAGCCGCCGACATGCCCACTGCTGAAGCCACCGCCGCCGATTGCACGTCCGCCGCTGAAGCCGCCGACGCGACCGAAGCCGCCAGCCCGGGCGCTAGAAACGCTAGCCAAGCGGGCGCTCCGTGCACCCCCCAGGAACCCCCCGGTCGAGTGCCCTAAGAAGGAACCCGAGCTCACTGGACGGGTGGTACTGACGGCGCCGCCGGTGCGGATCGGATAGCCGCCTCCCCCATAGTAGCCGCCGTAATAATAGGGCGCGTAAAACGCGGTGTAAGGGCTGAAGAACGGGTAGCCGAACGGGCTGTAGCCAAATCCTTCAAAAGGCAAGTAGGTGTACATGCCGAACATGGGATTAAACATCCAGCCACCGTTGAAGCCGTATGCGCCGTAGCCGTAGCCCAGTCCGCCGTAACCGAGGCCATAACCGAGCCCGCCATAACCCAGCCCGAGGCCGCCGCCGGCGAGGCCGCTATAACCGCTACCGTAGGAACCGGTGCCACTGTTGCTGGCCGTTGTCGCGGAGGCTGCGTTGGCTTGAGCGACGTAGCTGGCGCGCCGGTCGCTCCAGCGGTACAGCTCATCGTCGTCCTTGCGGTCGAAGCTTTGCGCGCTGAGCGTGCTGTCCAGGGCGGCTTCCTTGCCGTTTCTGACGACGACCTGCTTGTCGTTGCCCTTGACCACCGCTTCGCCGTCGTAGACCCGGAACCGGGCCGGGTCCGTATCGACGCGATAGAGGCCGTGCTTGGTCAGCGACATCGTGTCCAGGTTGTAGACGATCTGGATCGAGTTATCCTTGGGAACGTCATCGGCCTCGATCATGGCCGAGCCGTGCAGCATCTCGACGCGCGTGTCGGTCAGGCTGTTGGAAAGCATGCGGATGGAGCTGTTCTCGCCCAGGCGCATGAATACGCCCGGCGTGAGCAGGATCTCAGCGCGGCCCTCCTTCGTCTCGAACTCCTGGTTGTTCTTGATATTGGGGAATTGCCCAAACTTGGGATCCACCGGCTGCCCGTTCAGGTAAGCGGTGCCTTCGACGTACTGCACCACCCCGGAATGAGCCGAAATCACGTACTGCGCGTAGCCCGAGCCTGCGGACAACGCCAACAACGCACAACCCAGAAGCGAGAAGCGCATACAAAACTCCTATGTCTCAGACTGCTCTTAAATGATACGCTTGTCAAGCCCGACCGGTTACGTAAAGGGTCCGGTGTTTCAGGATGTAGGAAGCCACCGGGTCGAATTTGCGCTTTCCGGCTAACCGGACCATAAGAGAAAGGAGGGCGGCTTTCCGGAGATCGTCCAATTCGAGGCTCAAAAGGGAGGTGACGGAGGCGGCCGCCTGGGGCACATCCTCGCGCTGCATGCACGCCAGGAACTCTTCCAGGCCGTGTTCCATGCGGGGCCCCAGCGCGGCATCGGTCGAAAGGCCCTCCAGGATTTCGGTAATCCGCCGGTTCAGGACGGCGTGGTCCAACAGGCCGGATTCGCCCAGTTCGGCTCCCACGATCGACCCGGTCCTCCGCTGCCCGCTGTCGGAAACCTGGCGCCGCAACTGGTTGATTCTTCCGCTCCGGCTTGTCACATCGCCACCCGGCTGCCTCTAAAACAATCTTCCATGAAAGTGATTCGTCATTCAAGTGCTACCATCAAGCTGGACTAGCGGGCGGCCTGGAATGCCCGAATACCATGCGACAGATCATCGGTTCCATTGTAGTCTTCCTTACTGCCGGGTGCTTCGCCGCGGCACCGCAGAACTTTACTATGACACCGGAGGTCCGGGCCGCGCTGGAGCACATTCGCGCGGATTCGTTGCGCGGGGATCTGTCGTTTCTCGCGTCCGATTTGCTGGAAGGGCGCGACACGCCCTCGCGCGGGTTGGACCTTGCCGCCGAGTACATCGCTGCGCAGTTCCGGCGGGCGGGCCTGGAGCCGGGTGGCGACAACGGCTATTTTCAGACGGCGCACATGCTGGTGGTGACCCCTACTACCCGAGGATTCGCCCTGCGCCTTTCACACGGCAACGCGGCATTCTCCGCCCAGCCGTCCGAGGCATCTTTCCGGATTTCTGACGCCCTGGATTTGGCCGGAGCGCCGGTCTTTAAGCTGGATGCCGCCGATGCCGGTTTGATCGAAAAGTTAACGGCGGCCGACGTCGAGAACAAGGTCGTGATCGTCGAATACGATCCCAGGCTAATGACCAACCTGCGGGCGGCGATGGTAAAGCTACGCCAGTGGAAGCCGCCGCTGATCATCCTGGTGGATCCGACGGGAGTGATGGCACGCGGCGGAGACGATCAGCGTGTGGTGGATCCCGGAGAACCGGAGAACAGCCGCCGGCAGGTAACCCTAAGGGGCCGTGCCGCCGCGGAGTTTTATGCGTCGCTCAAGCCCGGTTTGTCCGGCGCGGTGGCGACGGTCCATATCGATGCCCCGGAAAGCCGGCCGGTAACGCTGCACAACGTGGTCGCTGTGCTGCGCGGTTCCGATCCCCAACTGCGAGACACGTGCATTCTCCTGACCGCGCACTACGACCATCTCGGCATGCGCCCGGACGGCGATGGCGATCGGATTTTCAACGGGGCCAACGACGACGGGAGCGGCACGGTGTCGGTGCTGGAAGTCGCGCGTGTGCTGGCTCAGCTGAATCCGCGGCCGCGCCGGAGCATCGTTTTTGTAACTTTCTTCGGGGAAGAAAAAGGCCTGATTGGTTCGCGCTTTTACGCCCGCCATCCCGTCTGGCCGCTTGAAAAAACGATCGCCCAATTGAACCTGGAACAGGTCGGCCGTACCGATTCTACCGAAGGCAAACAGATCAACAACGCCACTCTCACCGGGTTTGATTTTACGAGCCTTACCGGTTTCGTCCGGCGCGCCGGCGAACTGACCGGCATCAAGGTCTACAAGAACGGACGGAACAGCGACCCGTACTTTAGCGCCAGCGACAATCTTTCGCTGGCCCAAGTGGGCGTGCCGGCCGAGACGTTGACCGTGGCCTTCGACTTCCCCGATTATCACCGCCCGGGCGATGAATGGCAGAAAATCGATTACGGCAACATGGCCAAGGTGGATCGTGCGGTGGCGCTGTCCCTGGTGATGCTGGCCGATAGCACCCAAACGCCTGAGTGGAACGCAGAGGATCCGAAGACGGCTCCCTACGTCAGGGCTTGGCGGGAGCATCACCCGTAGGCGGGGTTTCCACCGGTTCGACGCTGCGGACGCCGTGTCCGGCAATTGCGACGCTCACGCGGCAGTGAGGTCCCGGGCAGCCGGGAGTGCCTACTTGCACCGCCGAGGCTGAAAGCCCGGCAATCGGAGCCGCATCCTTTTTTGGCTCGGGCGCGCCGAACAAAACGATGTTGCGGATGGCCGCCGGATCGTACGGGTTGACCGCGCCCCAACGCGCGGCCTGGTGCGCCCGGTCCGCCAGGGTTTGCTGCACGAACAACGTCTGGCCTACGGCCACCATGCCGAGCAACAGGCCCATGAAGGCGGCCAGCACGAACGTTGTCTCCACCAGCGATTGGCCTTGGCGCGATTTGCTCTTCATTGCACCGCACCCTGAGTAACGGGGAAGGTCACCGTCGGACGCCCGTCGATCTGCAGGCGCGCGAAGATCGCGTCCAGCTCGAAGCCGCGCAAGAAGACGGTACTGGACCCCGGCTCTTGCACCAGTTCGACGTTCGCGACAGTGAGGCCCGGCGCGACCGGCTTCGCATCCGGGCCCGGCGCAGGATCTCCGTAGACGACCAGGTTTCGTACCGCTTGGGCAGCTTCGGCATCGGCGGCGCCGCGCGGCAGTAAGGAAGCGTACCGCGCGCCGGCGCGAACCGCGTTGATCAGCGAGTTGTAGGTGTAGAACGTGTACCCGATCTGGAAGACCCCGGCGAAAACGGCCGATAGCAGGATCAGCGACCCGGCGAATTCAATCAACGCGCTGCCAGCCCGGGCATTCTTGGGCCTCATTGAATCAACCTCGCGGTTCCACCGCTCTTTACTGCCACGCCCGATGCTGCAACGTTGATGGAGGTCGACGGCTGAAAGACTCTCAGGAAGATCACCGGCGCCGGCTCACTGGCGACGATGCGGGCGAAGCGCAAGCCGCCTGCCTCCTTGGGGCGCTCCTGCCAGGTTTTATTGTCCGCCGAGAAGCTCGCGGTCACGTTCGTAATTGGCTCCGTCCCCATATCCCAGCGCATCGCGTTCGGCCCCATGGCCAGGCGCTTCGCGGCCTGGCGCGCCTGTGAAATTCCCGGCTCGGCGCCGTTCAGCTCTAAAACCGCGCTCAACGCAGCCGCGTCGGTGTAGGCCTGCAACTCGCTCTTAATGACGTACATGCGCCCGATGTCGACCGCGAAACCCGCCAGCGCCAAGAGCACCGTGAGCGCGATGCAGGTCGCAATGAGCACAAAACCTCTTCTGGAGCCACACACGTCCACGATCTAATATTCGGCCGGGCGGCCGGTTTCCGTTAGCCCAAGAGCAAACCACCTGATACTCTTGAATCTTAAATGCCTGATCCAAAGTTGCAAATCGTCCCGCTCGGCGGCCTGGGCGAGTTCGGGATGAACTCTATGGCCATCCGCTACGGCGACGACATCATCGTAGTGGACGCCGGCATGATGTTTCCCGACGCGGAGCTGCTGGGCGTGGACATTGTCACGCCGGACTTCGGCTACCTGGAACAGAACCGCGAGCACGTGCGCGCGCTGATCCTCACGCACGGCCACGAAGACCATATCGGCGCGGTGCCGTTCCTGCTGAGCGAGATCAACGTACCGATCTACAGCGCGGCGTTTACGCTGGCCCTGGTGGAGCGCCGTCTGGAAGAGCACGGGCTGCTGGAAGACGCCAAGCTGAACACCGTGAAGCCCGGCGCCAAGGTGGAGATCGGGCCGTTCGCGATCGAGTTCATTCACGTGACGCACTCCATTGTCGCCTCCATGGCCGTGGCCATCACCACTCCTCTGGGCGTCCTGGTTCATACCGGTGACTTCAAGGTGGATCCCACACCCACCGACAACGAGCTGTTCGATCTGCACACCCTGGCCGATTACGGCAAGCGCGGCGTGCTGCTGCTGATGTCCGATTCGACCAACGTCGACCGGCCCGGCTACACGGAAAGCGAGCGCGGCGTGCGCCCGCGTTTTGAAGAAATTTTCTATCGCGCCGACCGCCGCCTGGTGATCTCCTGTTTCAGTTCGTCCATTCACCGGCTGCAGCTCATTCTTGACCTGGCCGAAGAATACGGGCGCAAAGTGGCTTTTTTGGGCCGCAGCATGCTGAACGTGACTGAGATTTCACATTCGCTCGGTCTGTTGAGCCTGCCGGACGGCATTTTACTGCGCCCCCAGGACATCATGACGGCCGACCCTGCCAAGGTGGTGGTGGTGGCCTCCGGCACGCAGGGCGAGCCGATGTCGGCGCTCTCGCGCATCGCCGTCGATAATCACAAGAATCTGTCGGTGGAAGCCGGCGACACGGTGGTGCTCAGCGCGCGCATCATTCCGGGCAACGAGAAGGGCATTTACCGGATGATTAATCACTTCGCCAAGCGCGGCGCCGACGTGATTTATGGATCGATGAACCCGCCGGTGCATGTGTCCGGCCATGCCAGCTCCGAAGAACTGAAGCTGGTGTTGAACCTGCTGCGGCCACGCTATTTTATGCCGATTCACGGCGAGTACCGGCAATTGGCCAAGCATGCCTCGCTCGCCCAGCATCTGCGCGGCGCGGGTCTGGAAGAAACCTTCGTGCTGGAGACCGGCGAGACGCTGGAGATCGACCACACCGGCGCGCGGCGCGGCGAAAAGGTTCCGGTAGGCCGGGTGTGCATCGATTCAGGCAGCATCGACGAAGTAGTGGAAGACATCGTCATCCGCGACCGGCGCCATCTGTCCGAAGACGGCTTTGTGCTGCCGATCATCGCCATCAACAAGCACTCCGGCAGAAGCGAAACGCTGCCGGAGATTGTCAGCCGCGGCTTCATGTCTTTCGAGGACGGCTCGGAACTACTGCAGGCGGCGCGGCAGGTGGTGGCGAAGACGCTGGAATCGTCCAGCGAGGAAGAGCGGACGGACTGGGGCGTGATGCAGGAGAAGATCCGCGCCGATTTGAAGCGCTTCCTGAGCAAAGAGACGTCGCGCCGCCCGCTGATCATGCCGGTGATCCTGGAGGTCTAGTTGGCCGAGGTCATCGAAGACGCGTCGGGTTTTCGCGGCGAAGCGGAACGGCTGATCCTGCCTGCGACGGAAGCGGAAGTGCTTCAGATGATCTCCGCTGCGGCGTGTGATGCCGTGCCGTTGACCGTCATTGGGGCGGGAACGGGCCTGACTGGCGGCAGCGTTCCGCGATCGGGTTGGGCGGTGTCGATGCAGAGATTCCCGCGCATCGAGATCAGCCCGGGCCGAGCCATCGTTGGACCTGGCGTTTCGCTCGAGGAGCTGCAAGCCGCGGCAGCGCGAAGCGGTCAATTCTACCCACCCGATCCAACAGAAACAGCGGCCAGCATCGGCGGCACCATCGCGAACAATGCCAGCGGATCGCGCAGCTTCCGCTACGGCAGCACGCGCCGGCATATTTTGCGGTTACGCGCCGTGATGATGGACGGCCGCGTGCGTGACTTCCGGCGCGGCGACAAGATCGATTTCGACGTGCCCGCGCTCCCGCTACCGCAAACAACCAAGAATACGGCCGGTTATCCGCTCGCACCGGGCATGGATTGGATCGATCTGTTCGCGGGCAGCGAAGGCACGCTGGGAATCTTCACGGAAGCGGAGCTGCAGTTGCTACCGAAGCCCGCGGATCTTCTTGCAGGCGTCGTCTTCTTTGAGACCGACGACGCCGCGCTCGGCGCAGTGGACGCCTGGCGGAACTTGCCTGGGCTTCGCATGCTCGAGTACTTCGACCGCAACTCGCTCGCCTTTCTGCGTCAGCGCTTCGACGAGACACCACCCAACGCCGGCGCCGCGCTGCTCATCGAGCAGGAAGACGGCGACATTGACTTCTGGGTCGAACGGGTTCCAGAGGACAGCTGGTTCGCCGCGAGCGATCAGGATCGCGAACGCTTCCGCCGCTTCCGTCACGCGCTGCCCGAACTGGTGAACGACACGATGCGCCGGAGCGGGTTCCTGAAGCTCGGTTCCGATTACGCGGTGCCGGTGGCGCGCAACCGCGAAATGCTGGCTTACTACCACGCGCGCTTGCGCGAGCAATCGCTCGACTACGTCATCTTCGGCCACATCGGCGACGCGCATGTGCACGTCAATATCCTGCCTGATTCGCAAGCCCAGTTTGACGCCGGCCAGCGCCTGATGCTGGACTTCGCCCGGCACGCTGTCAAGTTGGGTGGCACCGTCTCGGCCGAACACGGCCTGGGCAAGCGCAAGGCGCATTTGCTCGCGCTCCAATACACGCCCGAGCAGATCGAAAGCATGAAGCAGGTGAAACGCCGCCTCGATCCGCAATGGCTGCTCAACCGCGGCAACCTGTTCGCTGCTCCGGATGAATCCGGGGTGCGCTGATTCCTGTATAGTTAGTCTTTTGCCCCTACGGGCGATTCTTCATTGCTAGGAAACGCACGTGAAACATTTACTTCTGGACCTGGCAGCAGTCTGTCTGATTTCGGCGGCGCATCTGGCGGCGCAACCGCAGATCGGAGGAGGGACGTGCAGCTCCGCAACGCTCAGCGGGACTTACGCGGTGACTGTGACAGCCCGCCAGCTCTCCTCCAGCGGTAGCCTCGGCAACGCGCTGGTGGCCAACGGCTCGGCCACCTTCGACGGCCAGAGCATGGTCAGCATGAATCTGACTTCCGACACGAACCAGGCGCTGGGAAATCCGCTGCCGTGGTCGGGGACTTACACGGTCCAAGCCAATTGCACGGGCCATATCGCGATAAACACCGGGCCCACGCTGCAAATCGCCATTTACAATCAGGGCAAAGCGTTTTTGTGGAATGGAAGCGACTCCAACTACACGTACGCCGGCGGCGGCAACACGCAGCCCTCCACCTGTTCCACGGCCGGCCTGGCGGGCGTGTACGAATTTAACGCCAGCGGGTTAGGCCTCAGCCTGACGTCGGTGAACAGCGCCGGAACCGCGACGGGTCTGATGCAATTCGACGGGCAGGGAAACCTGACGGCGAATATGAGCGCTTTCGGCCCGGGGTCTTCCAGCACCACTACTCTCACGGGGACTTACTCGGTTTCGGGCTGCCAGGGATCGGCCACCCTGACCGACAGCAACAGCAACACATTCACGCTGAACTTCAGCGTGTACAACCAAACTCCGGTGTACGTTTCGGGAATGTACATCCTGATCGCCCGCAGTGAGCATTCCATCATGTCCGGAAGCGCGGTGGCGAGTTACGGCCAGCCTACTTCAGCGGGAGGCGCGCCCACGGCGCCCCCGCCGGTGATGAATCAGATCGGCGGCGGCGCCTGCACGGCGGCAACGTTGAGCGGAACCTACTCGCTGAGTCTTAGTGGACGCCAGATCTCAGGCGCCGGCACTCTGACGTCGAATTTTCAGGCTGACGGACAAGCGACCTTCGACGGAGTGGGCGCGGTGACCCTGTCGGGAACCGCGAATTCAAACCTTTCAGCGGGGACATCCCTTTCCTTCCCGGGAAAGTACACCTTGTCGTCTAACTGTTCAGGCACCGCGACCTTCAGCGCCAGCGGCGGCTCGTTCACTCTGGTGGTGTGGAATAACGGCCGGAGTTTCGCGGTGGCCGGCGCCGACGCGATCTTCATTTATTCGGGCAGCGGCACGAGTGAACTGCCGCCGGGCTGCGCCACTTCCACGGTTTCCGGCGAATACACGTATCAGGCCACCGGGGTTGATCTGTCCAGCACGGTCATTGGTTTGGGATTCGAAGAGGCTGGAGTGCTTCAATTCGACGGGCAAGGAAAGACCACCGGCAGCTACACGGATTCGGTAGCGGGGATGCCGCAGAGCGAGGGAAGTTACACGGGTACCTATGCCGTTACCGACGGGCCGGTCTGCCTCGCCACGGTGAGCATCACGGACTCGGTGACTTTCGAAACGGTTACCTTCAACCTGGTGGTCACCGGTCTCTATGGCGAAAACATGACGCTGATCGGCGCCGACTCGCAGGCGATCGGATCCGGTTCGATGCATTCGGCTTTCACCAATCCCAGCCAGGCCATCACCAATGTGGCCAGCTACGCGTACAGTGCGACGCCGCCGGGCAGCGTCTTTGCGTTATTCGGGGTGGACCTGGCGTCGAAAACGGCGCAAGCCGCCAGCACGCCTTTACCCGGCACGCTGCTCAGCACCACGGTGACGGTCAACGGAGAGACCGCGCCGTTGTTCTACGTGGGCCCCGGACAGATTGACGCCCAAATGCCCTGGGACATTCCCGCAGGCGCGGTGGCTACGGTGATCGTGAAAAACGGCAGCGCTTCCAGCAACGCCGTGGCGGTTTATGTTCCCGCAACGGGCACTCCGGGCATCAGCGTTTATGGAAACAATCGCGCGGTGGTGGTCAATCAGGATGGAAGCGTCAACTCCGGTTCGGCTCCGGCACACGATGGCGACGAGGTGGTGGTGTATTTCACAGGCGGGGGGCCGGTAGACGCCGCGGGGCTGAAGGCCGGATATCCGGCGCCGAGTGGATTGTCGCCGCTGGCGGCGTCGTACTCGTTGACGGTGGGCGGCATTCAGGCCACGGTCGACTATATCGGCCTGACGCCGGGAAGCGTCGGGCTGTATCAGGCGAACTTCAACGTGCCGCAACTCACTCAGGGCACCTACCCGTTGGTGATCACAATCGCGGGCACGCCCTCGAACGGTCCGGTGATGACCGTCGACTGAGTCTCGGAAGCCCAGGCGACTGACGATAAAATACAAAGTGCCCCTTGCCGAAAGAGAAGCAGATCGTTTTTCCGCCCTTCCGGCTGGATCCCGCTAACGAACAGTTGTGGTCCGGCCCGCAACAGCTGCTGCTCACACGCAAGGCCTTTGCGGTGCTCCATTTCCTCGCGGCGCGGCCGGGCCAACTCGTGACGAAAGACGAGCTTCTGGATGGGGTGTGGCCGGAGACGCATGTCACCGAAGGCGTGCTGAAGGTGGCCGTCGCCGAGATTCGCAAAGCGCTCAACGACGTCAGCCGCTCGCCGCGTTTCATCGAAACGGCCCACCGGCGTGGGTATCGCTTCATCGGCGAGATCGAGGCAGACCAACCGGGCGCCGCTACGCCCACGATTCGCGCCGTCGAGCGGGAGCGCGCGCTCGCGCAGTTGGACACCTGGATGAAAAAGGCGTTTGAAGGCGAGCGCCAGGTGGTTTTCGTCACCGGCGAAACCGGCATCGGCAAAACCACCGTCGTGGAGGCTTTCGTGGAACGCGTGTCGGCGGATGGCGCCGTATGGATCGCTACCGGCCAGTGCATGGAGCATTTCGCCGAAGGCGAGGCGTATTTTCCGGTGCTGGAGGCGCTGGCCCGGCTCTCCGAGCAACCCGGCCGGGAACGCCTGATCGAGATTCTGCGCCAGCACGCGCCCACCTGGCTGGCGCAGATGCCTTCGCTGGTAAGCGAGGACGATCGCGAGCGTCTGAAGCGGGAGACTCTGGGAGCCGCCAAGGAACGGATGCTGCGCGAAATCGCCGCCGCCATCGAGGCACTCACCGCGGACACTCCGCTGCTCCTGGTTCTCGAAGACCTGCACTGGAGCGACTATTCTACGGTCGATCTGATCGGTCACCTGGCTCGCCGCCGCGGCCCCGCGCGGTTGCTGTTGCTCGGCACCTTCCGCCCGGCCGAGCTGATCGTCAAACGGCATCCGCTGCGTGAGATCGAGCGGGAACTCAAAGTGCACCGGCGCTGCTCGGAGCTGGCTCTGGAATTTCTCACGGAAGCCGCCGTGGCCAGGTACCTGGCGCTCCGCTTTCCGGGGAGCGAACTTCCCGAAGGCCTTCCGAGCCTGATTCACGAGCGCACCGACGGTAATCCTCTGTTCGTGGTGAACGTGGTGGACTATCTGATCGCCCAGGGCCAGTTGTCGCGGGGCGAGCACGGCTGGCGGCTGAACGTTCCGCTGGAGCAAGTGGGAACGGACGTACCGGACAGCCTGCAGCAGCTGATCGAACGCCAGATCGAACGGCTGAGCGAAGAAGAGCAGCACCTATTGTCCATAGCCAGCGTCGCGGGCCTGGAGTTTTCCACCCGCACGTTATCCGGCGGCATGGAGGCCGGCATTCCAGAGATCGAGCGCTGCTGCGAAAACCTGGTGAAGCGCCGCCAGTTTTTGCGTCCCGCGAAGACCATTCCACTGCGCGACGGCTCGCTGTTGGAGCGCTATGGATTCATTCACGCGCTGTACCAGCACATCTTCTATCACTCCGTGCCCCAGCCGCGCCGCGTTGTTCTGCACCGCCGCATTGGCGAGTTTCAGGAGACGGCTTATTCGGACCATCGCGAAGAGATCGCCGCCGAGCTTTCGGTTCACTTCGAAGAAGGCCGCGATTATCCGCGCGCCATCCTATATCGCCGCCTCTCCGCAGCCAATGCCTTGAAGCGTCACGGCAACCGCGAAGGCCAGGAACATCTGGGCAAAGCCATGGCGCTTCTCGATCACCTTCCGGAGGAAGACCGCGCCGAGATCGAAGCCATCCTGCTACAGGAACGCGGAACCGCGCGCCGCGCGAGGGACGACAACGAAGGCGCCGCCGCGGACTTCGAGCGCATGGCCGCCTGCGCCCGCCAGGCGAAGCGCGTCGGCTGGGAAGTGGACGCCCTGCTCAAATTGAGCGCGGTGCTTTTCTGGATCCGGCATGATCGCAGCCTGGAGGCCGCCGAGCGCGCCGTCGAACTAAGCCTGGACCTCGGCGATCCGCTGCTCGAGAAACATGCCCGCGGCTACTGTGCCAGCCGCAGAATCCGAATGGAAGGCTGGCGCGCGGAAGATTTTGAAGCGTGCCGCGAAGCGGCCGAAGCGGCTCGCGCCTCCAACCACGCCAACTACCTGTGCCTGGCCCTGATGCACCTGTCCTTCTTCGAATCATTTCGCTCCCACGAGCGCGAAGCGTGCCGCGCCGCCGACGAAGGAATGCAGCTGGCCTTGGAGTTGGGCGATTCGTTCCTTTACATCTCCTGCCAATACTTCAAGGTCTGGGCGCTGTTGCATCTGGGCGAATGGGGCGTGGCGTTGGATCTGATCAAAGACAGCCTCGTCCTTTCAGAAAAAGATGGTCACGGCACCGCCATCACGGTTCTGCGCGTCATGGAGGCCCGCCTGCACGCACAGGCCATGGACTTCCAGGGCGCGCGCGACATCTGCCAGCAGGCGTTGGTGCGCGCTCGCGAAGGCTCGCCTCGATTTCTCACGCTGATCATGCTGGGCGAGGCGTACCTGGGCCTGGGCGAGATGGATCTTGCCGCGGACTGCTTCGACGAAGTGCTGGAACGGTCGCGGGAAGGTCCTTTTCGCTTGGATTGGATCTTCCACATGCCCCTGCAGCGCGGCTTAAGCGAGCTCTGGCTCCAGCGGGGCGACTACGACCGAGCCCGGCAGGAGGCTTCGCAACTTTGCGAACAGGCGGCGATATCCGGCCAGCGCACCTACCTGGCGCTCGGCCGCCGGCAGCTGGCTGCCGTGGCCCTGGCCGAAAAGAGCGATTGGGAAGCTAAAGCCCAGCTTCAGCTGGCTTTCCAGGCCATGGAGGGCGCCGAGACGCCGCTGGCCGAATGGCCAGTGCTTCGAACCGCCGCCGAACTGGCCGGCCGCCGCGGGCATGCGGACGAGGCCGACGCGCTCCGGACACGCTCGCTCGAATGCATTCATCGCCTCGCCGCGTCACTTGCCGGGCACGAGCCGCTGCGCCGTTCCCTGCTGGAAGCCTTTGAACGCGCGGCGTCCGCCGGTGATTCCTGACACACGAATGTTACTGATTTAACTTCTGTCTAACCCAAACCTAACGACTCCGCTCCCGGTCTAACTTATTCTGAAGGCAAGATGCAGGGCGACTTCGTCATCCAGGTCCGGCCGGAAACCGATCTCGATCGGGGCATCCTCCGCGGACGTGTCGAGCACATGGATTCGGGCCAATCCGTGCGCTTCCAGACCGTCGAAGAGCTGGTGAGCTTCATCGCGCAACACCTCCAGGCGTCTGACGCCGAGCCTTCCCAGACCCGCTGAGCTCCCATCCTTATATTCATCTCTCCTCCTGCTGTCTCGACCTACTCGAAGATCTAACGCAACCTTAACCGCGGATTGACGACTTGCCTGGCGCACTCCGGTTAACCTCGATTCGTCAGTGAGGAAAATTCAAAACCGAGGAGAGAGAAAATGAAAAACGTAATCAACATCAACGCCGCCCTGGTTGGAGCGGCCGTGCTTCTGGCTTCCGCCACGCTTCAGGCGCAAGTCTACGATTCCATCATAGGAAACCTGGGTTCACCGACCATCGTTTCCACCGTGCCTTCCAACGGCGACGTCAATCCTTATGGCGTTGCATTTGTCCCCCGCCATTTCCCGCGGGGCGGCAAGTTGAACCCCGGCGACATCCTGGTGTCCAACTACAACAACTCCGCGAATCTGCAAGGCACCGGCTCAACCATCGTGAGAATCGAGAACGGAACGCCTACGCTGTTCTTCCAGGCCCAGGGGCAGCCGGGCCTCTCCACGGGCTTGGCCGTGCTCAAGGCCGGCCTGGTGCTGGTGGCCAGCTTCCCCACGCAAGACGGCACTTCCGCCACCGCTCAACCGGGTTCTTTGATGGCGCTGGACTACAACGCCAACGTCGTCTGGACCTATACCAACGCGACCCTGGTGAACGGGCCTTGGGATTTCACTGTGAATGATCAGGGAGACTTCGCCCAGGTTTTCATCTCCAATGTCCTCAGCGGGACCATCTCGCGCCTGGATCTCGGGGTGACCAATAATCACATCACGGTCGAGAAAAGCCTGCAGATTTCCTCCGGCTACGGCCATCGTGGCGACCCCGCCGCGCTGGAAGTCGGTCCGACGGGCTTGGCGTACGACGCTGGCCGGGACATCCTCTATGTGGCGGGCAGCTTCGAAAACGCCATCTTCGCCGTCCCGAACGCCGGCCACATCGTCGCCGACGGCGGCATGGGCTACCGCGTCTACCAGGACAACCAGCACCTGCATGGAGCGCTGGCGATGGTTCTGGCGCCCAACGGCCACCTGATTGTCAGCAACAGCGACGTGATCAATTCCGATCCGACGCAGCCCAGCGAACTGGTGGAATTCACCGTGGATGGCGAGTTCGTCGCCGAGCGGCCGGTGGATGCCTCGCAAGGCGGCGCCTTCGGACTGGGCGTCATGTTTGAGCGCGGCGTCATCACCCTCGCCGCAGTGGACGACAATACGGCGACGCTCGAGATCTGGCAGGAGGAGGCGGGTCAGTAGAAAGCCAACCACCAATGCGCAGCAAACTCCTTGGGCCTGGGTGCTTCGGCATCCAGGCCTTCTGCTGTTTATTCGTACCGCAGCGCCTCTATGGGGTCCAGATACGCCGCCTTGCGCGCCGGATAGTAGCCGAAGAAAACCCCTACCAGAGCGGAAAACGCGAAAGCCAAGCCAATCGAACCGGTGCTCACAACGGTGGCCCAATGCGCGAATCGCGAAATGAGCATGGCGGTCAGCACGCCGACGCCGATTCCGGCCACACCGCCCACAACCGAAAGCGCCACCGCCTCCACCAGAAACTGCAACAGAATGTCGCCGGTGAATGCGCCCACCGCCTGACGTAGTCCGATTTCCCGAGTGCGCTCCGTGACCGATACCAGCATGATGTTCATAATGCCGATTCCGCCCACGATCAGTGAGACCGAAGCAATCACGGCCAGCAGCACCGCCATCACGCGCGCGGAACTCTCTTGCGCGGCAAAAACGTCCTCCAGATTGCGGATGGTGAAGTCGTCGTCCTGGCCGGGTTGCAGATGGTGACGCTGCCGCAGCAGCACCTCCATCTGTTGCTGCGCGGACTGCATGGCGGCGGGACCGGTGGCCTGCACCATGATCGCGCCCACCGCGTCCGCACCCGCGGAGCTTACACCGAGCACGCGTTTCTTCGCCGTCGTCAGCGGAATCATGACGACGTCGTCCTGATCCTGCCCGCCCGGAGATTGCCCTTTTGACGTCAGCACACCGATCACGGTCAGCGGCACGTTGCTGATGCGAATCGTCTGGCCCACGGGATTGCCGGACGGAAACAGGTTCGTGACCACGGTCCTGCCCAGGAGCGCCACGGTATTCGCGGAGTCAACGTCTTTGGAAGTGAAGGGCGCGCCTTGCGCGACGGTCCAATCCCGCACTTTGAGATAATCCGGCGTGATCCCCAGGATGGAAGTTGCCCAGTTGTTGGCGCCGGCGATGACCTGCTCGCCTTCCCGCACCACCGGCGCTGCCCGCGCCACCGCGGGACACTGCGTCGCGATCGCTTCGGCGTCGCCTTGGGTCAGGGTTAAAGCCTGACCGCTGCCCAAACGGATGCCGGATGCCGTGAGGCTGCCGGGGATCACGATAATCAGGTTGCTACCCAGGCTGGAGATCTGAGCCTGGATGGTCCGTGTCGCGCCCGCGCCAACCGCGACGGTGGCGATTACCGCCGCCACTCCGATGATGACGCCCAGCATGGTCAACATCGCGCGCATTTTGTTGGTGCGCAGCGCGATGTAAGCGATCTTCAGGCTCGACAACAGGGGTGCGATCATGCCAGAACCTCGCTTTGCGATGCGGCATCCACCGGGGGCATGTCGAGCAGTTCGCTGGCGGCTTCCCGGGGCGCGCCCACCTTGCGGTCGTCCAACACCTTGCCGTCCAGAAAGCGGACCACGCGGTTGGCGTGCGCGGCGATGTCCGGATCGTGCGTCACCATCAGCAAGGTAATCCCGGCCTCGCGGTTCAGTCTTTGGAAAACCGCCATGATCTCGACGCTGGTGCGGGAATCCAGAGCGCCGGTCGGCTCGTCGGCCAGGACGATCTGCGGATGATTCACCAATGCCCGCGCAATCGCCACACGTTGCTGCTGGCCGCCGGAAAGCTGATTGGGGTGGTGCAGCGCGTGGTCCGCGAGGCCCATGATCTTCAGCGCCGCCATCGCGCGCGCGCGCCGGTAGCGCGGTCCGTTCCGCCAGTACAGCATTGGCAGCTCCACATTGTCCAAAGCCGTGGTGCGCGGAAGCAGGTTGAAGTTTTGAAACACGAATCCGATGTTCCGGTTGCGCACCCGCGCCAGCTGGTTGCGGCTCAAGCGGCTCACCTCCAGGCCGTTCAGCAGGTACCGTCCCGAATCGGGCCGGTCCAGGCAGCCGGCGATGTTCAGCAGCGTGCTCTTGCCGGAACCGGAAGGGCCCATCAATGCAACAAACTCACCCGCGTCGATCGCCAGCGTCACGCCGCGCAGCGCGTGCAATTGCGTCGTTCCGGTATGATACGTCTTCGTAACCCGGTCCAGCTCGATCAGATGACGCGCCGTCTGTGCCACACAAGCCTCTTCAGAGCCGATGGAAACCGCGCTGCGGGGTGAGCGGCGTCGCAGACGACGACCCGGGCATCGTCACCCCGACAATCACCGGATCGCCCGCCTTCAGCCCGCCGCCTTCGATCGCGGTGAACGTTCCGTCGGTGATGCCGGTCTTCACCAGGACTCCCCGGGCCTTGCCGTGGTCTTCCTCGTAAACAACGGCCGAGGCCGGGCCCGCCGCGACGGGAGCGGGCCGCTGCACAATCGACGCGGGAGGCCGGAAGCGCAGCGCGGCGTTGGGCGCCTTCAATACGTTGTCCGCGCGCTGCGTAAGCATTTGCACATTCGCGGTCATGCCCGGGAACAGCTTCAGGTCGGGATTGGCAACGCCGACCACGGCGTCGTAGGTGATCACGTTCTGCACGTTGATGGGCGCCTCGCGGATCTGGACGATCTTGCCGTGAAATTGGGTGGTGGGATAGGCATCCACCGTGAAGGTTGCCGGCTGCCCTACTTTCAAACGCCCCACGTCCGCTTCGGCGACGTTGGTGTCCACCTGCATCTTGGTCAGGTCCTGCGCGATTTGAAAGATGGTGGGCGCTTGAAACGAAGCCGCCACAGTCTGGCCGACGTCCATGTTGCGCGCGATCACCGTCCCGTCCACGGGCGCGACAATCCGCGTGTGCGATAAGTTGAGCTGAGCTTGCGCCAGCGCGGCCTGGTCCTGCTGGACTACTGCCTGGGCTTGCTTCACCTGCGTCTGCGCCGCCACCACTTGCTTGAGCGCGGATTGCGCGTCGGCCTGCGCGGCATCCTGCGCGGCTCGCGCCGCCAACTGATCGGCCAGCGCTTCCTGGTAGGCCGCCTTGGCCGAATCCGCGTCCGATTGCGCCACGATGCCCTGCTGAAGCAGCGTGGTTTCGCGCTGGTTGGAGACCTTGGCCAGATCCGCCGCGCTGCCTGCTTTGAGCACGTTGGCCTTCTGATCCGCCACGTTGGCTTGAGCCGCCGCATAATCCGCTTGCGCTTTGGCCTGATTCGCCTGCGCCGTCACGACCGCTGCCTTTGCGGCGCTCAGACTGGCTTTGGCCTGGCTCTCGGCCGCCTGAAACGGAGCCGGATCGATCAAGGCCACCAGCTGCCCCGCCTTTACGTGAGTATTAAAGTCGGCATACAGCGCTTTGATGTTCCCGGAAACCTGGCTGCCAACCTGAACCTCAACCACGGGATTCAGCGACCCCGTGGTGGTGACGTTGGCCGCAATCGCGCCTCGTTGCAGCGTTGCCAACTGAAAGACAGGCTTCGCCGCCCCGAATGCCTGCTGCCAAATCAGTACCGTGGCGAGCGCGGCAGCACCGAGCACCGCGCCAGTAAACCAGAGTTTCTTGTGGCTCTTATCGCCCGGCGGCTCGTATTCCAGCTCCAGGTTTGTCAGCGGCTCCTCCGCCAGGGGCCGCGAAAGATCGGCGAGTTGATCGGTGGGCATCCAGCACCCCCACCATGTGTGATGCATCGCAGCGCGTGAATGGTGCGTGGTCCGCGCGGGGCCGGAATGTAAAAAAATGTTATACTTAACCTTCATGCATTCCGCCCGTCACCACCATCATCACAGCGTCTGGCGAGCGGCGGCCTTCTGAAGCATTCTTGAAGTGAACAACAGCCCGCCGATCTCCAGGCGGGCTTTTTTATTGGTAGACACATATGGACCTCGATTTCGACAAGCTCAACGGACTCGTTACCGCCGTCATTCAGGATCACGCCACGGGCCGCGTCCTCATGGTTGGCTTCATGAACCCAGAGGCGTTCCGCCGGACCGTGCAATCCGGGTACGCGACGTTCTTCAGCCGCTCGCGCAACAAGCTCTGGCTGAAAGGCGAGACCTCCGGCCACCGGCTGATCGTGAAGGAAATCTCCACCGATTGCGACCGCGACGCCTTGCTCATCAAGGTAGAAGCGCTCGGCCCCGGCGTCTGCCACGAAGGCTATCAGAGCTGTTTCTTTCGGCGACTGGACGGGGACCAATGGAAGGAATCCGAGCCGCGTGCGTACGATCCCCAGGCAGTCTACGGGAGCAACTCGTGAAGCTGAAGCTCGGCATCCCCAAGGGCAGCCTGGAAAATGCGACCATCGATCTGTTTCGCCGCGCCGGCTACAACATCACCACCAGTTCACGTTCTTACTTCCCCACCATCGACGACCCCGAGATTGAATGCATGATGATTCGCGCGCAGGAAATGGCGCGCTACGTCGAAGACGGCGTACTCGACGCGGGGCTCACCGGCCGCGACTGGATTGAGGAAAGCGCGGCCAAGGTGGAAGCCGTCGCCGACCTGATCTACGCCAAGCAGAGCTTCGGCAAAGTGCGCTGGGTGCTGGCCGTGCCGGAGGCGTCGTCATTTCAGACGGTGAAGGATCTGGAAGGCAAAGTGATCGCTACGGAATTGGTGGCCACCACCGAGCGCTACCTGGCGCGCCATGGCGTCCAGGCCAAAGTGGAATTCAGTTGGGGCGCGACGGAAGTGAAGCCGCCGGTGCTGGCCGACGCCATCGTCGAAGTGACCGAAACCGGCTCCTCGCTGCGCGCCAACAAGCTGCGCATCATTGAGACCGTGCTCGAATCCAACACGCAATTCATCGTGAACGTCGCGTCCTGGCAAGACGCTTGGAAGAAGCGCAAGGTCGAAGACATCCGCATGCTGCTGGACGGCGCCATCGCCGCGCTCGGCAAAGTCGGCCTGATGCTGAACGTCCGCAGGGACTGCCTGCCGGCCATCCTCCAGATTCTTCCGGCGCTGAAGAAGCCCACGGTCTCGCACCTGAGCGACGAAGAGTGGGTGGCCGTGCACACCATCCTCGACGAGTCCACCGTGCGCAGTATCATTCCGCGCTTGAAGGAAGCGGGCGGGCAGGGGATCGTCGAATACCCGCTGAACAAGATTGTGATTTGACTATGCTCCGAATCCTTCCTCTCAACGAGGCTCAGAATTTCATCACGCGAAAGGCAGTCCGGCTGGCTGAAGCCGAGAAGACCGTCGCGCCGATCCTGGAAGCCGTGCGCCGCCGGGGCGATGAGGCCGTGCTGGAGTATGCTCGCAAGTTCGATCAGCTCGACGGCAACACGCTCACCGTCCCCACTTCGGACTGGGAGGCGGCCGAAGCGCGAGTTGCGCCTGAGTTTCGCGCGGCGCTCGAAACCGCGTCCAGGAATATTCGCGAATACGCGGCCATGCAGCTTCCCGGCGAAACCTGGGCCACCTTTCCCGACGGCCGCCGCCTGGGTTACATCGTGCGCCCGCTCGATTCAATGGGCGCATACATTCCCGCAGGCCGTTATCCACTGCCATCCACGGTGCTCATGACGGCAATTCCGGCGCAGGTGGCGGGCGTTACAACCATCTGCATCGCTTCGCCGCATCCCAGCGCGGAAATTCTGGTGACCGCGAAATTCCTCGGCCTGGACAAGGTCTTTCGCATCGGCGGCGCGCAGGCCATCGCGGCGCTGGCGTTCGGCACGGCGACCGTGCCCAGAGTGGACCGCATCGTCGGGCCCGGCAACATTTATGTTGCGGCAGCCAAGAAGCTGCTGGCGGGCGAAGTAGGCATTGACTTTGTCGCCGGCCCCACCGAGATCGTGATCATCGCCGAGGACGGAGATCCCCGGCATCTGGCCGCCGACTTGCTGGCGCAGGCTGAGCACGATGTGGAAGCGTCGTCCATTCTTCTGACTACTTCGCACAGTCTCGCCGAGCGCGTCGCGCTGGAGGTTTCCCGCCAGCTCGAGACGTTGCCCACCGCGCAGGTGGCGTGCGAAGCGATCAGGAACAACAGCGCCGTGATCCTGTGTCCATCGCTGGACGCCGCGGTGGAAGCTTCGAATCGTCTCGCGCCGGAACACCTCGCGATATACGACGAGAGCCTGCTGGCCGGAATCCAGCATGCGGGAAGTATCTTCCTGGGTCCGAGCAGTCCCGAAGCCGCGGGCGACTACGCCACTGGACCCAATCATGTCCTGCCCACGTCGGGCGCGGCTCGCGTTCGCGGCGGTCTGTCCGCCGCCGACTTTGTGAAGGTGATTTCCGTACAGGAACTGACGTCCGAAGGCCTGCAGGAACTCGCGCCCGCGATCACCACGCTGGCGCGCGCTGAAGGCCTGGAAGCGCACGCACGGTCCGTCGAGGTGCGGCTTGGCGAATAAAAAAATCGATCTGCCGCCGGGCGTCCTGCAGCCGCGCGAAGCCGTTTTGAAGATGGCGCCTTACTCGCCGCCGACGGCCGGACGCGAGGGCAAGCTCCGGCTCGACTTCAACGAGAATACCGTTGGCGCTTCGCCCAAAGTCCTCGAATACCTCCGCCAGCAGCTCAGCGCAGACAGCCTCGCGGTCTATCCCGAGTACGGCGTCATCCAGCAGGATCTGGCGACGTTCTTTGGCGTGGAGCACGACGACTTCATCCTCACCAACGGCACGGACGAGGCAATTCAGGTGCTCATCAACACCTATGTCGATGATGGCGATGACGTGCTGCTGCTGCGCCCGTCTTACGCGATGTACCGCTTCTACGCCGAGGTGGCTGGTGCTTCGGTCCGCGAAATTCCTTATCGCGCGCAGAAGCTCGCGTTTCCACTGGACGAGCTGCTGCTGGCAATCCGCCCGACGACCCGAGCGATTCTGATCGCGAATCCGAATAATCCAACCGGCACCGGAACTTCGCGCGCCGGTATTGAACGTATCCTCGACAAAGCCAGCGGCGCAGCCGTGCTGATTGACGAAGCCTATTTTGAGTTCTGCGGCGTCACCGCCCTTCCGCTGCTCAACGACTATCCGAATCTCTTCGTCAGCCGCACGTTTTCGAAGGCCTATGGCATGGCCGCGATGCGCCTGGGCTGCCTGTTCGCCCAGTCGGGCAATGTTGAGTTCCTGCACAAAGCGCAATCGCCCTACAGCGTGAACACCCTGGCGACGGTGGCGGCGCATGCCGCAATCCAGGACAAAACCTACATCGAGAAGTACGTCACCGAGGTTCTGGCCGCGCGCGAACTGCTGTACGTCGGCCTGGAAAAACTCGGCATTCCGTATTACGAAAGCAAGGCCAACTTCGTCCTCGTCCAGGCGGGTGACCGCTCCATCCCCATCCGCGATGAACTGCGCAAGCGCGGCATCCTGGTGCGCGACCGCAGCTACGAAATCCCCGGCTGCGTGCGCGTCACCGTCGGCACACGCGAACAAATCCGCCGGTTTCTGGCCGAACTGGAGCAACTCTGGTGAGCGCCGCTTCGCAAATGCTGGTCTTCGACATGGACGGCGTGCTGGTCGACGTGACCGAGTCCTATCGCGAGACCATCGTGCTAACCGTACAGCACTTCACCAGCCGGACGATTTCGCGCGAATCGATCCAGGACTACAAGAACCAGGGCGGCTGGAATAATGACTGGCTGCTGTCGCAAAAGATCTGTCACGATCTCGGTGTTGATATTGAGTACGGCGCCATCATCGAATACTTCAACTCGCTGTTCCTGGGGCAGGGCATCATCCATCGCGAGCGCTGGCTTCCGCGCCCGGGCCTGCTCGATCGGTTGAATGAGCGCTTCGAATTCGCCATCTTCACCGGACGCACCACCGAAGAAGCCGAGATCACGCTGCACCGCGAAGGCATGCGCGACCGGTTCCTACTGGTTTCGTCGAACGACGTGCAGCGGGAGAAGCCCGATCCGGAAGGTCTGCTGAAGATCGCCGCCATGCGCCCGGCGAAGAAGTTGCTCTACGTCGGCGATACGGTGGACGACGCTCGCTGCGCCAGGTCTGCCAACGTGCCCTTCATCGGCATCGCCTCGCCCGCCAGCCCGCGCCGCGACGAGTTGATCGATCTGCTGCGCCTGGAGGGCGCGATCCAGGTGCTCGGAGACATCAATGAGATCGGCTAGGATCGAGCGCAACACCAAGGAGACGCAAATCAGCGGCTCGCTGAAGCTCGATGGCCAGGGCCGTTACGAGGTCTCCACCGGCATCCGCTTCTTCGATCACATGCTGGAGCTGTTCGCCAAACACGGCGGCTTCGATTTGAAGCTGAAGGCGACGGGCGACCTGGACGTCGACCAGCATCACACGGTTGAAGACGTCGGCATCGTCCTGGGTCAGCTGGTTTCCAAAGCGCTGGGCGATCGCAAAGGCATCAATCGCGCCGGCTACTTCGTCATGACGATGGATGAAACACTTGCCGTCGTGGCGCTTGATTTGGGCGGCCGCCCGGCATTGGTCTACGACGATAAGGTGAAGGTCCGTACCGTCGGCGATCTCCAAACCGAGCTGGTGGAGGATTTCTTCGGCGGTTTCGTCAATCACGCGGGCGCGAACCTCCACGCTAAGGTGCTCTACGGGCGCTCCAGCCACCACAAGATCGAAGCCATCTTCAAGTGTTTCGCGCGCGCGCTGCGCTACGCCTGCTCCAGGGACCCGCGCCTCAAGGAACAGCTCCCTTCGACGAAGGGGCTCCTGTGATCTCGATTCTGGATTATGGAGCCGGCAATCTGCGATCGGTCCAGAACACGCTGGACGAGATCGGCGCGGAGTACGAACTCGCTCGCGACGCGGCCGGCCTGCGCCACGCGGCAAAAATCATTCTTCCTGGCGTCGGCCACTTTGGGCAGATGATGCGCGCGCTCGATCGAATGCAGGTGCGCGAGGCTTTGCTCGAACGGATCCGCGCGGGAGCGCCGTTCCTGGGCATTTGCCTGGGCCTTCAGGCGCTGTTTGAATCGAGCGAAGAAGCGCCCGAGGAACGCGGCCTTGGTCTTTTCCCCGGGGAGATCCGCCGTTTTCCCGCCACGGCGCGCGTTCCGCACATGGGGTGGAACGAAATCACGCCGCGCAATGGCGCCAAGCTTTTGGCGGGGATTGCGTCGCATCCGTACCTCTACTTCGCGCACAGCTACTACGCGCCGCTGACAAACGCCACTGCGGCCACCTGCCACTACGCAGTCGACTACACCGCTGTTCTCGAATCGAAGAACATTTTCGGCGTCCAGTTCCATCCCGAAAAATCCGGGCCATTAGGACTCAAGATCGTAAAGAACTTCGCCGATGCTTGCTAAACGGATTATTCCTTGTCTCGATGTCACCGCGGGCCGGGTGGTAAAGGGCGTCAACTTCGTCGGCCTCCGCGACGCGGGCGACCCCGTGGAACTCGCGCAGCGCTACAACGACCAGGGCGCCGACGAACTCGTCTTTCTGGACATAACCGCCTCCAGCGACGCCCGCGAAATCATGGCCGATGTCGTTGCCCGCACTGCCCGCCAGGTCTTCATCCCGCTGACCGTTGGCGGCGGCATCCGATCCGTGGCGGACGCGCGCAAGATCCTGCTTTCTGGCGCCGACAAAGTCAGCGTGAATACCGCCGCGGTTCGCCGGCCGAAGCTGATCACCGAGCTGAGCGAGGAGTTTGGCGCGCAGGCGGTGGTGCTGGCCATCGACGCCAAGCGCAATTCGGAAGGCGGCTGGAATGTCTTCACGCGCGGCGGCCGCGACGATGAAGGGATCGACGCCGTGGAGTGGGCGCTCGAGGGCGAAATCCGGGGCGCCGGCGAAATCCTGCTCACTTCGATGGACACCGACGGCGTGCAGCGAGGCTTCGATTGCGATCTGACTGGCGCGGTGTCTGAGACCACGCACATCCCGGTGATCGCGTCGGGCGGGGCGGGGAAGCCCGAAGACTTCGAGCGCGTGCTGACCGAAGGCCGCGCCGACGCAGCCCTGGCAGCATCCATCTTCCATTACGGAACTTATACAGTGAAAGACCTGAAGGACTACCTGCAGGCGCACAGCGTTCCAGTGAGGCCCGCGTGATCATTCCCTGCATCGACCTGCAAGACGGCAAGGTCGTGCAACTGGTGCAGGGCCGCGAGAAGGCGCTCGAAGGCGGCACGCCGGAGGAAATGCTGGAGCGCTTCGCAGCGTTCCGGCAGATCCAGGCGATCGATCTCGATGCGGCGATGGACCGTGGCTCCAACGATGAGTTGGTCGAACTGATCGCCTCGCGGGCCATCGCCCGAGTCGGTGGCGGAGTGCGGTCGCCGGGTCGTGCCCATGCGTTGATCAGTCAAGGCGCGCACCGGGTGATCGTGGGCACGGCGGCTTTCAATCGGCCGGTGCTGGAGAGCATCGCGCAAGCCATCGGACCCGAGCGGCTGGTCGTCGCGCTGGATTCGAAAGGCGGAAATGTGGTGGTGAGAGGCTGGCGGGAGACGACCGAGTTCACCGCCGAAGAGATGCTGCCGCACCTGGAGCCCTATTGCTCCGGCTTCCTGTGCACCTACGTCGACAAGGAAGGCATGCTGCAAGGCACGGATCTCGACTGGTTCCGGCGATTGCGCGCGGCCACCCAGCACGAGCTCACCGCGGCCGGCGGCATCACGACTCTGGAAGAAATCCGCGAATTGCAGAAGCTCGGCATCCACGCCGCGCTCGGCATGGCTATCTACACCGGCCGGCTAGACCTGGAAGAGCTCGCGCGCCTCAACGGTTAACTGGCCCGGAGTCTCCAGCAGATAGTCCGGCTGGCAGGCCAGCAAATCTTCGCGGCCTCCATAGCCCCACAGCACCGCGCAGGTCTTGACGCCCGCCCGGCGTCCCGCTCGCATGTCGGTGGGCGAATCGCCGATTAAGAGGCAGTCTTCCGCACTCGCTCCCAGCGCCTTCAGCGACGCGAAAATCACGTCCGGTTCGGGCTTGGCCGGAAATCCGTCGGTGCCCTGCACGTGATCGAAGTAGCGGATGAGGCCAAACATTTCGAGCACCGCGCGTGTGGTAGGCGTTCCCTTCGTTGTGGCGGTGGATTTCCGCCCAGGCAGTGTAGCCAGCGCCTCCGCGATGCCGGGGAAGGTTCGCGTGTGGCTATGATTGCGGCCCAGGTAGAGCCGGCGGTAGTCGGCGAACATCCGGTCCATCTGTTCACGCGTGCAGCCGGGGAACAGATCCAGCCACAAGTCGTCGAGGTGCCGGCCGATGTATCTCCGCAGCACGTCGTAGCCGATGTCGCGCTGCGTGGTGTCGGCCAGGGCGCCCTTGACCGCGCCGCAGATGTCCGCCGCGGAGTCGAGCAACGTCCCGTCCACGTCGAACAGGTAGACCGGAAATTGTGGAATCAAGGGTTACGCGGGCTGCGGCCGCTCGCCGCCCAGCAGACCGGGCAGCGGAGGCTTGCCGCCTTCAGGCCGGAGCACCTGCTGTTTGTCGCCGCCGTCGGGCGTACTCGGCTTGGCCGCAACCGCCGGCAGCGTCTCGCCGTCGATCAGCATGCGCACCTCGGAGCCGTCCAGAACTTCGCGCTCCAGCAGCGCCTCGGCGATGCGCACCAGAGCGTCCGAACGCTCCTCGATAATGCCGCGGGCGCGTCCATAGCCCTGATCGACAAACTTGCGCACCTGCTCGTCGATCCGGATCGCCGTGGCTTCGCTGTAATCGCGATGCTGGGCGATTTCGCGGCCCAGGAAGATCTGCTCTTCCTTCTTGCCGAAGCTCATCGGCCCCAGCTCGCTCATGCCCCACTCGCAAACCATCTTGCGAGCCATGTCGGTAGCGCGCTCGATGTCGTTGCCCGCGCCGGTGGTGACGTGGTGCATAAAGATCTCTTCGGCGATGCGGCCTGCCATCAGTATGGCGAGCTGCGCTTCCAGATACCCCTTGTTGTAGGAGTGCTTGTCATCGATCGGCAGCTGCATCGTCAAACCCAGCGCCATGCCGCGCGGGATGATCGTCACCTTGTGCAGCGGATCAGCTTCCGGAATCATGGCTGCCACCAGCGCGTGGCCGGCCTCATGATACGCGGTGTTGCGCTTTTCTTCTTCGCTGATTATGAGCGACTTGCGCTCCACGCCCATCATGACCTTGTCTTTGGCCAGCTCGAAATCGAACTGCGTAACGACCTTGCGGTTCTGGCGGGCCGCCACCAGCGCGGCCTCGTTCACCAGGTTGGCCAGATCGGCGCCCGCGAATCCCGGCGTGCCGCGCGCCACCACGGACAAATCCACATCGTCGGACAACGGAGTCTTCTTGGTGTGGACGCGCAGGATCATCTCGCGGCCCTTGACGTCCGGACGCCCCACGACGACGCGGCGGTCAAAACGGCCCGGCCGCAGCAGCGCGGGATCCAGCACATCCGGCCGGTTGGTCGCGGCCACCAGGATCACGCCTTCGTTGGACTCAAATCCGTCCATTTCCACAAGCAACTGGTTCAGCGTCTGTTCGCGCTCATCGTGTCCGCCACCCAGGCCCGCCCCACGGTGACGGCCCACAGCATCGATTTCATCAATAAAGATGATGCACGGCGCATTCTTCTTGCCCTGCTCGAACAGATCACGCACGCGGCTAGCGCCGACGCCCACGAACATCTCGACGAAATCCGAACCGGAAATGGAAAAGAACGGCACGTTAGCTTCGCCCGCGATCGCGCGCGCCAGCAGGGTCTTGCCTGTACCCGGAGGTCCGATCAGCAAGACGCCCTTGGGAATGCGCCCGCCCAGCTTCTGAAATTTCTGCGGCTCGCGCAAAAATTCAATGATCTCCTGCAGCTCTTCCTTGGCTTCTTCCACGCCGGCGACATCCTTGAAGGTCACCTTTTTCTGCTGCGAAGAGTGCAGCCTCGCGCGGCTCTTACCGAAGCTCAGCGCCTTGTTGCCGCCGCTCTGCATCTGCCGCATCATGAAGATCCAGAACGCCAGCAGCAGCACGAACGGAATGGCGTTGATGAGAATGGATACCCACCCGCTCCCCGCTTCCTTGCTGTAGTGGATGTCCACGCCCTTGTCCGTCATGGCCTGCACCAGCGGTTGATACGCAGCGCTGGGGATGATGGAGTGCAGCTCCTGATTGTCGTCCTTATAAACGCCATGCAGGTCGTTTCCGCTAATCGTTACGGACTTGATCTTGCTCGCGTTGATATCGTTGACCAACTGGGTGTAGGAGAGTTGCGCATCGGGCCGGGCCTTAGTGTTGTGGACCACCGTCCAAAACAAAACGACGACCATAATAATGACCACCCAGAACACGGCGGTCTTGATATTGGAATTATTCATGCCTTCTCCCCACACCTATCAAACACGGAACCCAAACATTGGACGTTACAGCCCTTGGCTTTGATTCCTGGAAACATCCAACGCCGATTCCCCCACCCGGAGTACCACTTGGGTAGCGGGTCCAGGCGCGAATTCCGCCGCCGCCCCGAATCTTCTTGCCCAAACGATGATCCCATTATAGGTGATAATCGGCCAGTTCCGCCGTTCCCACAAGGGTATACGAGCCTCCTGGAAGAGAAACTTGATCTTTTCACGCTTGGAGTGCCCCATAGGCTGGTACTGGTCACCCGGCCTCCAGTTGCGCAGCTCCAGACTGGGGGAATTAGAAAAACGAAGCCAGTCCAGTTCATCCACCACTGTAGCACGTACGCCGTCGTCCGCCGGTTTCTCCTGTACCTGCAAGGTAATACGGGAATTCGCGCGGGCAAGTTCCACGCTTCCGGGTGCTTCCAGGGCGAACGAAAAGTCGCGTTCGCGCCCGGCGCCGAACTCGGGCCTTGCCACGCGGATCCAGTCGAAGGACCGGTAGACGTCCAAACCGGGCAGGATGACCCGGTCGCTGCCGTCGCTGGACCGCGCCATGGCGAGCACCCGTTCCACGTGGGCGAAGTCGATCTGGCGGAGATCGCCCTTGACCTGTTTGAAGGTGCGGCGAATCAGGCGGCGGGCCAGGGCCGGTGGGGCGGAGGCGAACTGGGAGACGGGGAGGATCAATGGCTGGTGGTCGGTGGCTGGTGGCAAGTGGCGAGCCACTTCGGGCTCCCAGTAGGTTTCCTCGTCCTGCGCCAGCGTTGCGAGGTTGGCTAGCGCTTCGTCGAGTTGCGGGTTGAAGGACTCGCGCAGCAGCGGCAGGATTTCGTGCCGCAGGCGGTTGCGGGCGTAGGCGCGGTCCTGGTTGGTGGCGTCTTCGCGCCATCGGATCTCGTGCTCGTGTAGCCAGGCCTCGATTTCGCCGCGGCGCAGTTCCAGGAGCGGGCGAACCATGCCTTCCTCGGTTACCGGCAGGATGCCCGCCAGGCCGGCCAAGCCCGAGCCACGCAGCAACCGATAGAGGACCGTCTCAGCCTGGTCGGAGCGCGTGTGGCCGGTGGTGACACGGTCGAGTGTGCCGGATCGGATCAGTTCAAGGTAGAAATTCTGCCGGACTTCACGCGCGGCCTGCTCCAGGTTGCCGTCGATTTCGGGAATGTTCGCCTCGCGCAGGTGGAACGGAAGGCCGAAGCTCGCGGCGAGTTGGCGGACGAACTCCGCGTCGGCCACTGACTCAGCCCCGCGGATCCCGTGTTCGATGTGGATCACGCTGAGCTTCAGATTCCAGCGAGGGGCCAGCTCGCGCAGCGCGTGCAGCAGGAAGACCGAGTCCGCGCCGCCCGACACGGCGACTCCCACGCGCGCGCCGTTGGCGAACATCTGATGCCGCGTGATGAATTCGGCGACGCGTTCCAGCATTCCGTCCGCATGATACGACATCAGTCCGCACGCACACCTGGGTGCGCCGCTATTTGCCCTTGAACTTCAGGTTCTCCGAGAAGAACGGCAGCACGTTGGCCTCGAATCGGTCCTTCACGTGGTTCACGTGGTTGCCTTCGTAGGTTTCGAACTTGTGCGGAACACCCAGCTCGGTGAGCGACGCGTCCATCTCCTGGTTGGTGGTCACCAGGCCGTCCTGGAGGCCGCAATCCATCATGAACGCGCGATATTCCTTCAGATTCGAAACGTACTGGTCCACCATAGCGAGCGGCGAGTTGGCAATCCATTTCGCGGCGATTTCGGGACGCACTTTGCCGTCCTCGGTCGGCAGATCGAAGAATTTCGGCGGATTCTTGGGGTTGGGCGACCATGCGGCTGCCTCGGCGTTAAATACATTCCGGAAGATATTACGCGGCGGCGCCTTGTCACCCTTGTCTTCGCTCCCGCCTTTGGCTTCCGGCTGACGTGCCGGAGGCCGGCGCACCGCGCCCGGATCGTTCATCAAGCAGCACGAACTCATGGCGTAAATGCTGGAGTAAACCTCGGGGTACTTCATTGCCAGCCGCAGCGTTCCGTAGCCGCCCATCGAATGCCCGGCCAACCCGCGGCTGTCGCGATTGGCGATGGTGCGATAGTGGCTGTCGATATACTTCACCAGGTCGTGCGTGATGTAGGTCTCCCAGTCGCCCGTGGTCGGCGAGTTGGAATACATGCTCCCGTCGTAGATCGTGTGCGCGTCGGGAAAGACCAGAATGAACTCGTGCACCGCGCCGTCGCTCATGAGCTTGTCGGCCGTGGCGGGCACGGTCATCATCTTCCAGTACAGCTCGGGTGTCGCGCCGTAGCCATGCAGAAAATAGAGCACCGGATAGCGGCGGCTTCGATCCGTCGCGTAGCTGGGCGGCAGATAGACATACACTTCGCGATCCGGCGAATCGCCTTCCAGGTTGCCTTCGAGCGATTTGCCGTGAACGGTGATCATTTGCACCGTGCCGCCGCGCTGGCCGCCGGTGGCCGCGCGTACGCTGGTTTGAAGCCAGCCTGCGATCAGTATTGCCGCGAGGATCGCTAGCCAAGTCGAGGATTTCATCTGCGTGGTCCTCCCATCGTGGGTTTGCAGTGCTGTTGTTAATGGCCCGAGCCGCTCGTGCCGGTCTTCTGCGCGCGCATCTTCTCTTCCCGCCGCGCTCCACGCAGAATGTCCGCCATGCCGTAGTTGCCTTCGTTGCAGGCGTATTCGAAAATCGGCCCTTGGATGGACATCATCGGAATCACTCCGGTGTAGGGCCGGCTGTACATCTGCGGATTTTCCACGGTGAATTCGTAGAACAGGAGATTGGGCGCCACGCGCGTGAACCGCTCCACCACGTGCATATCGGCGTCGGAGCCGGGCGCGCCGCCTTCATCGTTGAAATTGGTGGTGTCCACCACCAGCGTGTTGCCTTCCCAATGCCCGCGCGAGTCGCCCAGCCAGAGCCGGATGTTGGAGGGCACGTGCGGGCTGCCGTCGGTGGGGATCAGACGCACGTCGCGGCCGCCTTCCACCTGAATCATGACGTAGTTCTTGGTCTGAATGATGTGATAGTTGCTGTCATAGATGGCGGGCATCATCGGCGGGCCGGAGGTCTGCCATTTGATGCAGCGCGACATCAGCGACATGTCGGACGGCTTGTCGGCGAGCGTGAGTCCGTGACCGTCGTAGCCCGGCTGGCAGGCGCGCGTCGGATCGGCGCACTTTTCCTTCACTTCCTGTCTCTCTACCAGCATTTGCTTCATCGCGGCTTCGGTGACCGGCGGCATCCTGCCGTCCGGCGGATCGACGATGATGGAGGTCTGCAGCGTCGGATAGAGCTGCGATCCGCGGTCGAAGAACGCGTCATTATAGGCGCGCGACAAATCCGTGGCGGCGTCTCCGACTCGGGTGTCCTGGGTTTTGCAGTTCGTGACGCAGTTGGGGTCGTTTTTCCTTTGGATGGCGGCTGCCTCCTCGGGCGTGTAGAAGAGCTTGTCGCCCAGAGCCTTGGATCGCATCACGGGCGTCATGCTGGCGTTGGTGTAGTAGCCTTCGAGATCCGGCCGGCCATCCGGGGTCCGGGGGACGGTCCAGCCCTTGGGCGCCAGCGATTCGGCTTTCTTTTCGACTGCCTGTACGGCCGCGCTTTGAGCCGTGGCGGGAACCGGCGCCAAAAGAACGATGCCCGCTGCCATAGCGGCGGCACAGGACCATGCCAACTTCGATTTCCTCATGGGGTACCTCGGTTTTCGAAATTCGTCCATCAATCATTATAGTTTCCGCGGCACAGTCTGGAAATACGGGCCGCGGGCCGCCGGGCGCTACAATGAAAGCCCGTGACCTGCCGCACCTGCGCCAAGGACATCCCTGATGGCAGCCGCTTCTGCCTGGCTTGCGGCGCGGACTTGAACGGCGCGGTCGCCGTGGTCACGCAAACCGTCGCTGCGCCGGCGCCGACTCCGCGCCCCACACCGACACCCACTCCGGCGCGCTCTTTTTCGCATGCTTCGCTCGCTTCCTCATCCAGCTCGCTGGTGGAGGGCCGCTTCACGCCCGGCGTGCTGCTGGCCGGCCGCTACCGCATCGTGGCGCTGCTGGGGCGCGGCGGCATGGGCGAAGTCTACCGTGCGCACGATCTCACACTCGGCCAGGAGGTGGCGTTGAAGTTCCTCCCGGAAGCCGCCACGCGCAATTCATCCGCGCTGACGCGCTTCTATAACGAAGTCCGCGTCGCGCGCCAGGTGACGCATCCCAACGTCTGCCGCGTGTACGATCTGGGCGAGGTCGACGGCCAGCCGTATCTTTCGATGGAGTACGTGGACGGCGAGGACTTGGGCTCGCTGCTGCGCCGCATCGGCCGGCTGCCTGCCGACAAAGCCGTCGAGATCGCGCGCCAGTTGTGCGCCGGGCTGGCCGCCGCCCACGCACGGGGCGTCCTGCACCGCGACCTGAAGCCCGCCAACGTGATGCTCAATGGCCGCGGGCAGGTGGTGATCACGGACTTCGGCCTGGCCGCCATCGCCAGCGAAATTCCGGCCGAGGAAGTGCGCAACGGCACCCCCGCCTACATGGCGCCCGAGCAACTCGCCGGCCGCGACGTCACCGTGCAGAGCGATATCTACTCGCTGGGCCTGGTGCTGTACGAAGTCTTCACGGGTAAGCGCGCGTTTGAAGCTTCCACGCTGGCCGAACTGGTGCGCCTGCACAGCGAGACCACGCCCGTCAGCCCGTCCACGCTGGTGCGCGAACTTGATCCGGGCGTGGAGAGCGCCATCCTGCGCTGCCTGGATCCGGAGCCGGCCAACCGTCCGCCGTCCGCGCTGGCTGTTGCGGCGCGCCTGCCGGGAGGCGATCCATTGGCGGCCGCGCTCGCCGCCGGGGAAACTCCTTCACCGCAACTCGTCGCCGCATCGGGCGAAACCGCCGCGCTCCCATGGAAGATCGCGATTCCGTCTCTGGCCGCCGCGCTGGCGGGCCTCGCGCTCTTCGCGTTCCTGGCCGCCTCGTCCAGCTTCGTCGAAGACGCACAACTGACCAAGCCCCCGGACGTACTGGTAGACAAGGCGCGCGAACTGATCCAGGGCTTCGGCTACACTGCCCGCGGCGGCGATTCCGCCTGGGCGTTCGACTTCGATCTCGATTTCCTGAACTGGGTGCAGAAGGCCGACAAGCCCTTTCCGCATTGGGAGGAAATCGCGCGCAGTCGTCCCGCGGGCCTCAAGTTCTGGTATCGCCAAAGCACCGAGCCGATGGTCACTCTCGATGTCCACAGTCAGCTGCTGATTCCCGGCGTCATTCAAGAAGACGATCCGCACCCCTACATGTCGGGCATGACCCTGATCCGGCTGGACCCGCAAGGCCGGCTCACTTATCTGGAAGCGCTGCCGCCCGAGCGCGAAGACCCCCCTCCGCCGTCCGCTGCGCCCGATTGGAAAGCGCTGTTCACCGCGGCCGGTCTGGACATCACGAAGTTTCAGCCGGCCACGCCGGTTTGGGCGTCGCTGGCCGCTTCCGACATCCGCCAAGCCTGGAATGGCCAGTGGCCCGGCTTCGGCAACCGGCCGTTGCATGTGGAAGCGGCGTCCTGGCACGGGCGCCCGGTGTTCTTCTCGCTCATCGGTCCCTGGACCCATCCAGCGCGTATGCCTTCTCAGGACACCGGCGGCGCTGGCGAGCTGGTGCAAAAGATTTTGATTGGTGTCATTGTGTTCCTTCCCGTCCTGGCGGCCATCTTCCTGGCGCGCTGGAACTACGTTCACGGCAAGGGCGACCGCCGCGGCGCGATGCGCTTGGCCGTCCTCATTTTTACGCTGCATATGGCGCTATGGACCCTCCAGGCCCACATCTCTTCCTTAGGCAACTTCGTGTTTCTCCTGATCATCGCGACCGGCATGGCGCTGTTTTTGGCGGGCACGGTCTGGTTGCTATACCTGGCGCTGGAGCCCTACGTCCGCCGTTACTGGCCGCAGGCCTTGATCTCCTGGACCCGCGTGCTCGCTGGACGCTGGCGCGACCCCCTGGTAGGCCGGGATGTCCTGTACGGCGCAGTGCTGGGCGTGATTTTCTGCGTTCTGTACGGGGTCCGCTATCACCTGGAAGCCCGGTTCGGCGGGTCGCCCGGTTTCGGCTCGCTGGAATACCTGGCCAACGCCCGCATCGCCGCAGGCGCCTGGTTCGAGCATATTCCGGATTCCATCGCCAGTACTCTGCTGCTCTTCCTTCTGCTCTTCTTGTTCCGGGTGGTGCTGCGAAAGTCCTGGCTGGCTGCCGCCGCGTTTGTCTTGCTATTCGCCTTGTTCAAGTCCGTGTCTTCGGATTATCCGGCGATCGAGTGGCCCATGCAGACGGTGCTCTACGTCGTGCTGGCCGTCGGAGCACTGCGTTTCGGCCTGGTGGCGCTGGCGGTTGCACTGTACACCGCCGACGTCGCGTTGAACATACCCATCACGCTGAACACCTCCGCCTGGTATTTCAACGACTCGACGATCGCGCTGGCAACCATCGCCGCGCTGGCGATCTGGGGTTTCTACACCGCGCGCGGAGTACGCACCCAAGCGAGTCTCACGTCATAACGTGGATCGCGTTCTCGACATCGGCTGCGGTACACGCAAAGCGGAACCCGGCGCTTTCGGAATCGATGTTTCGCCGAACTCGGCCGCCGATACGATTTGGAATCTCGACCAATATCCCTGGCCGCTCGAATCCGATCAGTTCGCCCGCATCCACATGTCGCACGTCATCGAGCATCTCGACGACCCGATGCGCGCGATGGCCGAGGTGTACCGTGTGGCGCGCGATGGAGCCGAGGTCTTCATCACCACGCCGCACTTCAGCTCGCACAATTCGTATACCGACCCCACGCACAAGCGCCATCTCGCCGCGGCCAGCTTCGAATACTTCACCGGCCGGGATTTCCCCACCTTCGCGGGCGCGCCGTGCCGGTTCGATGTGGTCGATGTCGCTCTGACTTTCGGCGGGAATTTCGTGCTGGACAATCTCGGCCGTCTCCTGGCGCGGCTTTCCGTGAAGTGGTACGAGCGCCACGCCGCCTGGATCTTCCCGGCGCTGGACATCCGCTGCACGCTGCGGGCACGGAAGTAGCTAATTGATGGGCCTCGACGCCCTAAGTCCCACATCTTGTGGTGTTTGAAGATCGACCACTAAATCTCGCCGTCAGGGCGCTTTACTTTATCCTCCTCCCGGTTTACCATAGAACAACCCCCCGAGATGATAATAGGAAGGGGACGTCATTTTGCTGAAGCTCAAGCGGGTTGAAATTCAGGGCTTTAAGTCCTTCTTTGATAGAACTGAGATGAAGTTTGCCGGCTCCGGCATTGCCGGCATTGTCGGGCCGAACGGCTGTGGAAAATCCAATCTAAGCGACGCCATCAGCTGGGTGCTGGGCGAACAGTCGGCTAAGAGCTTGCGCGGCACCAGGATGGAGGACGTGATCTTCGCCGGAACGCGGGACCGCAAGCCGCTCGGCATGGCGTCGGTCACGATGACCCTGGTCGACCCAACGGGCGCTCATGAGCATCGTCATCTTCATCACGAGCAGAACGGCCACGCGAATGGCAACGGGAATGGTAATGCACCTCACCATCCAAGCGAAGTCACCATCACCCGCCGCCTGTTCCGCTCGGGCGAAAGCGAATATCTGATCGACGGCAAGGCCGCGCGGCTGCGCGACATCCAGGACCTTTTTATGGGAACCGGCCTGGGGCCGGAAAGCTACGCCATCATCGAGCAGGGGCGCATCGGGCAGATCCTGAGCAACAAGCCGCAGGACCGCCGCAACATCATTGAGGAAGCCGCGGGCATCGGCAAGTTCAAAACCAAGAAGCGGCTGGCCGAAGCGAAGCTGGAAGGAGCCAAACAGAATCTGTCGCGCGTGTTCGACATTCTGGAAGAGGTCGGGCGCCAGGTGAATTCGCTGAAGCGCCAGGCGTCCAAGGCGCGGCGCTACGAAGAGCTAAAGGGCGAGATGATCGCGCATCTGCGCAAATCGCTGACCGCGCGCTACCGGATGCTGGAGCGCGACGCGGCCAAGACCGCGCTGGATCTGAACCTGGCCATCGCCGAATATCAGACGTTATCCAACCAGGTAGCAGCCAGCGAGCAGGAACACACGACGCTGCAAGAGACCTGCTATCGCAACGACGCCGGATTGACCGAGGCACGCCGCAAGCTGGCGGATTTGCAACTCGACCAGGAGCGCACGCGCGGGAAACTCGATTCGCAGGCCCAGCAGATCGGCGCCATCGAGCAGCGGCTCGGGCAGGGCGAGACCGAGTCGCAGGAGCTGGAGAAACGGCAGGCGCAGCTCCGCGAGGAACTGGAAACGCATCTGCGCGCCGTAGCCGAACTTGAAGCCCAGACGCAGTCGGCGCGCAACCGGCTGGCAGCCAAGACGACCGTGCGCGAGCAATTGCAGCAGACGCTGCAAGAGCGCACCCGGACGCTCGAAGCGGGCCGCCAGAACGTGTTGCGGCTGCTGGGCGAGGCGTCAGCACTCAAGAATCAGTTCGTGCAGACAGGCGAATTCCTGTCGGCCATCGAGCGCGACACCGCGCGCTGCGAGAAAGAAGAAGAATCGGCCGCGGCCGACATCGCGCAGCTGGAAGCCGTCAAGGCGGAGCTGTCCGAAAAGATGTGCGCGCGGCAGATGGAGCTGGAGTCGACCGCCGACCGCAAGCGGCGCGTCGAAGAGGAGCTGGTTGCGCACAAGACGCAGGCCGCCGAAGCGCGGCGCGCGCTGGATCTGCTGCGTACCGAAGCGTCGCGGCTGAAGGCGCGCAAGGATTCGCTCGAAGAAATTCTTTCGCACCGGGCCTATACAACTGAAAGCGTCAAGCGATTGTTCACCGCCGTCGAACGGGGCGAGGCGGAGGATTTCAAGCCGGCTGGGGTGCTGGCGGACTTCGTGGAAGTGGATTCGGCCTACGAAAAAGCCACGGAAGATTTCCTGCATGAAGAGCTGGAATATGTTGTCGTCGACAACTGGAACGAGGCCGAGCGCGGGATCGACATCATGCGCACCGATCTGGACGGGCGCGCCACGTTCCTGGTGCATCCGGAGCCGGGCGAGCCGGAAGGTACCGGCGATGAGCTGAGCGCCGCGGAAGGCGTGGTGGGGCGGCTGAGCGACTATTTGCGGTTCACGAACGGCTTTCGAACGGCTCCGCACGATCTGCTGCCGCGCCTGGGCCATTGCTTCCTGGCGGCCGACCGGGCGGCGGCGCAGAGGCTTGCCGTCGCGCATCCCGACTGCTTCTTCCTGCTTCCTGATGGCGTCAGTTATCACGGGCACGCGGTCAGCGGTGGCAAGAAGACGGGCAGCGGGCCGCTGGCATTGAAGCGCGAATTGCGCGAATTGATCGGCAGCGTCGAGGCGAAGCACCGGGCCGTGGACGAAACAACCGCGCAGGTGGATCAACTGGAGCGTGCAATCGCGAGGCTCACAGAGGATCTGGAAGCCGCACGCGCATTGCAGCAGAATCAGGAAAAAGAAGCGCTGGCGCTGGATCACGAGCATCGCAAGATGGCCGAAGAATTTGCGCGGGCGCAATCGCGGATCTCGGCGGCGCGGCTGGACCTGGAACGCCTCCGGCGTGAAGGAGCGCGGGCCCGCGAGCAGCAGGAGCGCGATCAGGTAGTATTGGACGAAAAGGAAACCGCGCGCGCGATCGAAGAGCAGGTCCTGGAGCAGTCGCGGGCTGACTTTGAAGAACTGCAAGCAGAAGCCCACAAACTAGCCGAGGAGCACGCCAATCTGCGCGCCGAACTGGCCGGGTTCGAGGAGCGGCAGCGTTCCGAGCGGGCAACCCAGGCCCGGCATGAGGCGCAGATCGCCGAAACCGTCTCCCGGCATCGCGAGATCACGGCCGAGATGGAACGCCTGGGAGTCGAGCGCGCGCGGCTGCTGGCCGACAACATCGAGCTGGATCGGCGCGCTAATGAGCTGGTCCGCGACATTCAGGGCTCGGAAGAAACGGTCGCGCGGCTGGCCGAACAGGAGACTGCGCTTCGCGGCAACCTGGCGGCGCTCGAAGAAGCCCTCAAGCAGTTGCGCCAGGATGTGCAGGCGGCGCAGGAGAAGCGTTCACAAGTTGAGCTGGAGCTGGTGAAGAAGCAAGCCGAGCTGAAGTACCTCGACGAAACCAGCCGAAAAGAGTTGAACGCGCCGGTGGAAGAATTGGCCGCGGGCGAAGAAACGGTGCTGGACGAAGCCGGCCTGGCCGAAGCCGAGGAAAAGTATCAGGAAGTGAAGGCGCGCATCGAGGCTTTGGGGCCCGTGAATCCGCAGGCGCTTGAAGAATTCCAGGAAGCGCAGCAGCGGTACGACTTTCTAAACGCCCAGCGGCAGGATCTGCTGGATTCCATCCGCGACACCGAGAAAGCCATTCACGACATCGACGTAGAATCGCGCAAGCGCTTCAGCGACGCCTTCGAGCACATTAACGAGAATTTCCGCAACATGTTCCGCACGCTGTTTGGCGGCGGGACGGGCGAGATGCGGCTCACCGACGAGACCAACATCGCCGAATCGGGCATCGACATCGTGGCTTCCCCTCCGGGCAAGCGTTTGCAGAACGTGCTGCTGCTGTCGGGCGGCGAAAAATCGCTGACCGCGATGGCGCTTTTGATGGCTATCTTCCAGTACACGCCGAGTCCGTTCTGCATTCTGGACGAAGTGGATGCGCCGCTGGACGAGCCGAACATCGAGCGGTTGACGCGCCTGCTGAATGAGATGTCGAGCCAGACGCAGTTCATCGTCATCACGCACGCCAAGCGCACCATGGAAGCCGCGCAGTCGTTGTACGGCGTGACCATGCAGGAGCCGGGTGTGTCGAAATTGGTCTCGGTGCGGTTCGGTCAGCCGGACGCTGCGCCGGAGCCGGTGGGGCAGCTCGCCGCGGCCAGCTAGGCACTACTCGCAGCGAAGAGCCGTCGCCGGGTCGACGCGCGCGGCTCGATGGGCCGGCAGCCAGACCGCCATCAACGCGACTGCAGCCAGCACCGCTGGCGCGAGCACGAACGCTAGCGGATCATGCGGCTTCACGCCGAACAGAAAGCTCGAAATGAGGCGCGTCAGTCCGAATGACGACGCAAGGCCGATCGCGATTCCCAGGGCGGCGAGGCGCATGCCCTGGGCGATGACCATGTTGCGCACGTCGGCCGATTCAGCGCCGAGCGCCAGCCGGATGCCGATCTCCCGCGTGCGCTGCGCGACGGCGTAGGCCATCAAGCCGTACACGCCGATGGCCGCCAGCAGCAGCGCGATGCATCCGAAGATGGACATGAGAAGCGTGTCGAAGTCTTGGCTGGCGGTGGACTCGGCCGCCACTTGCTGCAGCGTGCGAATGGAGCCGAGCGGCAGCCCGCTGGCTTGTCGCAGTTGCTCCTGAATCGCCGGGCTAAGCTGCTGGGGTGCGGCGCGGGTGCGCACGATCCAAACCAGGGAAGAGGCGCGGCGGGCGAGGGCTGTAATTCCGTCCGTGATCTGTGCGAGCGGAACGTAGACAGTGGCGGGAGGTTCCGCGCTCAATCCGAAGTTGCGCACGTCGCCGACGACGCCGACGATCTCGCGAGGCGGCTCCTGGAATTCGGGCCCATAGCCCTTGCCCAGCAGGAGGCGCTCGCCCAGCGGCGAGCCTTTCGACCAGAACTTGCGTGCAAGCGCCTCATTGATGATCGCGACACCCGGGCCGGCGGCATTATCGCGATCGTTGAACGTCCTGCCTTTCAGCAGCGGCACTCTCAGCGCCTCGAAATAGCCGGGAGAAACGCCCAGCCAGCCCCGGCCATCGTAGGTCCCCGAGGCGGGCGTCCTTCCGACAATGTTAAACGGTACGCCGAACATACTCTCGAGCGGTACGGAGTAGCCGGCGCCTGCGCCGGTAACGCCCGGCAGAGCCGACACACGCTGCAGGCCGTCGCGGAGGAGAGTGGCGACTTGCGCCGAGTGTTCCAAGTTCGGGCTGGACAGCGACATCTGCAGAGTGAGGACATTGTGCGGGTCGAGGCCGGGGTTGACGGACCGCAGCGCGAGAAAGGTGCGAATCAGCAGCGCCGAGCCAACTACCAGGATCATGGCCAGGGCGATCTCGGCGGTGACCAGCAGGGAACGGGTTTTGTTGGAGTGCGCGCCGGCGCCGGAGCGTGCGCCTCCCTCTTTCAACGCCGCATGGAGACCGGTGCGCGAAGCGTGCAGAGCGGGGAGCAAGCCAAAGAGGACACCGGTGGCCAGCGACACTGCGAGAGCGAACAGAAGCACGCGCCAGTCCATGTTGACCAGCGCGCCGTGCGGCCCGATGCGGGGAATGTTGCCGGGATTGAAGGAGAGCAGCGCTCGAATGGCGGCGTTGCCGAACGCGAGGCCCAGCGCGCCGCCGGCCAGAGAAAGCAGCAGGCTTTCAGCGAGAAGCTGGCGGACCAGGCGGGCGCTGCCCGCGCCCAGGGCCGCTCGAATGGCGAGTTCACGCTTCCGGCCGGTAGCGCGCACCAGCAGCAGGCTGGCTACATTCGCGCTTGCGATCAGCAGCACCAGGCAGACCGCGCCAACCAGCACCAGTAACGACGGCCGGACGTCGCTGACGATGGCGTCCTGGAGCGGCTGTACATGGAAACCTTCATGCGGCCCCATGACGTTCGGAAACTTACGCCGGAACTCGTTGGTTGCAGATGCGAGCTGCGCGTCGGCTGCGTCGATGGTCGCGCCAGGAGGCAAGCGCGCGGAGATGTCGAAATAACGGGCGTGATCCGCGCTATTGGGGTCGATTTGAAACGGGAGGAAAATGTCGGGTGGCGTGTCCAGTCCGGGGTCGAAGGCGGGAGCGGCGACGCCGATGACGATGTACGGGGCGCCATCGAGTGAGACGGTTTTTCCAAGCATGCGGCTGTCGGCGCCGAACCGGCGCTGCCACAACCCGTAGCTCAGCACGGCGACATTGCCGCCATGAGGGCGATCCTCATCCGGTGTAAAAGTGCGGCCCAGAGCCAGCGGCGCGCCAAAGAGCCGGAAGTAGCCGGCCGTGACATGAATCGCGTGCACCTGTTCGGGATAGGAGCCGCCGGTGAGGCTGACGCCGGCGCCCAGGTACTCATAGGCGGAGAGATTTTCGAAGGCGTGATTTTGCTCGCGCAGGATGTTGAAGCGGGCCGGGGACCCGCCATAATCCGGCCCATTCGGTGAGCTGAGGTAGAAACGCACGATGCGCTCGGCAGCGGGAAATTCCAGAGGCTTTAGAAGAACGGTATTGACGACCGAAAATACGGCGGTCGTGGCGCCGATTCCCAGAGCCATGGTCGCCACCGCGGCGACGGTGAAAGCGGGGCTGCGGCCAAACATCCGCAGCGCGTGCTTCACGTCCTTGAGCAGCGGCTCCATGGATTACTTGCGGTAGATTGTTCCGCCCTTCATGACGAAGCTGACGTGCTGGAGCGCGGTGATGTCGTCGAGCGGGTTACCGGGGACTGCGACGATGTCCGCGAAGTAGCCAGGCTTCAGCGCGCCGATCTGTCCTTCCCAGCCGAGAAGCTTCGCGCCGTTGAGCGTGCCGGCCTGGATGGCCGCCAGCGGCTGCATGCCGTACTGGACCATCAAAACGAACTCGCGCGCCTGCGTGCCGTGCGGGAACGGGCCGACGTCGGAGCCCATCGCCACAGGCACGCCCGCCGCCAGCACCTTCGGGAATTCCTTGGCGTGCAGCTCCAGGATCTGGCGCGAGCGATCAAACTGGCCAGGGTTGGCGTGGTCGGCGAAATATTCGAGGATGGTGAAGGTCGGCACGGAAAAGATGTGTTTGTCGCGCATGAGGCGCAGGGTTTCCTCAGAGAGCTGGAAGCCGTGATCGACGGAAGCGACACCGGCCTGTACCGCGTACATCGCGCCCGGGTCGGCGGTGGCGTGGACGGCGACGTGCTTGCCGACGCGCGCGGCTTCGTGAACGGCGGCGGCGAGTTCCTCTTCGGTGTACTGGTAAGGCGTGATGAGCTTGCCGTCGCGGATGGAATCCGAGCCGGTCTGGTAGATCTTGATGAAGTCGGCGCCCAGCTTCAACTGCTCGCGGATGACGCGAACGAGCTCCTCGGCGTTGTTGGCATAAGTGGCGTTGGAGAGAACATGTTGCTCGGGGTTGAAGCCGATGGCGTCTTCGTGGCCGCCGAGAATGCTGATGGCGTTGCCGCTGATGCGCAGGCGCGGGCCGGGAATCTGTCCGGCGTTGATGGCGTTGCGGACGGCGGTGTCGGCGGCGCCCGCGCCTTCGGTGCCCATGTCGCGCTCGGCGGTGAAGCCGGCCATGAGGTCGTCACGGGCGGCGAGTGTCGCTTGGATGGTGCGCTGCGGGACCGATTCTTCGACGGTCTGCAGATCTTCGGCGCCGGGGTGCAGAAAGAGATGGACGTGGGCGTCGATCAGGCCCGGCAGCAAGGTGGTGTCGCCGAGATCGATGGTCCGCGCGTCTTTAGGATGCGGGACCTCCCGGGCGACAGCAACGATGCGCTCGCCGCGGACCAGCACCTCGCCGGGGGTGAGCATATTGCCAGTCTCGACATTGAGCAGGCGCGCGGCATGGAGGACGGTGACTTGCGGGGTCTGCGCCGCCAGCGTTGCGCCGATCAGAAAGACGAAGATTTTGTTCATGAGACTCCTACGCGTGATGCTTCGAGAACCTGCTCCACTTCACTTTGATACTGCTTCAGCAAGTGTTCGTTGGGGGCTTCAAAGCGCATGACCAGCACCGGCTGCGTGTTGGAGGCACGCAGCAGGCCCCAGCCTTCGGGAAACAGCACCCGCACGCCGTCGATGTCGACGGTCTCGTGGGTTTTCTTGAAGTGCGCGGCCACGCGTTGGACCAGATCGAACTTGATTTCGTCCGGGCACTCGACGCGGATCTCGGGCGTGGAGACCATTTTCGGGAGGCCGGCGAGCTGGGCGGAGAGCGGATGGCCGGACTTGGCGACGATTTCGATCAGACGGCAGGCGGAATAAAGCGCGTCGTCGTAGCCGCGGTAGCGGTCGGCGAAAAACATATGGCCGGACATTTCGCCGGCCAACTCGGCGTGCTCCTCCTTCATCTTGGCCTTGATGAGGGAGTGGCCGGTTTTATACATGATGCCGTTGCCGCCGAGTTTCGCGATCTGATCGTACATGACCTGCGAGCATTTCACTTCGCCGATAAAGGTTGCGCCGGGCTTGCGCTGCAGGATCTCGCGCGCGTAGATCAACAGCAACAGGTCGCCGTAGATGACCTCACCTTTTTCGTCGACGGCGCCGATGCGGTCGGCGTCGCCATCGAACGCGAGGCCTAGCGCCGCACCGGTCTGGCGGACCTTTTCGACCAGCTGGGCGAGGTTGGCGGGGACGGTGGGGTCGGGATGGTGATTAGGGAAGTGACCGTCCATTTCAAAGAACAGCTCCGTGGCGTCGACGTTGAGCTTTTGAAAAACGCGATGCATCACCGGGCCAGCGGTGCCATTGCCGGCGTCGGCGACGATCTGGATGCGCCGGTCGAAGCGGAACTGCGAGGCGATCTCGTCCACATAAGGCGTGACGACATCGGCCGTGGCCAGGCGGCCCTGGCCGCGCTCGAAATGCTGGCGCTCGATGATCCGGCGGACCTCCTGGATGGCTTCGCCGTGGATAGTGCCCACGCCGCAGACACTCTTGAAGCCGTTGTACTCGGGCGGATTGTGGCTGCCGGTGATCATGATGGCGCCGTTGGCGTTCAGATACTGAGCCGAAAAATAAAGGACGGGCGTCGGTACCGTGCCGATGTCGGTGACGTCGCAGCCGGACGCCAGCAGGCCCTGAACGAGGGCGTCGCGCAGGCGCGTAGAGCTGAGACGGCAATCACGGCCCAGATTGATTTGGCGGCCGCCGCCGTGACGCAGCATGTACGTGCCCAGCCCCAGCCCGAGCTGCTCGACATCGGAACTGAGTAGTTCGGAATCGGCTACGCCGCGAATGTCGTACTCGCGGAAGATGGTGGACTTGAGCATCTTTTGATTTTACTGATGGCGGGCGGCGGCATGTTAACTTAGTCGATTCACGCTGCACATCATTCGGCTGAGGAGAGATCGTGAATGAGTGAAGTCTTGTGGCAAAAGAGCGCGGTGGAAACAGCCGCCGGGATTCGCGAAAAGCATTTTTCGTGTTCGGAGGTAATGGCGTCGGTGGTGGAGCGCATCCGCGGGCTGAACCCCAAGCTGAACGCGATCGTTGTGGATCTAACCGAACGGGCGCTCACGGAAGCCGCCGAGGCGGATCGCGCGCTCGCTAGCGGCGCGGAACCGGGGCCGTTATTCGGAGTGCCGGTGACCATCAAGGTGAATATCGACCAGGAGGGTCAGGCAACCACCAATGGGTTTCCGGCGTTCGCCAATTTGATCGCTCCGGATGATTCGCCGCTGGTGCGGAATCTGCGCCGCGCAGGCGCGATTGTGGTCGGCCGCACGAATACCCCCGAGCTTTCCATGCGCGCGACGACGGTGAATCCGCTGCACGGCCGGACCTGGAATCCGTGGAATCCGGAGGCATCGGCGGGCGGGTCGTCAGGCGGCGCGGGTGCTGCAGCGGCGGCGGGATTCGGGCCGATTCATCACGGCAACGATATTGGCGGGTCGCTGCGATTCCCGGCGTTCATGAATGGCGTGGCGACGATAAAGCCGACGCCGGGGCGGGTGCCGGCCTTCAATCCATCGGCGACGGCGGAGCGAGGTTTGCTGGCACAGCTGACGTCGGTGCAAGGCGCGATCGCACGCAGCGTGGCCGATGTGCGCCTGGCGACGCGAGTGATGGCGGGCGGCGATTCGCGCGATCCGTGGTGGGCGCCCGCGCCGTTCGACGGCGAACCGCTGGCAAAACCGATTCGCGTCGCGGTGACGCGCGCGAGCCATGGCTACGCGATCCATCCAGGCATGGTCGGGCTGATCGAGCGGGCCGCGGGTTACCTGGCGAGCGCGGGCTACGAAGTTGTCGAGGTTGAGCTGCCGTCCATCCAGGAGCCGGCGCGCGGCTGGTTCAGCGTGCTGCTTTCGGAGCTGAAAGGAACGCTGGGACCTGTGATCGAGAAGGGCGGGAGCGAGGATCTGCGGAACATTTTCGGCTGGTACTACGACATGGGACAGATTCTCGATTTGGATGCATATCGCGCGGGTCTGGCCGACCGGACGCGGATGATGCGCGCCTGGAGCGTGTTCCTGGACAGCTATCCGTTGGTGCTGACTCCGTTCCTGATGCGGCCGGGTTATTCCTGGAACTACGATGCAGAGGGGTTCGCGCAGACCAAGGATCTGTTCGACGCCGCGATCTACAGTTATAGCGTGAATTATCTCGGCCTGCCGGCGGGCGTGGTGCCGATTGACTTGGTCGAAAACCTGCCCGCTGGCGTTCAGCTTATCGGGCGGCGGTTCCGGGAGGACGCGATTTTGGACGCCATGGCTGCGATCGAGCAGCGCGCGGGAACCCTGATCCAGCGGCTGTGGGCAGCCTAGCGGGTTCCACTCCAGGGTAGTCTTACTGGAGAGGAGAGCAGGCATGTCACTGACGTCGTTTATCGCGACACCGAAGTTCGACGAATACAAAGAACGCTTCCGGGAACACTACAAGCTGGAACGCCGCGCCGACGGCGTGATCCTGGTGCAGGCGCACACGAAGGGAGGGCCGATCCAGCTGAGCGTGGAAAATCATCGCTCGGTGGGGCAGCTTTTCAAGACCATCGGCGCCGATCCGGAAAACGAAATCATGATCTTCACCGGCAGCGGGGACGACTTCATGATGGAAGCAGACCCGGAAGGGTTCCAGCTGGAGAAGGAAGATCTGGCGTATTGGGCTTATGAGTATGCGTACAAGGACGGCCGGATCAATGTCAGCTCGCTAGTGAACGATCTGGAGATTCCGACCATCGGCGTGTTGAACGGCCCAGGCTTCCACACCGAGATTTGCCTGATGTGCGACTTGACGATCTGCAGCGAAGACGCGATGATCTACGATCTGCACTATGACATCGGCTCGGTGCCGGGCGACGGCATTCATAGCTGCTTCCAGGAGCTGCTGGGAGTGAAGCGGGCCGCCTATGCGTTGCTGACGGGGCAGGCGATCGACGCGCAGACGGCGCTGGAGTACGGGATGGTGAATGAAGTTGTACCGCGCGAGAAGCTGCTGGAGCGGGCGTGGAAGCTGGCCGATCACATCATGACGCAGCCGCGTACGACCCGGCGGCTGACCACGCAGATCGTGCGGCGGCCCTGGCGGCAGCGGATCAGCAACGATCTGGACGGCGGTTTCGGCATCCAGATGTTCGCGCATCTGGCCAAAAAGGAAGCGGCGCATGGGCGCGAACACATCGGCTCGAAGGTGGCCTATGTGCGGCAAGGCAAGAAGAACAACTTCGATTAGCGCGCTGCTGCTGCGGCGATGACCTCGTAAGGGCGCATCATTTCGTTGTCCTCGTGCTCCAAGACGTGACAATGCCAAACATAGCGGCCGAGGTAGCCTTCGAACTTGACGATGATGCGGGTCACCATGCGCGGGTCCGCGCGCACGGTATCTTTCCATCCGGATTCCTCGGGCGCGGGAGGCGTGACGGGGCCGGTGTAGCGTATCTCGCCGGTGGTCTGATAGAAGAATGGCTCGAAGCGGCGGCGGTCGAGAATCTGAAAGCGCACCAGATGCAGATGGATGGGATGCGAATCGTCGGTGGTATTGACGAAGCTCCAGATCTCGACGCTATCCAGGACCGGATTCTCGGTCACCGGCATATGCCAGCGGGTATTGTTGAGGAGCATCTGCATCGATTCGCCCTTGAGATTCAGGTTTTCGATCAAGCCCAAGGGGCGTGTCTTCACGGCGAGTGACTCCGGTGTCTTCACGACGGGCCGCAGCGTGGCGGCAAGCGAGCTAGCGTCGGGCGATTTCTGACGGCCGACGCGAAACTGCATGACTTGAAACGCGTCGTTCTGGAGGACGATCTGAGCCCCGGCTTGGCCGGCAAAGTCGATGATCCAATCGGCGCGTTCGCCGGGGGCGAGCAGGGAGCGTTCCAACTCAACGGGTGCGGCGAGCAATCCCTGGTCGGTGCCGATCTGGTGAAACTTCTGTCCATTGGACAGCGACAGGTGAAAGAAGCGGCCATTGGCGGCATTCAGCACGCGAAAGCGGTATTTGCGCGGCTCCACGTTGAGAAAGGGAAATGCTTTGCCATTGACCAGCATGACGTCGCCGAAGACCTCGGGGACCCAGGGGCGCCGCGGGTCGCCCGATACCGGATAGTCGAGCTGGCCATCCTGGCGAAGCAGCCGGTCGTGCAGCACCAGGGGGATCTCGAAAGCGCCTTTGGGTAGATTCAGCCGGTCTTCGAAATCGTCACGAACCAGATAGAGTCCAAACAGCCCGGCATAGATGTTGAGCCGGTTGATGCCCATGGCGTGGTCGTGATACCAGAGCGCGGCTGCTTCCTGGCCATTGGGATAAAAATAGGTTCGGGATTTCCCCGGCACGTACCAATCTTCGGGAAAGCCGTCGCTATCGGGAGGAGCTTTGGCGCCGTGCACATGAACCACGCCCCGCACTTCTGGCTTATCGGGTTCAGCGCCATCCAGGCCATGGTCGATTGGGAGGAAATGTTTGCCGGGCAGCTGGTTGGGCCACTCCACGAACAGGGGCTGACGGCTGCGGGTTTCGAAGGTCGGACCCGGTGAGGAGGAACCGTAGCACCACAAGCGCGTGGGCGGAAGATCGCGATGGAGCTTGCACTCCAGTTGCCGCATCGGAACGCGGAAGTAGGGAGCTTTGATCGAAGGATCATCCGGCAGCGGGCGTGAGCCGACGGGCCTGGCGACCTCCGGGATGGGCAGAGGATCGACGAATTTGGCCAGCATGTCGGGGTTCAAAGCCGGTGCGGCCGAGACGGGGCGGGCGCCGGCAGCGGAAAGCCAGGCAGCGCAACGAAGGAAGGTCCTGCGGTTCATTCTGTCTACTCGAACAAAAGAGTGAACCGCGCGCCCGTTACAGCCCGGCGCGCGGTTCCGAATTGACTGCGAGTGTTTACCTAACGGCTTCCACCGGTGAATTTAAACGGGTGCTGACGCAACGCATTCTCCGGCGTGGCTGCCTGCGCGGGATTGACCGGGAGGCCGCTTGACTCTGAAAGGACGAACGGCGTGGTGTTGGGAGCCGCATCGAAGTTGAACATATTGTCCAGCGGACCCGCAATGGCATCGAACGAGCCCTGGCCGATGCGTTGCCCTTCCAGCCAGTTGTCTTCAACGAAGCGGATGATGGAGCTCTGATCGGTGACGGTGTGATCCACGTAGTTTTGCTTGGCGTAGGGCGAAATCACCATCATGGGGAGGCGGGGGCCATATCCACAGCGGCCCTGGGCGTGGGCGGTTCCGGCTGCGACGCCGGGCAATGCTGATGCGCCGTTGCCGCAGGCGCCATTGCCGGTCACCATATCGGCGCTGGTGGTGGACTGGTTGACGATGGGCGGCATCTGGTGGTCGTACCAGCCATCGGAGTCGTCATAGTTGATTACGACGGCGGTGGACGCCCAATAAGGCGAGTTCTGCAGGAAATTGATCACGTGCACGATGAACGTCTGTTCGTCGAGGGGGTCGCTGTAGCCGGCGTGGCCGTCCTGAAATCCGGGAGCCTTCAGGAAGCTCACCGCGGGGAAGTTGCCGGCGTTCACCGCGGCATAGAAATCGTTGATGTCGTATTGATGGTTGGCCGCGTCGCCCGCGTGTCCGATCATGGCTACGGAAGTGGGCCGCGTATGCTTGAGATTTGCGGTAGAGGCGTAATATTGGAACGGCTGATGGTGGGGAATGTAATCGGCCTTCTTCGAATTGGTGATCAAAGAAGTGGTGCTCCGGGCGCAACCGGTGGATCCGTTCGGATTCGTCGCTGTGAGGTCGAAGCCGCCCTCAAAGAATCCCCAGCTCACCCCTGCGGCATTCAGCAGGTCTCCGATGTTCTTGCCGCTCATGCTGAAGGTTTCACCCGTGGTGGTGGAGCAGACGTCGCCGGCGGGATCCGCATCGCTGATGTCTGTGAGCCCGCCGGAGCCATCGTCAATCATGGAGCCCGTTCCGTTGGTGTTATTGATCGCGCCGTTCAGCTGGCCGGAAATCAAGTTGAGGGCTCCGTCGGTGGAGGGACCGTAATTGGTACCGTACGAATTATCGCTCATGGCGAAATGCTGCGCGTAATTCCAAAAGGCGGTGACGGTGTTGCCGTCGTAATAGCCCATGACGATTCCGGTCGTCGAGGCCACCGGAAAATTGGTCGGCGGAGGGCCCGGCGTGCCTGTGGCCATCGGGAACAGGTCCGCCAAACCGGTGTGATAGGCGATTTGTTCGGCAGTGTAGTCGTGATCCTGATCGGAAGTTGCGGCCTGCGAGCGATCGAAACGGAACGGTGCGCTCGCGCCCGAACCATTGGCCGAGTTGCTCACGGTCTGGTTGTTATAAAGGAACGCGGGGCCAAGGCCATTAACGCTTGGCGTGTTGGGGTAAGCGTAGAAAGCCGGCTCACCTTCCGGATTCATGGCGAACGGATACGTGCCGAAGTAATGGTCGAACGACACGTTTTCCTGGAAAATTACGACCAGATGCTGAATCGGTGTCGCTGCGCCGGCAACCGGGGCCGGTGTTTGAGCGTTAGCTGTTCCATGGATCAGAGCCCCGGCGACCAAGGCTCCGGCGATGAGCGTTGACAGACGTGTTGGCATATCTTCCCTTCCAGTTCCCTATGTTGGACTTCCCTCGAGATGCTTTGAGGTTGAACGACCGAGTATACAGAGGCAGTGTGAACGTTCCATGACGTCTCCGTTAGCAAGGAGTTAATGGTTAATGAATGATTTGCGCATTTCGCGGAGCGTGCCTGGGTCGAGCGAAGGGGTTATACTGCGTGGAGGAGCATCACATGAATCGCAGTTCGCGCCGTCAGTTTCTACAGATTGCGTCCGCCGGAGCCATGAGCGCCGCGTTGCACGCGAATACGAAGGAGCCGACGTTGGGCATGATCTTCCCGCCCGCGAACTATCCGGTTCCCCCGGAAGCGCGCAGGCTTTATCCGACCGGCGTGCGCTTTCTGGCTGAGGGCGTGGGACTGGAGAAGATGACGGCCGAAGAATATGATCGCGTGTTCGGGCGCATCCTGCCGGCGGCGGAGAAAATGGCCAAGGAGGGAGCGAACGGGATTTCGGTGATGGGGACGTCGCTGACTTTTTATAAGGGCGCCGCGTACGAGCATGAGCTGAAGGTGAAGGTGACCCAGGCGACCGGGCTGCCATCGACGACCATGAGCACGGGAATCGTGGAAGGCCTGAAAGTGGTGAATGCCCGGAAGGTCGCGGTGGCGACGGCCTACGACGAGGACGTGAGCCATCGGCTGAGCGTGTTTCTGCAAGAATCGGGATTCCAGGTGCTCTCGATCAAGGGGATGGGGATCGTCAGCTTCAAAGACCGAGGTCCGGTGACGCCCGACGAATTGCTGAACTTCAGCGCCAGCGTATATGCGGGCGCGCCGAAGGCCGATGCGCTGGTGATTTCGTGCGGCGCGCTGAAGACGCTGGATCTGATCGTTCCGCTGGAGAAGCGCTGCAAGGTGCCGGTAGTGTCGAGCACGCCGCATGCGCTAATGGCGAGCGTGCGTCTGGTGGGCTTGAGCGGGCGCGTGGAGGGCTACGGGACGGTGCTGGAGAGAGTTTAGCGCGTCGGCGATGTTCCGCTTTCGATGGCGCGCTCGAGGAGGGCGCGCAGGCTCGCGATCATGCGCGGCACTTCGTCCCAGGTGGCGACGTGGCCGTGGCCGGGAACGACGATGCGCGGGGCGAGCGCGGCGATGCGGTCTAAGGACTGAAGCCAGATGCGCCAATCGTCCGGGCTGCCGGCGTCGAGATTCGGCAGATAGCCCGCGATCAGGCAGTCCGCGCTGAACAGCACGCGATCGGAAGGAACCCAGACGGAGATATTGGTGGGCGTGTGGCCGGGTGTCAGGAGGATTTCGGCTTCGCAGCCGCCGAGATCGATGCGCGTGTCCGCGGCGATGGCGCAATTCGGATCGAGATTATTCACTTGACGAAGTTATCTTCTTGGCGTATACTTGATTCATGGTTGATCTAATCGTCAGTCCTTCTATGACTTGGTCGGTTTCTCCTGCTTCTGCTTGTCCCGCAACATCTGCCGAAGTTCCCGCTTTAGATTCGCGGCTAGTTTGCGCGTCGGGATGCGGCTCAACGGATTGTCTTTTATCGGAGGTTTGGTAGCCATGACCCTAGTTGATGTTAACTCCATGTTCTCGACAGACGACAAGTGCCGCGAACTGCTCAAAAAGCTCCGCTGGCCCAATGGCGTCAAGTGCCTTCGCTGCGACAGCGCGAATGTGTTTGAGGTATCCAGCTACAAATACGAATGTCGCAAGTGCGCCTACCAATTCACGGTCACCGCACAATCGATTTTTCACGATAGCCATCTTCCCTTGACAACTTGGTTTCTTGCTGTCCTGCTCATCGTGGAGGCTCGCAAAGGCGTCTCCGCAAACCAACTGAAGCGCACGCTTGGCGTAGCCTATAAGACCGCTTGGTACCTCTGTCATCGCATTCGTCATGCGATGGACGAAACAACCAAAGGTGCACAATTGGCCGACGGCGGGGGCGTGATCGAAATGGACGAAACTTATGTGGGCGGGAAACGCCATGGAAAGCGCGGACGCGGCGCTGAGGGCAAAGAGATTGTTGTCGGCATTCGTGAGCGTGAAGGCGATCTCAGGTTTTTTAGAGCAGAGGATGTAAAGAGCGGTACGCTGGCAAAGTACGTTCAAGAGCATATCAGCGCGGATGTTGATGTCATCGTGACCGACGATCTCAACGCGTATAAAAGGGCGGTCGATCAGGAACGCCACGAAACGGTTACACACAGCGCGGGCGAGTACGTTCGCGGAGACATACACACAAACACAATCGAGTCCGCTTTTTCGCTGTTGAAGCGCGGAATTATCGGCTCCTGGCATAAAGTCAGCGCCAAGCACCTCCCGGCTTACCTGAACGAAATGACATTCCGGTTCAATCGCCGCAAGAACTCCGATCTGTTTGTTGACACACTCCGGCATATGATTACTGCTGACCCATTGACTTTTGAGAAATTGACAGCATAAGCACGTCCGTTCAGAGCTGCGGCGAAATCGAATAAGGAAGCGGAAACGGGTCGAATAAAAATTCCTCCATCGCCATTCGGCAGGCCTCCTCAGGAGTCCTAACCACGTCTCCTTCGAGCGCGCGGAAGAATAACTCCAACGAACCATCCTTCGCCAGTCGATAGATGCAAATTACTTTCATAATATTTTCTGGCTGGCGGAACATTTTCAAGGAAGAGACACTTATGTCTAAGTAGACTTCGAGCGACGAGCTGCCTGTTCGCTTCTCTAGGCGCTTACACCAACGTCCGTTCGATGTACAATCGCTCTGCGTTAACTCTTGCCCGGTACCCACTACATGCGAGTTGTATTCAAGCACGGCCTTTCCAAAACAGTCCCTAATAGCGTTCCACAGTTTAGGGACTCCCTGATTGAGAGCAGTTTGGCTGGCGAATCTATCCTCAACCCATCCCATTTGTTGCTCCTAGCATTTGTGTTTGAAGATCCCTCTGGTCACGGAGTGCTCTCCGGCGGATTGGATATTCCCAGTTCAAGGAATCCGAGATCATCTCTTAGATTAAATCCTGGCAGCATCGTTCCAACGGGGTTTTCATCGATTGCTATTCGCACCAGCGCGGTTTCGCGAGCGTGATTGATGGCGTCCTTTGCGACCTCTAGACTCATGTCCAGGACGGTTCCGTAATCCGGCTGCAAATTAGCCGCCGCAAGCAACACTTGTCCCAACCTGCGATCTGATTCCTTTAGCAGTTCCGTCAAGGCGTTAATCCGATGCCGGTTTACCATGCCACTTCTGCCATTATGACGAAGCACTGCCACTTGACTGTCACCACCACATCCATCGACGTGCTCTTTGGTTTGAAACAGAATATAGGCCGCAAGAATGACGCACTGCTGAATGCTGATGGTATCCGAATACATTCTGGCCGAAAGGAAATCAGACATGTAGTATCCAGCGCCAGCCGAACAGTAGCGGTCTACTGGATTGACAATGGGGCCAACACAGGAAAATAAGCGTGATTGGCCGCCCAGTTTCACGCCGTAGATAAGTTCGACCGTCGGGCATTGACCGTGTTGGTAAATTTCTCCGTACTCACGATAGACACTTTTGATGGATGCCTCAATCGCAGAGCACGCATCTTCCAACGAGGTTGAATTCGCGCAGGATTCCCAGGCCTTCCTGGTCAACAGATCTATGAAGGGACCGTATCCAGAACCACCGAAAACGGCGGCCAAATCGCCGTTTCCTAGTAGTTCAAGCAACTCCGCATGCTCTGGAACAACTTTCACCTTGGCAACGTGCCTTTTTGAAGAACCAATAGTCTCTTGGGTGTCGCTGCATAGCACAATACCTTCGTCCGATCTAAACCCGGCGATTATCGTCACAGCTCTCCTTCCGGGAAGCCGCCTTGAATCTTGGAGCGGCTTCGGAATCAAGCGTACACCTTGCCGCGCACTTCGTCAAGTGAATAATCTCGATTCGGATTGATGAGCTGGGTGTCTGCGAAAAAGACCTCGGCTTCGCGCTGGGCGCGGCGCGCGGCGTCCGGAATGACAGCGTTGAATGCGTCGATTTCGGCCTGAAACTCGGCCGCAGTGCGCTCAATGCCAGCGTGGCCGTAGACGTCGATGCCGCGCTGGTGGAAGTAGCTGTTGCCGCCGATGTGGTCGAAGTGCTTTTCGAGATCCAGCGCAATGATCCGGTTGGAGGGGCGCACGGCCGTGGCGTAGCCGTGAATCGTGGCGGCGGCCGCCGCATTGCCGCCCGTATCGGCAATCAGCGTGGTGTGGTCACCCGCGATGAAGCCCGCGTTGACATACCAAGGCGGCGAATATGCCAGACCGGTCACCGCGTAGCAGTGCGACGATAGCCGCACTTACTTGCCGTCGACCGAAAACGCCAGCAGGACGTTGCCGGGCATGCCGCCGCCCGCGGCGTATCCGGAATTCACGAACAGCATGCCGCCGCCGACGATCGGGCCGGGGCCATCGAGCGAGCCGCCGTGCGCTTCCACGCCGTTGACGGTCTTGTATTCGGTTTCGGTGTCGACGTCCCAGATGACCGTGCCGTTGGTAGCGGAGTAAGCGCGCAGATGGCCGTCTTCGGAGCCGGAGAACGCCACGCCGGGAATCGCAGTCACCGCGGCCGATTGCGCGGGGCTGCAGCGCTTGCGAGTGCCGCAGGGCGCGGGAGGTGTGTACCAGACGCGCTTGCCGGTCTCGAGACTGAGCGCGAACATGCCGCCGCCGGTGTTGGGATCGGCGTCGGTGGCAAGGCTATAAGGAACGACGAGGCGGCCCAGGTCGGCGACCGCGACATAGACGTTCTTGTTGTCGGCCGCCGAGCCCCACTGCACGCCGCCGCTGGTGCCGCCCTTGCCGACCCGCACCTGCCAGAGCACTTCGCCCTGATTGTCGGGGTCGACGGCGTGAACGATGCCCGACTTCTGGCCCGCGACCAGCGCTCGTCGGCCATTGGGGAACGTGACCAGGATGGGGCCGGAACTGAAGTCGAAGTCGGGACCATTGGATGCCGGGCAATTGGTTCTGTCCGGGATGCGGCAGGCGGCAGTGTAGGAATCCTTGGCGGTCATCTGGCGGGTCCAGAGAATTTTGCCGGTGTCGAGATCCAGCGCCATGAACGCGTCGCTCCAGCGGCTGGGCGGGTCGCTGTAGTTATCGCCGGTGGTGACGTCGATGGCGTTGCGTTTGATGTCGATGGCGGAGCTGCTCCAAATGGGCGCGCCGGAGGGTCCCCAGAGCTGCGTACCTTTCTTGTTTTTCGTGGTGCGATGCGGAAGCTCCGGGATGGTGTAGGTCTTCCAGATTTGCTTGCCGGTGGAGGCGTCGAGCGCGACCATGCTGCCCCGGAACCGGCAACACTGGTAGTCCGGCGAAGCGCCCGCGCCCTCTTCGCCGGATGCGACCGGCACGTAGAGGCGTCCGTTGTAGTAGTGCGGCGACCCGGTGATGGTGGCGACCGGGAAATCGTCGATTTTGACCTTCCAGATCAGCTTGCCGGTAGCGGCGTCCAGCGCATACGCGGTAGCTCGTCCGTCGCCTACGAACGCGGCATAACGCGAGCCGGTGGCGGTGTTGATTTTGGCGATGCTGATCGCCGCGCGCACTCGGCCGTCGGCTTGAAAGAACCAGTGGACGCAGCCGGTGGCGGCATCAAGCGAATAAACCATGCCGGTGGCGCTGCCGATGAAGATGCGGCCGGCGGCGAGCGTGGGATGCCCGTTGGCGTCCAGAACCGAGGGAAAGCCGAAAGCCCATTTCAACGAGAGGTGGGGAACTTCGGCGGCGGTGAGTCCGGCCTGCCGGGCGTCCTGGAATCGGGTATTGAGATCGTTTTCGCCCCAGCCGTTCCACATGGGCGAGGAAGACGGGTCGGGGAGTACGGCGGGCGAGGCGGTGCACATGGCCTGCCTGGAAGGCGCCAGGTCGATGGGATGGTCGAAGGACTTGCCCGTTAGATATTCGGCCAGAGCGCGGCGTTCGGCGGAGGAGCGGCGAATGGCCATGGAGATCATGGGGCCGGATTCCAACGCGGCGAGGACCTGGCCGGGCGTCATGGCGTGCAGCGCTTCGCGTGTGGGTGCGCGGTTCAGGCCGGCGTCATGGCAAGGCGCGCAGCTTTGCTTATAGATGGAGGCGGGGTCTTCGGCGAAAGCGAGACAGGGCGCAAGCAGCAACGCGACCAGCAGTGCCGGCAGGGCCGCAACACGCGGGAGGGGAAACGTCATAAGGGATGGATTTTATCACGCCGGTGGCAGCGCCAACGGAACTGCTACTCCATCGGCAGGCCCGCGTAATTTTCGGCGAGCGCGGTCATGCCAGCGCGCGAACTGGTGATGTAATCCAACTCGGCGAGCTGGCGGCGGTGATCAAAAGCGTCGGAGTCCGGGAAGAGGTGCAGCATCGAGGTCATCCACCAGGAAAATCGCTGGACTTTCCAGACGCGGCGCAGGCATTTGGCGGAGTATTGATCCAGCAGATCGCGCCGGCCGGATTTGTAGAAAGCTGCCAGCGCCTCGGCCAGCACGCGCACGTCGGAGACCGCCAGATTCAGGCCCTTCGCGCCGGTGGGCGGGACGATATGCGCCGCGTCGCCCGCCAGGAACAACCTGCCGAACTGCATCGGCTCGACCACGAAGCTGCGCATCGGGGTCACACCCTTCTGCACGATCGGTCCGGCGCCAGGCCCCCAGCCTTCCAGCGTGCGCATGCGCGCGTTCATCTCTTCCCAAATGCGATCGTCGGGCCATTCGGCGAGGTCCTCGTCGGGCATGCATTGCAGGTACAGCCGCGTGATTTCGGGCGAGCGCATGCTGAATAGCGCGAAGCCGTGATGGTGATAGGTGTAAACCAACTCTTCAGAGGTGGGTGCGGCTTCCGCGAGAATACCGAGCCAGGCAAACGGAAACACTTTTTCGTAGGCCGTGAGCACTCCGCGCGGAATCGAAGGCCGTGAGACGCCGTGGAACCCATCGCAGCCGCCGATGAAATCGCAAGCGACCTCGTGCGCGGCGCCGTCCTTGTGATAACGGATCTTGGGAAGCTCGGAGTCCAGATCGTGAACGCTGAGGTCGTCGATTTCGAAGACAAGCTGGCCGCCGGCGTCGAGGCGCGCCTGCACCAGGTCCTTCACTACCTCCTGCTGCGCGTAGACCGTGATGGCACGGCCGCCGGTCAGCTCCGCCATATCGATGCGGTGCCGATGGCCGCCGAAGCTGAACCACACGCCTTCGTGCCGCAGGCCCTGGCGCTTCAGCCGCTCGCCGACGCCGGTTTCGACCATCAGATCGACTGTGCCTTGTTCCAGCACGCCCGCGCGGACGCGTTCTTCGACATAACGGCGGCTGCGATTCTCCAGCACGATGCTTTGGATGCCTTGGAGGTGTAGGAGATGGGACAGCATCAGGCCGGCGGGTCCGGCGCCGACAATGCCTACTTGGATTCGCATGGGTGCCTTTCTAAGTTACCAGCCGGGCCAAGGCCACGTAGAATTGGAAGTTGGACAGGAGGCCTCGAATGAATCCGAACGCTGATGCGTGGCCGGAGCTTCCGCTGGCTGCGTGGCAGGACACTTACGACACGCTGCACATGTGGACGCAGATCGTGGGCAAGATCCGGCTGACGCTGACGCCGCTGGTGAATCATTGGTGGAACGCAACGTTATACGTTACGGCGCGCGGTTTGACCACGTCACCCATTCCGCATGCACGCGGGACGTTCGAGATCACATTCGACCTGATCAGTCACCAGCTTGGGATCGAAACCAGCGATGGGGCGGTGCGCACGCTGGAATTGGCGCCGCGCACGGTCGCGGATTTCTACGCGGAGCTGATGAGCACGCTGAAATCGCTGGGCATCGGCGTGACGATTCATGCGATCCCGGACGAAGTGGCCAATCCAATTCCATTCGCCGAGGATCGCGTGCACAAATCCTACGACCGCGAGTCCGTGGAGCGCTTCCGTCGCATCCTGATTCCGGTGGACGCAATCCTGAAGGAATTCCGGGGAGGGTTCATCGGCAAATGCAGTCCGGTGCACTTTTTCTGGGGAAGCTTCGATCTGGCGGTGACGCGATTTTCCGGGCGGACCGCGCCGCCCCGGCCAAACCGCATGATGCAGGAAGCGTATTCGCACGAGGTGAGCAGCGCGGGATTTTGGCCCGGAGGCGGCGACATTAAAGGCCCGGCGTTCTACTCCTACACCGCGCCGGAGCCGGAAGGCTTCAAGACGTCTCGCGTTCGTCCCGACGCCGCGCTGTATCATTCCGGCATGGGCGAGTTTCTGCTGATGTACGACGACATCCGCGGCGCGGCATCGCCTCAGAAGGAACTCATGGCCTTTCTCGAGAGCAGCTACCAGGCGGGCGCGGAGCTGGCGAAATGGGATCGCGCGGCGTTGGAACGGCCGCCCAAGAAATCGGCGACACAGGGAGGATGAGATGGCGAAACAGTGCGCGCATCTGGATGAGGTGAGCTTCACGGAGCCGTCGAAGCACGTTTGCGAGGACTGCGTGAAGATGGGCGACCGATGGGTGCATCTGAGGATGTGCATGATCTGCGGGAAGGTCGGCTGCTGTGATTCATCCAAGAACAAGCACGCCACGCAGCATTTTCATGCTTCCCATCATCCGCTGATGCGCTCCATCGAGCCGGGCGAAGCGTGGATGTGGTGCTACGTGGATCGGGCGATTGTCGGCGAAGTGGAGGGCTGATGGCGGACGCGCCGCGGGAAATGTTGGTTCGCGGGAGGGCGGACGGATTCGCGCAAGAGATCACCGCGGGGCCGCACCGGTTCGCCGCGGACGGTCCGCTCGCCGGAGTCGCCGTGCGTCTGCGGCACTCGCGGATTTAGGCGTTCGATTGCGCGAAGTGCGAAACCAGGGAAGGCATGCTCGACCGCATCGAGCGCGATATCGAACTGGAGGGGAGCCGGACGGCGGCGCACGCGGCTTCTGGAAATCGCCGATAAGCGCCCGGTGCACCGGACGCTGACTTCCGAGGTCAATATCCGCAGCCGGCTGCTCTGATCTATTCGCCAGCGGCGGCTCGCCGCGGCAGGGCATTTGCACCCGGGCTGAAATCCACGTTGATGACGCCCACCGAACTCGTGCCGGCCAGGCTGCGGAACTTGGATGGACTCATTCCCATGTGGCGCTTGAACAGGTACGAGAGGTGGCTCTGGTCGGAGAAACCGCAGATGAGTGCGATTTCGGCCAACGGCGTGTTGGAATGTGCGAGCAGGTGCGAGGCGTACTGCACTCGGCGCCGCCGAATCAACTCGCCGACCGTGCAGCGATTGTATTTGTGGAACTGGCGCGACAGATGGACGTAGTGCACGCCGACTTCGGAGGCAATTGTCGCCAGACTCAGGCGCTCCAGGAAGCGCGATTCCACGATTTCGACGGCTCGCTTGAGCCAGTGCGGCGCCACGAGCGCCGGGTCGGCGTCTTCCGACCGGGCGAACTCCGCCAGAAGCTCCAGCATCAGGCCCTGGATAGCCATGGCCGAGGCTGTGTCCTCGCGTGAGAATTCCATATACAGCCGGTTTGCCAGCCAGGTGGCGGTGAGCCCGCTGATCTCGGCGGGGCTGCGCGGAACAACGGGTTGCGGGCGCAACTGACTCAGTGTGGCCGGCTCGACGGCGACGTGGAGGCAGCGCAGGTCGGCCAACATTTCGTTATCGTGCGCCACGCCGGCCGGGAGAAAGCGCACCGCGCCGGCGCGGCACACGATGGACCGCGTGGCGTAGCGTTCGCGGAAAGCGCCGGCCAGCACGAATGTGATGTAGTCGGAGACGTGCGAGTGCCTGGCGGCCACGAGTCCCTTGGGATAGAACTGCTCGCTGACCGTGAATGGCCCGATGGTGCGCAGGCGCAGCGTTTGTCCGAAAGCGTCCACTGGAGGCTCCTGTGTTTCGTCCACCATCATCGGGCGGACCGGCGGGCGAGTGGTTGCCAAGTTGTAAAGGTTTAGTAAAAAGGGGTTTTTCGCGCTGAAACCTCAGGAGATTTCCGTACCCTTGCGCGATAGGATTTAGACAAGCACCTTCATGCAGACGATTCTGGTAATCGACGACGACGAGAGCCTCCGCGACACCATCGGCATCATGCTGGAGCAGGAGGGATTCGTGCCGGTATTAGTGGCCGATGGAAAGACCGGCTTTGAACGCGCGCTGGCGCTCAAGCCGGACCTGATGATCGTGGACCTGCGGCTGCCGGGTATGAGCGGAACCGACATTTGCAAACAGGTGCGTGCCGCCAACATCAAGACGCCGATCATCGTGCTGAGCGCGGTAGGCGAGGAAGTGGACAAAGTGTTGCTGCTCGAGATCGGCGCCGACGACTACATCGTGAAGCCCTTCGGCGCGCGGGAGCTGCTGGCGCGAATTCGCGCCGTGCTGCGGCGCACGTCTCCGGAGATCCGCAAGATCGCGCAGTTTGGCGCGGTGGCGGTGGACTTCGAGCGGCGCGTCGTCAGCAAGAAGGGCGAAGCGTTGAAGATGACTCCGGCCGAATACAACCTGCTCACCTACTTTCTGCAGAATCCGGACCGGCCGCTCACCCGCGACATGATTCTCAATTCGGTGTGGGGCTATGAGTCCTTTCCGAACACGCGGACGGTGGACGCACACGTGGTGCGGCTGCGGCAGAAGCTGGAGCCGGACCCCAATACACCGCGTCATTTCCTGACGGTGCACGGCGTGGGGTACCGGTTCCTGCCATGAGCGGCAACGGAAGTGCGCCGAAGGCGGTGTTGATTGTCGAGGACGCCGAGACGTGCGCGTCCACGCTGGAAATCCTGTTCAGCTCGATTCGCGGTCTGGAGATTCTGATGGCTTCCAGCGCGGAGCAGGCCTGGCAGATGCTGGAGCGCCGGGCCGCGAACATTCGGGCGATCGTCACGGACCTGCACATGCCTGGAATGGACGGGTTCGATCTGATCGACCGCGTGCGGAGCGATCAGCGGCACAGCGCGTTGCCGATTCTGGTGATCACCGGCTCCACGGATCCGGATGTGCCCGGGAGGCTGCGCCGGCACGGCGTCGAAGCGGTTTTCGCGAAACCTTATTCACCCGCCTTGGTGCGGGAGAAACTGGAGCAGCTTTTGAGCGATGATATGCACGGCAAATGAGTTCGGGCGCGCGATTGTATGGGCGGTTGTGTTCGCGGGAAATGTTCCTGCCCTCTCCGGCCAAAGCCCGCCTGCGATGCAGGAAATTCTGCAGCGGCTGGACCGGCTGGAAAAGAACAACGAAGAGCTGCTGGAACAGGTGCGTGCGTTGCGCCAGGAGATCTCCGCGCTGAAGGCCCCCGCCACGCCCGGGGTGTCCGCCGCGCAGGCCGCGTCCACGCCGCCCGCGTCTGGTGAAGCGGCGCCTCCGTCTTCGCAGCCGACGACGGCCGAGCGCCTGGCGGTTCAGGAAAGCCGGACCGGCGAGCTCGAGCAAACCAAGGTGGAAGCATCGCAGAAGTTTCCACTACGGATTACCGGCATGGCATTGTTCAATGCGTCGCTCAACGGCCAGTACAACAACAACATGGACGATCCGGTGACGGCGTCGTTTTCGCCCGGCAATGTGACCGGCGAAGGAACACTGCGGCAGAGCACGATCGGCCTGCTGTTCAACGGTCCGCGAACGTTTCTCGGCGGCAACGTAAGCGGGTCCTTGTACATGGATTTCTTTGGCGGTTCCACCGGATCGCTGGATCACGCGTTCCGCATCCGGACCGCGGCGGTGAACCTGGACTGGACTAACACCAGCGTGATGGTGGGACAGGACAAGCCGATCATTTCACCGCGCGATCCGGATTCGCTCGCGCAGGTGGGCGTTTCCCCTTTGACCGGGGCGGGCAATTTGTGGCTGTGGCAGCCGCAGGTGCGCGTCGAACAGCGCTTTTCTCTGGGCGACACGAGCGGACTGGTCGCGCAAGCGGGCGTATTTCAAACCAGTTATTACGATTTTCCCACGGAAACCGGCATCTATGTTCCAACGCCTTCCGAACAGCAGATGGAATACTCGCGGCCGGGTGCAGAAAGCCGCTTGGAGTTGTGGCACAGATGGGGCGATACGGAGCGCGTGGAGATCGCGGGTGGAGTCCATTACAACCGCAATCGCGTTCTGGAGATCAACGTGCCTTCCGAAGTATATACGCTGGATTGGTTCCTGCGGCCGGTGGCGAAGCTGGAGTTTTCCGGCCTGTTCTTTCACGGACAGAACGTCTCGCCGCTGGGCGCGCTGGAGCCGGGCTTCACCGTGTACGATCAGAACGTCATTCCAGTGATCAGCACGGGCGGCTGGGCGCAGATTCGAGTGCCGATCACCTCCCGGCTGGCGTTCGACGTTTATGGCGGCCGGCAGGACCAGCGCACCTCGAACCTGTACTATGGCGAGATCGGAAGGAACGCGGGCTATTTCAGCAATTTCATGTACCGGCTGGCACCCAACGTGATCGTCAGCATCGAAGGTGGGCAAGTGCGGACCACCTACCTCGGGATTGGAAACCGTTTGAACAATCATTATGACCTCGCTCTGGCGTATCTGTTTTAGCGCTGCCGTAGCGCTGCTTACGCTTTCCGTAGCGGCTGCCGCGGCGGAGGTCGGCGGGAGTGTGGAGCTGGTGTCGCCGTATGCCGGCAACGTCCACAGGCACAAGGACGATTCGGGAGTCGTGGTGTGGCTGGAGCCGCTCGACGGAGCGCCGGTGCTTCCCGCGGACGGCGCGCATGCGCGCATGATCCAGAAGAACAAAACCTTCACGCCGCACGTGCTGGCCGTCACCGTGGGGACGATCGTGGATTTCCCCAATTACGATCCGATTTTCCACAATGCGTTTTCCAACTACAATGGACAGATCTTCGATATCGGGCTGTATCCGCCAGGCACGACGCGTTCCATCGCCTTCCGGCGCGAGGGCGTAGTCCGGGTGTTCTGCAATATTCATCCGTCCATGAGTGCGGTGATCGTCGTGTTGAAAACGCCGTACTTCGCGGTCACCCAGAAAGACGGGGCCTTCCGGATTGCCGGCGTTCCGCTGGGCGGTTACCGGATGCACCTGTTTCATGAACGCGCCACCGATCGGGCGATGGAGGCGTGTGCGCGCACCATCTCCGTGAGCGGCGATGTGCAGACGCCGCGGATGAGCGTATCGGAGAGCGGCTATCTGGAGCTTCCGCACAAAAACAAGTATGGGAAGGATTACCCGCCGGAGGCCGATTCCGGAAGTTATGTAGGGACCAAACCATGAGATTCTCGCGGCTCTCTTTGTTGTGGAAAATCCTGATCCCCACGTCGCTGGTGATGACGCTGGCCTTTGCGATCACCGGCTGGCTGGTGGAGCGCAGCGTGGTGAGCACCAGTTACGCGAGCGTGGAGCAGGAAGCCAAAGCGAGTTTTCAGGCCTACGAATCGCTGTGGAAGGCGCGGGCCAACCAGCTGGCTTCGGTGAGCGAAATTCTCAGCACGATGTCGGACGTGCGTGCCGCTTTCGGGACGGGGGACCAGGCGACCATTCGCGACTCCGCCGGGGAACTGTGGGCCAAAGTCTCTCAGGAGGACGCCTTCTTCCTGGTGACGGACGGGCAGGGAAGGATTGTGGCCAGCCTGGGTGAGCCGGCATTCTTTGCGCCCAACGACGATCTGCCGATGGTTCGCGCGGCGCGCGCGCGCTTCCCCACGCAGGCTTCCGGCTTCGTGCAAAAAGGCGAGCATTTGTTTCAAGTGGTGGTCACGCCGGTGTATGTCCAGTCGCCCGGCGGACCGGCCTTGCTGAACGTCTTAGTGGCCGGATACCGCGTGGACTCGGGTGTGGCGCAGAAACTGAAGAATTCCACCGGCGGAAGCGAGTACGTGTTCGTGTCCGGCGGGCAGGTGGTGACGTCGACGCTGGCCCGGCCTGAACTGGCCGCGCTGGCGCCCGCGCTGTTGAAGAACTCCACGCGCATCTCCGACTTTTTGTCCGTGGCGACGCCATTGCTGGACGTCAGCGGCTTGCCGGTTGGCCAGCTCTTCATCCTGCGATCGCTGGCCGGAGCTCGCGGCCGGCTCTCGGCGCTGCGGCGCGAGGTCTTCACCCTCTGGCTCCTGGCTTTGCTGGCGGCGCTCGTAGTGACCTACCTGGTGGCGCGGAAGATCATGCAGCCGGTGGCGGAGCTGGATCGCGCCGCCGCCGAAATCGCGAGGCAGAATTACGACTGCCGCGTGAGCGTGAATAGTGAAGATGAGCTCGGCCGCCTGGCCGGAACTTTTCAGAGCATGTGCGAATCCATCCGGCAGGCGCGCGAAGAACTGATCCGGCAGGAGCGCATCGCCACCATCGGCCGCCTGGCCACTTCCATCGTGCACGACCTGCGCAATCCTTTGGCGGCGATTTATGCCGGAGCCGAGATGCTGGTGGACGGTGATCTGCCGGAAGAACAAACCCGGCGGCTGGCGCGCAACATTTACCGCGCGTCTCGGGGCATTCAGGACATCTTGCAGGAACTGCTGGATGTGGTGCGCGGCACTTCCAGCGGCAGCGAGATGTGTAGCCTCCGCGAAGTGGTCACGGGAGCATGGAGCGTGGTGGCTGCCGCCGCCGATGCGCGCGGCATCGAGCTGAGCGTGGACGTTCCCGACGGTTTGGAGTGCCTCATGGAGCGTGCGCGCATGGAGCGCGTGTTCTCGAATCTGTTCGAAAATGCGATTGAAGCCATGCGATCCGGCGGCACGATCTCGATTCAGGCGGAGGCCGACGGCGCAAGCATTGTGGTGCGCGTGACCGACACGGGTCCCGGCATCAGCCCCGCGCTGCGCGGCAGGTTATTCGAGCCCTTCGCGACGGAAGGCAAGCGGAACGGTCTCGGGCTGGGGCTGGCGTTATCGCGCCAGACGCTGCTCGATCATGGCGGCGACATGTGGGCCGACGCCGATGGCCCGGGCGCGCAATTTTGTTTGCGCCTGCCCAGGGAACGCACCGGCTCGCTGGCCGATGCGGCGCTCACGCGCGCGTAAGCAGCAGGCGATGGCAGTCCCGTGCGATCTCCCAATCCTCTTCCGCGCGGATCACCAGCACGCGGACGCGGGAGCCAGGCGCGGCAATATCTTGATCCAGTTGGGGTCGTGCGTTCGTGGCGTCATCCAGCGTTAGCCCCATGAAACCGAGCTGCGCGCAGACCGCGGCTCGAAGCGGCGCGCAATTCTCGCCCACGCCGCCGGTGTAAACCAGAGCATCCAGGCCGCCCAGCACCGCGAGCATTGCGCCGGTGGCCCGGGTGAGACGATGCGTGTAGATGTCGAAGGCCAGGCGGGCGCGCTCATTACCGCCCGCGATAGCCTCCAGGATTTCGCGCATATCGCCGCTGAATCCAGAGACTCCTTTAAGTCCGGACTCGCGATTGAGGAGTTGGTCGAGCTGGTCCGCTGTCAGCCGATCGTGGCGCAGCAAATGAACCACGATTCCCGGATCGATGGAACCGCTGCGCGTGCCCATCATGATTCCTTCCAGCGGTGTGAAGCCCATGCTGGTATCCACGCTCTTGCCGCCGCTGACTGCCGTGAGCGAAGCGCCGTTGCCGAGGTGGCACACGATGAGCTTCAGGGATTCCGCGGGCTTGCCCAGCATCTCTGAGGCGCGCCGCGTCGCATATTTCACGCTGATGCCGTGAAAACCGTAGCGGCGGATGCCGCGTTCCAGCCATGCATAGGGTCCCGGATAGACGTACGCGGCGGGCTCCAGAGTGCAATGAAAGCCGGTGTCGAACACGGCCACTTGCGGGATGCTGCTTCCCAGAACGCGGTCCACCGTGCGGATAGCGTCCAGCTGCAGGCGATTGTGCGCGGGCGCGATCTCGGCCTCGGCGGCGATGGAGTCACGAACCGCGGCGGTGGCGAATGCGGGTTCGCGGTATTTCGGCCCTCCGTGCACGATGCGGTGCCCGGCCACGTCCACCTGTGCCGGCAAATCCTGCAGCGTGGGTTCGAGCGCGTCCGCGGGATCTTCAATGGGAATCGAGCGCTCCCGCGCGGAGCCGTCCGTGCGCGTGATCTTCAACTCGGCCAGCCGGGGGTTGCGGCTCCAGTCGGCGCGCGCGCTCCATTGCGGCGGGAGCGGATCGGACGGCAGCGCGGAATCCGGTACTTCGCGAAACCAACACTTGAAGGTGCTGGATCCGCAGTTCAGCACCAGGATTCTCATGCGCCGGACCACTGCCAGTCGCGAATGCGCGGCATGTCATCGCCATGCGAAGAGACGTACAGCTTGTGCTCGATCAGGCGGTTGCGCAGCATTTGTTTTTCGTGTCCGGCGGCGCCCCGCAGCCTCGGCACGCGGTCCAGCACATCGCCGGCCAGGTGGAAGCGGTCCAGATCGTTCAACACGGTCATGTCGAAGGGCGTGGTGGTCGTGCCGTTTTCCTTGTAGCCGCGCACGTGCAGGTTGGCATGATTCGTACGCCGGTAGGTCAGGCGGTGGATCAGCCACGGATAACCGTGAAAGGCGAACACGACCGGCTTGTCCACCGTGAAGATGGCGTCGAAGTCGCGGTCGCATAATCCGTGCGGATGTTCGGACTCGGGCTGCAAGGTCATCAGGTCGACCACGTTGACGACGCGAATCTTGAGGTCGGGCAGACGCTGGCGGAGCAGATCCACGGCGGCCAGGGTCTCGAGCGTAGGAACATCGCCGGCGCACGCCATCACCACATCCGGCTCGCCGCCTTGGTCGTTGCTGGCCCACTCCCAGATTCCGATGCCGGCGGTGCAGTGGCGGACGGCCGCGTCCATGTCGAGATATTGAAGCGCGGGCTGCTTTCCGGCGATGATCACGTTGACGTAATGGCGGCTGCGCAGGCAATGATCGGCCACCGAAAGCAGGCAGTTGGCGTCCGGCGGAAGATATACGCGCACCACGTCGGCCTTCTTATTGACGACATGATCGATGAAGCCCGGGTCCTGGTGGCTGAATCCGTTATGATCCTGCCGCCAGACGTGCGACGTGAGCAGATAGTTCAGCGACGCGATGGGGCGGCGCCAAGCGATGCCGCGCGTGGTCTTCAGCCACTTGGCGTGCTGGTTGAACATTGAATCGATGATGTGAATGAAGGCTTCATAGCAGGAGAACAAGCCGTGGCGGCCGGTGAGAAGGTAGCCTTCCAGCCAGCCCTGGCACAAATGTTCGCTCAACACTTCCATGACGCGGCCGTCGGGCGAGACGTGATCGTCGGCCGGAAGGATGTCGCCGGTCGAAGTCCGGCTGGTCACGTCGAAGACCGCAGTCAGACGATTAGAGGCGGTTTCATCCGGGCCGAAGATGCGGAAATTCGCGGATGCCCCGTTCATCTGCATTACGTCGCGCAGCATCTCGCCGAGCACGCGGGTAGCCTCCGCCGTCACCGTACCGGGCTTAGGCACTGCCACGGCGTACTTGCGGAAGTCGGGAAGCCGCAGATCTTTCAGCAGCAGGCCGCCGTTGGCGTGCGGATTGGCTCCCATGCGGCGATTCCCCGCGGGCGCCAGCTCGGCAAACTCCGCCTTGAACTTGCCCTCATCGTCGAAAAGCTCTTCGGCGTGATAGCTCTTCATCCAGTCTTCCAGCATGCGCAGGTGATCCGGCTTGGAGGCCAGCTCGCTGAGTGGAACCTGGTGGGCGCGGAAGGTTCCTTCGATGGGCACGCCATCAACCACTTTGGGGCCGGTCCAGCCTTTAGGCGAATCCAATACGATCATGGGCCAGCGCGGACGATGCGAAAAACCGTGCTCGCGGGCCTCCTTCTGGATGGTGTGAATCTCTTCGACGATCGTGTCCATGGTGGAGGCCATCGCCTGATGCATCGGCTCCGGCTCGTGCCCGGCGACGAAGTAGGGATTGTAGCCGTAGCCGCGCAGCAATTCGGCTAGCTCATCGCGCGGGATTCGCGCCAGCACGGTTGGCCCGGCAATCTTGTAGCCGTTGAGATGCAGGATCGGCAGAACGGCGCCGTCACGAACCGGATTCAGAAATTTGTTGGAGTGCCAACTCGCGGCCAGCGCGCCGGTCTCCGATTCACCGTCACCGATCACGCAGCAGGCGATCAGGCCGGGATTATCGAACACCGCCCCAAAGGCGTGCAGGAGCGAATAGCCCAGCTCGCCGCCTTCGTGAATGGAGCCGGGCGTTTCCGGCGCGGCGTGGCTGGGGATTCCGCCCGGAAACGAGAACTGCGTGAACAACCGCTTCAGGCCCTCGGCGTCCTGACCGATGTTGGGAAACAGCTCGCTGTAAGTCCCCTCGAGATAAGTGTTGGCCACCATGCCCGGGCCGCCATGACCGGGGCCGCAGATGTAAATCACGTCCAGGTCATACTTCTTGATGACCCGGTTGCAGTGCACGTAGATGAAGTTCAAGCCCGGCGTGGTGCCCCAATGGCCCAGCAGCCGCGGCTTGATGTGCTCCAGGCGCAGCGGCTCAGTGAGCAGGGGATTCTCGTAAAGATAAATTTGTCCGACCGAAAGATAATTGGCAGCGCGCCAGTAAGCGTGGATCTTCCGCAGCTCGTCAGCGGAAAGCGGATGCGATGAAGACATAGCGGTCTGGTTGTTGATAGTTGCCTGCATGAGATGCTCCTGGGAGGACGATCACACTCTCCTATGATGGCGCTTTCCAGTGCGCGCGGGAGCATACCGATTTGTTACGGGATTGAAATTTGGACTGCGGCTATGACAAAAGGTCCAACTGCATCCCGTAGACCTGCTGCAGTGCGCAAGGCTTCCGCCCCAGCTCGAAGAGCAGGCAGTTGGCGGCCAGGAAGGCGGCGATTTCGTCGCCTCGGTCCTGGCAGCTGGCAGCGGCTTCGGCGCGTATTCCGCAGGCCGTACAGAGCGCGGCCTGGCGCTTGACGCGGGTTGGCAGACCATTGAACTCGGCCTGAATGATCTCACCTGGACTTCCCGCCAATAACGAGTCTAGTATCGTTTTCACCGAGACTTGCTTTGCTGCGGCGTAATCGGCCATATCCACCTGCGAGGAAGCCCTGTTGCCATGTTCCCACCGGCGTGGAACCGGAGGCACCTAGGTCAAGTACTAGTTCTGGGCGCTGAACGGTTCTGTGGCGGCATCGACGAGTCCTTCCTGGATCGCGAGCTTTGTGAGCTCCGCGACGCTATGGGCGCCTGTTTTGGCCATGATCCGCGACCGGTGGAACTCCACGGTCTTCACCGAAACCTGGAGAATATGCGCGATCTCCTTGTTCTGCCGGCCCTCGGCGACCAGCTGCAGAATTTGCCTCTGCCGGCTCGTCAGCTCGATGGGCGATCTTCCCGGCTTCGAGCGTCCCAGCGCTACGCTCTGCAGCGTGACCCCTTGGAACGCGGGTGTAACGTAGACACCGCCTTTCAGGACTTTTGCGATCGCATCCAGTAGCTCCTCCGCCGCGCCCGATTTCAGGACATAGCCGGATGCTCCGGCCTCCAGCGCCTTGCGCAGGTAAATCGGGCTGGAATGCATGGTGAGAATGATGACTTTGGTCTGCGGCAGTTCCCGCTTTACCGCACGCATCGCATCGATGCCGTTCAGGATCGGCATGCTGATGTCGAGAATCAGGACGTCGGGCTTATGCCGCAGGGCCGTTTCGACGGCTTGTTGGCCGTTGTCCACCAGTCCCACCACTTCGTAATGACTTTCCACCAGACCCTTGATTCCCTTCAGAATCAGGGAGTGGTCGTCAGCCAGGAGAATTCGCGGTTTCATAACTGTTCTTCGAAAACGGAACCGAAGCGACGATTTGAACTCCGCCGCCGGGTTGGGAGTGGATGGTGAGCGTGCCGTTGACCATCCGAATCCTCTCCTTCATGCTGAGGATGCCCAGCCCCTGGTTGAGCTGGTCGCGATCGGCCGAAAAGCCCGCGCCGTCATCGCTGACAATCAATTGGATGTTCCCTTGCTCCTGGCGGAGCACAACGTGGACCAGGGAGGCGCCGGCGTGCTTGGCGGCGTTTTGGACCGCCTCCTGTGCGATCCGGAAGAGAGAGGATGCAGCCTCGGTACTCAAGCCTTCCTCGTCGATCCCGCCTTCAAACCAGACCGGAGAGCCTTGAGCCTTGCTGAACTCATCGCAAAACTCTTCCAAGGCCATGCTCAAACCGAAATCCTCGATGACGGATGGATGCAGGCCGTGGGAAATGCGCCGGACGTCGACGGAAATTTGATTAGCCTGGTTCTGCAGCGAAACCAGTACCCTTCGGGGCTCGCCGGTGCAGCCTTCCTCGGCGGTCAGCTTGCCGATTTCGATGGACAACAGCGCCAGCCGCTGCGTGACGTCGTCATGCAGATCGCGGGCAATCCGCCGGCGTTCGTCCGCCTGCGCCGTCAATAGGCTGCGCGCCAGATCGCGTAGCTCCTGTTCGCTGCCGCGCAGCGCCTGCTCCAGGCGTTTATGCGCAGAGATGTCTTCGGAAAAAATCAGGATTCCTTCCGGCTTTCCGTCGCGGGATCCCCACGGCCGGACCTCCCAGCGTAGCCAGATTTGGCTTCCATCGGCGCGTTCAAAGCAGTCTTCGCCCGCCTTGAGACTCTCGCCCGCCAGGCACCGCTGGAGAATCGACTTCCAGCGTTCCGGAAGGTCGGGGAACACTTCATAGTGCGACCGGCCCAGTAAGCCTTCGTTGGGCAATGAAAAATCCGACACCCAGCGTTCGCTCACCTGTAAATAACGCATTTGGCGATCCAGCATCGCCACTGCCGCGGGCACATGCTGGACGAACGTTTTCAGCAGTTCTTCGCTAGCCTGCAAGGAGGCCGTACGCGCCCGGACACGTTGCTCCAGCAAGGAGTTCAAGTGCGAAAGGCTCTGTTCGGCCTCGGCCGCCTGGCGGCTGTAACGCTTTACAGCCTGGTATAGCGAGCCGGCTGCCACCACCAGGACCAGGTAACCCAGCGCGACACTCCAGGTGAAACGACTCGCACCCTCGCCGAATTCCACTTCCCGCTGTTTCAGCAGCCGGTCCTCCTGAGTCTGCAATTCGGCGGCCACGCCCTGGATCGAATCCATCAGCAGCTCGCCCCGGTCGATCCGTTGCACCAGTTCTTCCCCTTTCAGACCTGTTCCCCGGGAGAGGGCGATGTTCTCTTCCATGTGCGCCAGTTTCTGCTCGATCAGAGGAACGATCCGCAGGACCGCCAGTTGCTGCCGTGGATTGTCCACGGTCAGGCTGCGAAGGCTGGCCAGCTCCCGCCGCGCCTGCGGGACCGCCTCCTGGTAAGGCCCGAGTAACCGGTCTTCGCCGGTCAACAGAAAGGCGCGCTCGCTGGTCTCGGCGTGGTCCAGACAAAACAGCAAACGCTCGAGCGTCAGTTGAACCACCAGCGTATGCCGGACCGATTCGTTCTCTTCCTTCGCTCTCCGGGCGAAGAAATACATGACTACTCCGATCAGAACGGGCACGATCAGGAGCAGGGCCCAGCGGGTCTTCTGGTGGATCAGCTTCTGGTGGATCGGTGTCATGCCGTCAGTGGGGTGGACTTCCGCTTCGCCGCCCAACTTGAGACCATGGCGCCGTTGAAGCGTTCCCCGTCATCCCCGTTTCCCGAAACAGTTTCTGCCTAATTTGTGTATAGCAGTTTTGGAGGGCCGCCGTGGCGTCTGGGCCGGAAGGTGAAGGAGGAAAAATCACGCGGGGGACCACACTTTCGTCCCCGCCCCAATCAGGCTTCCGGCCCTTTTCCATTCTTTCGGCTGTACGGCCCGGCCTCAAGAGCTAGGTGGACACCTAGTAGGCAGAATCCGGCAGAGCCTCCTGGGCTAGGAGCCTTTGCTGGGTTTGTTGCCGGATTTGCCCGTGGCCGGCGGCTTGTAGCCCTGGAGCGAATATTTGTGATCGCGATAGTACTTTCCTGCGTCGTTCAGATTCCAGGAGTCCGGCGGATGGCAGAAATTGCACTCCTTCTGGGTTCTGCGGGCGTATTCCGGCTTGGCCCACGTGGTGCGGGCGTTGAAGCAGAGGGCGGCCGTGAGGAGGCCGGCGAAGAGGGCGAGTTCCAAAAACGTACGCATGCTGGGACGTAACCCGGATCGGAGTTGGTGGACCTGGAGAGATTCAAACTCTCGACCTCTTCCATGCCACTTAAGAAATATCAATCGCTTGCAGATAGTTTGGCGCAAAACGAAAGACTTAGCAAGAGGCGACGTCGACTCCGGTGGACGCCACCGGGAGTTCAGATCGGAAACGGCGGGAGGCATGCTTTCACGCGCGCGGTTGCAAGCCGTTGTGATTGTTGTCTGCGTGAGAAGACAACAGATGATCTCTCTATAAGGACAATGCCCACGTGGAGCGGTGACGCCTTCGTGGCTTCGCAAGGCCAACTTGCCTTTTCGCAATATTGCGAATAGACTTGGATCGAGTGTCCAAGACTAGAGTTGCCCTCTACCGGGAGGAAGACGGATCATGCCCGTTCATCGAGTGGTTCGACAAGTTACCGGCGAAAGTGCAGGACAAGTGCTACCTTCGGCTGGAGCGCCTGCGCGAGATGGGTCACGAACTGCGACGGCCCGAAGCGGACCTCCTGCGAGACGGCATCTACGAACTGCGCGTCAGCCGGGGAGGCGTTCATCACCGGATCCTGTACTTCTTCCACGGCGCGGTGGCGGCCGTGGTCTCTCACGGCCTTGCGAAGGAGCGGGTGGTCCCGCCGAAAGAGATCGACCGCGCGGTCGAACGCAAGAGGCGGTTTGAGGCGAATCCGGCGAAGCACACTTATGAGGAGGTTTGACCATGCCAGCTAACAAAGCAAAGACGCTGAAACCGACCAGCGATGCGGTGGAGGTCCTTCACCGCCGGTTCTACGAAGGCAAGCCGGCCAGGCTGAAGAACCTGGAGGAGGCGCGCGCGAATGAAGAGATCGCCCGCAAGATCCACGAACTGAGGGCAGCGGCGGGCATCACCCAAACTCAGCTTGCCAAGCTCATAGGTACCACCGCGTCGGTCATCTGCCGCCTAGAGGATGCCGATTACCAGGGCCATTCCCTGGCGATGTTGCGCAGGATCGCGGGCGCATTGAATCAGCGGGTCGAGATCCGTTTTGTGCCGATTCGGCGGTCGGCATAGCCTGCGTCAGTGCTCAGGCACTCGTAACGGGTTTAAACTGAAGACGAGAGCAAAAGGCTCGGGGTCGGGCGTCGGCCCCCAGCCGCGAAAGTTGGAGGGTTCTGCACACTATTCTGGATCTCGATTTGGATTTCTTCGTCTGGCCGCCGTTCCGCAACCCGCCGGAGGAACCTTGTCTGCCAGTGCGGAGAACATTCTTGCCGGCGTAAAATGAGCCAGAGGTAATCGTGGGGCAGACAGTTGTTAATACGCTCCCCGGCAGGCGCAGGCCTCTCACAAAAGACGAGTTGCTCAACGGCCTCAATATCTTTCTGAACAATCTTCTCTATGGTTTCGTGTGCCCGAACCTCGTACCTGTCGAACGTTGGCGGGCACTGTCCAAGCAAACTGCGGTTTTCAGGGGCCGAAAAGGAGACGTGGAAATTAAGCTCGGGCCGTTAGTAAAGCGGGCGCGTAACGACGATTACACCGCCGCCGAGGGGTTCAAAAGGAATTACGAAAATAGTCTGCTCGGAGCAATGATGCGCGAGGCTCATGAGCTTATTCTGCTGTACTGTAGAGAGACAGGACAATTCCCAACATACAAGGCTGAGCCGTGGTTTCAATTCGCCCGCATCTTGAGAAATGTGATGTCTCACGAGGAGGGCGGCACTCTCAAAGAGTGGCCCAGTGACCTGCTCAGAAAGGGCATCACATCTGCGACGTGGCGCGAAAAAACGTTCGACACAACGATGTTAGGTCAACGGTTAGTGTTCTATCCCCCGGATGGTCTAGAATTGCTGAAAGATCAGATAGATTTCGTGACTGTACGACTGTCGTGATCTCTTCACAGGGTAACCCATCCTGGTCCCGTCTTAGGTTTTCTACTTCATTTCGTTTTTCTGACAATAGAAGCATCGCGGGAAGCGCTTCACTTCGCTTTTCGCGCATTCTCATCGTGCTGCAACCAATTGTCCCTCGCCTGGTGGGCTCAAGGGGACGGCCCATCACATCCAGAGCCGGCAAGCTGGAGTCCAAATTCCGCCGTTTTAGACTCCAAATGGACTCCGCTTGACCTCTTCCTCGACGTGGAAGAGCGCAAGCATTTCGTAAGTCTGTGTTTTGTTGGGCTTTGTTTTGGTGGACCTGGAGAGATTCAAACTCTCGACCTCTTCCATGCCACTTAAGAAATATCAATCGCTTGCAGATAGTTTGGCGCAAAACGAAAGACTTAGCAAGAGGCGACGTGGACTCCGGTGGACGCCAGGGCCGTGTTCGCATGATTCTGGGACTTCACGCGGATTCCGTGCCGTATTGCGGGTTGACTCAGCGATAAGCCTCGCGTCGATGGCGGATGCCGGTGATTTCAATGGGGGTCTCACTCCGGTGATCGAAGAAGACACGGTAATCGCTACAGCGGAGACGGAAACCGATCTGCGGCGGTTTGAGTTTTTTCATATCGCCTGCGCGGCTGGATAGGTAACGGTCGATGCAATGGAGAATCTGAAATTGCGGTCTCTCGATCGATGGCCCTCAGATCGGCGCGGGCTTCTGGCGACCAACTGACCGCAATGCGCTCGGGAGCGGCCTCCTCGCTCACTGTTTCAGGCCGAATTCGCGGAGGACATCGTCGTGCGGGATACCCTCTCCGCGAGCGAGTGAAGCACGGGCGCGGTCCAGCGCGGCGGCCGTGTCTGGCGTGACGTCTTCCTCTTCAACTTCAGCGAGCGCGAGCGAGCGGGCCAAAGGCTCCACCATGACTTCGAGCAGATTGCGGACGGCATTCAGCTTTTCGGCCGGTAACGCATCCAGCAATGCGTGGGCTTGGCGCCGTTCTTGATCTAGATCCGTTTCCATATGGTGTCCTATTGGCCTGATTTCAGTTTAAGCGATTGAAGGATAATCAGTTCTTTCCTGAAACCCCTGCCGTCAGGCTCCCTGATGGCGCCACTGCGGTTCTCGCGAAGGAGGTCCTTGCGTCGCGTGATCAGCGTGAAAATGGAACCGTTCTCTGCGCTACGTACCGCTCGATCGCCTGGTCCCAGCAAGACGACCCGACCGAAATGATCAAAGCCCAGTCGCATCCATCGCACACAGGCAAGTGAAAGGCCGACTCCCGCAGGCCGATGAGGCATCGGTCTTGGCCTGAAAGGTTCATTATAGGGCTGCCTGACGGAACGCATGTATGGCGGTCTTTTACGATTGGGACGCGACGCGAAAACAGGGACGGATTTGGGAGCAGAGTGCGTAGGGCTGTCGGCTGGAGTCCAAATGGACTCCGCTTGACCTCTTCCACGATGCGGAAGCGCGCAAGCGTTTTCGTAAGTCTATGTTTTATTGGGGTTTGTTTTGGTGGACCTGGTGAGATTCGAACTCACGACCTCTTCCATGCCATGGAAGCGCGCTCCCAACTGCGCCACAGGCCCACGCCAGAGTCTTTTTCAATATATCACCGGTTTCGTTACGATGGTCGATATGGATGCGAAAAGATGACGCGGCAGGAAGCCTGGAACCTTCTGTGTGAGTTCACCAAGTCCGACAGCCTGCGGCGGCACGCGCTGGCCGTGGAAGCCTGTGTTGTGGCCTACGCGCGCCAATTCGGCGAAGACGAGGCCAAGTGGTCCGTCACGGCCTTGCTGCACGACTTCGATTACGAGATGCATCCGGAGGCGCCGGACCATCCCATGAAAGGCGAGCCGATTCTGGCCGAGCGCGGCGTGGATGCCGAGATCCGGCGGGCCATTCTCTCGCATGCCAATTATAGCGGCGTGCCGCGCGAATCGCGCCTGGAAAAGACACTGTTCGCCTGCGACGAACTCGCCGGGTTCCTGACGGCCTGCTCCTACGTCAAGCCCGGCCGGAGCATTCACGAGGTGGACTCGAAATCGGTGCGGAAGAAACTAAAGGACAAGGCGTTCGCGCGGTCGGTGAGCCGCGACGACATCACCAACGGCGCTTCGGCGCTCGGCGTGGACCTGGATCAGCACATCGAGTTTTGTATCCAAGCCATGCGCGAGCGTGCCGCCGCGATCGGGCTGGACGGAAACGGGCCGGCGGCATCCACGGCCGCAAACTGATTCCAACGTGTCCTGCCGCACACGCGCGTTTCAAGACTGACACGCTGTTCGTTTTTCCGGAACTTCTTTTTCTTGGCCTTCTGATGCGGCATTTCGTTTGCGATGGCCGAAACGAGGAGGACAGGAAATGATCACACTCAAGTACCTGTTAGAAATTCTGGGTTACGCTTTGCTCGCGGCGGCTGCCACGCTGGCCGCGAGAGAATTGTTCGCCATGGTTCGCAGCGGCACGACGCCCGCGCGCGAGCGCTGGGAGACGCTGGGCCGTTTGGCCGCGGCCGCGCTCGTGCCGCTGCTCGCCGGCCTCAGCATCGAAGTGGTTCCAGCCGGCATGGCCGGCGTCCGCGTCAGCCAGATTTCCGGAACGCTGCCGGATACGCTTTATCCGGGACTGCACCTGGTGGTGCCGCTGGTGCAGCACGTCGAGACATTCGACCTGCGCGACCAGATTTTTGAAACCGCCATCGCGCCGGACCCCAAGAAAGGCGAAGCGCTGAAGGTTCAGACCAAGGAAGGACTGGAAGTCGGGCTGGCGGTGGCCGTGCGCTACCGCATCGATCCGCGTCGCCTGGCTTATGTGCAGGCCAACCTGCCGCAGCCACTCGAAGAGGAACTCGTACCGCCCGTGGTGGCCAGCACGTTTCGCGACCTGGCGCCGAACTACCTGGTACGCGATCTGTTCGCCACGCGCCGCGACCAGATTCGCCGCGAAGCCGCCGCGGCCATCACTCGTCGGCTGGCGCCGGACGCGGTCATCGTCAAGGAAGTCATGTTGCGCGACATCCAATTGCCCGCCGAGTACGCCAAAGGACTGGAAGGCGTGCTTCTGAAGGAACAGGAAAACGAACGGCTGGGAGTGGAGCTGGACGTCAAGCAAAAGGAGGTGAAAGTCGCCGAGCTGGAAGCCGAGGCGCAGAAGGCTCGCGACATCCAGGCCGCGGAAGGTGAAGCACAGGTGACGGTGCTGCGGGCGAAGGCGCAATCCGACGCCATGCAGTACACGCTGCCGCTCAAGGAGAAACAGATCCAGCAGACCAAGCTGGAGGCGGAAGCCCGCAAGGAAGCTACCGTCGAACAGGCGCAGGCCATGGCCGAGGCCAAGGTCATCGACGGAAAGGCCGAACTGGAGAAGCGCAAGCTCATGAACCAGGCCGATCTGGACCGCGTCCAGCTGCTCTCCAAGGCCGACGCCGATAAGATGCGGCTGGAGGGCGCGGCGCTGAAAGACAATCCGCTGCTCATTCAGAAGATCATCGCTGAGAAACTGTCGGACAAGGTGCAGATCATGATGGTTCCGAGCGACGGGAAATATTTCTTCTCGAACGATATGCTGCGCGGCGCGCTGCCTTCGCTTCCCGCGCTTCCGGCCACGCGTGTCGACCCGGAGCGCTAGCGCGCTCGGGCGCAGTGCTAGAATCAACGGCGGAAGCTAATCTTGGCCGGTGCTGGGCCTGGTCTTCAAAACCAGCGAGCGGCACTCTGTGTCGCTGGTGGGTTCGACCCCCACTAGCTTCCGCCAGCCCCCGTGCTATTCCGGATTCTGCACGGCCTCCCGGATTTTTCTCCGCCGCTCGAAATGGGTGGCGAAGTCGCCCTCGAAGGTCATCATGCCGACGTGATTGAGACGGCTTTGGAGGTCCAGCCAGATCTCGCCTCCCAGGTCCGTCCACCTGCGGCAAAAGCTGAAATCCTCGCTGAGGTAGTTTCCGGCTTCGTCGGTCATGCAATTGAAGATCGCGCTGCGCCACTTACTGCCGCTCAACGGGTCGTCCGCCCGATGCTCATGCGCGTAGCGAAGCTCGCTGTAATGTTCCATCATTTTTTCGAGCGCGGCGCGTTGAATCATCAGGAAGCCCGTGCCAGCGTAGCGCACCTTCACAAAGCGGCCGCCCAGGCCAATGCATTCCGGGACGTCCAGCTCGACCACGTAGGAAAGTGCTTCCGATTGCGGATGGCCGAGTCCTGCCCGGGCGGCTGCGCTGAACAGCGCCCAATCGACGCGTTTGAGCGGGTAAGCCGCCGCGGTCACGCTGCCGCCGGAGTCCAGCAGCCGGAATACCTGATCCGGTTCGAAGCCGATGTCTGCATCGACGAAGAGCAGATGTGTAGCCGATGGATTCTCCAGGAAGTGTGCCACGAGATTCTGCCGTGCGCGGGTGATGAGCGCATCCCCCGACATCAGCAAAACCGTGAGACGGATAGCGCGTTCCAGGCAAGCGTGCTGTAATTTCAAAAGAGAATACGCGTAGGCCATCGTGACCCGGCCGTCATAGCAAGGCGTACCGACAAGCAGATGCACAGTGCTTTCAGGCGTCATGCCAATTTTTGCCGGACCGCGTTACGATTCGTTTCATCAAATGATTGTGACAGAAATTTCGTCCGAAACCTTCAAGGCGCTCGTCAAAGCGTCCAGTCCGGCTGTCACCAGAAGACAATTTTGCCCCGCAATCGGAGTGCTGCTGAGAACGAAGACCGTACCCACGGGCGCCACGGATGAATCAGGAAGTGTTGGCGGTGAATCATACTGAAACGTCGGCGGTGAATCGTACTGAAATGTTGGCTGCGAGTCGTACTGAAACGTCGGCGCCGAATCGTACTGAAACGTCGGCGGTGAATCGTACTGAAACGTCGGCGGTGAATCGTACTGAAATGTTGGCGGTGAATCGTACTGAAACGTCGGCGCCGAATCGTACTGAATCGTCTGTGCCGAATCGTATTGGAAGGTGGGCTGCAAATCGTACTGGAAGGTTGGAACGATTGGCGCCCTCCCGCCACGGGGAGACGTCGCGGGCGCCAGCACCGCGACAATTCCGTAGCTTGAATCTCCCTCGGGCGGACGAATCACGTAATCACCGGGTCTCGGCAGCCACCTTGGCTTTGTTGGGCGCACAAAGAAGACTACGCTCTTCTTATTGAGCCGTCCGCTGATCGAAGACGTCACGGAATGGTATAACAGCCTTTCAGACGCCATACTGTTCTCGAATGTCTTTTTCCATCATTGCAGCACCGAAGCGCGCGGGTGACTCCACTCTCAGTTGTTCATGTCGATGTCAAAAACAGATCGGTCATCCAGCGTCGGTTGGATGGTCATCACCAAAGTGTGATTGGAGCCCCCCCCACTGTGGGTTTGGAAGTGGCTGATCCAGCCTCGCAGCGAGTAACTGCAGATCACGTCCTGGTGGCTCTCATCCAACCAGAAGTCAATCGTGACGTCCTTGATCTTGTCGAGGGTGATGACCTTCGACAATTCGAAGAGCTTTTTGAGCACGTCGAACGTGATGTTGTTGTGGAGGTCGACAACAATTTCGATATGGACATGAAATGCTCCGATGGCCGGCTTGCCGGCGCGGTTCGGGTGCGTGGTAAGCGCGACGCTGACCGACTCGCACCAGATTTTGTCCCCGTCGATCGTTACCGACGATACGGTCGGTCGCGCCGACCAGTCGCCGAATGCTGCCATGTTGTGATCCTTTCCTGGTGGGTATGTTCCCCGCCGTTTTGTTACAACTTTAGCATCTCGACAATCCTGGGGCATTCCGTTTTTCCCTTTAGGCCCTGTTTGGTTGATCGAGTTCATAAAAACTTTCTTCCCCCCGCCGTATTCCAAATCCTTACGGCCGCTGATAGACTGGCCTCAGTTCACTTTTGGGAACGAGCCGTGTTCCAGCGCTGAATCGGGAGCTGTGTTGCATCCCGCCGATTAGCTCCTTGCCGCAGCTTCTCAGGTGGCGCCAGTGGCGGGAGCGTACGGATGAAACGACTTGTAGTGGTCGGCAACGGGATGGCCGGCTTTGCCTGCCTGCAGCAGATCCTCCAGCGGCCGCATGATTTTGAGATCACGGTTTTCGGCGACGAGCCGCGCGCCAATTACGATCGCAACGTGCTGGCCTCCGTACTGGCCGGCCTCAAATCGCCCGACGAAATTGCCCTAAACGACTGGAACTGGTACCAGGATAATGGCATCCTCACCCGCCTCGGCGTGCACGTGGTTCGATTGGATCCCGCCCGCCGCTTGGTGATCGATGAAGACGGGGGCGCTACCGAATACGACCGCTTGATCCTGGCTATGGGCGCCCGTCCCTGGTTGCCGCCGATAGCCGGGCTGAACCTGGACAACGTCTACACCCTACGGACTTTGGACGACGCCGGTCTGATGCTTCAACGTTTGCGTCCGGGCCTGCGGACCACGGTGATCGGAGGCGGCGTTCAGGGTGTGGAGACGGCCTGCGCATTGCGTTTGCAGGGCTGCGAGGTGACTCTCGTGCAACTCGCCGGACGGCTGTTGGAGCATCACCTGGATGCCGCGGCCAGCGCCTACGTGCAGCACAAGTTAGAAGCGCTCGGAGTCCGCGTGATGCTTGGAGCGGAAACGCAATCCCTGTCCGGCCGGGGGAGCGTCGAAACGGTCCGGCTGCCTTCCGGCCTGTTAATTCCCGCCGAGATCGTGGTCATGGCCACCGGGGTCCAGCCTGACGTGGAACTGGCCCGCCAGGCGGGACTCAATGTCCGCCGCGGGGTGCTGGTCAACGACTATCTGGAGACTTCCGCGCCAGGCATTTTCGCGGCCGGCGGGTGCACCGAACACCGCGGGCAGACCTACTGCTGGGGCGAAGCCATTCTAGAGCAGGCCGGGGTGCTGGCCGCGGCGATCACCGGCAACTCCGGCCCGGCCTTTACCGGTGCCGCGCCGGTCACCAAGCTCAGCCTCGCCGGCATCGACATCCTTTCCGCCGGCAGCGTCGACGAAATCGCGCCCGGCGTGGAGATCCTCCAGTACGACGACCCTCTTCGCGGCGCGTATAAGAAATTGTTCCTCAAGGACAACCGCCTGGTTGGAGTGATCCTGGCCGGAGAAGTCTCGGACGAGCAGCGCTACCGGGACTGGCTGAGCGGCGGCGCTGATCTCAGCGAACTTCACCCCGTTCTCCTCTCGCCACGCCCCCTGGAAGAGACCGCCGCCACCTGACCTGTTCCCGGCTCCCTGATCCGCTGTCAAACCGCCCGGCGATGCTACAATCGTGACTCTGGCATGACCCTTCCCTCACCGCCGGAGCAAGGCTCCAACTCCAATCCAGCGCCAAGCGGCGCGGTCATCATTGGCGCGGGTCCTGCCGGCTTGACGGCTGCCCTGGAACTTGCCAAGGCCGGAGTCCCCTGCACGGTGCTCGAAAGCGCTTTCGTTCCCGGCGGCCTCGCGAAGACTGATGAATACAAGGGCTATCGCTTCGACATCGGCGGCCACCGCTTCTTCACCAAGGTGCGCGTGGTGGAGCAAATCTGGCACCAACTCATGGGCGCGGATTTTCTGGAGCGCCGGCGTCTTTCCCGCATCTACTACCGCGGCAAGTATTTCAAATATCCGCTCGAACCTCTGGACGCCCTGCTCGGACTGGGCCTTTGGAACGCAGCGGCTTGCGGCTTCAGCTACCTCTATGCGCGGCTGTTCCCGGTCCGTCCCGAACTGACCTTCGACGCCTGGGTCTCCAACCGCTTCGGCCGCCGCCTGTTCAAAATCTTCTTCGAAAGCTACACCGAAAAAGTGTGGGGCATCCCCTGCACCGAGATCAGCGCCGAATGGGCCGCTCAACGCATCCGCGGTTTGGACGCTATCAGCCTGATCAAGAACATGCTGCTCGGCAAGCCCAAGGAGAAGAGCAAGGTCGTCAAAACGCTGATCGATTCGTTCCACTACCCGCGGCTGGGGCCGGGCATGATGTGGGAGAAATGCGTCGAGCATATTGAGGCACTGCAAAGCCGCGTGTGCTACCGCTCCCGGGTCGACAAGATCTACTGGGAGCCGGGCCGCGTGCTCGCTGTGGAGGCGGCCGACCGCCGATATTCCGCCTCGCATTTCATCAGCACCATGCCCATTCGGGAACTGATTCGAGCCCTGGACCCCGCGCCGCCCCCGGAGGTTTTGGCCGCCGCCTCCGATTTCCGCTACCGCGATTTCGTGACCGTGGCGCTCATCCTGCGCCAGCGCGACCTGTTCCCCGACAACTGGATTTACATCCACGAGCCGAGCGTCAAGGTGGGCCGCATCCAGAACTTCAAGAACTGGAGCCCGGAGATGGTCCCCGATCCCGAGACCACCTGCCTCGGTCTGGAGTATTTCTGTTTCGAGGGCGACGATCTCTGGACTAAGTCCGACGAGGCCATGCGTGCGCTGGCCACTGAAGAACTGGCGCAGCTGAAAATCGCCCACCCACACCAGGTGATCGATGGAACCGTCGTGCGGGAGCACAAGGCCTATCCCATCTACGACGAGAACCATCAGCGCGGCCTCAAGGTGCTGCGCGATTTCCTCCCCAACCTGCCGAACCTCCAACTGGTGGGTAGGAACGGCATGCACCACTACAACAATCAGGATCACTCCATGCTCACCGGCCTGCTGGCGGCGCGCAACATCCTGGGCGCGCATTACGACCTGTGGAAGGTCAACGTGGACGCCGAGTATCACGAAGCCGGCGAAATTCTCACGGAAGAAGAGCTGCGCCAGCTCGAAGCCAGCCAGCCGCTGGTTCCCGAGCGCGTGCCGCGATAGTCTATTCCACGACTTTAGAATCCACCCAACCGTACCAGCCAGCGCCGACCTCGCAGTGCGAGCTCGGAATTGCCGTTCTCGTGCCGGTCGCTACGTCAACGCTCTGCAAGCTTTCGAAATACAAAGACGGTTTACATCTGAGTTCTGACTTCGGCAGCAAGAGCTGTTCCGCGTCTGGAGACCAGACAGACGGCCCATCCGATCGTCCAAGTCTCTTCCGCTTCGATGTGTCGGTTGTGTCTACGAGAAAGAGGTCGCCGCCTTCTAGAACGACACTGATCCACTTCCCATCTGGTGACCAAGCAGCTGAGTGTGGCCAACCGGGTCCGGTCAGCGTCGACCGGCCAGGAATACCCTTAATAGCCTGGATGGTATTGTCCGTTAGGTCGACTATGCTCAAATCCTCGCGATTGTAACTCACTACCCTTCTGCCATCTGGAGATATAGTTCCGCCACCACCTCCACAATCCGGAAACCGTCCAACTAGTAGTGGCCGGGATGTTCCGGCAGTGGGATCGATTTCGAATGTGCCACACTCTCCAAATTTTCCAGATAAACCCGCAATCAAGATCATCCCAGACGGCAAGGCTCTGAGGTTCCAAATTGTCCTGAACTCCGCAGCTCCAGGAACAACACTTGTTCGAAGGGGCTGAAACTCGACTTTGATGATCCCGCTCGGCTCGAGCGTCGCGGGCTGCAAGTAGATGCCATCGGCAGCGAACGCACTCACGGTCACGTTCAATGGCACGTGGGGAAGGGTGATGGTCTTTTTCTGGCCGACCATGGGAAATACTGTCAGCAAAAGGCTCTCGTGCCCTCGGTGGACCCATGCTGCGCTGAAACCTGGACCCATGCCACACAGCTGAACCTCACCAAAGGCACACGCGAAAAGGAGCAACGCGACAGAAGGCCTTGCAAACTCAACAGCCATGGATGACATTTTCATGAGCTGGAGTCCTGCAGCGCTGATTCCCCAACGAGGGCCCATCCTCGCATGTGTCACCTTCTTAGGTCGGAGCGAACCCAGCCGATGTGGCCGCTTGAGTCACAGTGGCAGATGGAGTTCTTGATCAGTGAGCGATTGCCAGTTTGAACCTCCACCGTTTCTAGCGCCAAGGGATTTTGGTTTGGGCAAGCGGACTCCCAGACTGTCTGGAGCAGAACCTTTGAATCCGGTGACCAAACGGTTTGATTATTGCTTGCGCGGCCCAAGTCGCGTCTGCGGGCGAGGTCCGTTCGATCGATGAGGATGGTGCGCGGCGGCTTCGGATTCCTGACCTCTAGCGCCGCGATCCACTTGCCATCCGGCGAAAATGACCCACTCGTAAGCCACCCCTCAAGTTTCATGATCGATGCCCGTTCCAGGTCGAGCAACGCAAGCCTACGGTTCGCTAAGATCAACGCCTCTGTTCCCTCCGGAGACAGACTCAAAACCCGCCACGGCGATCCCGCTAGGCAATCCGAAGTTTCGATCACGGGGCGAATGTCACCAGTTGGCAGATCGAGTTTGTAAGCGCCACAACTTCCCGCCGGGTAGTTGCCCTTAGCACCGTCGAAGACAATGAAGTCCTCGCTCTGCGAAACCGCGAACGGGGCGATTGAGTAGAAAGCATCCAGACCCGCAATAGTGCTCACGCGCACCGGTTCTAGCTCGACCTTGAACATGCCTCGTTGATCCGTGAAGGACTTCGGGCCAATCTCCCTAAGCGCCGTCGCATACACCGACCTTCCGCTCCGTCCAAAGGCGAACCACCGGGGTATCCAAGGAAGCGAGATTTCAAACTCCTTTCCTCCGGGAGGAAAGACCGAGATCACCTGCTCAGCGTGTTTCCCGCCCGTTGGACGGGACCTAAGAGCTGCGGGACTAAACCGGGGTGGCTCGACGCTACGCCCTTCAGACGCGGCAAACACGGCAACGATGACGGCCAGAGCGACATTACTCATCTAAGGCGTCTCCAGTCACATTCTAAGTGCCAACTGCGAGGAATAACGGCGCCTGTTGTGACACTTCTTCAACTGTTACATCCAATCCGCCGCTAGAGCAGTGATCTCCGCGGTTCGTTCTCTTCTTTTCGGACTCAGCAGCTCGAAGCCAGCCAGCCGCTGGTTCCCGAGCGCGTGCCGCGATAGTCGCGGCGTCGGCGATTCGAGCGCCTAGGGCTCGCTGCGGCGCCGGAGCGCGGCCTGGAGGTGAGCAAGGGTGCGGTTTTGGATCCGGCGGTGCGCTTCTTCTCCGGTGGAGAGCTCGGCGATGGGGCGCATTTCGCGTGAAATCCAGGCGACCTCCGCCGGGAGGCTGGCGGTGCGGAGTTGTTCGTGGGCCTGCTCCACGTTGTCGACGAAATGCAGATGGTCGGCGCGGGCGAGGACCACCATTTGCTTAAGCCCGGGAGTGCGGCTGTAGAGCTCGTGCATGCCGGCGATGGGAGTGAGGACGTCGTCCTCGGCCACGATGTAGAGCGTGGCCGGCGGGCGCGGCCAATGGAAGCTCAGGGTGGCGGGGAGGATTCCCGGCTTGGGATTGGACGCTCCGCCGGGGGCGAGCGCGACTACCGCCCGGATGCGCGTGTCCGTTTCCGGCAACGCCAGGGCGGTCCAGCCGCCCAAGCTGTGTCCGATGATGGCGATGCGATCGGGGTCGGGCCGGGCGCTACACGGAATCGCCCCGCCGAGCATGTAGTCGAGCAGGAAGCGGGCATCGGCAACGCGGTTGGCGACGAAACCTTGGACATCGCCGGCAACCTCCGGGGCGACGACTTCGGAATGATCCAGTGCTGCAACCAGGTAGCCGTGACTCGCCAGGTGGGTGGTGAGGTAGGTGGCCGAGCGGCGGCTGCCGCGGCTGTGATGAGAGTAGAGAACCAGCGGCCGCGCGCCGGGCTCGTCCGGGTACCAGACATCGCAGGGGAAGAGACGATCGCGGGCCGGGTCGAGGATTTCGAAGGTGTGGGTGCGGACCGCGAACGGTCCGGCGCCGGAGGCTGCGGAGGCGGGACCACTCATAAGCACCTGATGCCAGTCTAATGCAAGGGTGATCCAGTAGCCCGCCAGGGCAGTGCGTTTTCACACCCATTTCTTGCGCGACAGCGCTCAGCCTCGGTCCTGCACCCTTGATTTTCCCTCAGTCACGCCAGCGCCCGCCCGATGGCCGAGGGATTGCATACTTTGCTCGCCAAGGGAGGACTTCCATATGAAAAAGCTGCTCTTTCTGGCACTCGCTCCTGCCGCGCTGCTATCCGCGGCCAACATCCAGGACAAGATGCCCCCCACGCCGCAAATCCAGCGCGGCCGCGAGTTGTTCATGAACTCGCCCCGAGGCACGGCCTGCAAGACCTGCCATCAGGTCGCCGGGTTGGGCACTGCCATTGCCCCCGACATGACCGCCATGGCCAGCTATGGAAGCATTCACAGCCTGGTCATGACCATGCACATGAAAATGACCGACAACGTGCTGCGGTTCAAAACTTCGGCGGGGAATTTCCCGGGCATCGTGAAGTTGCAGAACGGTGCGCTGATCGAAGTTTACGACCTCAGCAAGACACCGCCTGTTCTCCGCACCCTGAACCGGATGCAGATCATCTCTATGGACCGGGATGACCAATGGAAGCACCCGCCCGCCACGGCCAACTACAGCCAGCAGGAATTGGCAGACATCATCGCCTTTCTGCGTTGGGCCACCACGGGCGCGCAAACCGAGATCGCTCCCGCGGAGATCGATCCGGCCTGGTAGCGTCCGTCCAGCCTGGCCTGACGACGCGTCGAGGTACAGGAGTACTGGGACTTCACCCGGGTCTCGGGTGAGTGTCGCCGTGCGAGAATGGTGCTAGTCTTTGCTGGGGATTGCCGTGAATGTAGCAAACTTGACCCAATTTGCATCTTCAAGTAGGCTTAACTCGAACGGAGGATGTTTGGTCTTACTCCTCTTTGGTCCGCCGGGTAGCGGCAAAGGGACGCAGTCGCAAAAAATCACCAGATGGTTGGGGATTCCGGCGATTTCGACCGGGGATATGCTGCGCGCGGAGATCGGTTCCGGCTCGGCATTGGGTAAAGCGGCTGCCTCTATTATGGCCAACGGAGGGCTGGTCGGTGACGACCTCGTCAACCGGATGCTGGCCGACCGCCTGTTGCAGCCTGACTGCGCGAATGGCTTCCTGCTCGACGGCTATCCACGCACCGTGGAGCAGGCCGAGTTCCTCGACAATTTGATCTCCGAGCGCCGCCTGGAGAAGCCGGTCATCTTGCACCTGGATGTCCCGCTGGACGCTCTGGTGGGCCGCCTGACATCCCGGCGGCAGTGTCCCAAGTGTAAGCGCATTTACAACTTGCTGCAGCAACCTCCGAAGTCGCCTGGGATTTGCGATGACGACGGCGCCCCGCTCGAGATTCGCAAGGACGACAGCGAAGACGTGGTGAAGGAACGCATCCGCACCTACGATGAGCTGACCCGGCCTGTGTTGGCGTATTACCAGGACCGCAAATACTTCCAGATCCGCGGCGATCGTTCGCCCGGCTACATCTTCGAAGAAATTACTGGAATTCTGGACCCGCTGGTTTCCAAGAACGGCGCGGGTCGCGGGGGCGCGTCCGTGAAGCGCGCCAACGGCAGCCGCCGGAAATAGCCGCTTTAGGCCGGAATCGGGACTACCTTGGCGTGCCGCCAGAGCCGCTCTAATTCATAGAAGGTGCGCGACTTCGCCGAGAAAATGTGGACCAGATAGTCACCGTAATCGGCCAGAATCCATTCGGCATTCGCAAACCCTTCCACACTGTGCGGATGTTCGCCGCGCTCCTCTAACTGCGCCCCGATTTCCTCGGCGATGGCTTGAATCTGCTTGGGATTGCTTCCCGTGCAAATCACAAAGAAATCGGCAAACGAAGTGACTTCGCGCAGATCCAGCACGACGACATCTTGAGCCTTCTTCGATTCAGCGGCGCGGACAGCGGTCAGCCAGGGCGGCGTGGTAAGCGGCGGTACGGCGGGCGCAATTCCCGTGGTGTGGTGCTCTTGGATAACTAAGAGATTCTCCTGTGCCCATGGTACACTGAAACATTCCATGCGACAATGGCTGCTCCTGATATTGTCCCTGGCTAACCTGGCAGTCTTCGCACAGACGCCCCAGGATTCCCGCGAAGCCCTTACAAACAAACGGATTGCGGACGCGCAGCAGATGCTCCAGCGCATCCAGCAAATGGTGCGGGCTGGTATCCTGCCGCGGGTGCGCCTTCAGCAGGCTCAGGACGACCTGGCCGATACGCAGGACGAACTGATCCTCGATCGGACTCTGTTCAGCCCCCTTTCTGCCAAGGACTGGAACGAACAGCAGGCTGACGACATGCTTTCCGCCGCCCAACGCCGCTTGGATCGCGAGCAGCAGCGGCTGGACAACGCCCGTAAACTGGTGGCCGGCGGCATGGCCGGACCCGCTACGCTGGAACCTTTCCAAATCGAGCTCAATACCCGCCGCACGATGCTCGATCTGGCGCGCTCGCGCATCAACCTCATGGAGGAGGCAGCGTCTCTCGCCGAATTTCAGCCCCCGGCGCCGCCCGCCTCCGGCGAAGACCTCTCCAGCGACGAGGATAGCGGCGCTCTCGCCGTCAGCGGCATGGAGCATTACGAAGGCGACGGCCTGTTCGACGAATCGCGCGACCTGCCGGCCTTGGAGGCCGCATTCGCGGCCAAGTTCGACCATCCGCTGCCGATCAGTGCCGACGGCGAGACAGAACTGCACCGCGCCCTGGGCTTCGATCATCGCGGGCGCGTAGACGTCGCGCTCAATCCTTCCGATCCCGAGGGCGTCTGGCTCCGGCAATACCTGAAAGCGCGCAGGATTCCTTTCTACGCTTTCACACATGCCTTTCCTGGCCGGGCCACCGCCGCGCACATCCACATCGGCCCTGGAAGCACTCGCCTGCACGCCTCCGACTAGCCGATGGCCCTGACGCCGCGCGTCTTCCTGCCCGCCGGCCAGATCCAGGATCGCGTGCGCCGGATGGGCCTGGAGATTAGCCGCGACTATCCGCAAGGCCCCATTTACCTGATCGCGATCCTCAAAGGCGCATTCATCTTTCTGGCGGATCTGGCGCGCAGCATCTCCACGCCCTCGCGAATCGAGTTCATCGGAATTTCCAGCTACGGCCGCGGCAAGACATCCTCCGGCGAAGTGAAGGTCACCAAGGATCTGGATGTTTCCATCGAAGGCCAGCACGTGCTGGTGGTCGAGGACATCGTCGACAGCGGCGTGACGCTGAACTACCTGATGAACCTGCTGGAACAGCGCAAGCCCAAATCGCTGAAGATCGCCACGCTGCTGGATAAGCCGGACCGCCGCCTGCGCGACGTCGAGGTCGCCTATGTCGGCTTCCAGATCCCCGACGAGTTCGTGGTCGGCTACGGCCTCGACTTCGCCGAGGACTACCGCCATTTGAGCGATATCTGCGTGCTGACGGAAGAGGGATTGGGGGCTGGGGGCTAGTGGCTGGTGATCGCTGGCTGGTGCTACCATCCGAGGCATGGCTGCGACGAAGATTACTGTCAATAACAACGGACCTCTCCGCATCGAGGGGGACTTCAGCATTCAGGACGCCGAAGGCAACGAGTTCGGACTGGCCGGGCGCAAAGTGATTGGCCTGTGCCGCTGCGGTCATTCCGAGAACAAGCCGTTCTGCGACGGGCATCACAAAACCGCCGGATTTGCGTCGGTGTGTCCCGCGCGCGAACTGCCCCCGCCGAAGGTCTAGTGGCTGGTGATCGGTGAGAGTTTCCCCGCTGGCGCTACGAAATTGACGGAATGGTCAGGAGCTTTCGGGATCTCGAGGTATGGCACCAGCCACCGCGCACCAACCACCAGTCCCCAGCCCCCAGTCAGGTAGAATCCGATAAATGATCCAATTCGTCCAGGACACGGACCGGACTCTGTTCGAAGACGCCCTGCAGTTCGCCCAGCACCAGGTGCGCAAACTCATCGAAGCTTACCCGGACTTCTATCCTATGTACACGGTGAACGGGCGCTGGAAGCACGAAGGCCCGGCGTGGACCAACTGGTGCGACGGTTTCCTGCCGGGCATGATGTGGATCTTCCACAAGCGCGGGCGCGCCAACGGCGCACCGGACAAGTTTTGGCTGGACCAGGCCATCCGCTACAGCACGCCCTTGGAGGCGCGGCAGAACGATCCGGAAGCGCACGACCTGGGCTTCATCTTCCTGTCCACCTACTACCGCTGGCACCGGCTCACGCAGGACCCCAAGCTCAAGGACGTGCTGATCGAGGCCGGGAAAACGGAAGCGTTGCGCTATCAGGAAAGCGGCCAATACCTGCGCTCGTTCGTGGGCGAGAATTCGCTCTTCATCGACGTCATGATGAACGTCGGCATCGTGTTCTACGCCGCGCGCGAAACGGGCGACCGCCGGCTGCGCGACATCGCCATGCGCCATTGCCTCACCACCCGGCGCGTGCTGGTGCGCGGCGACGGTTCCACGGCGCAGGAAGGCATCTTCGATCCCCAGACCGGCGAATTTCTGCGCCAGTCCGTGCAGCAGGGCTATCGCGGCGATTCCTGCTGGTCGCGCGGCCTCGGCTGGGCGCTCTACGGCTTCAGCGTGTGCTATGAATACACCCGCGATCCGCGCTTTCTGGAAACCGCCGAAGCCTGCGCCGACTACTACATCATGTACTCCAACAGCGACGGCGTCCCACCCTGGGACCTCAGCGCACCACCCGAAAGCCGCCAGCTTCTCGATACCTCCGCGGCGGCCATCGCGGCTTCTGGCCTGCTGCGCCTCTGCCGTCTGTTGCAGGATCCGGTAAAGGGCCATCACTACTGGGCCATCGCGATTCTCATCCTCCGCACCCTGTGTGAGAAGCATCTGGCGCGCAAGGACAAGAAGTGGGAAGGCATTTTGAAAAGCGGCGTTTACCACGTACCCCGGGAGCTGGGCGTGGACGAGTCGGTCATGTGGGGCGAATACTTCTTCCTCGAAGCCCTGGAGCAGGCGCTGCAGCAGTTTGTCTGAATAGACTAGGCGAGAAGCCTTAGCCGGTCCAGGGGCCTTTCTGCCGATCACTCAGACAGGATGCCTTCGCCATCTACCATCAATTATTACGATTTGATGCAGATCAATCCTCGCGCGGAGATTGAAAGCATCGAGCGCGTTTATCGCATCTTGGCGGCCCGTTACAACCCGGGCAATCTGCAGACGGGCGACGCCGAACGGTACCTCCTGATCACGGAGGCGTATCAGACGTTGAGCGATCCGGGCAGGCGCAAGGAGTACGACAAGCAGTTCGAACAGCACGCTGCCGGCCCGCTGCCGATCTTCCTGAGCAAGGAATTCGCCGAAGGAATCGACTCGGAAGCCAAGATTCGCATCGGCGTGCTGTGCCTGCTGTATAGCAAGCGCCGCGCCAACCCGGATTTCGCCGCACTGTCGCTGCTGGACATGGAAAACATCATGGCGTTTCCGCGCGAGCGGCTGCTGTTCGCGCTCTGGTATTTGCGTGGCAAGCGCTACGTGGTGCAGGACGACCGCAGCAGCTTCATCATCAGCGCCGACGGCGTGGATTACCTGGAAAGCCAGCTACCCACCAATCAAATCCTGCACAAGATTTTCCAGGCATCCGAAGCCGGCGTCATGGTTTATCCCAAGGCATTAACCTCGAAGACCTCCTAGCAGAGCCGCGACCGTCAGGGAGCGTTAAAATGGCCCGGCCCCTTTTCCGCGCGTACTTGCGGGCGTATACTTAAGCTCCCTACTCGGAAAGGAGGATCCTCCATGTCTGAAAAAGAAAACATCCAACTCGCAGAGCAAGCCATTGCTGCCGTCAACGCGCATGATCTGGACGGTTACGTGAACCTGATTGACTACTCTTACATCGGCGAATCGGAAACCGCGCCCGGTCCGATCCTCGGCCCTGAGGGAGCGCGGCAAAACATGAATCTGATGCTGACGGCGTTCCCGGATGTGCGCCTGGATATCGAGCAGATTCTCGCCAGTGGAGACCACGTAATGGTTCGCGCGCGAGTGAGCGGTACTCACCGCGGTACATTCGCAGGCGTTGCACCCACGAACAAAAGCGTGAGCTGGGGGGTATGCACTGTGGTTGAAGTGCGGAATGGCAAGGTGATTCGAGGCCGAACCTACGGAGAAAATCTTAATTTGCTGCGCCGGTTGGGTGTTCTCTCCTTGCCCAAGGCCGCGACGGCACAATGAGCCTCGCCCGTTAACGGAGCCGGACATTCCGCGTGCTATCCTGATTGCCTTGTGATGAGGCTCCGGCTCATCCTGGCGTTGGCGCTCGCAGGTCCCGCGGCGGCGCGCGGGCAAACGCAACCCGTCATCATTGATACCGACGTGGGTTCGGACGACATCATGGCGATGGCCTTTCTTCTGGCCCAGCCCGGCGTTCCGATCGAAGCCATCACCGTCGCCAACGGAACTGCGCACGTCGATTCCGGCGCGCGCAACGTCATTCGTCTGCTGGATGTGGCCGGGCGCGGCCAAGTGCCCGTATTCAAGGGCCGAAACGGAGCGCTGCGCGGTATCGCCGAGTTTCCCGGCGAATGGCGCCAGATCGCCGACGAGTTGCCAGGCGTCCAGCTGCCCCCGCCGTCGCGCAAGCCGGAAGCACAAACCGCCGCGCAGTACCTGATCGAGCGGCTGCGGCACGGCCCGTCCGTGCGGATTCTCGCCCTCGGCCCGCTGACGAATCTCGGTGAAGCGCTGCAGCGCGACCCGAGCATTTCCGCCAACATTAGTGAAATCGTCATCATGGGCGGCGCCGTGCACGCGCGCGGCAACCTCGGCGACGGCGGCGTCTACCACACCGACAACACCACGGCCGAGTGGAACATCTTCGTTGACCCGCTGGCCGCCCGCATCGTCTTCCGCTCCGGCGTGCCCATCCGGCTGATCGCACTGGACGCCACCAACAAGGTGCCCATCGATGCCAGATTCCTGCACGCTTTTGAAGAGGACGCGCACTCGCCGCTCGGGCGCGTCGCCGCCCAGGTGCTGGAAGCCGATCACGACACCATCGCACAGGGCATCTTCTTCGCTTGGGATCCGCTGGCCGCGGTCGCGATGCTGCATCCGGGCGTGGTCAAGACCGCGCGGATGCACATCGAAATTCGCCAGGACCCGCCCGAAGCGGGACGAACCGCGCAGTCCGCCGGCGCGCCCAACGCGGAAGTCGCGATCGATGCCGACGCCTCCGCGTTTCGTAAACTCTTCCTCGAAGCTTTCGCCCGGTAAACCGGCCAGCGTGCTACATTGCTTGAACGATGGCCAGCATCTTTCGCGACCGCCTGCTGGCGGGCCGCACGGCGTTCGTCACCGGCGGCGGAAGCGGCATCGGGCAGCGCATGGCCGAGCGCTTCGCTGAGCACGGCGCCAGGGTGATGCTGGTGGGCCGCAAGCAGGAAAAGCTGGATGCCGCGGCAGCCGCGATTCGATCCTCCGGTGGCATTGCGGACACATACGCCGTCGACGTGCGTGATTACGCCGGCGTGGAAGCCGCGCTTCACAGGACCCACGAGCTGTTCGGCGACATCGACATCCTGGTGTGTGGCGCAGCGGGCAATTTTCCCGCGCCCGTGCTCGGCATGTCGGCCAACGGCTTCAAGGCCGTCGTCGACATCGATCTGCTGGGAACCTTCAACGCCTGCCGCGCGTCATATCCGTTTTTGCGGAAACCCGGCGCCAGCATAATCAGCATCTCGGCGAATCATGCCGCCGCACCCGCCGCCTGGCAGGCCCACGTCTGCGCGGCGAAAGCCGGCGTCGATCTGTTTACCAAAACTCTGGCGCTCGAATGGGGACCGGACGGTATCCGCGCGAACTGCATCACGCCCGGCCCAACCGACGACACCGAGGGCATGCGGCGGCTCGCGCCCACGCCCGAAAGCCGCCGCGCGATCGAACAGTCCGTTCCGCTGCGGCGCTACGGAACCAAGGACGAACTGGCGGACCTGGCGCTGTTCCTGTGTTCGGACGCCGCCGCCTACATCACCGGCGCGGTGTACGTCTGCGATGGCGGGCAGTCGCTCGCGCGCTCCGGCCACGCGTTTGCGGAAGGCCATTGACCCCGCGCACTTCAACTCTGCTGCGCCAGCTTGGGATGGTCAGCGCCACGGCGCTGGTCATCTCCAACATGATCGGCACGGGAATCCTCACCACCACCGGATTCCTCGCCGGCCAGTTGGGGTCGGCTCGATGGGTGCTGCTAATCTGGGCCGTCGGAGCCGTGTGCGCGCTCGCCGGCGCATTCTGCTACTCCGAACTGGGCGTGAACTTTCCCAGCTCCGGCGGCGAGTACGTCTACCTGACGCAGGCCTATGGCCCGGCCTGGGGATTCATGACCGGCTGGGCCTCGTTCTTCGCCGGGTTCTCCGCGCCGATCGCCGCGGCCGCTCTCGGCTTTTCCGACTACCTGGGGCATTTCTTCCCGCCTTTGCGGCTGGCCGCCGAATGGCACATTTTCGGCTCGGGCGAATGGGAATTCAAGTTCGGCTGGGCCCAAATCGTGGCCTGCGGTTTGGTGGCGGTCTTCACCGCGCTCAACTGCGTGGGCATCCAGCGCACCGCCCGCGTCCAAAACGTGCTGACGTCCATCAAGGTCCTGGTGCTGATCGCATTCATCGCCACCGGGTTCGCGTTTGGTGAAGGAAGCTGGCACCATTTCGCGCAACCCGCCGTGCGCACCTCCAGCACGCCGATCTTCGCTCAATTCTTTGTGAGCCTGTTCTATATTTACTTCGCTTACAGCGGATGGAACGCCGCGACGTACGTGGCCGAAGAACTGCGCCAGCCCGCACGCACCCTGCCGGTGTCCCTGGCCTTCGGAACCACGCTGGTTGCCGCCCTGTTCATCGGCCTCAATGTGCTTTTCATCTACGCGGTCCCGCTCGAATCGATGCAAGGCGTGGTGGCCATCGGCGCGTTTGCGGCCCAGCATCTATTCGGCCCCGCGGTGGCCGGCGTGTTCGCCGCCGCAATGGCGCTGTCCTTGCTCGCGACAGTGAACGCGATGGTCACCATCGGCCCGCGGGTCTACTTCGCGATGGCGCAGAACGGCGCATTCTTCAGCGTCGCGGCGAAAGTGGACTCACGCTTCCACACGCCCGTGACCGCCATCGTGCTGCAGGGCATCTGCACCATGCTGATGACGCTCACGCCGTTCCTCAATCTGCTGCTCTACATCGGTCTGCTGCTGAACTTCTTCGCGGTGATGTCGGTGGCGTCGCTGTTCGTGTTCCGGCGCCGGCCGGGCTGGCGGAAGTTGGGCGTCCTGAACTTCGCCTATCCCGCTCTGCCCGTTGTGTTCATTGCCGTGGGCATTTGGATGACCATCTTCGGAGTCACGCTGCGCCCGGCCGTGTCAGCGGTAGCCGCGCTCACACTGGCGGTGGGTGCAATCGTGTATCGGGTGCGAATTCGCCGCGCCGGCTGACATCCGGCGATTCCTGCAACAGATCCAGAAACGCCAGCCCCGCGCGATGAAACCGCTTCCTCCGCCGGTGCACGATGCCGACCGGCCGGTAGAGCTCGAAGCCTTGAATGGGAAGCGGAACCAGGCGCCCGCGCGCGACTTCCTCTTCCATCACCCGCGCCGGCATGATGCTCACGCCCGAACCGTGCGCCACCGCTTCCTTGATCATTTGAATATTGTCGAAGTGCAGCGTCACGTTGACGTGCACGTGCCGCTCGCGCAGGAACCGGTCGATATCGCGGCGAATGGGGAGATCTTCATCGAAGCCGACGAAATCCAGCCCCTCCAGATCTTCCGGCAGGACTTCCGAACGCGCGGCGAGCGCGTGATACGGCGCCGCCGCCACCACCATCTGCTCCTCGCGCCACGGCAGCACCGTCACGTCCTTGGTTGGCTCGGGATAACTCATCAGCCCCAAGTCAGCGCGATCCATCGCTACCGCCTCCAACACTTTTTCGGGCCGCAGATACTCCACTTCGAGCCTCGCCTGGGGATGGCGTTCTGAAAATTCTTTCTCCAGACGCGACAGCTCCGAAAGCCCCACCGAATAAATCGAAGCCACGCGAACCGTGCCTTCCACTTGCCCTTTCAGTTGATCGAGCGCGGCCTGAAACTCTTCGCGGCACCGCAGCACGTCGCGGCACATCTCCAGGTACAGCTTCCCGGCTTCGGTGACGGTCAAGGGCCGGGTGCTGCGATCCAGCAGCGTCGCGCCGAAGTGCTGCTCGAGCTCCTGGATATACTGGCTGGCGGCCGACTGGCTGATGCCGTTGAGGGCTGCCGCTTTGCTGACACTGCGGCTTTGGGCTATATCTTTGAAAAGCTTGAGGCGCCCCAGCTCCATCTGCCTCTATAATATTAGATGGTCTTATGTTGTGTCAATGTGAATTTTTGCTTATCTAATATTGTGCGCAAACTAAAGTACTGCTATACTCAGGCATGGTCGGACTCCCAGTCGAGCAGGGTCTCTACGACCCACGCAATGAACACGATGCCTGCGGCGTTGGCTTCGTGGTCAACATTGAGGGCCAGCAGTCGCACGAGATCATCCTCAAGGGACTGCAAATCCTGATCAATCTCACGCATCGGGGGGCGTGCGGGTGCGATCCGGAAACCGGCGACGGCGCCGGCATTCTGATTCAGATTCCACACCAGTTTTTCGCGCGCGAATGCGCCAAACTGGGCTTCACGCTGCCGCCGGTGGGCGTTTACGGCGTGGGCATGGTCTTCCTGCCAGTGGAACCGACGCCGCGGCTGCAGGCTGAGGGAATCCTGGAGCGGATAGCGCGCGAAGAAGGGCTCGCCGTGCTCGGCTGGCGCGATACGCCGGTGAAAGCCGACGCGATTGGACGCGTGGCGCGCGCCTCGCAGCCTTACATCGAACAGGTGTTCATGCGCGGCCCGGCGGGGATGCCGCAAGACGAGCTGGAGCGCAAGCTCTATGTGGTGCGCAAGCGCGCGGAATCGGAAATCGCGGCATCCGACCTTCCCGAGAAAGGGTTCTTCTACATTCCTTCGCTTTCTTCGCGCACCATCGTCTACAAAGGCCTGCTGCTGGCGCCGCAGATCAGCGAGTTCTACAAAGAGCTGAACGATCCGGAGACGATGAGCGCGCTGTGCATGGTGCATCAGCGCTTCTCGACGAATACTTTTCCGTCCTGGCAGCTGGCGCATCCCTACCGCTACCTCTGCCACAACGGCGAAATCAACACCATCCGCGGCAACATCAACTGGATGAACGCGCGCGAGAAGGTGCTGAAGTCGGACCTGTTCGGCGACGACCTGAAGAAGATTTTCCCGGTAATCGCGCCGGGTGGCAGCGATTCGGCGTCTATCGATAACGCGGTCGAGCTGTTGACACTGGCCGGCCGCGAGCTTCCGCACGTGATGGCGATGATGATTCCGGAAGCCTGGGACGCCGACACCACCATGCGTCCCGAAAAGAAGGCCTTCTACGAATACCATGCCTCGCTGACCGAGCCATGGGATGGACCCGCGGCCATCGCCTTCACCGACGGACGCGTGATCGGCGCAACATTAGACCGCAACGGCCTGCGCCCGGCGCGCTATCTGGTGACGCACGACAACCTCCTGATTTTGGGCTCGGAAACCGGCGTGCTGCCCGTGAAGCCGGAAGACGTGAAGTTCAAGGGCCGCCTGCAGCCGGGGCGCATGCTGCTGGTGGACACCGTTCAGAAGCGCATTGTTCCGGACGAAGAGATCAAGGATAAGTTGGCCGGCCGCCAGCCCTACGGCGAGTGGCTGAAGAATAATCAGATCACTCTGGACACGCTGCCGGAGCCGCCGCGCATCTACGAATCGGATCTCGACACCATCGTCCAGCGGCAGCGCGCGTTCGGTTACACCGATGAAGACATCCGCGTGCTGATCCAGCCGATGGCCGAAAAAGGCGAAGAGCCGGTGGGCTCCATGGGAACCGACACGCCGCTGGCCTGCCTTTCCGATAAACCGCAGCCGCTGTTCCATTACTTCAAGCAGCTGTTCGCGCAGGTGACCAATCCCGCCATCGACCCCATCCGGGAAGAGCTGGTCATGTCGCTGACGAGCTACATCGGGACCGAGCGCAACATGCTCGCGGAGACGCCGGAGCACTGCCACACTCTGAAGTTGCCGCATCCGCTGCTCACGAATCGCGATCTGGAAAAGCTGCGCCGCGTCTCCACCGGCGGCCTGCTCGCCACCACGCTGCCGATGCTGTTTCGCGTGGGGGGCGGCGAAAAGGAACTGGAGCGTGCGTTGGACGGCCTGTGCCGCCGCGCTTCGATGGCCGTGAAGAACGGCTACAGCCTGCTGATTCTCACCGACCGCGGCATGGACGAAGAGTACGCGCCCGTCCCCAGCCTGCTGGCGCTTTCGGCGGTTCACAATTATCTGGTTCGGGAAGGCTCGCGCACGCAGGTGGCGCTGATTATCGAATCCGGCGAACCGCGCGAGGTGATGCACTTCTGCCTGCTCATCGGTTACGGCGCCAGCGCAGTGAATCCCTATCTGGCCATCGAGACGCTGGAGCACGAGGCCGCGCGCGGCCACTTCGCGCCGGGCGTCACGTTTGAAACCGCGCTGAAAAACTACAAGAAAGCCATCAATAAAGGCCTGCTGAAGGTCTTCTCGAAGATGGGTATTTCGACGCTACAGAGCTATCGCGGCGCGCAGGTCTTCGAGGCCATCGGATTGAACAAATCGCTGGTGGAACGCTACTTCACCGGCACCGCGTCGCGCATCGAAGGCGTCGGCCTGGATGTGCTGGCGCGCGAAGCCAGGCTGAAACACGATCACGCCTTCCGTCCGGTGACCGAGGCCGACACCGAGTTGGACGTCGGCGGCAGCTATCAGTACCGCGTGCGCGGCGAATACCATCTCCTCAATCCGCTCACCGTGAGCAAGCTGCAGCACGCCGTGCGGCAGGAGAGTTTTCCAACCTTTCAGGAGTACACGTCGCTGGTGAATCACCAGGCGCGGCAGCTTTGCACCCTGCGCGGCTTGATGCAGTTCAAACCGGCCGACAAACCGGTGCCGATCGAAGAAGTTGAGCCGGCCAGCGAAATCGTGAAGCGCTTCGCCACCGGCGCGATGTCCTACGGCTCGATCAGCAAGGAGGCGCACGAGACGCTGGCGATCGCGATGAACCGCATCGGCGGCAAGTCCAACACCGGCGAGGGCGGGGAAGATGAAGCGCGGTTTCAGCGGGATTCGAACGGCGACTGGCGCCGCAGCGCCATCAAGCAGGTGGCTTCGGCGCGCTTCGGCGTCACCACCAATTACCTGGTGAACGCCGATGAACTGCAGATCAAGATCGCGCAGGGCGCCAAGCCCGGCGAAGGCGGACAGCTTCCGGGCCATAAAGTAGACGAGGTGATCGCGCGCGTCCGCCATTCCATCCCTGGCGTGCAGTTGATTTCGCCGCCGCCGCATCACGACATCTATTCGATCGAAGACCTGGCCCAGCTCATCTACGACCTGAAGAACGTGAATCCGCGCGCGCGCATTTCGGTGAAGCTGGTGGCCGAAGTCGGCGTCGGCACGGTGGCCGCGGGCGTTGCCAAAGCGCACGCCGATCTGGTGCTCATCAGCGGTCACGACGGCGGAACGGGCGCGTCGCCGCTCACTTCGCTCAAACATGCCGGAATTCCTTGGGAACTGGGTCTGGCCGAAACGCAGCAGGTGCTGGTGCTGAACGATCTGCGCAGCCGCATCCGCGTGCAAACCGACGGCAAACTGCAGACCGGCCGCGACGTCACCATCGCCGCGCTGCTGGGCGCCGAGGAGTTCGGTTTCTCCACCGCGCCGCTGGTGTCGATGGGCTGCATCATGATGCGCAAGTGCCATCTGAACACCTGCCCGGTCGGCATCGCGACGCAGGATCCGGAGCTGCGCAAGAAGTTCCGCGGCACGCCGGAAAACGTCATCAACTTTTTCTTCTTCATCGCCGAAGAAGTCCGCCAGTGGATGTCCAAGCTGGGCTTCCGCAGCATGGATGAGATGGTGGGCCGCGTCGACAAGCTCGAAATGCGGCCTGCGATAGAACATTGGAAGGCGCGCGGCCTGGATTTTTCCAACATCCTCTACAACCCGCCCATGCCCAGCCGCATCGGCCGGCGCTGCCTGATCGCGCAGGATCACGGCCTGGATCAGGCGCTGGATTACAAACTGATCGACCACGCCAAAGACGCCATCGAACAGCGCACGCCGGTTGAGTTCAAGCTGCCGATCCGTAACGTGCACCGCACCGTCGGCGCGATGCTGAGCGGCGAAATCGCGCGCCATTACGGGTCTGCCGGGCTTCCCGACGACACCATTCGCTTCCAGTTCACGGGCTCGGCCGGCCAGAGCTTCGGGGCGTTTCTGGCGAAAGGCGTCACGCTGACGCTGGAAGGCGACGCCAACGACTACGTCGGCAAGGGTCTCTCGGGCGGCCGGCTCGTCGTCTATCCGCCCCGCACGTCCACGTTCCTGCCGGAGGAAAACATGCTGGTGGGCAACGTGGTGCTGTACGGCGCCACCAGCGGCGAAGCGTACTTCAACGGCATGGCGGGCGAGCGCTTCGCCGTGCGCAACTCGGGCGCTACCGCCGTGGTCGAATCCGTCGGCGATCACGGTTGCGAATATATGACGAAAGGCCTCGTGGTGGTGCTCGGCCGCGCCGGGCGCAACTTCGGCGCCGGCATGACCGGCGGCATCGCGTTTGTGCTGGATGAAACCGGGGAATTTTCCGGCGTCCTGTGCAACAAGGCCAGCGTCGATTTGGAGCCGGTCACCGATCCCGCCGACATGAATGCGCTGCAGAATCTGATCGTCAAGCATGTGGAAGCCACTGGCAGCCCGCGCGGCAAGTGGATCCTCGAAAACTGGGGCGCGATGTTGCCCAAGTTCGTGAAGGTATTCCCGCACGAATACAAGCGCGTGCTGGGAATCCCTCGCCAGCCGGCCGCTTCGAAGGCTACCGAACTGCCTGCACCCCCAATGACGCCCGCGTCGCCGCTCAAGCAAGAGGCCGCGCATGGGTAAAATCACCGGCTTCGTCGAGTACACTCGCGAAACACCCGAGCGCCGGCCGGTGGAAGAGCGTGTCAACGACTGGTTCGAGGTCTACCGCGAGTTCCCGGAAGACAAAGTCCGTACGCAAGGCGCCCGCTGTATGGATTGCGGCGTTCCGTTCTGCCACACCGGCTGCCCGCTCAACAACATCATTCCGGACTGGAATGACCTCGTCTATCGCGACCGCTGGCACGCGGCGATTCGCGTCCTGCATTCCACCAACAATTTTCCCGAATTCACCGGGCGCATCTGCCCCGCGCCTTGTGAAGCGGCCTGCGTGCTCGGGATCAACGAGCCGCCGGTCACCATCAAGGTGATCGAAAAGACCATCATCGAACACGCTTTTCACGAAGGCTGGATTCATCCCGAACCGCCGCCCGAGCGTACCGGCAAACGCGTCGCCGTCGTGGGTTCCGGACCCGCGGGTCTGGCCGCCGCGCAACAGTTGAACCGCGCCGGGCATGCGGTGACCGTCTTCGAGAAGGCCGATCGCATCGGCGGGTTGCTGCGCTACGGCATCCCGGAATTCAAAATGGAAAAGTGGGTGCTGGACCGGCGGCTGGAACAGCTCGCTGCTGAGGGTGTGGAGTTCAGGACCAACGTCCACGTCGGCCACACGATCCCCGCCGAGGAGTTGCGCAAGAGTTGCGACGCCATTCTCCTGGCCGGCGGAGCGGAACAGCCGCGCGACCTGGTGATCCCGGGAAGGGAACTGAAGGGCATCCATTTCGCCATGGAGTTTCTGCCGCAGCAGAATCAGGTTTGCGCCGGCGACGAGGTTCCTGGTCAGATTCTGGCCACGGGCAAGCGCGTGGTGATCATCGGCGGCGGCGACACCGGCGCCGATTGCCTGGGTACGTCGCACCGGCAGAAAGCCGCGTCGGTGCATCAGTTCGAGATCATGCCCATGCCCCCGGCCGAGCGTGCGCCGCAGACGCCCTGGCCGCTGTGGCCGCTGCAACTGCGCGTCGAAAGCTCTCACGAAGAAGGCGGCCTGCGCGAGTGGGCCGTCGCCACTACCGAATTTGTTAGCGACGAACGGGGCAATGTTCGAGGCCTGAAAGCCATTCGCGTGGGCTCGCCTCCGAAGTTCGAGCCGATGCCCGGCACCGAGTTCATCCTCGACGCCGACCTGGTGCTGCTGGCCCTGGGATTCACCGGGCCGGTGAAAAACGGCCTGCTCGAGCAACTCGGCGTCAGTGTCGACGGGCGCGGCAACGTCGCCACCGATGCCAATTACGCCACCAACGTCCCGGGAGTATTCGCGGCCGGAGATCTGCGGCGCGGCCAGTCGCTGGTGGTGTGGGCCATCGCGGAAGGACGCAAAGCCGCGGAAGGAATCAGTCAATATCTCGGCGCGGAAGCGAAGCTAACGGCTTCCCAGTCCTAAAAACACGATCCCCGCCAGAATCAGCCCGACCCCATACAACTTGACGCGCGTAATGGCTTCCTGGAAAAAAAGGCGCGACCAAATCAGGGTGCAAATGTAGCCCACCGATACCATCGGAAACAGCACCGAAAGCTCGCCGCGCGACATGCCTTTGACGAACAGAACCGACGACACCAGATAAATCGCGATCCCCAGTGCGAGCCGCCAGTTCAACAACACACTGGACCAATGACGGCTCAGTTGGTGCGCGCCCGACTTCAAGTAGACGGCCCCGATGGACCCGATCAAGGCGCCCACCAGCACCAGCACCATCGAGGAAACCGGCGTCGTCACTCGCCACCTCCACCGTAGCCCAGCACCGCGACACCCGCGATGATCAGCGCGATGCCCACGATCTTGAGGGGGTGCATGGCTTCGTGGAAGGCCAGCACCGCCGTGATGGTCACCCAGACGTAGGAAAGCGAGATGAGCGGATAAAGAATGGATAGCTCGCCATGCCGCAGCGCCGCCACGAAAAGAACCGTGAAGACCCCATACAGTGCGTAGCCGGCAAACAGCGGCAGGATGGTGAAAATCCCGATCAGCGTTCCCAGCAGGCCCGCGTGCGAAAGCTGATTGGCGCCGATCTTGATCAGATACTGCGCCACCGCCACCAAGAGCGTGCAGCCGATCACGGTAAGGACGGCTTGCCGCCGCTTGGCGGGATCCGCTACGTGCATTTCGGGCGTGCTGACGGAAGTCAAAAGCCCTCCAGTTGTTTCATCATAACAATCGGCTGCCGCGTAAAATAGGATTATGGCTGTTGCATCCGCCGGCTCCCGGACGCCGGTGGACAAATTCTTCGAATTTTCCTTACTGGGCCTGCTGGCCAGCGGCTTCCTGGCCGTTGCCGGTTCCGGTTTCCTGGACCGGCCGACGGTGATCCTCACCACGGCCGCGCTGCTTCTCCGGGTCCTGCTGTGCGTCGGATTGATCCGCTTTGAGCTGCCGCCGCTGCTGGTCACCGTGGTGACGCTGGCCTACATCGGTTTTTATCCGCTGGATTATCTTTTCCTGTCGCGCGCCTTTATTCCCGCCGCGATTCACCTGGTGTTCTTCGTGGCTGTGGTGAAGATCGTCACCGGACGAACCAATCGGGATTATCTGTTCCTCAAAGTGATCGCGCTGCTGGAACTGTTGGCGGCCTGCCTCGTCTCGGCGCGCTTGAACTTCTTCCTGTTCCTGCTGCTGTTCCTGGTGCTGGGCGTGGCGACCTTTGCGAGCGGCGAAATCCGCCAGTCCGCGCAGCACGGCCAGTGGCTCTCGCGCACCTCCGTTCCGGCGCTCTCGGCGCGCCTGCTGGGCGTGGTGCTTTCGGTCTCCCTCGGCATCCTGTTGATGACCGCGGGCCTGTTCTTCTTCCTGCCGCGCACCGCGCGAGCCGCCTTCCAGCATCTGGTTTCGCATCGCTATCACCTGGCCGGCTTTTCCGATCACGTGAGTTTGGGCGAAATCGGGGAGATCAAGAAGGAAGACCTGCCGGTGATGCACATCAAGATGGATCATCCCGAGGATCGCGCGCTCGCGCTGAAGTGGCGCGGCGCCGCGCTGTCGGAATTCAACGGCCAAGCCTGGTTCAACCGTCCGGCACAGGGCCAGCTGCTGCGGCCGGATGAAAACCGCCAGGTCGCGCTCGAGCCGCGGCGCGGCGGTGGCCGGGAGATCTCGT
>DATJNO010000043.1:0-33959 GCA_035508055.1 Bryobacteraceae bacterium | reverse complement strand
TGGATGGTCTGGTCGCCAGCTTGCTGGAAAAAGATCCCGCCCGCCGCCCTCGCTCGGCAGCCGATGTCGCGCGCGATCTGGCTTCCCTCGCCGACCGCCTAAGCGCCGCGCCCAAGTCGACGTTCAAAACCTTCTACGCTGCTGCGGCGGCCCTCTTCTTGGTCGGGGTTGTGCTGTGGCTCGCCTTCCGCTCGCGCACGCGGTATAACCAGCCGATCATCCCCAACCCCGCTTCCTACACCCAGCTCACCAGTTTCACCGACGCCGCTGTCTGGCCCGTCCTCTCGCCCGATGGCCGCATGCTCGCCTTCTACCGCAGCCCGCTTTCCTTCTTCACTCCGGACCAGATCTGGGTTAAGCTGCTTCCCGATGGCGAGCCCGTGCAGGTCACCCATGATCCCCGCCTGAAGTACGGCATTGCATTCTCTCCGGACGGCGCCCGGATCGCCTACACCGTTACTCCCCGCCCACCCAATCTGTTTCAAACCTACACCGTCTCCGCATTGGGAGGCGATTCCGAACTCCTTCTTCAGAATGCAGCCGGGCTCACCTGGTTGGACAATAGCCGGGTACTGTTCTCGCAAATCAACGGCCCGGGAGTCCATATGGGGATCGTGACCTCCAGGACCGATGGCTCTGATCAGCGCGTGATCTATTTCCCGGCCCTCGATCGAGGCATGGCGCATTATTCCTATCTCTCGCCAGATCGGAAATCGGTGCTGCTGGCGGAAATGAACCCTGCATGGCAACCGTGCCGTGTGGTGCCGTTTTCCGGCCACTCGCTGGGCCGACCAGTCGGGCCTCCCGGCGCGCCCTGCTTGTCGGCGGCCTGGTCCCCGGACGGCAAATGGATCTATCTCAGTGCCCAGGTCAAAGGCCAATACCACTTGTGGCGGCAGCGTTCTCCGAATGGCCGCCCGGAACAGGTGACCTTCGGTTCCAACCAGGAAGTGGGCATCGCCATGGCGCCGGACGGCCGTTCGCTGATCACTTCCGTCGTGAGCATCCAACCCTCCGTTTGGATCCACGACGCACAGGGCGATCGAGCGCTTTCCACCGAAGGGTACGCGGGTTTGACGCCGCCGGTTTTCTCGCGCGACGGCAAGCGTCTCTACTATCGCCTGCAGCGCGATTCGCCCGAATCGCCCGCCGAACTGTGGCGCACCGACCTCGAATCCGGCAAAAGCGAAGTGGTCGTGCCGGGCGTTTCAGTCTCCGAATTCAACATTTCTCCCGACGAGCAAGAGGTGGTCTTCTCGCGGCAGCTCCCCGGCCAACCCTCCGAAATATGGATTGCGTCCTTGGATCGCAGCACGCCTCCGCACCGGATCTCTGCGGTTGGTGACATTACTCCGTATTTCGGCCCGCACGGGGAAGTGCTGTTCCGTTTGACGGAAGGCAGTGCGTTCTACCTGGGTGAGATGCAGCGCGATGGGACCGGCCGCCGCAAGGCGTTCCCGGATCGGATCGTGGAGATCACCGCCATCTCCGCCGATCGCCACTTGATTGACGTTGGCGCCATCTTGCCGGGTCCGCCGAGTCCCGCCACCCGCCCGGAAATTGCGGTACCGCTCGCCGGCGGCGCTCCGCGACCCATCTGCGATTGCGCCGGCGGGATCGCCTGGTCTCCCAACGGCCGCTACCTTTACATCCAGATCGCGTCCGCCGCCCGCGGCTCACCCGGGAAAACCGTCGCCATTCCTGTGCCGCCTGGACAAACCCTGCCCCCGCTGCCCGCCAGCGCTGTTCGCGATCGCGCCGCTTGGGCCAAGGTTCCCGGCGTCAAAATCGTGGACCACGACAACATCGCCCCCGGGCTAGACCCCTCCACCTACGCCTACATCAAAACCTCGATCCACGCCAACCTGTTTCGAATCCCCCTGCGTTGATCTGCCGTCGCAATTAGCCTCGATACTGTTCGTCGCTGACCTGCTCCATCCAGTCGACAACCTTCCCGCCGAGCTTTTCCTGAATCGCGATGTGCGTCATGGCCGTGCCCGGCGCGGCGCCGTGCCAATGCTTCTCGCCCGGCGCGAACCAGACCACGTCGCCCGGCCGGATTTCCTCGATCTGCCCGCCCCAGCGCTGCGCCCGGCCGCATCCCGCGGTCACGATCAGGGTCTGGCCCAGCGGGTGCGTGTGCCACGCCGTCCGCGCGCCGGGCTCGAACGTAACACTGGCGCATTGAACCAGCGCCGGTTCGGGCGCCTGAAACAGCGGATCGATCCGCACCGTGCCGGTGAACCAATCTGCCGGCCCTTTGCCGGAAGGCTGTGAGCCGATTCTTTTGATTTCCATTTCAGAGGTCCTTCGTGTCTTTCTCCTGGCTCCTTACGTAGATGTGGTAGGTCACGGCGTCCCAGGCATTGTGAATGCCGCTGAAGAGCAGCAAGAGCGCCGCGGCTCCTACGCCAAACAGTGCCTGGCCTTCGCGCATCAGCGCCACAACTGCCGAGGCGGCCAGCAGGACGTAAGCCGTCAAAGGGAGCACAGCGTGAAACAACCAGTCCTCGAATTCCGGTTGATAGGCGCCTTGCATCCGCATCCGCCGGATCACGACGATCGCGTAGACCACCCCGCTGAAGCCCACGAGGCCGCAAACGGACGCAGCCGGCAGTGCGCTTGGCCAGGGCGCACGGATCAGAGCCGACAACAGCAACACGGCGCTGAAATGCATGATGGTCGGTGTCCCAAACGCGGCGCCGGCTTCCGCCCGAATGCCCGGCCTTTCCCGAATGAGCGTCATCACGACGAACTGCAAGCCGATCAGCGCACCCGCAGCCGATCCGATGATCTCGTAGAAGCCATCCCATTTCGCGAGCTCGGTCATGTTGCTGCCAGTCCGTCAGCGGCCCGTCATCTGCTCCAGCCTCTCAGGATAGCGAGCCCCCTGCACCGTGATCTCGGACGCCGCGGCATCGATATTCCGCAGATCTTCCGGCGTAAGCTCGACCGACAGGGCCCCGAGGTTCTCGTCCAGGCGTGCCAGCTTGGTTGTGCCGGGGATGGGAACCATCCACGGCTTCTGCGCCAGCAGCCACGCGAGCGCGATCTGAGCCGGCGTCGCCTTCTTCCGCTCCGCGATGCCGTTGAGCAACTGGATGAGCGCCTGATTCGCCTTCAAGGCCTCCGGCGTGAAGCGCGGCAGCGTGCTACGGAAATCGTTGCTCGCGAACGTCGCGTCTGCGCCGATCTTGCCCGTCAGAAAGCCTTTTCCCAGCGGACTGTACGGCACAAAGCCGATCCCGAGTTCCTCCAGCGTTGGGATCACCTCGGCTTCCGGGCGCCTCCACCACAGCGAATATTCGCTCTGCAGCGCGGTGACCGGCTGGACGGCGTGCGCCCGCCGGATGGTCTTCACGCCCGCTTCCGAAAGACCGAAATGCTTCACCTTGCCCTGCTGGATCAGGTCCTTCACCGCTCCCGCGACTTCTTCAATCGGCACGTCCGGATCGACGCGATGCTGATACAGCAAATCGATCGTCTCCGTTTTCAGCCGCTGCAACGATCCTTCCACAGCCTCTTGGATGTGTTCCGGCCGGCTGTTCACGCTGAGCGCTCCCGGCCGATGATCGCCGCCGCTCAGATCGAACCCGAATTTGGTGGCGATCACCAGCTGCTTGCGGAAGGGCGCCAGCGCCTCACCCACCAGCTCTTCGTTCAGGAGCGGGCCGTAGACTTCAGCGGTGTCGAAGAACGTAATGCCCCGCTCCACGGCGGCGTGAAGCAGAGCGGTCATCTCGCGCTTGTCTTTGGGCGGGCCGTACGAAAAGCTCATTCCCATGCAGCCCAGACCCAGAGCCGACACTTCCAGCTTGTTTCCTAATTTGCGCTTTTGCATTTCGCTCCTCTTGCTGATTTAGTATTCGTTCAAGCCGCCGAATGGGCCGATCGCCATTCGCCCGGCGATGTCCCTTCCCATTGGTGAAACGCCCGGATGAACGAGTTCGGATCTTCATAGCCCAGTAAATACGCAGTCTCGTTCAATTCCAGCGCGGACTGCAACAGATAGTGCTGCGCCATCTCCCGTCGCGCTTCTTCCACCAGGCTCTGAAACGTCAGCCGCTCGGCCAGCAGCCGCCGCTGCAGCGTCCGTGCGCTGAAGCACAATTCGCGCGCCACGTCCTCCAAGCGCGGCCTCTGCCCTGCCAGAACCTTCTTCAGAATACCCTTCACCTGTTCCTCGAGCGAACTGTCCGCCAGTTGCCGCTTCAGTTCGGCTTCCAGTTGCGGCGCGACCATTTCGAGAAGATCCGGATTGTGGGTGAGAAAAGGCGCGGCAATCTCGTCGCTGCGAAACCAAAGCCGATTGTGCTGCACGCCGAATTTCACCGGACACGCGAAATGGTCTTCATACAGCCGCCGGTAGGCTTCAGGCCGCGCCAACTCCACGCGCAAGGGGTGCATGCTGCGCCCCGTCCCTCGCCGGCCGATGGTCAGAATCCACGCAAAACACGTATCGATCAAGGTGGCGGGCTCGGTCTGTTCCGCCAGCAGCCACGCGAACTCCACCCCGCACTCCTCACCCCGCTCCAGCGTGCGGATCTCTTCCGGGCACGTCAATCGTTTGTAGCGCGCGATGCGCTCCAGCGCATCCCGGAACGAGCGGCTGTACAGCGCCGCGATGGCCGTCGGATTGTAGCGTTCCACCCGCTCCTCGCTCCCCAGCTTTAGCCCGATGGCCGGGTCGCCGCTAAGGTCGCGGATCGCCGCATAAATAGCGAAAAATTCCTCCGTGGTCACCAAAATCTTGCCCTGGTCGAACAAGCCGGTCGCGAGCCCGGCCCGGCGCGCTACCGCGGCCGGAGGAACGCCCAGTTCCTCCAGCCGTTTCGCTAATGTGCCCGCAACCCGGAAGCGATTCGTCATGGCTTACCGAAGAGACGTCATATCGATCACGAACCGGTACTTCACGTCGCCCTTCAGCAGCCGCTCGTACGCTTCGTTGATCTCTTGGATCCGGATCAGCTCGATCTCCGCCGTGATCCCCTTTTCGCCGCAGAAATCCAGCATCTCCTGCGTCTCGCGGATTCCGCCGATCGCCGAGCCCGCCAGTTGCCGCCGCCCAATCAGTAAGTGGAACGCCCCCACCGGCGCGGGCTTCTCCGGCGCTCCCACCAGCGTCATCGTGCCGTCGCGCTTCAGCAATTCGAGATACCCGTTCAGATCGTGCTCCGCCGAAACGGCATCCAGAATGAAATCGAAACTGCGGGCATGCTTCTGCATCGCTGCCGGGTCGGTCGAAACAATTACCTCGTCCGCGCCCAGCCGGATCGCATCGGGGGCCTTCTTGGGCGACGTCGTGAACAATGCCACGTTCGCGCCGAAAGCCTTGGCGAATTTCAGTCCCATGTGGCCCAACCCGCCCAGGCCGACGATTCCCACCTTCTGCCCCGGGCCGGCTTTCCAATGGCGCAGCGGCGAGTAGGTCGTAATGCCAGCGCAAAGCAGCGGCGCGGCGCCTGCCGGATCCAGTCCCTTCGGCACGGCCAACACGTACTTTTCATCCACCACGATACTCTCGGAATAGCCGCCGTACGTGACACCGCCGAGAATTGTGTCTTCGCTGTTGTAGGTCAGCGTCATCCCGTTCTCGCAATACTGCTCTTCGCCGGCCAGGCAACTCGAGCAATGCCCGCAGGTTTTCACCAGGCAGCCCACCGCTGCGATGTCCCCTTCTTTGAACTTCCTCACCGCACTGCCCACTTTTACCACGCGCCCCACGATTTCATGGCCGGGCACGCAGGGATAAACCGTCGGCATCATGGAATGCCATTCGTCGCGCACCTGGTGAAGATCCGAATGGCACACTCCGCAATATAAGATGTCGATTTGGACATCCTCAGCGCGGGGTGCCCGCCGCCGAACCGTAAAAGGAGCCAGACCCGCAGCCGCGCTCTGGGCCGCGAACGCCTTTGACGCGAGAGCCGGCGCGGAAACACTTTTTTTTCTTTCTCTTACCTCTGTCCCGATCATTTCTACCTCCAAATTCATCCTTCAGTTCCCAGTCTACTGGCGCTAGCCTCTATCTTCACTAGCAGAACGCGCCAATCCACTCGCTAAGCGCGCCAACAGAGAGGCGGCCGGGACTCTTTACATGGCTCTGCACGCCGAAAGGGATGTGAGCCATATCACCCAAATCATCCCATGCCACCACGGTAAGTCTATGGCGTTGCTGGCTCTAGTCTCGCGGGCGACAAATTGCACTCCATCGAATGTTATGTGGCGAAGCGTCTTAGAAATCTGGGTTGCCTGGGGCGTCGTGGCGGTGGTCGCAGGCGGTCTCCTGTTTACCGCGACCGCTTGGATGACCGGCCGTACCAATGAGCGCACCATCAATCGGATCGTGTTGTGGTCACGCGTAGGCCTCAGCCTCACGTTTCTGTATAGCGGATTGGTGAAGCTGACAAATCCCTGGTATGTGCTTGCAACCTCGATCGTGGAGTTCAAGGTCGGCATCACGGAAACCTCGGCGCTGCTGCGTCCGCTGGCGGTGGCGATCCCGTGGGCCGAAGTCGCCATCGCGCTCCTGCTGCTGTTTCCGCTGCGTTGGGTGGTGCTCTCCACGGGCGCTATCCTGATGACTTTCCTGGGCTTGGGCGTCGCCTCGGCCATGCGCGGCATGCAAGTCACCTGCGGGTGCTGGGGCGGAACGATGCTCGTCGGTCCGCTGTGGTTTTCCGAGCACGGCGGCATGTTCCTGATGGCGCTGGCTGGGGACCGCGTGATTGCCACGCGGCTACTGGCCCGCAAAATGGCATGAGCCTGCAAATTCTTTGAATTTGGCCCCTATAGACTGGTAGCTGGATCCAGCCGATCAGCGATAAGAGTGCCACTCGATTCTGGCATTTTCGGAGTAAAGTTCCTGACACTTTCGATTGGCCTGTTCGCTGCCGTCTCCGTGCTGGCCCAGCCTCCAGCAGAAACCTCCGACGCCGAAGTCTTCGCCCGCATCGCAGGGCGAGAAGTCTCACAACTTCACGAATGCATCCCGCTTGCGCAGTGGTTAGCTTCGCGGCGCAAGAAGGAACGGTGGGAAACCAGGAAACCCGAGATCGTGCCCACGGAAACACATCTGGAATGCCTCAGCCTGGTGAAAACGGAAGCGCTGCCTTCGGGCGCAAAGGTAACGCGTGCGCTCTACTTCTATCCCCCATCTGCGCCCACTCCAGCCATTTTGCCGGCATCGAATGAGGCAAAACTGATCAGCAGCTGTACTCTCGGCATGATTCGGGTGGAAGCGGAGGTTTTGACGCCGGAGATCGGTCGCGACCTGGAACAAGCTGTGCGCCGGCGATTCACGAGGGAATACGGAGACAGTGCCGGCAACACGCGTCCAGACACGGCGTTCTGGAGTCCAGGCTCCTACGGTGGGGGCGCGCGATGGATACACAACGCTGAAATTGTCGCAGGGTACGACTCCAAGCCTGGCCTCGACGTCGACGCGCCCGGTCAGCTCATGCTTGGTCCCGTGGTCTTCGTGGGTGCACGTTTGCCCAGCGCGGAAAAACTCCAGCATGAAGCCTGCTGCACGATCAAGGACTACCGCTATCGCCCAATCGAGAACGAGAACTTCCATCACGCCGTCGCGCTGGCGCGAGCGAACGCAGCGCTTTCAGCAAAATTTTCGAATCTCTACGACGCGGCCGTTCAAGGGACCCGGAAAACACCGTGGCGGGCATCGCTGCTGCCGGTACTGCGGGAATGGCTCAGCGCTCTGAAGGCCGCTTCTCGTTCGCAACGCGCTGCGGGTTTGTTAGCCGCCGATCTTTTGCTCGAGGCAGCTGAAGACGCCGGGCAAGTTCCAGGTTGGCCTCAAAGGCCGGGCGAGCGCACGGAACTGGAAGACTTGGGCGCAGACTTCGAGCTGAATGAAGTCGCGGGCGACTACTCTTACGCCAGGACCTGGGCGAAACGAGCCCTGCGCCTGGATCCCCAAGGCGTTGTCGGACAGATGGTTGTGATCGGATCTCTGGCGCGGGGTTCCTGTGATGCCGCAGGCTCCGAATTCTTCCGGCAAGTCCTGCGGGACGGCGAAGGCCTGTTAGCAAAGGGCTTGGATGCGCACGCGGCTGGGCAGGTCCACTTCATGGTGGGAGATGCCTACTCGGATATCGTGGCGATAGCGGGTGGAGACGACGGTCCCAACGGTGAGTACGATGGCAGCCGGTTCCGGAACGAGGCGGATGCGAATCGCAAACGAGCTTTGCAGCATTATCGCGCCGGCTTGGCGTTGGATAACCGCTCGGAGAACGCGAGAGACGCCTGGCGGCAGGCGTGGCGCCTTGCCGCGGGTCTCCTGCCTGGCGAGCGCTACGTGTGCTTCGGCGATTAGGCCCCAAGCGCATTGGCGCGGTCGCGTCAGGCCTCGAACCGCCGCCGGCGAAACGCTAGAATAGGGAGCACGGGTTTCCGCCTGTAATCTCCCCCGGAAGGAGCGCCTACCTGGATGCGAACGGACGCCACTGGCTGTTCTCGCGGCACACGAAGGATTGCAGTCCGGAGGAGTGAGGAGCGGTGGTAAACCGCTAGCATGCGGGGCCTCGCTTACGATCTGCGGTTTGCGCTGCGAGGACTGCGGCGCGACCGAGCGTTCACGCTGGGGGCCATCGCGATGCTTGCGCTGGCCATCGGGTTAAACGTCACGGTGTTCACCGTAATGGAGGCGATGCTGTTTCGGGGCTTCCCGCTCGTCAAGGGCAACGACCGTTTGCTTTACATGCAGGAGCGTTATCCATCGGGGTTGTGCTGCATATCTTATCCGGATTTTGAGGATTGGCGCGCGCAAACGCGCGCGTTTCGGGGTATGGCTTTCGTGGACGGGAAGGCCATCAGTTTCGCCGACGGCGGACACGCAACGGACATGTCCACCCACCTGGTCAGCACCAACGCATTCGGGCTTCTCGGCGTATCACCGATCCTGGGGCGGGATTTTGCGCCGCCGGACGAGGCACCGGGAGCGCCGCCGGTGGCGATCCTCAGTTACCGTTTTTGGGAGAGCCGGTTTGCCAAACGCCGCGACATCGTGGGCTTAACCGTTCGCATCGACAAAGCGCCCACCACCATCATCGGAATAATGCCCCAGGGATTCGACTTCCCGGTGCAAGAGAACCTCTGGTTGCCGCTGGCTCACACGCCGGAGCTGAGCCCGAGAAACCCGGGAGGCTTCATGGCGTTTGGCCGACTGCGGGACGGCGTAGACGTGGAAACGGCACGCGCAGAACTCGAGACGATCAACCGGCGCCTGGAAACGGCTTATCCGGCGACCAATCGCGGCGTTGTGCCCAGGGTGAACACTTATTCGCAGGTTTTCGTCGGTCCGGATGCGCCTATTATCTACGGCTCGCTCTGGGCAGCGGCCTGGCTGGTGGTGTTGGTTGCCTGTGCCAATCTGGCGAATCTCGCACTGGCACGAACCATCGGGCGATCGCGGGAGCTGTCGACGCGGATCGCGCTCGGCGCCGGCCGGGGACGGATGATGCGCCAGATTTTCGTGGAGAGTCTGGCGCTTTCAAGCACCGCCGGCGTGCTCGGCTGGTGGATTGCCCAATGGAGCGTGCGGACGTGGGCTGTCGACACGGCATCCCGCTACCAGATTCTCGACTACAGGATGGATTCCGGCACGCTCGCCTATCTGGCCGCGATCTCCGTTGCTGCGGCGATTCTGTTCTCGCTGGCTCCGATCAGCGGGGTTTTGCACCTGAGCGTGAACAGTGCCCTGAAAAGCGACGCTCGCGGCATGACACAGGGTCTTCGGGCCAAATCCCTCGCCGCAATTTTGGTTGCAGGCCAGATGACTCTCGCCATCGTGCTGCTATCGGGCGCCGGTGTCCTGGTGCGGAGCCTGGTGAACGTCGTCAGTGCTAGGACCGGCGTGCGCGATCCGGAAAGCATACTGGCCGGGTTAGTTCATTTGCCCTCTGAGAAGTACTCCACCCCGGGAACGCAGATCGGTTACTTTGAGCGGCTTGAAGGTAGATTCAGGACCATTCCGGGAATTGAAGGCGAGTCGGTGTCCAACGGCATTCCCGTGGGTTCCGGGCGGCTGCGAACGTTCGCGATCGAGGGAAGACCCAGTGCTCCGAACGGCGAAGACGCCGCCCAGTTCCTCAGCGCCGGACCGGGCTACTTCCGGGTGATGGGAGCGTCCGCGATCGCCGGCCGCGCATTCAACGACCGGGATGTGGGAGCGGCGGTGCAGGTCGCAGTTGTGAACCAGAGTTTCGTTGCCAGGTTCCTCCCCGGCGAACAACCTCTTGGCAAGCGGGTACGCAGCTGGGTCCGAGGCAAGCCCGGCGAGTGGCGCACCATCGTGGGCGTGGTTTCAAATGTCATGCAGGGCGACCCGATTCGGCGGCAGTTCAAACCTGTCATCTATTTGCCGTTCGACCAAGAGCCGTCGGCGAGTGCATTCTTCTTCCTGCGCACGCGCGTGCCTCCGGACCGTGTGGCTCAAGCCGTTCGAGCTGAAGTACTGAATTTGGATCCCGATGTGACCCTGGAAGATTTCACTACGTTGAAGGCCACGTTCGCATTCGAGCGCGACCGCATGGACCTCGAGCATGCGGAGTTGGGGAAAAACGCGGCAGTGGCGCCTATCTTCGCGATTGTCGCGCTGCTGCTGGCCGCGGTTGGGCTTTACGCCGTCGTCGCGCATTCGGTGAGCCAGCGCACCAAAGAAATCGGAGTGCGGATGGCCATCGGCGCCGCCGCGGCAGACATCCGCCGGCTCATCTTTCGGGAGGGAATGGCGCCGGTAGTAGCAGGGTTGCTTCTCGGGCTCGCGACTTCGCTCGGAGTGAACCGTATTTTGCAGTCGCAGTTGGTCGGCGTATCGCCGTACGATCCAGTTATGGTGACGGGCGCGCCAGTTGTCTTGATCGTTGTCGCGTTGCTAGCCTGCCAAATTCCCGCGCGGCGGGCGATGAGCGTCGACCCGGCGGTCGCCTTGCGGCATGATTAGTGCCGCCATGCTCGCCTTATACTGAAGACCCGCCGGCGGTGAAACGCTAGAATAGGGAGCACGGGTTTCCGCCTGTAATCTCCCCCGGAAGGAGCGCCTACCTGGATGCGACGCCTTGCCGCACTTCTTTGTCTTGGATCCGGCCTGTGTCTGGCCGCCACCAACGCGAAACCGCCCACGCTCGCCGAAGCGCGCGCGTTCATCGACCGGGCGCAGGCCCGGCTGCTGGATCTCTCGACGGAAGATCAGCGCGCCGATTGGATCAAGTCGACTTACATTACCAGCGACACCGAAACGCTTTCGGCGCGCGCCGACGAAGAGCTGATCAAGGTGACGATGCAGTTGGCCAAGGAGTCGACGCGCTTCAAAGACCTGAAAATGCCCGCCGATCTCGCGCGCCAGTTCCAGTTGCTGCGGCTTTCCCTCCCCCTGGCCGCGCCGTCCAATCCCAAAGAGGCTCGGGAACTCACCGAGATCGCCTCCAAGATGGAAGGCATGTACGGCAGCGGCAAGTATTGTCCAGAGCCCGCAAACTGCATGGATCTGGATCAGCTCAGCGACATCCTGCGCACCAGCACCGATCCCAAGCAACTGCTGGACGCCTGGCGCGGCTGGCGCACCATTTCGGTCCCCATGCGCCCGCTGTACGAGAGGTATGTCGTGCTGGCCAACCAAGGCGCGCGCGAGTTGGGCTTCGCCGACATGGGCGCGATGTGGCGCTCCAAATACGACATGTCTCCCGACGCGTTCATCACCGAAACGGACCGGCTGTGGGATCAGGTGAAGCCGCTGTATCTGGCGCTGCACGCCTACGTGCGCTGGAAACTGCGCGAAAAATACGGCGATATCGTTCCGGCGCATGGGCCGATTCCCGCGGATCTGCTGGGCAACATGTGGGCGCAGGAATGGGAGAACATTTATCCGCTGGTCGCCCCGAAAGACGCCGATCCCGGCTACGATCTCACCGCGAACCTCAAAGCCAAGAACACACAGCCGCTCGACATGGTGCGCTACGGCGAGCATTTCTTCACTTCGCTGGGATTCGCGCCGCTGCCCAAGACGTTTTGGGAGCGGTCGATGTTCGTGAAGCCGCGCGATCGCGATGTGGTGTGCCATGCCAGCGCCTGGGACATCGATTCGGTGGACGACCTGCGGCTCAAGCTGTGCATCGAGATCAACGCCGAAGATTTTTCCACCGTCCATCATGAGCTGGGCCACAACTTCTACCAGCGCGCCTACGATCAGCAGCCGTTCTTCTTCCGCGATGGCGCCAACGAAGGCTTTCATGAGGCCATCGGCGACACGATTGCGCTTTCGGTGACGCCCGAATATCTGCACAAGATCGGGCTGCTGGAGAACGTGCCGGACAGCTCCAAGGACATCGGCCTGCTGCTGTACAAGGCGCTCGAAAAGGTCGCGTTCCTGCCGTTCGGCTTGATGATCGACAAGTGGCGCTGGGAAGTGCTGAACGGCCAGGTTGCGCCGGATCATTACAACGAGAACTGGTGGAAGCTGCGGCTCCAGTATCAGGGCATCGCGCCGCCGGTGCCGCGCAGCGAAGCCGACTTCGATCCCGGCGCGAAATACCACGTGCCCGCCAATTACTCCTACACGCGTTATTTTCTGGCCGATATTTTGCAATTCCAGTTTCATCGCGCGCTGGCGAAGGCGGCGGGCTGCACGGCGCCGCTGAATCGCTGTTCCATCTACGAGAGCAAGGCGGCGGGAGAGAAGCTGAACGCGATGCTCGAAATGGGCGCGAGCAAGCCCTGGCCCGAAGCGCTGGAAGTGCTGACCGGGCAGAAACAGATGGACGCCACCGCGATCCTGGATTATTTCGCGCCGCTGAAGAAGTGGCTGGATGAACAGAATCGCGGCAAGCCCGTCGGCTGGTAGCAGGTACACTCAATGAACGTGGTAGATGTTTGCCCTGTCTGTGGCGGCTCCGGCTGGAAGATCACCGAGCGCGAAGGAATTTCAGGCGCCGAAAAATGCGATTGCGCCAGCGCTGGTCGCGAACAGCGCAACGAGCGTCGCGCGGGAATTCCGGTGCTTTACCAGAACGCTTCGCTGGATAACTTTCTGCAGGACGAGCGGCGTCTGCTGGCCGGGTCCATGAATGATGTTCGCGTATACATCCGCCAATTCCCCACTCTGCCTAAGCCGGGCCTGCTGTTCCTGGGGCCTCCGGGCACCGGCAAGACGCACCTGGCCATCGCGGCGCTGCGCGGGCTGATCGCGCGCGGCTTCGAAGGAGTCTTCTTCGATTTCCAGGCGCTGCTGAATCACATTCGCAGCGGCTACGATCCGGCCTCCGGCTCCATGGATCGCGAGGCGTATCGCACCGCGCTCGACGCCGAGATCCTGGTGCTGGACGATCTGGGCGCGCATCGCATTACGGACTGGGTGGAGGACACGGTGACGTCGATCATCACCCACCGCTGTAACAACCGGCTCGCGACCATCGTCACTTCGAATCTGCGCGATCCGGAAGCGGGCGATCAGCGCGGCTCGGGCCTGCAGGAAGACATTCACGCCAAGTACTTCCTGGAGGAACGCATCGGTACACGCGCCCGCTCGCGGCTGTTCGAGATGTGCAAGCTCATCCGGATGCCGCAGGTGGCCGACTACCGGCTCAAGAAGCGCTGAGCGGCCGGAAGAGCAGCAGATCCAGACTGAACGTTACCCGCATCGCCTCCACGGGCCGCTTTGGCATCGGCCGGTAAATCGACAGCAGCAGATCGCGGACCTCGTTGGCGTCGAGATCGGCCGTAGTCGTTGCGCGGCGTTGATCGGCCAGCGCGAAAAGCGGGGCGAAGGTCTCGACGGTTCGCGCGACGCGGTCGCGTCCCGCACCACGGATTTCGGCCAAATCCTCCGGCGCAGGAATCGCCACCAGCAGCCGGCCGTCGTTGCGCAGAACGCGCTGGAATTCAGCCGCGTTCATTCTGGCCGTGATCGAGAGCACGATCGAGAACGATTGATCGGAGTAGGGAATGAAGCGGTCGGCATTGGCGACGATCCATTCACATTCGGGATAGCGCCGGGCCGCGGCGTCCACCGCCGGAATGGAGATGTCGACGCCATGCGCGAGGAAGCCCGCGCCGCGATGGAGGCTGCCGAGATAGAACCCGTCGCCACAGCCGGTATCCAGCACAGTGTCGTTGCGCGAAGCGTTGAGCATTTCCGCGATCGCGCACAACAAGGGCGTGGTCACGCCGCGATCATGCAGCCGGCGCCGCGCCGCCACAGCTTCGGCGGAGTCTCCCGGGCGCTTGGACCGCCGCTCCTGCGGCTGCAGCAGGTTGAGGTATCCGCTGCGCGCGATGTCAAACGAATGCCCGCGCGGGCACACCACGCGCCGCGGCTCGCGCGCAAGCGGCAGCCGGCAGCCGCGCACCGGGCAGAGGAGCATGCGTCGAGTGTAGCGGATTGAATCAACGAATCTGCACCGATCATTGCCACGCGGCCGAATGGAGCAGGGACGGGCGCTCGACACGGTCGCTGGTTCGGATCGCGCAGAGTTCGCCGATCAAGCTCCCGGCCCAGCGGTAGATGTTGCGTTCGCGCACGGTGGCCCGCATGCGCTGCATCCGGATGCGCCGTTCCTCCGGAGCCATCTCGAGCGCACGGTGGATCGCGTGGGCTAATTCTTCGGTGTCGTACGGATTCACGGTGAGCGCATCGGCCAGTTCGTGGCTGGCGCCTGTGAAGCGGCTGAGAATCAGCACGCCCTGTTCATCCGTGCGCGCGGCGACGAATTCCTTAGCAACCAGATTCATGCCGTCGTGCAGGGAGGTCACCAGGCATACATCGGCCGTGCGGTAGTATGGCAGGATTTCCGCGTGGCTGTGCTGTCGCGCCAAGAGCACGATCGGCTGCCAGTTCCCGCTTTGGAAGCGGCGGTTGATGCGATCGGCTTCTTGAACCACTTCCTGCATGACGTCGTGATAGCGCGGGATCTGGGTGCGGCTGGGCGAGCCGATTTGCACAAAGGTGAACTCGCCACGATAAGCGGGACATTTTTCAAAGAAGGTTTCAATGCCGCGAAAGCGCTCCGGGATGCCCTTGGTGTAGTCGATGCGGTCCACGCCGACTCCCATGAAAGTGGCGTGAACGCCCAGGTTTTCAAGCAGCGCGGCGCGCTCCAGATGCGGCAGGTCCTCGTGGGGCGATCCGGTTTCCGCGCGGTCCATCGAAACGCTGATGGGGAACGGCCGCACCAACGTCAGGTGCCCTTCACGCAGAACGCCGAAGTGCTCGCGGTCGATGCGCGACTCCAGCGCGCGGTCAACCGTATCCAGAAAATTGTTGCAATGCCCCTGGATATGGAAGCCGATCAGATCCGCGCCCAGCAAGCCGTCCAGCAGTTCACGCTGCCACGGGCAAATGCCAAAGGCCTCGGAGTTGGGCCAGGGGATGTGCCAGAAGATGGCCACGCGGGCGTCCGGGCGCCGCTGCTTGATCATTCCGGGCAGCAGCGCAAAGTGATAATCCTGCACCAGGACCACGGGCGATTCTTCCTGGGCGATTTCCTCCAGCACCGTGTCGGCGAACTTGCTGTTCACGGTCCGGTAGGCTTCCCAGTCGTCGATGCGAAAAATGGGCCGCGTGTGGGCGATGTGACAGAGCGGCCACAGGCCCTCGTTGGCAAAACCAAAATAGAATCCCTGCTGCTCCTCCGGGGCGAGCCAGACGCGGTGTAGGGTGTACTGCGCGTGGTCGGGAGGAACGCGCAGCCGGCCCGCCTGATCCACCGTTTCGAGGTCGGCATCGCCGGTGGCCTGGGCGATCCAGGTGCCGTCGCAGGCGCGCAACACCGGCTCGAGCGCGGTGACCAGGCCGCTGGCCGGCACGATGCACTCGATTCCCTCGGGGCGGTAGACATGCTCATACGGTTCGCGATTCGAAACCACGAAAAGCCGGTCGCCATTGAGGCGCGCTTGCACGAAGACGCGCAGGCGCTCGGCAGTCCAGCTGGATTCGGCCAGTTCCCGCAGGCGGGCCTCTTCTTCGGCCGCGGCGCGGGCCGCCGCCAGGCTGGACGTCAGATGCGACACCTCACGGGTCAGAGGTTCGAATTCACCCGGCTCGAAAATTCCCGGCCCCCCTCCCGCTGTTCCGGTGCGCAGTTCCCGGAGCCTTTGTGTCAAGCGGTGCAAAGGCCGGCCGAAGCCCCAGCGGATGGTGAGCAGAGTGATGGCCCCGATCAGGAAGGTCTCGATGCCGACGCCGATTAGAGCGCGGCGCCACAACGCGGCGGCCTGGCGGTCGATATACGTCGCATCGTGGAAGATCGAAAGAACGCCGATCACGGAGGGGTCGTTGCGCAACGGCATTGCGACCACGTGCATGGGATCGCCGCCCAATTGCACGAAGCCCGCGTGCGTCAGGCCGTCGCTTAACGTCAGGGACACCGGCGGCGGGAGTTGGTCGAGACGCGCGGTGAGACCGGAACTGATGGCCAGAAGATCTCCACCGACGCTGTACACCGCGATGCCGGCGAGCTGCTCGCGGTCCTTGAACCGGTCCACCAGCTGCTGCAGGTCCTGATAGTCGTTCTCCTGGACTAAAGGCTCGGCTGATTTGGCCAGGGAATCGGCAAGCACCAGGGAGTGGCGGTCCAGTTCCCGCTTCAGGCTGCGCGTGTCCGCGCGGGTCTGGTAATAGGCCAGGACCAGAGAAACGGCCGCGACACTGCCGATGAGCGAGACGGAGAGGCGGGAGGTCAGGCGCATGCTCAGCCGCCTATACTTAGATTCCTCCGCAGCACAAAGGTCACACGGCTTTCCGCAGGCAGGTAAATCTGCCGTTTGCCGGTGATGGCAGCCCCAATCGTGCCGGCCGCCGCGCCGGCTCCCGCACCGATCAAAGCCGCCGGACCTCCGGCCGCCGCCGCGCCGATCAGCGCACCGCCTCCGGAACCGCCGCCAATCCAGAGCCAGTTATGTTTCTTGTGGCCGCGGCTGGTGCGAAAAGCGGTGGAGCGGAGGGCGTAGCTGCGCCCGTTCAGGTCCATCGAGTCCAGGCTCAGCTCCAGAATGGCGCGGCCTTTGAATCTTCCCGAAGGCCTGGCTTCCATGATGTGCCCCTGGAGGCGCGTTCCCCGTGGGGCGACCACGCGATCGCCGTAGACGAGCGGCTCGGCCAGAGTCGCGGTGAAGCGGTCACCGGGGCGATTGCGCCGGGTGTCGATGGATTCATCCAACCGGACGCGGAATCGCGTTCCTTCGCGCAAGAAGGCGCCGGACGAGGATGCAACGGCGGCGTGGCCGCTCCAGGCAAGGCCCGCAAACGCCGCACACAATATTGCCATTTTTTTCATCGGATTTACTCCACCCGTGAGAACTGCAAGCGGGAGGCCACGGTGCGCAAAGTCCGGGAGAGCTACAAATCTCGGGGGCTTGTAACGCCTGTGCAAGGTGGCGTACGTTAGCTAACCCGGTACATTTTTCAGGCCGCCGCCCGCACGTTACGATGAAAGAGCATGATCACCGCGGACCCGCTGTATTACCTGAGCGAACAACTGGACGCCTGGCGCAAGGCCGGCACGTATCAGCGTTTGCGCGTGTTGGAATCGGCTTGCGAGCCGATGTCGCGCTTCGACGGCAAAGAAGTGATCAATCTGGCCAGCAACAACTACCTGGGCTTGGCCGATCATCCCAAGCTGATCGAAGCGCAAGTGGCCGCCGCGAAGAAATATGGCGCGGGTTCGGGCGCGGTTCGCACCATCTCGGGGACCATGCGGATTCACATGGAGCTGGAGCGGCGCATCGCGGAGTTCAAACACACCGAAGCGTGCGTGGTTTTCCAGTCCGGCTTCGCAGCCAACGCGGGCACGGTTTCGGCGATTCTCGGGCCGGAGGACCACATCGTTTCCGACGCGTTGAATCACGCCAGTATTATCGACGGCTGCCGGCTGTCGCGCGCCAAAATCCACGTATTTCCGCACAAAGATACGGCGGCCGCGGAAAAAATCATGCAGGATCTGGCGGGCGTCAGTGGCCACAAGCTGCTCATCACCGATGGGGTGTTTTCCATGGATGGCGACATCGGTCCGCTACCGGAGCTGGTGCAGATCGCCGAACGGCACGGCGGCATCATGATGATCGATGACGCGCATTCGTCCGGAGTGCTGGGGCGCAACGGGCGCGGAACGGTGGATCATTTCGGGCTGCACGGGCGGGTGGATGTGCAGGTGGGGACGCTGTCGAAGGCGATCGGCGTGCTGGGCGGGTATGTGTGCGGCAGCAAGGATTTGATTGAGTACCTGTATCACCGCGCGCGGCCGTTCCTGTTTTCGACGTCGCATCCACCGGCGGTTGCGGCGGCCTGCCTGGCGGCGTTCGATATTTTGGAGGAGGAGCCCGATCGCATCGAACGGCTGTGGGAGAACACGCGCTATTTCAAGGGCATATTGAAGGACGCGGGCTTCGATACAGGTGAGAGCGAGACGCCGATTACGCCGATCCTGGTGGGCGAGGCCAAGACGGCGCACGCCTACTCGGCGGCATTGTTTGAGAATGGCCTGATGGCCACGGGCATCGGATTTCCGACTGTGCCCGAGGGCAAGGCGCGGGTGCGGACGATCGTGACCGCGACGCATACTCACGAGTTACTGGACCGCGCGGCGGAGATCCTGACGCGGGTAGCGAAGCAGATGGGCATCGTCACTTAGCCCAGATTTTGGCGGGCGCGCCGGGCCATCCGCCGGCAGCAAATTGAGGATCACTTTCTGAAATGTCAGGCGGCTTGGCAGGCCGCGGTGAAACATTCGAGTCTCAGCGCGAGAATTGCGGTGCGACCGTATCGCCTCGGGAAATTCCCAGCTGCTAAAGACCGGCGCTCCGTGAGATCTTCATCGATAGTGTTGAGTTTCGTCGCCTGGACGAAGCGTGGCGTGTTCGGATTCTTTTTCAAATTCTAATCACGGTGCAACATTAATTTGCTTTATTTTTTCTGGGAAGTGTGAGACTCTAAAGAAGGCGGTTTCACAGCCGCCTCCGAATACAGTCTAGTTACCCTGTAGGTACGCCTGCCAGGTAGCATAAACAGCGATTCCCGGCATGTCCCCCGGCTGGAGGAAACTATGCTGCGTAACTTTCTGTTGCCTGAGAGCATCGCCCGTGCAGACGGCATCGGACCGGAGATCGATCTCGGACCGAAACGAGGGAAGCTTTTGGTGCTGACCCTCGGAATCACCCGAATCCTGGAGCAGGAAAGCCTGGAGGTCTCCGTCTGGGGATCGCCCGATGGCGAAAGCTGGAGCGCCAGGCCGTTGGCGAAATTCCCGCCCAAGTATTATTGCGGGCTGTATTCCATTTTGCTGAATCTCGGATCGCATCACGACATGCGGTTTGTGCGAGTGCAGTGGAAGATGAGCCGCTGGTGCAAGCGCGACAGCTTACCCATGTTCGGGTTCTACGTTTATGCAGAAGAGTCCGGATCGCGCGTAAGCACAGCGGTTGCCTAAGTTAATTTACTATCTATAACCGGTTGATCAGACTGGCGACGTAACCGGCGCCGAAACCGTTGTCGATGTTAACGACGGTTACGTTACTGGCGCAGCTATTCAGCATTCCCAGCAGGGCCGCCAGGCCGTTGAAGCTGGCTCCGTAACCCACGCTGGTGGGCACAGCGATCACGGGCACCGAAACCATCCCGCCGATGACGCTGGGCAACGCTCCCTCCATTCCGGCGACCGCGATGACAACGCGCGCCTGCATGAGACGTTCACTGTTCGCCAACAAACGGTGGATACCCGCGACGCCGATGTCGGCAATCAGTTCCGCCTGGTTACCCATGACCTCAGCCGTTACCAGCGCTTCCTCGGCGACTGGCAGGTCGCTGGTTCCGGCGCAGACCACGGCCAGTTTGCCCTTGCCGTGCAGCGTGTGGTCGCGCCGGATGCGAACGGCGCCGGAGGCGGGGAAATACTCGGCGTCGGGAAATTCGGCTTTCAGGATGGCGGCGGCATGGCGGTCGGCGCGGGTAACCAGCAGGTTTTGCGACTTTTCGAGCAGCCGCGAGGCGATGGAAACAATCTGCTCGGGCGTCTTGCCTTTGCCGAATACGACCTCGGTCAGGCCGTGGCGCAGAGCGCGATGGTGATCCAGCTTGGCGAAGCCCAGATCTTCGAACGGCAGGTGGCGCATGCGGTCCAGCGCGGTGTCGATGTCGACGGCGCCCTCGGAAACCTGTTCGAGAAGCCCGCGGAGTTGATCTTCATTCATCTCCACTTGAGCGTAGCAAAGCATCTATGCCGGCAATGCCGTGCATTAGAATGAGAAATCAGATGGGATTTTGGAAGCGGCTGCGGCTGACGCTGGAGATGATCAAGTTTGAGCACTCGGTGTTCGCGCTGCCGTTCGCGCTGACGGGCGCGCTGCTGGCTTTTCGTGCCAGCCACCTGGAGGCGGGCGCGTTCGGCCAAAAATTGATTTGGATCGTGGTGGCGATGGTGGGCGCGCGGTCGGCGGCGATGGCGTTCAACCGGATTCTCGACGCGCAGATCGATGCCCGCAATCCGCGCACCGGCATGCGCCATATTCCAGCGGGGCTGTTGAGCCGGCAGTTCGCCTGGGGATTCGTCACGGCCGCGATCCTGATCTTCCTGCTGGCAGCAGGGATGCTGAACCCGTTGTGTCTGGAGTTGGCGCCCGTGGCGCTGGCCGTGGTTCTGGGTTACTCCTACACCAAGCGATTCACCACGCTTTCGCACCTGATTCTGGGCTTCGGGCTGGGGATTGCGCCGGCCGCGGCCTGGATCGCCGTCACGGGCGGGCTGGACCCGAGAATCCTCTGGCTCACCGCCGCGGTGACGTTCTGGACCGCCGGGTTCGACATCATTTATTCGTGCCAGGATTATGCGTTCGACCGCGCGGAAGGACTGTTCAGCCTTCCCCGGCGGTTCGGCATGGCTGCGGCGCTGTGGATCGCGCGCGGCTTTCACGTAGTGATGGTGGTTTGCCTGGTGCTGTTGGCGGCGAGTTTCGGATTGGGCTGGCTCAGCTGGGCCGGTGTCACGGCCATCGTGGTGCTGCTGCTCTACGAGCATAGCCTGGTGCGGGCCGATGACCTGTCGCGCGTCAACGCCGCTTTCTTCACCGTAAACGGCTACGTCAGCGTGTTATTCTTTCTGTTTTGGGCCGCCGACTTGTTCCTCGGCGGTCTGAGAGCCTGACGCGATGCAGATCAACATAGAAGACCGCCGCTTAGAGCCGATCCTCAAAAAGGTCCAGGCGGGCCAGCGGCTGAGTTACGACGACGGTGTCACGCTATTTCGCACGCACGACGTCCTGACGGTGGGCTACATGGCCAACCTGGTGCGCGAGCGCAAGCATGCGGGCGTCACCTGGTTCAACGTGAATCGGCACATCAATCCCACCGACGTGTGCGTAGCGAGTTGCAAGCTGTGCGCGTTCGGCAAGCATGCCAAGGATCCCAAAGCCTACACCTGGTCGCTCGAAGAGGTTTGGCATCGCGCGGGCGTGGGATGGACGGAAGCGGTTACCGAGTTTCACATCGTCGGCGGTTTGCATCCGGAGTTGACGCTGGATTGGTACTGCGAGATGCTGCGTGGATTGAAGCAGCGCTTTCCACAAGTGCATTTGAAGGCGTTCACCATGGTGGAGATCGCGTTTCTCGCGCAACGCAGCAAGCTCTCCATCCACGACACACTGGTGAAGCTGAAAGACGCCGGCATGGATTCGTTGCCGGGCGGCGGCGCGGAGATCTTCAACGAGCGCGTGCGGCGCATCATCTGCGATCACAAGATCGACGGGCAGCAGTGGCTGGATGTGGCGCGGGAAGCGCACCGTGTGGGCTTGAAGTCGAACTGCACGATGCTGTACGGGCACATCGAGAACGAAGTGGACCGCGTGCATCATCTGGTGAAGCTGCGCGAGTTGCAGGACGAAACCGGCGGCTTCCAGACATTTATTCCGCTGGCATTTCATCCGGCCAATACCGCGCTGGAGCACATTTCGACGACCACCGGGATGCTGGATATCAAAATGATCGCGGTGTCGCGGCTGATGTTGGACAACATCGATCACATCAAGGCGTACTGGGTGATGATGACGCCGCCGGTGGCACAAATCGCGCTGCGCTTCGGCGCGGACGACCTGGACGGCACGGTGGTGGAAGAGAAGATCTACCACGACGCCGGGTCGACCGTGAGCCAGAGCCTGCGGCGCAGCGAACTGCTGCGGCTGATCCGCGAGGCCGGCCGCGAGCCGATGGAGCGCGACACGCTGTACCGTCCGGTGACGCGCACCGAGACCGCGTTTACCGTTCTGGTCTAAACGCCCAGCGCTTTCCGCACCGCGACATACAGATCCGACAATCGCTCTCCCGATGCAGGATCGCTGCGGGCGATCAGCGTGATCAATTGATCGCGGGAATCGAGGAGCGGGGTTAGGTTCTTGCGCTGATCGCCGGTGAGCGCGGATTTGTCGCCTTGGTCGATTTCAAAGCGCGCCGCCATGAAAAAGGTGCTGGCGTCCTGCCGCGCGGCTTCGTATTGGCCGCGGCGTGCTTCAATGGCCGCGGAGCCGAGGTCTTTTTCCAGGCGCGTCACGGTGAGGGCATGCTCGGCCCTTTCGCGCGCTTGCGATTGCTCGCGGGCTTTCAGCCATTCCGGGATGAAGCCGCCGAGGTATGCGGCTACCAGCAGGATCAGGGAGAGCACGATCCGGCGCGAAGTTTTCTTGGGCGGTAGTGCGGGTGCGGGCGCGTCAGCCATGGAGCCTCCGGCTTCCTATGGTACTGAACGGTTAGCTTCTGAGGAACTGGGCGGCGCCTTGCTTGCCCATGTAGCGCTCCAGCAAACGCGCATGGGTCCTGCGCAGATCGACGACGATGAGTCCGTCGAGGGTGTTACCGAAGGCCCGGTCGACATGGAAGGCCACCAGCTCGCCGCCGAGCTTCAGATACTGCCTCAGCAGCACGGGCACGCCTTTGCGGTCGGTCTCGATATCGGCGATGAGCGCGGAAAGCTCCTCGACGTCCCAGACCGTGGCGCCGATCAACTCGTCCGTCATCCGAGAAGGACGCTGGCGCAGCGGATTGCGGGCGCGCACGAGCGGCGCGAGTTCAGGCGACCGGCGATAGGCGTTCAGGAACTTCACCATCAAGTGACGCGACGTCGCGGTGTAGTCGTTGCTGATGCTGACCGGTCCGAACAACACCTTGAACCGCGGGTTGCGCACCAGAAATTGGCCGATGCCTTTCCAGAGCAGCAGCAGCGGCGCGTAGGTCTTCTGGTATTCGGGACGGACGAACGAACGGCCGAGCTCGAGCGCGGGGCTGATGCGGTCCAGGAATGATTGCTTCCATTGGAACAGACTGCTGGTGTAGAGGCCTTTTGGGCCGAAACGGGACACGATCTCATCCGACGGCGCGAGGCGATACGCGCCCGCGATTTCGTGCGTGCGCCGGTTCCACACGAACAGGTGCCAGTAATGATCGTCGCAGGCGTCCAGGTCGACCGCCTTGCCGGTGCCTTCGCCCGCCTGGCGAAAAGTCACTTCGCGGAGGCGGCCGATCTCGTGCAAAACGTTGGGCGCTTCCTGCGCCGTCGCGAGCAGCACCGAAAACTCTTCGGTCTCGATCAGCGTGCGATCGGGCGACAGCTTGGCGATTTCGCTGGCCAGCAGTTCCTCCAGTACGCCGGCCGCGGGCGGTTCGCTCAGGCGGCCGCGCGGCTTCCGGGGCGTCTCGCGATTCTGCAGCAGGTAAGTACGATGCCGCAGATAGCGGGTCAGCGCGACGTCGTCCTGATAGCTGCGGAGCTTTGCCGGCGGGATGGGGCTGCCGATGCGCACGTCGATGACGCGGTCATGCTTGTTGAAGAACTCGTGCGGAAGCAGTGCGGTCCGGACGCGCGGATGCAGCAAGCCGAGCAACTGAAACAGCGCGCTGTTGGCGCCCCCGAAGAACATCGGAAGGACGCTTGCGCCGGTGATGCGCACCAGGCGCGCGACGGTCTGGCTCCATTCCGGATCGATGACGGCCCGCTCTTTGAGGTTCCAGCAGGCAACTTCACCCGCGGGAAACACGCCCAACAGGCCGCCGCGCTTGAGCCAGGCGATGGAATCCTTCAAGCCGCGCTGATTGGCGCGAATGGCGCGGCCGCCGCCGAAAGGATCGACGAAAACGCAGTAGTCGCTGGTTTCGGGAAACGCGGCGAGCAGGTGGTTGGCCATAATCTTGATGTCCGGGCGCACGGAGCGGAGCAATGCAGCCAGCACAGCTCCTTCGATCAGCCCGAAGGGATGGTTGGCCACGGCAACCACCGGACCTTGCTTCGGCACGAGCGCAAGATCCTGCCCGGAGACCCGTGGCCGGACATTCAGCAGCGTGAGGAAACGGTCGGCGAAAGGCTGATCGTCCCGGAGCTGGGCCTGCTGGTAGAGGCTGTCCAGACGGTCGAGCAGCAACAACCGCTCCAGCGCACCTTCGACGGGCGCAGGCAGCTTTTGGCCCAGGAGCATGGCGATCGCGTCCCGCATTCACAAACAGAACAGCACTGAAATGTTAAATGATGATTACCGCGTGGTTACGGTTTCCATACTACCGAGCGCTTCCCGGCGCAGTTCCTCGCGAGCGAGTTCTGGTACGATCCGCCAGTTGTTGTCCGGCTCGGCGGGAAGCTCTTTGTGCTGGCGGAAGTAGCGGATCACCAGGTCGCGGATCTCGTCGGGCGAACGCCAGACGATTTTGGCGCCGCGGAACATGGTGTAACCGGCGCTGCCGCCGGCGCGGTAGTTGTTGACCGCGATCCGAAGCGGCTGACGGTCGTCGAGCGGTTTTCCATGCCACGTGAGATTGCGAACGCGGTGGCCGGGCGGCTGAGTCAGGTCGATCTCGTAGTTCACGCCCTCGGCCATATCGTAGTTGTAGCCGATGACCTGGGGGTTGATGAGCGGGCCGTGCGAGCAATCGCCGGAACAGGTCTGGTAATAGCGGGCCGCGTTCTCGAGTGCTTCGCGCACCATTTTGCCGTCGCCCTCAATCACGTAAAGCTGGTTCTCATAGATGTAGAGGCCGGCGATCTCGCGGACCGTGACCGGCCCCTTTTTGACCGCGGCGCGGGCATTGAAGGACGAAGCGAAGGACACGTCGGCCTTCGAATAGTAAAGCTCAACCTGTTGGACCGCGTCGATGAGGGCGGTGTCTTCGACGCGCGCCAGCCGGGCGTCCAAAGCGGCGGGAGCGTAGGCGATGGGCGTATTCAGATAGCTTTCGGCGAGTTCATGATAGGGGCGCGCTATATTCAGCACGTTGGGGTCGGGCACGGTGTCGCGGGTGACTGGAATCAGGCGGCTGGATTTGGAAACGATGCGCCAGCCGCCGGAGGGAGCGGGTTCGAGAACGAAGTCCATGCGCCCGAGCGAAAACCCCCAGTTCTTCGGCTGCATCAACAGGACGTCGCCGATCCGGTATTCGGCCAATCGCTGGTGGGTATGGCCGAAGACGATGGCGTCGACGCCAGGAACCTCGGTGGCGATCTGGTAAACCATGTTCTCGCGGGAATCGCCTTCGGGCACCGCGCCAGGCTTGGGTTCGCGGTCGAGGCCGGAGTGCGCGGCGACGATCACGATATCCGGGTGCTCGCGCTCGCGCAGTTGGGCTACTTCGCGGCGCACGGCGTCCACACCGGATTCGAAGCTGTAGCCGCGGTAATGTTCCTCCGGCTCCCAGACCGGAATCAGCGGCGTAGTGACGCCGAGGACGGCGATCTTCACGCCGGCCACGGTCTTCACGAAGTACGGCGCGAACGGTCTCACCGGCGCGCCCGGATCGGCGCGGATGTTGGAGGAGATCCAAGGGAACTTTGCTTCTGCGCGCGCCCGCGCCAGGTTCTTCAGCCCGAAGTTGAATTCGTGATTGCCCACCACCATGGCGTCGTAGCCGATCGCGTTCATAGCCAGCATCATGGGATCGCGCGCGAGCGGTGGACCGGCGAACGCGAGGCCTTCCGGTAAATGGCCTGTCTCGACGTACTCCTGATAGACAGCTTCGAGCGGCGTGCCTTGGATGGTGTCGCCGCAGTCGATCAGCAGGTTGTTGGGGTTCTCCGCGCGCGCCGCCTGTATCAAGGTGGCGATTTTGGCCAGTCCGCGGGCGGCCGGCTGAGCGCTGTAGTAATCGTACGGGTAGAGATTACCGTGCAGGTCGGTAGTGGCCAGCAAAGTGATCTTCAGCTCCGCAGCCGGGCTGAAGGACGCAACACACAACAGGGCGAGCACTTCTCGCGCAATGCGCATGACGAAGAACTTTCAGTATAATCGACCTACATGAAAGCACTTCTCGTGAGCATCCTGTTGTGTTCCGCGTTATTGGCCCAGGCGCCGGCTTCCAAGCGGGCGGCCAAACGCGCGCCGGCCGCGCGGCCGTCTCTGATGAATCCGGCATCGCTGAGGGCGCGCGCGCCGGAAGACTTCAAGGCGCAGTTCACCACCACCAAGGGCGATTTCGTGGTGGAGGTGCATCGGGATTGGTCGCCGCTGGGCGCGGACCGCTTCTACAACCTGGTTCGGGCGGGCTACTTTACCAATGCTGCCTTCTTCCGCGTGGTGCCGAATTTCATGGTCCAATTCGGCCTGAGCGCAAACCCGGCCATCAACAAGGCGTGGGAGCACGCCAACCTGCACGACGATCCCTCCAAGGGCATTAGCAACAAGCGCGGCTACATCACCTTCGCCAAGACGGGCGCGCCCAACAGCCGCAGTACGCAGGTTTACATCAATTTCAAGGACAACGCCTTCCTCGATTCCCAGGGATTCACGCCGTTCGGCGAAGTGGTGGAGGGCATGGACACGGTGGTGGACAAGATATCCAGCGCGTATGGCGAGCGGCCCGATCAAGGGCGCATCACCGACGAAGGCGACGCTTACATCACGAAGAATTTCCCGAACATCGACAAGATCAAGCTCGCCAAGGTCCTGCCGGCCGCAGCCGCCGCAGACAAGAAGTAGCTCTACCGCGTCGGATTGTCGAGCGGAATTTCGAAATACAGAACGTCCTGGCCGGTGGAGGCGATCTTGATGCCGGTCAGATAAAACTTCGATCCAGGCCGGTAGTCGGTTTGAAAATAGAAGAAGCCGTTAGCCGAATCGTGCGGAGGCAGCAGCGTGGCGTTGAAGGCGCGTCCGTCGATCTCCCAGACATCCAGCGGATATTTGTGCTTGTGCAGGCGCGGCAGCGGACTTCCGGTGGGCAACGAAGGCCGCTGGGCTCCGCCTAACTGGCGAACGTCGGCGCCCGGCGTAGCTTCCAGATGACGGCCATCGACGCCGGTGTACTCCACTTGCAGCTGGTCTAGCTTGAGGGTCTGGTCCGTGTCATTCTGAATGATGGCGAGAACGGGCAGAACGCCATATTGATTGGGGTCCAGCTTCCCGAATGCCGTGTGCGCCAGTTCCGGAGTGTTGTAAGCAGCCACCGCGAGCGTTATTTTGCCGTTGGTCTGTTTGGCCGGGTAAGACGCAGCGGGCCCCGGCGAAAACCGAGCGGCATCCTTCTTGGAGTCCGCCGCCAGGACTGCCGCAAGCATGAAAAGCATCAGGCCAATGGTAAGCGTTCTCATGGGGATCCTTTATTGGGGGTGCCGCGCCGCCGCGTTCCCGCTGCTTGTATTGTATTTCGCCTATCGCGTGGTCCGGGATCGCCGGTATCTTCCGGGATTTTCCGAGCGCCTGGGCGCCGCGCCTTCATCCCTTGAGCCGACGCCGCCGGGCTCCATTTGGTTGCACGCGGTTTCGGTGGGGGAAGTGATTTCGGCCGCCGGGCTGTTGCGGGAGGTCCGGGAGCGCAATCCCAACATTCCGCTGTTTGTATCGGTGGGCACCGTTGCGGGCCGGGCGATTGCGCAAGAACGGTTGAGCGGGCTGGTGGACGGAATTTTCTACTTGCCCATCGATTACGCGTTCGCGGTGCGGCGCGTGCTGGCGCGGATCCGGCCGGCGTTGGTGGTGATCTTAGAAACCGAAATCTGGCCGATGTTGTATCGCGAGGTGCGGCGGGCCGCCTGCGCGTTGATTATCCTGAACGGCCGCATCTCCGATCGCGCTTTCCCGCACTACCGGCGCTGGCGCGTGCTGTTCCGGCGCGTGCTGGGCGTCACGGACGCGATCTTCGTGCAGAGCGAAAAGGACCGCGAGCGTTATATCGAGATCGGCGCGCCGCCCCAGAAGGTGGAAACGCTGGGGAATTTGAAATACGACGCGCCGGCCGGCGTCGCCGAGCCTCCGCGCTTGGTCACGGAGCTGATCGCCAAGCTCAAGCCGGCGACCGTGTGGATCGCGGCCAGCACCATGCCGCCCGCCGATCGCGACGATGTGGACGAGGACGAAGTGGTCTTGCGGGCGTTCCGGGAGCTGGCGGCTACCCATCCGGGCCTGCTGCTGATTCTGGTTCCGCGCAAACCGGAGCGTTTCGAGGAAGCCGCGGAGCGTTTCCGTGCGGCGGGCGTGCCCTTCGCGCGGCGGTCGCAGAACGCGATCGATTCCGGTTTGACGCTGCCGTGCGTACTGCTGCTGGATTCGATCGGCGAGCTGGCGAGCGTCTTTCCGCTGGCCGATGTGGTGTTTCTGGGCGGGACGCTGGCTCGCCGCGGCGGGCACAACGTCCTGGAACCGGCCTCAAGCCGGCGCGCGATTGTCATCGGCCCGCATATGGAAAACTTCGCCGCGATCGCGGAAGAATTCCGGCGCCACGGCGCCCTGCTCGAAATCGGCCGGCCGGAGGAACTGGCGGGCGCGGTGGAGCGGCTGGCCGGGGACGTGGAGTTGCGCGAGAAGCTCGGCGCGCGCGCGGCGGAAGCCGCTTCCCGACGGCGCGGCGCCACGCGAAAAGCAGTGGCCGAGATCCTGCGCTGGCACGACCTCGCCGTGCCGATGTGGAGCGTGATCACGCCGGCGCGTGTTCTGCTGCAGCCGCTCGCGGGAATCTGGACCTTCGTCAGTCAGTGGGCGCTCACCCGGAAGGCGGCGCGCGCGCGGCGCCTGGCGACGCCCGTGGTCAGCATCGGCGGCATCAGCATGGGCGGCGCGGGAAAGACGCCGATGGTGAATCACCTGGCCGAGCGCTTGCGGGAGCTCGGACATCACCCGGCGATCCTGACGCGCGGTTACCGGCGGCGCTCCATCGAAAGCAGCATCGTGATCAAGGCCGGCAAGCCGGCGCCGGTCAGCTTCACCGGCGACGAGGCGCAGATCTTCGTGCAATCCGGCTTCGCGGACGCCGGCATCGGCGCGGACCGGTGGGTTACCGGCCGCCTGGTGGAGGAGCGATACGGCCCGGACATTTTTCTGCTGGATGACGGCTTCCAGCACCGCAAACTGGCCCGCGATTTGGACGTTGTTCTGATCGACGCGCTGGATCCCTTCGCGGGCGGAGCGGTGTTCCCGCTGGGCATGTTGCGCGAACCTCCCAGCGCGCTCGCCCGCGCCGGCGCTTTCGTGATTGTGCGCGCCCAAGCGGAGCGGGAATACCAGGGCCTGCGGGGCCTCCTGCGGGCCATCAATCCGGGTGCGCCCGTTTTCCGCGCGCGGATGGATCCCCGCCATTGGATCAATCGCCGCACGGGCCTCGCGGAGCACCCACCGGAAGGGGCCGCCGCCGCATTCTGTGGTCTGGCCAATCCAGGCGGCTTTTGGGGCACTTTGCGTGCGCTCAACCTCCGTCCGGTGTTCCGCTGGACCTTTCCCGATCATCATCGCTACACCCCCATCGAGCTGCACCGGCTGGCGGCGCAGGCGCGCATGCACGGAAGCAACTTCCTTTTGACCACCGAGAAGGATTCCATGAATCTGCCGGGGCGCGTGTCCGAAGTGCTCGCCGGTGCGGGCGTGGAGTTGTACTGGCTGAAGGTCGGCCTGCAGGTGGAAGACGAAGGGGAGCTTCTGGCGTTGATCGAGTCGAAACTGCGGAAACCGCTTCCCGACGGCCGCGGCTCCGTTACGAGCTCGGAATCGAAACCTGGTAAATCGTAAGCCCGTTCACGTCGGGAACCAAGAGGTATTGCAGACTGGCAGTGGCGGCGAATCCGGAAATTCCGAACTGCGTTTGAAAGGGATACAACACCGGTGCGGTCGGGATGCTGGCGTCAACGATCATGAGGTTGCCCGGCCCCGTAACGTCGGTGGACGGCGGGTTGTTGATGATGGCGAACAGATCCGAGCCGGGACCCAAAGGCTGCACCGAGTAAGTGCCCATGGTGGAGACGTTGGTCTGAATGGTCTTGATCTCGTACGGGCTGTCGACGTTGATCATGTCCATTGTCGTGATGGTCAGATTGCCGGTGATGTTGAAATCGGGCACGCCCGGGTTGCGGAAGCTAGCGGTGTTCCCGGCCAGCATCAGGAGGGTGTTGTCGTATCCGAAACCCAGGAAGATGGTGGAATTGGCGACCGACACGCGCGTGACTCCCTGGAGGCTCTGGATATTGCTGACATTGATCACGTCCAGCGCGGCGTTGCCCGTAGTGCTGGCGCCCGAACCCGTCGTGCTGGCGGCATACAGGAGGTTCGTGGTCGAGATCGGCAGCGCGTTCGGCCGTACGTAAGCATTGCTGGAGGCGGGTGTGCCGTTGTAAGACATTGCGGAAACGAGCGCTGGAAAGAGGGTGGCGAAGTCCCACGCCAGAACGTCGCCCTGCTGAGAAGTGATGGCGTTGTTGGCGCCGAACGTATACCAGCTGGTGGTGGTGAATCCCGTCGTCCCGATGAAGTTCAGTTCTTGCAGGAAATCGTAAGGGGAATTCCCGGTCGGCTGCTCGACCAGCTTCACGGGCTGAGTGGGGTTCGCCACGGTATAAACGGCAAAGAACTGCGCGCTGGCCGGTCCCACAATGTCCACCAGGATGGGCTGTGAAGTACTGGTGTTGAGCGTGCATTTGCCGCCGTTGCCATTCAGGTCGGTGTCGCCGAATTCGCCCACATACAGCGGATTCGTGACGTCGCTGGTATCAATGACCTGGATGCGATTGGTCCCGCACACGTAGGTGGTGTTGCCATAGATCTGCACGTAGCTGGTCGGATCGTTGGCGAAATTCAGCCGGCCGACGCTGGTCAGAAACGTGGGTGGCGCCGTCGCGGAACCGGATATCGAGAGCATCGCCGAGGAGCTGAGGTAACCACCCACGCTGATCACGAGGGGATAGTCGGCCGTGCCCAAGCCCGACGGGATCTGGATGTTGGCCTGCGCCAGGCCGGTGAAGCCCGGCGTTAACCCGACAAATTGAACCGTCGCGGCCACGCCGCCAAGGGTGGCGGCCCAGGCCCCCGTGGCCGTGGCCAGCGGCGAATCGGGTGCCGGGCTTCCATCCGCCACCGGATTGCTCACCGGCCCCTGCCCGTTCATATAGACCACCACCACCGAACCGGTTGCGGCCGGATCGCTGCTGGAATTCAGCGTGTAGCCCGCCGACGCGTTTTGCGCGACCGCGTGATTGCTGGTGTCCTGGAAAATGCCCGGTGCGCTGACAGTCACGGCGAACGTGAACGGCAGGCTGTTGCCGCCACCCCGGGTCACATAGACGTTAGCCGTGCCGGCCCCAAGGCTACTGGGCACCTGGAAGTTGATTTGCGTCGGGCTGGCATAGAGTAGCGGCACCTTCGAACTGTTGACGAAAACGGTCGCGCCAGCCAGGCTGCTCGGGAGTGGAAAACCAGTGGCCTGCGCCGTCCCGCTGGCCAGATTCGAGCCGAAGATGGAGGCCAGCGAGCCCGGCGCTACTCGGGGCGCATAACTGGCCGCGTCGGTGACGGCACTGATCACGGTTTGTGCGGAGGCAATCGAGACAGAAGACAGGGAAATTGCTAAGAGAGTCAGAATCCTCATCCAATTAATGGTTTGACGTGCCCTGGGACGATTGCGTTCACCCCATCCGCGAGTTAGCTGACGTGGCCCGCCGGGCCTGTAACTGTTTCGTCAACACAGAGATGGCTGCTATAATGTGGCGCATGGGAGAAAACCCGAGCGGCAGCGCGACAAAGAAGATTATCTTACTGCGTCCGCGCGGCTTTTGCGCGGGCGTGGTGCGCGCGATCGACGTGGTGAAGATCGTTCTAAATCTCTACGGGGCACCGGTTTACGTGCGTAAGGAGATCGTGCACAACCGCCATGTTGTGGATGAGTTGCGCCAGGCTGGAGCCATTTTCGTCGAGGAGCTCAGCGAAGTACCCGAGGGCGCGCGAGTGATCTTCAGCGCGCATGGCGTTTCGCCGGCCGTCCGGGAGGAAGCGAAGGCGCGGAAGCTGCAGGTGATCGACGCCACCTGCCCGCTGGTCACCAAGGTTCATCTGGAGGCGGTCCGGTTTGCGCGCCAGGACTACACCATCGTCCTGATTGGCCACGCCGGACACGACGAAGTGATCGGGACCCTGGGAGAAGCGCCGGAATCCACCATCCTGGTTTCCTCGGTGGAGGATGTAGACCGCCTGGAAGTGAAAGATCCCTCGAGAATTTCCTATCTCACCCAGACCACGCTGAGCCTGGACGAGACCAAGGATATCGTGAAGCGTTTGAAGGAGCGGTTCCCGGCCATCAAAGGGCCTAAAACCCAAGACATCTGCTATGCAACCGAGAATCGCCAGTTGGGCGTGAAAGCCGTAGTGCCTCTGACGGATGTTCTGCTGGTAGTCGGGTCGCAGAACAGTTCGAACTCGCGCCGTCTGGTGGAAGTTTGCCAGAACGAGGGCGTTCCGGCCTACCTGGTGGACGACAGCCGCGAAGTGAATCCGGCCTGGCTGGAAGGCGCCCAGACCGTCGCGGTTACGGCGGGCGCTTCGGCTCCCGAAAACCTGGTGCAGGAACTGATCCAGTCGCTTGAAACGCAGTTCGCTTTCGACTACATGGAAGAGATGGAACTGAAAGAGGAAGACGTGCGGTTCCATCTGCCCGCGGACCTGGAACGTTCGGCCCTGAAGCTGACCACTATCGCGAGCGTATGACCCCGCAGTTGCAAGTCGGCGATTCTCTGCTCGCGGCCACGTCGCAAGCCGCGCGCCGCACGGTGGAATACCTGCTGCGCACCCAGTACAAGCCGGGTTACTGGTGGGCGGAGCTGACCGCCGACACGACGCTGGAGTCCGACTACATTCTGCTGCAGCTTTGGCTGCACCCGCCGGTCGACGGAGTGTGGAATCCGCCCACGCGCCCGCTGATCGACAAAGCCGTTCAATCCATTCTGGCGCGGCAGTTGCCGGACGGCGGATTCAACATTTATCCGCAGGGGCCGTCGGACCTAAGCGCGACGGTGAAAGCCTATTTCTCCCTCAAGCTGGCGGGCGTGGAGTATCACGATCCGCGGCTGGCTCAGGCGCGGGAGCGGATTCTGGCGCTGGGAGGCATTCAAGCCGCGAACAGCTACGTCAAAATCAATCTCAGCCTGTTCGACCTTTTCCCGCGCGACCACGCACCGACGATTCCGCCGGAGATCGTGCTGCTGGGCCGGTTCATTTACGAGATGTCGTCGTGGACGCGCGCCATCGTGATTCCACTTTCGATCGTGCATGCCCTGAACCCGCATCGGCCGGTCCCCGCCGGGTTCGATCTCAAGGAGCTGTTCCTTCCCGGAGCGAGCCTGGATCTTTCGCACGATCGCGCGGCGTTCACGTGGCGCAACGTCTTCCTCCGGCTGGACATCTTCCTGAAAGTTTGGGAGAAACACGGTTCGAAGAAGCTGCGCGCGCGCGCCATCCAGAAAGCCAGCCAGTGGATGCTGGAGCGGACGCACTACACCGACGGTTTGGCGGCCATTTATCCGCCCATGATGTACGTGATCATGGCGCTGGACCTGCTGGGCCTCGCGCCGGACCATCCCGATCGCGTGGAAGCACAGAAACAGTTCGACGCCTTGATGGTGGATGACGGACGGCGCTTCTTTTTCCAGCCCTGCTATTCGGTGGTGTGGGATGCGGCGATTGCGGCCTTCGCGTTGGGCGAATGCCCCGAACCGCCGCGCGACGCCTTGCGCCGCTGCGCG
>DATJNO010000042.1:0-2916 GCA_035508055.1 Bryobacteraceae bacterium | reverse complement strand
CGCTTCCGTCGTTATGGTTAGGAGAACCAATCATGAAACTCTTCCCACACAAGACCGCCGCATTCGCCGCCGTGGTTGCCTTAGGAGCAACCAGCCTTTTTGCGGCTCAGACAACGCCGGCCCCGTTCCACGGGCGCCGTGGACGCAGGGGAGCCTTCCTCGGGAACTACTTGAATCTCACCACCGCGCAGAAGACCCAAGCCAAGTCCATCTTTCAGGACGCCCGGCAATCGGCGCAGCCGGTCCGCCAGCAGTTGCAGCAAACCCGGCAAGCGCTGCGCGCCGCAGTCCAGGCGAATGATGCAGCCCAGATCCAGCAGCTTTCCACCACCGAAGGCGGCGAAATGGGCCAGCTTACCGCCATCCGCAGTTCGGCCATGGCCAAGGTCTATCAGATCCTGACGCCTGACCAGCAGCAGAAGCTCGCAGAGTTCCAACAGGCCAGAAAGGCGGCGCGCCAGAACGGCCCGGCGGCCCAGAACTAGCGTCCGAGCTGGACGCCCCGGCAAATTCGCCGGTAGAAGACCTCGGCCGGATAGACCAGGGTGGGCCGGAAGTGCTCGCGCCGGTTTATCCGGTTCCGGATATATCTTGGCTCCGGCCGGACTGTTTTCGAGACCCGCAGGTTCGCGGCAAGTGGACCGGCAAAGAATACGGGTCAGAGGCGCGTCTGACCCATCGATAGTTCAGATGTCAACGTAGGGCGTTTTACTGCGCCGCCTTGACTTGATCCTCTACAGCGTGGAGCATCTCGTCCAGGTCCACTCGGGAGAACAGCTTCCCATTTTTGAACACCGCATCAATCTCCTGTGTGTGTCGGATCGCTTCCAGCGGATTCGACCGCAGAATTACCAGATCCGCGACCTTTCCAGCCTCCACACTGCCCTCAGTCGCATCCTGGCCTCTCCAGCGCGCCGCGTCGATCGTCCCCATGCGCAAGGCTTCAACCGGACTCAGCCCGGCTTTCACTAGCGCCTCCAGCTCCTCGTGAATCGACCAACCAGGAATCGTATGGCTGTTGTCCGTCCCGCTATCGGTACCAAGAAGCATGGGTACACCGGCCTTGTGGGCGGCAAGGGTGTCGTCCTGCCAACGCTTGAAACTGAGTTTGCGCAGCTCGAGCGCTCGTCCCTGGCGCGTCGTGCGGGCCCCGGATTTCGCATCCCACGACGCCCAGATGGAGGGAAAGATGTATTGCTTCCTGGCATCCTGTTCGTAGTCGCGCGAAGCTTGCTCGATCTCGTGCTCGTAGACGGTAAGCGTCGGTGTGACCCAGAACTGCTTTTCCGCCATGCGGTGGTAAACCGCCTCGCTCTGCTTGCTGTCTTCCATCGCCAGGAGCCGGGCGCTGGTCTCCACCGCATCCATCGCCCACGGAGTATCTCGCCGGTGAGCGCGCTCTTTTGCGAAGCGATCGTACTCTTCGCGCTCCGCTGCGGGCAGATATTGGGCATGCTCCATCCCATCCGCCCCGGTCTCGATGAACTCCTGAATAGACATGTTTATGGGCTTGTGCCCGGTCACCCGCAGGTGAAGCTTGTGGGCTTCGTCGATCACCGCGTGCAGCACCTCGGGCGAGACATCGCTGAAGTAGATCTTCACGAAATCGGCGCCCGATTGCTTCACCTGACGGACAGCTTCCCGAGCCTCCGGCTCTGTCTTTACGCCCAATGATCCGGGCCAGGCTGGCGGCTCCTGATCGATCTTGCGCCCGGCGGTAAGAATTCGAGGGCCGGTGCGCTTACCCGCCGCGATCTCATCTCGCCACTGCAGCACTTTGTCCGAGAGATCGCCACCCATCTCGCGGATTCCGGTAATGCCATTGGGAAGAAACAGGTCGAGCATCGCGGCGTTCTCCTCTGCCAGCCGAATGGCAGGGTTTTTCCGGTCGCTGCGCAGATGCACATGCATGTCCCACAAGCCGGGCATGAGGTAGCGCCCCTCTCCCGGCACCCGAAAGGCACCCGCGGGAATTTGAGCGTTGCCCGAAGGAACGATCGCCTGGATGCGTCCACCCGTGATAACGACCGTCTGGCCGTAGTGAATTTCACCGCGAACGACATCGACCACGTTGATGTCGACAATTGCTGTTGTGGACGGCTGGGATGAAAGGATCGAAGTCAGGCAAAGTGCCAGCGGCAGACATCCCGTCGACGGGCGCAACATCCCATCATCGTACCAGCCATCATTCGCGGTTGTGGTTCGTTTCCTAATATTGGCCGTGAGCGTGCGAATGCGATGGCATCGCGGTCCGGCCTCAAGCTCCTACAGATGCGGGCAGCGTATCGATCCTGGGAAACGCCGTCCAAGGCATCCACATGAGCGAGAAGTCCTAGGGCTGTATCGGGAACGCTCCGGCGAGGAGGAATGCGGGAGCCGGGATCGCAAGCGCCGGCGCGAACGGGCTGGTTACCGTGGCGCCCCGTCGGCGGCGCTTTTGGCCACGACGTAATAGCCTGGGACGCATTGCTATTACGAACATATTCGTTGACTTTACGAATCGTTTCGTGCGGAATCGGTCTCGATGGGTACGGGCCTGGGGCTCGCGGCCATCTCGGAAGCCCGCGCCAATGCCAGCGTGTCGATATACTCCCGGATGTTCGTGACTTTGCCATTTCGAACGGTAATGGCGAAGACCCAATGGTCCTCAAACGTCTTATTCGTGGCTTTGATTCTCCCCCTGGCGAAGCCGACGACCGCAACCCGGTCTCCCTGGGCTATGAACTCGGGGGGCTCCGGGTACGAAGTTTCCACCGTTTCGTTAGCCTTCTCAAGTAAATTCTCCAATCCCGCGTGCCCGCGGTGCGTGCCGGCCAGCGGCCAGTCTTCGCCCGGAATGATCCACTCAAGATCTTCGGCAGACAACGCCAGCAAACCTTGCTTATCGCGGCGGCCGACTGCCGCAAAAAAATCCTT
>DATJNO010000041.1:0-21973 GCA_035508055.1 Bryobacteraceae bacterium | reverse complement strand
CCGTCCGGGGATTACACTAACCCTTATGGACAAACCTACTCATCATGATGCGGAACTGATACTGAAGCTGTACGAACTGCGCCGCGAAGAGCGCATGCGCAAGGCGCGCAACTGGCTGGCCGGCTACAAGGTCGGCACGCTGGCCGAGCACCAGGCCGCTTGCCCGCCGGGATCGGACGCGGATGCTTCGTTCCGGATGGTCACCAGCTATTGGGATATGGCGGCGTCGTTGGTTACCTCGGGCGCTCTGAATCAAGAGCTGTTCCTCGCCAGCGGCGGCGAACTGCTGTTTATCTGGACTAAGATTTCGCCTTTGGTGCAGGAGACGCGCCAAGCTCTTGGAATGCCGCGCTACCTGGGCCACATGGAGCAAGTAGCTCAACTGCAGATCGACAACATGAACAAAGCGAACCCGAAGGCCTATGAAGCCATGGTGGCGCGGGTGCGGGCCATGGGAGCATAAGCGAGTTAGTGCGGCGCGAACCGGAGTTTTTTGGCGAGCGGGAATTGGACCTGGTCTACATCGCCAAGAGATTGAATGACGCTTTGCGCCTGGAATCGGCGCTCACCGACTCGGGCGTGGATTATGCCGTCGAGACGGACAAGTACTCGGGCGGCGTGATCTTTCGCAGCGAGCGGATGGGCGCCTTCTTTTACGTGCTGCCGGAGGCGATCGAACAGACCCGCGAGGTGATGCGGCAGCATGGGTTCCGATTTCGAGATTGGCGGCCGGAGTAAATACACATGAAGAAACATCTGTTGTTGGCGTTGGCGGGAATGGCGGTCGCCGGCGCGTTAATCGCCCAGGAGGAGACCGGCAGCCTCACGGAGCGCTATCGCAGCACCGCCAACAAACTGATTGACGCGGCGCTGGCCGATCACGCCGGAATGGAGCAACTGGCTTATTTGTGCGACCGCATCGGCAACCGGCTGAGCGGCTCGCCGGCGCTCGAAAAAGCCATTGTTTGGGCGGCCGCGCAAATGAAGGCCGACGGTCTGGTGAATGTCGTGACGCAGCCGGTTAAAGTTCCACACTGGGTGCGCGGCAACGAAAGCGCGTCGCTCGTGGAGCCCGTGAGCCGTACGCTCACGATTCTCGGGTTGGGCGGAAGCATCGCCACGTCAAAGAAGGGTATCACCGCGCCGGTGGTGGCGGTCTCCAACTTCGAGGAGTTGGAGAAGTTGGGCCGCAGAGGCGTGGAAGGCAAGATCGTTCTCTTCAATGTTCCGTACGAGGGCTACAACCGCACGGTGATTTATCGAACCGCTGGGCCGTCGCGGGCGGCGCGGCTGGGCGCCGTGGCAGCGCTGGTGCGCTCGATTACGCCGGTTAGCATTGAGTCGCCGCATACCGGCGCGCTCGAATATGCCGACGGCTTCCCGAAGATCCCCGCCGCGGCCGTCACCATCGAAGACGCGCTGCTGATTCAGCGGCTGCTGGATGCCGGCAACGCGGTGAGCGTGCACCTGGAAATGGACGCAAAGACGCTGCCCGACGCCGAATCGGCGAACGTAATCGGCGAGATACCCGGCCGCGAGCATCCCGAGGAGGTCGTTGACATCGGAGGGCATATTGACTCGTGGGACGTCGGCGAGGGCGCGCAGGACGATGGGTCGGGAATCATTACCGCTTTGGAAGCCGCGCACTTGATCCATCAACTCGGGCTGCAGCCGCGGCGCACCATCCGCGTGGTCTTCTGGACCAACGAAGAAAATGGAGGCGCGGGCGGCGATGCCTATCGCGTGTGGGTGGGAGACGCGGTGAAAAATCACGTCGCGGCCATCGAGATGGATGGCGGCGCGGAAAAGCCCATCGGCTTTGGCCTCAGCACCACGGGCGATCTGCAGGCCATGCTGACAAAGACGCGCGAAATCGGCCATCTGCTGGACCGGATTGACGCCGGGGCCATCCAGATCGGCGGCGGCGGCGCCGACATCGCGCCGGTGATGATGGAGGGTGTGCCGGGCCTGGCTCTGCGCACCGTGGGCACGCATTACTTCGACTGGCATCACACCCGCGCCGACACCGTGGACAAGATCCGGCCTGAAGATCTGCGCGCCAACATCGCCGCCATGGCCGTAATGGCCTATGTGCTGGCCGACATGCCGGAGCCGCTGCGGCAGGTCACGTCGTCGACGCGCTAGTGGCAGTCGCCGTGTTAGCCTGACTGCTCAAGGGCTAACACATGCAACTTATATTTACCCGGCGCGACTGGATGCTCGCTGCGGCCTGTTGGGCGGAAGCCCTGCGGGCGCAAACCACCGCTAAGTTCGCGTGGTTCGATCCAGCCACCGCTGCAGAAATCAAAGCCATTGCCGCGCAGATCATTCCTGACGACGACACGCCGGGCGCGGATCGCGCGGGCGTCATCTGGTTCATCGACGGCGCGCTGGCAGGCTACGATCGCGACAAGCGCGAAATCTACACGCGCGGACTGGCCGAGGCGCAGGCCAAACGCACCCAGTTGTTCCCCGGTTCGATGAGCATTGCCGGGCTCTCCGGCGCGCAGCAAATCCAACTGCTCAAGGCCATCGAGCAGACTGAGTTCTTTCAGGAAGTCCGCCGGCACACGATTCTCGGCTTCTTCGGGCATCCCAAGTACGGCGGCAATCGCGACCAGGCCGGATGGAAACTGATTGGCGTCCAATACTCGGCACGCTATGAGCCGCCATTTGGCTACTACGACGCCGAGGCCAACGGGAGGAACTCGAAGTGAGCGACGCCAAGTATCGTCCGAACGAAGCCGTGGACTTCATCGTCGTTGGCGCGGGCGCGGCGGGCGGCGTTGTCGCCAAGGAGCTCTCCGCGGCCGGTTTCAGCGTGGTGGTTCTGGAACAGGGGCCGTGGCATCAAACCAAGGACTTCATGCACGACGAAGTCGCCGTGATGTATCGCAGCGCCTTCACCAACGACTTCAAGAAGCAGCCGAACACCTTCCGCAAGACGGCCGCGGAGCCCGCGAAGATCCAGCCCGCGGTGGAGTACGGCCGCATGGTTGGCGGCGGTTCGGTGCACTACACCAGCAATTATTGGCGGTTCCATCCGGAGGATTTTCGGGAGCGGTCCGCCTTTGGCGCGGTTCCGGGCGCGGACCTTCGCGACTGGCCCATCACCTACGACGATCTGGAGCCTTACTACACCAAGGCCGAATGGGACCTGGGGATCTCAGGCCTGGGCGGCTCGAACCCTTTTGATGGGCCGCGGTCAAAACCTTATCCGCTGCCGCCGATGCCGGTGAAATCGTCGGGCGTGTTGTTCGAGCGCGCGGCGAAAAAGCTCGGCCTGCATCCCTTCCCCGCCCCGATGGCGGTTATCTCGCAGCCTTATCGTGGGCGGGCGGCCTGCTCTCACTGCGGCTTCTGCGAAGCCTTTGGTTGCGAGATGAACGCCAAGTCCAGCACGCTGGCGGCGCTCGTTCCGCTCGCCGTGAAGACCGGCCGCTGCGAGATCCGCCCGAACTCCTACGTGCGCAAGATCGAAGTGGGCAAGAACGGGCGCGTGCAAGGCGCAATCTACTTCGACGGCCAAGGCCGCGAAATCTTCCAGCGCGCGAAGGCCGTGGTGGTCTCGGCCAATGGAGCCGAAACGCCGCGTCTTCTGCTGATGTCAAAGTCGAAACAATTCCCGCACGGACTTGCCAACTCCAACGGCAACGTTGGCAAGTACCTGATGTTCGACAACGGCGCCATGGCCATGGGCTACTTCGAGCATCCATTGAACGAATATAAGAGCATCGTCGTCACGCGCGTGTTGCACGATTATTACCGCTCCGATCCCAAACGCGGCTTCTACGGCGGCGGCGGCTTGGACGCCCGGTTCGATTACTATCCCGCCGGTTTCGCGCTCGCCGGAATGCCCGCGGACATGCCGCAATGGGGTGGCGAGTGGAAGCGTGCCGTGGGCCAGTACTACACGCACGTCGGCGGCGTGCTGGCGCATGCCAGTTCCCTGTCGGTGGAGCGGAACAACATCTCGCTGGACGACACGGTGAAGGACGCCTGGGGCCTGCCGGCCATGCGCGTTACCTTCAAGAATCATCCCGACGATTTGAAGGCCGTCGACTTTCTGATCGAAAAGCAGAAGGAGATTCTGGAGACGGCCGGAGCGAAGAAAGTCTGGGTGGACCTGTCCACGACCGGCGACGTCACCTACTCGCGCCACCTGATGGGAACGTGCCGTATGGGCGACGATCCGCGTACCAGTGTCGTGGACCAATGGAATCGCGCGCACGACGTCCGCAATTTGTTTCTCGTGGACGGCAGCAGCCTGGTCACCTGCGCGCGCCAGCAGCCCACGGCAACGATCCAGGCCCTGGCCTATCGCGCCGCCGACTACATCGGCCAAGCGGCACGCCGCGGCGAGATATAATACCGGGCGCGGGAAGAATAGGAGACAACCCATGGCATCGGAATTGACCCGGCGCGAAACCCTGGGGCTTGCGGCTGCCGGCGTCTTGGCGCTGGCCGATTGGGCGGTGCCGGCGCGGGCGCAAGGCGAAGAGGACATCCCCTTCCTCGACTATCCGGCGAACTACAAGGCCGGCGGCCCTCCCAACGCGGCCAACCGGTTTCTCGACATCCGCACCATCGACGGCCACATCACTCCCAACGACCAGTTCTTTTGGATCCAGCACTACAATCGCCCGGAGATCGACGGCAACGCGTGGCGGCTGAAACTCACCGGCATGGTGAACAAGCCCCTGGAGCTTTCGCTCGCCGACATCCAAGGCATGAAGGCAACCGAACTGGTGAACGGTTACGAGTGTTCCGGCAACAGCAGCCGTTTCTTCGACGGGCTGTCCTCCTGCGGCCGCTTCAAAGGCGTGCCGTTGCGCGATGTGCTGAAGCACGCGGGCATCGGCGAGAAGGCGCGCGAGGTGGTGTTCTTCGGCACGGACCGCGGCAAGGAAAAGGTCGTTTTCCGCGAAAACACGTTCAACCTGGAGCAGCAGTTCGCCCGCAGCATCACGGTGGAGAACGCGCTGAAGCCGGGGCCGATACTGGCTTACGAGTTGAATGGCCAGGCGCTCACGCGCGATCAGGGTTTTCCCGTACGCCTGATCATGCCGGGCTGGTACGGTGTGTGCAACGTGAAGTGGGTCTCGGAAATTCACCTGATGGAGGACCGCTTCCTGGGCAACTTCCAGGCCCGCTGGTACCGCAATCTATGGGGCGTCGGCGGCACCGGAGGAGACACCGACCCAGGCACACAGTGGGTGGAGACCGAAGTGACGCGCATGCAATTGAAGTCCGTGATCTCGCGCGTCCGCAAGACCGCCGCCGGATATCAGGTCTTCGGCTTCGTGCTGAACGACGGCACGCCGCTCAAATCCGTGGAGGTCAGCGTCGACGGCGGCGCGTGGCGTGAGGCCACGCTGGATAAGGGCAATACACAATACTCCTGGAAGCTGTTTACCTACGAGTGGAAAGACGCGATGCCCGGCGAGCACACGCTGGTCTCGCGCGCCACGGACCGCGACGGCAACGTGCAGCAGACCGAGGCTGAGTTGAGCCGCAAGAAGACCTTCCTGGAAGATAACGGCCAGTTCGTGCGCAAAATCAAGATCGCTTAGCGCGGAGCTACTTGAGCAGATCCGCGACCGCCGCGACGCCGGCTTTCGCGCAGGCGTCGTCCTGTTGTTGATTCGATCCGGCGCTGCCGGCGCCTCCGATGATTTCACCGCCCGCCCGGATCGGCACGCCGCCGCCCAGCGCCAGAATATCGGCCACGTCGCGCTGCGGGCGCGATGTGGGATCGTCGATGGTGCGCTTCTGAAACTCCAGCGTCGTGCTGCGGAACATGCGAGCCGTGAAAGCCTTGCGACGCGCCATCTCGGCGGTCTGGGCGGGCGCCTGCTCATCGCGCAGGATCACCAGCACCTGTCCGGCGCGGTCGATCACGGCGGCGGACGTGTGGAAGCCCTTGGCCCGGCACTCGGCGAGCGTTGCTTCGGCGATCGTTTTCGCCATCCCCAGCGACAAATTGCGTTGCATCACCAAGCCCTGCGCACCGGCGCCCGCGGCCGTCGTCAGTGCCATGCCAATTCCGATCCAGATTTTCAGCATCGTTGCCCATGCCTCCCGTCAGCGGACAATTATACCCGTGTTCGCCGGTAGCAATCCGGTATTCGCCGATTCCTCGTTCCTTCCCGCGGCCTTGCGCCGCACACTGAAATCGCGAGGTCAATCAATATGCACACAGCAACCCAGCGAGCCTACAAGGGCATGGGAATGGAAGGGTGGATGGCGCGTTGGTACACCAACACCACGGGCAAGGACATGGAACAGTTTCAGAAGCTGGCGCGCGAGATCGCGGCCGAACTGCAGCCGGGAAGCAAGATCCTGGAAGTGGCGCCCGGGCCTGGCTTCCTGGCCATCGAACTGGCCAAGCTGGGCAACTTTGAAGTCACGGGCCTGGACATCAGCAAGACGTTTGTCCAAATCGCGCGTGCCAACGCGGCGCGGGAAGGCGTGACGGTTGATTTTCAGCGCGGCAACGCGGCGGCGATCCCGTTTGAGCACGGCACTTTCGATCGCGTCCTGTGCCGGGCGGCGTTCAAAAACTTCCACGAGCCGGTGGAAGCGCTGCGCGAAATGCGGCGGGTCTTGAAACCCGGCGGCAAAGCCCTCGTCCTCGACCTGCGGAAGGATGCGCCCATGAGCGTCATTAACGAACACGTCGACCAGATGCATCTCAGCCGGCCCTCCACGGTGTTCACCAAATGGACATTCCGCCTGCTGCTGCTGAAGCGCGCTTACAGCAACGGCCAGTTCATGGATTTTGTGAAGCAAAGCGGCTTCACCAAGTCGCGCATCGACATCGCCGACATCGGTTTCGCCGCGTGGCTGGAAAAGTAACTCAGCGCGACGCCGACGTCCCTTCTGCCGTTTTGCCGACGATCTTCAGGAACTCCTCGTTCGTTCCGACGCGCCCGTGAATCGGCACATGGCGTTCGACATCCAGCTTCTCCAGCCGCATGTTCTGATAGAGCGTCCGCATGCCGGGTGTCGCCGCGGGCAGCGGGCGGCCCGGCGCGGGCGGCGAATAAAGATCCGCATTGATCAGGATTTTTTCTTTCGGCAGGTAGACCATCAGCATGTCCGCGGCGTGGTTGCCCTGCCGGTAGGACGGGTCCTCCAGCGCATACGCGACGTCCTGGAGGTGATCGATATCCATGTTGCGCACGCCGTCGCTGATCGTGTTCTTGGCGTCCACCGTCTCGATCGGCGCGGGCCGCCGGCTGACCATGAACATCGGATAATAGGTGGCCAGACGGTCCGGCTGAAGCGTCCACCCGCCAGGATGGAACAGGATCGCGAGGTAGTAATCTTTGTTCGATTCGTGCGTCACCACGGTCGTTCCTTGGGCCAGGTAAGTGCGCAGACCGCCCGCATGGTCGAAGTGATGATGCGTGTTGATCACGTAACGGATCGGCTTGTCCGGAGCCAGGCGGTTCACTTCCTCGATCACCGCCAGCGACCGCGCCTCATTCAGCGGCGCTTCCACCACCGCCACGAAATCCTTAAACTCCACCAGCACGCTGTTGTGCGTGCCGCCCCCGAGCAGCCAGACGCCGTCGGCAAGCTTTTGCGATTCCACGTGTACCGGCGCAACGGTGGCCTGCCTCACGGCCTCCGGCACGGGCATTGCGGCTACTTCGACGTTCGGCTTCACTTCGCTCACTTTGATCTCGTAGATGTTGTGCGCCGGGTTCAGCACCGGATCGCCCATGTGCACATGGATCAACCCCGGAAACTGGATGCCGCCAAAATCGCGATACTGCGTGTAACGGTACTCATACAGCATGTCGCCGTAGACGGGATTGGGAATCCAGGTCGTGACCAGTTCCACCAGATTATGGTCGTTGATGGTGGCGTTCACGCGGTACTTGCCGAGCGCCTTAAAGGAGACGATGGTGACCTTGCGGCCATTGCCCGAAAGGCCCGCGTCCGACGGCCCGATGATGGGCTGCGAGATGGCGGTAGCGTCGCCGGAAGCAAGCGCGGCCTTCAGGAATCCATGCGGCGTCAATATGATCTCCAGCTGCCGCAACTCCGCTACCGGCGGGCCTTCCAGATAGCGGCCCGGCTGCGGAAGCACCGCATCGCCCCGTAGGTTCCAGGCGAAGCCGTCGGCCAGCAGCGCGGTTACGTGCTCTTCGGCGAGCGGATTCCGCCCCTGCGTCGGATTGTTGCCCTGCCGGCGCGTGCGCTCCTCGCGCGAGGTCATAGCGCCGTAATCGATCACGCGCATGTAGCTGGACACTTCAACCCGCGGCCAATCGCTGGTCAGGTTGTAGCTCTGGCCGACCGCGGCGTCCCATCCGCTGCCGGAATATTCAATGCTCTTCAGATTCTCCGCACCCATCGTGCGGGCCGCGGTTTCCAGCACGCTGCGGGCGTCCTGGGCGCACGCGAGGCTCGTCGTCAAAGCCAGTAAAACAATCGATCGTAGGCCCACGTGGCCTCCTTTTTCGCTATCGCGATGCTTTCGATTTTTCCGCTAACCGCGCTGCCTCAAGAATGTCCACCAGGCCGTAGTTCCCCTCGTGGCAGGCGTACTCGAAGATCGGGCCTTTGGTCTTACTCATGAGCAACTCGCCCGACCAGGGTTTGGTCCAGCTGCCCGGATCGTCCACCGTGAACCGATAGATAATCGTGTCATTGGAAATGCGCGTGAACCGTTCCACCACGTGCAACCTGGGACTGGAGAAAATGTCCTGCCGCGCGGTCGCCGGCGGCCCGCGGAAGTTGGTTTCGTCGTTGAAATTCGTCGAATCCACCACCAGGGTGTCGCCCTCCCAGTGCCCGCGCGAGTCGCCACCCAGCTGGTGGATGCCGGCCGGTATGTGCGGAGCGCCGTCCAGTGGAATCACACGGACGTCGTGCATCATCTCGGTGAGAATCACCACCTGCCCTGGCGTCTGCAGGATCTGCACGTTGGCGTTGTAGGTAGACCCGAGCATCGGTGGGCCGTCGGCGCCCCAGGTGATGCAACGTTCGGCCAGCGTGCGGACTTCGGCGCTTTCGGCGGCCGCGCGGCGCTGCGCGATGGTTGCCTCCTTCGCCGCGCGCGCTTGGCCTTCCGCCGAGAGCGGCGGGATGCGGCCATCCGGCGGGTCGAAGATGATCGACGTTCGCCGGCTCACAGCGTCTTTGTCGTTCTTTTCCCCCTGCCAGATCACATTGTCATAGTGAATGTCGCTGGCGGCCTGGCTGTGCTCCTGTTGCACTCGCCGCTGTTCGACCGCGGCGGCTTCGGCTTCGGTATAGAATTCCTTGGTCCCGAGCTCTTTTGGGCGTTCCAGCGGAATGAACGTCGCGTTGGACCAATAGCCGGAAAGATCCGGCTGGCCGTCGGCCGTGCGCGGCGCAGTCCAGTTCGCATCGGACTTGGCCGCGGCGGGCTCCGCCCCTTGGGAAGCAGAGGCCAGGAACGCGATGCCCAGGACCGCCATCGTCGTTGCGTGAAGTCGAAGGCTCATAGGAGTTTCTCCTTCCTAGGGATCATCTCACGTCCCACGCCGAAACGCGACCCACCCAGCCCGGCTTTCAAGCTCCGCGAATTTTTTTCATTTTCCTCTTGACGTGACTAATTAGTCACGTTATGATGTAGTCACGTAAGGAGAGGCAAACATGATGAAACTCGAAGAAATGACCCTCGATGTCGATCAGCGTATCGAGATCCAGGCGGCGATCGGCGACGTCTTCCGCAGCGTGCTCTACCGCTTTGGCGAAGGCTTCGCCACTCCGAAGGGCGAATCGTTGCAGATGATTCTGGAACAATGGCCGGGCGGACGCTGGTTCCGCGATCGCGGCAACGGCGTGGGCCACCTTTGGGGACACGTGCAGGTGATCAAACCGCCGGTTCTCGTGGAGCTGAGCGGTCCAATGTTCATGTCCTACCCGGCCATCAACCACCTCGAAATCAAGCTGGAAGAAATCGCCGGAGGCACGCGGGTAGCTCTTCGCCACCGCGCGATCGGCTTCATCGAGCCGGCTCATCGCGAGGGCGTGAGCACGGGCTGGCAGCACATACTGAACGTGATCGCCAGCGATAGCACCACCAAATCAGCGGCGCAGCGAACGTGAACGCAGACGACCTGGACCCGGTGTGGAAGGCCCTCTCCGATCCGACCCGGAGAGCGATTCTCGACCTGCTGCGCCAGGGTCCGAGAACTACCACGGAAATCGTGAATGCATTTCCGCACCTGACGCGCTTCGGCATCATGAAGCACATCGACGTGCTTCGCGACGCCGCTCTCATCCAGACGCGTGAGGAGGGCCGCCAGCGGGTGAATTCGCTGAACGTGGTTCCGATCCGGCAGATTTACGAGCGCTGGGTCGGCAAGTTCGAAGAGCTTTGGTCAAGCCATCTGCTCCGCATTAAGGAGCTCGCGGAGAGCCAGGAGGCCGGCGGGACACCGGCCCCGCAGAAGCGCAAAAAAGGCTAAACCCAATCCATTCCGGACACCCTACGGCCGCGCAGGCGCAAGTCCTTGTGCGGCGGAGATGGAAGACGTGCGTCCGGACGTATCAACCACCCAACTCAAAGGAGAAAAAACATGCCCCCAAAGACAGCGAAAGCAGCAGTTTCCCCCGCAATCGTTTCCCAAGCCGAGTGGCTTCAGGCGCGCCGCGCGCTCCTCGAACAGGAAAAAGCATTCACGAAGCAACGCGATGAGCTGAGCCGCAAGCTGCGTGAACTGCCCTGGGTCAGGGTCGAAAAGAACTACGTATTCGACAGCGTCCACGGCAGCGTGAGCCTTTCCGATCTTTTCGCCGGTCGCACGCAACTGATCGTTTATCACTTCATGTTTGGCCCGGAGTGGACGGAAGGATGCCCGAGTTGCTCGCTGGTAGCCGATAACATCGTCCCTTCGGCCGTTCATCTCGCCAATCGCGATACCGCGCTGGTCCTGGTCTCCCGCGCACCCATCGGCAAGATGGAAGAGTTCCGCAAACGGATGGGCTGGCAAATCCCATGGGTGTCGTCTTTGGGCAACAGCTTCAATTGGGATTACCACGTGTCCTTCACACAGGAAGACGTCAAGCGGGGCAAAGCGTATTACAACTTCGATGTAGGCTGGTTTCCGGGCGAAGAGGGGCAGGGCGTGAGCGTCTTCTATAAAGACGCCCAGGGCTCGATCTTCCACACCTACTCGGCCTATGCCCGTGGCGCCGAGCCACTCATCGGAACCTACGCTCTGCTCGACCTCACGCCCAAGGGCCGCGATGAAGATCTGCTCTCCTTCCCGATGGCCTGGATTCGCCATCACGACCGTTACCCCGAGACCACAGAGACGCAATCCGCAGACACCTGCTGTCATGCGACGGAGCGCTCATGACCTCTACCTGCTGTTCGATGCAGCGACCGTGGTTCAAAGCGACGGGGAGCGCGCTACCTGGCGTCCTTGCGATTCTGTTGCCGAAATGCCCGCTTTGCGTGGCGGCATGGGTCGCGGCGTGCACCGGCGTAGCGCTCCCCGCCATGCTGGCCGCGAGTGTCCGGCCGGCGTTGGCCATTGCCTGCGTGTTGTCGGCCGCCTTGCTCCTCCGCCGCCTGATCGGGTCGAAAGGCCCCTACCGCTCCCCGGAAACCGTACCGTTAACGGAGCGTCACGCGGACGACAGCTGACGAGACCACATTTGGACAGGTCGACATTCCGAAGCCCGTCGCTAGGGTGGCGACTGGGGCGCGATCATCACCGAGCTGATGGGCGTGCAGGCGCCGCCGGAATTGCTCGGCATCCACACCAACATGCCCAACGTGATCCCACTCGACATCGACAAGTTGGCCTTTTCCGGCGCGCCGGCGCCGAGCTGTACGGTTGACGGAGACTGGCATCTGTCGATCACTCCTGGAGTCCGCCCCAGGACCAGCGCGGAATGGTGAGACCATCCGGCACATCGTCAGCGGACCGGTGGTAGCGGGCCATGGTGGTCGTGGTCGCCCAGGCGAAGTAGTCGTGCAGCACTTGTCGCAGCGCAGAGTCGTCGGCCAGCCGGACGTCAGCCAGAGCCTGGTCGAAGCAAGCGATGGCGCGGCGATCCATCTCGTCGTGCACCCCGTTGCCGCTGTGCATCCTGACGACGGCCGTCTCGTCGCCATAGGACTCGGAATACAGGCTGGGTCCACCAAGTGCCTCGGCCCAATACGCGGCCAGACGCTCGACATGCTGGGGATGAAACCCGTGGCTGAACGCATGGCCGACTACTTCGTCGGCCATCACGCGACGATGCCAGGCCGTGGCAAGCCGGCGCAGGCCGTCGATGCCGCCCGCTGCCTCGAACACGGTGCGCATGCCTCCATGATGACAAGTGTCCCCGCGCCCAGGCAAGACAGCCGCGGCGGGTTCCACCGGATCATACCCATGAGGCTTCGGGGCATCTACTGGAAGGCCGGCTCCGGCGAACACGGACCCGGGCTGGACGAGGTCAAATTTCCCTAGCGCTGCTCGGAGACTGACTTTTCCGCCAAATCGCCCAGGATCGGTAGCTTGAACATCTCGTCGTGCGCGGTCTTGATGATCATGAAGATCCAGGCTCCGAAGATGCCCGCCTTCAGCAGCGCCGGAAAGATCCGGTAGATCTGTATGCCCGGTATGTGAGGGAACGCGAACATCGGACCCAGCACCCAGTCCACGATCAGCCAGGTCACGAACAGGTAGAGGCCCTGAAAAGCGTGAAACCGGACGCGCGTATCCTGGCGAAACTTCGCCGAAGCCAGCACGACGATCGCGACAATCCACCCCAGGATGGGGATGTAACAAAGCAGCGATGCGGTGCGCGGGCTAATGCCATGCAGATAATCCGTGGCCGTCGCAGACCCCGGCTGGCGCGCTCCGCACGCGGCGCAATAGACGTCGCTCGCCCCCACCTTCTGTCCGCACTGGCAGCAATAAGGCATCCCTATTCATATTTACGTTACGCCGCAACCGGCTGTTCCGGCAATATCGCCGCGCTGTGATAGGATGCGGACAAATGCGTTCCACCCTGCTCCGCTGCCTCCCGGCGTTCCTTGTGGCGGCCTTGCTTTCGCCGCTGGCTGCCCGGCCGCTGGAGGTCTTCTTCATTGATGTGGAAGGAGGCCAATCCACCCTGATCGTCAGCCCGTCGGGCCAGTCCTTGCTGATTGACACCGGCTGGCGCGGCTTTGAAGGCCGCGATGCCGCCCGGATCCTGCAAGCCGCCAAGGCCGCGGGCGTTAAGAAAATCGACTATCTGCTGATCACGCACTACCACGCCGATCACGTCGGAGGTGTGCGGGCCCTTGCCGATCAGATGAAGATCGCCAACTTCGTCGACCATGGCCCCAATACGGAGGATTCGCGCACCACCAAGGAAGACTACGCCGATTACGTCAGGATTATCCAGCGCGGCGAACACCTGGTGGTGAAACCGGGCGACTCGGTCCCCGTCAAGGGCCTTACCGTGACCGTGCTGACGGCGGCGGGCCAACACATCCAAGCGCCGCTCGCAGGCGCCGGCCAGCCCAACCCTTACTGCGCCTCCACGCCCATGCGCGCGCCGGATCCCACCGAAAACGCCCAATCCCTCGGGGTACTCATCACGTCGGGCAGTTTTCGCATGCTCGACCTGGGCGATCTGACCTGGAACAAGGAACTGGAGCTGATGTGCCCCAACAATCCTATCGGGACCGTGGACGTGTTTCTCGTCTCGCACCACGGGCTAAACCAGTCCAATTCGCCGGCGCTGGTGGATGCCGTGCATCCCCGCGTGGCCATCATGAACAATGGCGCCAAAAAGGGCGGCAGCCCGGACGCCTGGCAGATCGTCAAGGATTCGCCCGGCCTGGAAGACCTCTGGCAGCTCCACTACGCCTTCGACGGCGGCAAGGAGCACAACATGCCCGACCCCTTTATCGCCAACATCGACGCGGAGAGCGATGGCAACTATATCCGGCTGACCGTCGAATCCAACGGCTCCTTCACGGTGTACAACCAGCGCAACAAGTACCAGAAGGTGTACAAATCAAACAAATAACGCGCCAACCTGGATTCAGAGCATGAACTTGACCATCCAGATTCCCGACGAGGTCGCCCGGGACCTGGCCGCTAGCGGAGGCGACTTGTCCCGCCGGGCGCTGGAGGCTTTGGCGTTGGAGGAATACAAGTGTGGCCGCCTCAGCAGGCCCGCGATGCGGAAGCTGCTCGGTTTTGCTACCCGTGACCAGCTCGACGGCTTCCTCAAGGCCCACGCCGTGATGCAGGACCTGCCAACTCGGGAAGACGCTGAGCAAGAGACTCAGGATTTGAGCAGCCTCGGCCTCTAACCAGGTGCCTCTCGTTGTCGCTGACACGGGGCCGCTCCATTACCTGGTTTTGATTGGACAGTCTGACATTCTTCCTGCCCTGTTCGAGAGCGTGAACATCCCTTCAACCGTGCGCGATGAACTGACCCACGCCGAGGCTCCCGACGTTGTTCGCGCTTGGACCAGCATGCCGCCAGCCTGGTTGGGGGTGCATCCTGACCGCGCACCAACTTCCGCTGCCGCCCGGAGATAATGGATAAGTTGATTCGTGAACTCCAAGAAGAGTAATTGCCAAATCCGCATGCTGCCTCGCACCATCGTGCTAGCGGCATCGCTTCTAGCAGTAGGGATATGTACTGCAGCGAACGCACCAAGGCAACCTGCCTTTTTGATCCGTCGCCCAACAATATTGGCATTCTTCCCACCTGCGACACCGGCGGAGCTTGAGCACGATCCGGACACAAACGAGGCATTAAGCGACTTCCAGTTGTATGCGAATCAAGCCCGCAAGCAGCTATCACAGGTAGGTGTGGAGCTCAAAGAGGTCTACGCCCTTTCATTTCGCGTGAACAATGCGGGTAAGACTACCAGGTTCCATCCTCGCAAGACAGCGATCGGCTATTATTTGGTGGCTCCGGGAAAGCGACCTCGAGTTCTATACGGAGTCCAGACAGACGCTGATCTGCTGCAGGCTGCCTCCGAATACTTCGGTGTTGGCCCGAGATAGCGCCCGGAATCCGGGAAACCGCGTCCCCACCTAGTGCGTCCCTCCCTTGACCGATTCAGCAGAACAGCCTAGAATGAGAAGCGTATAAGAGTCAGCCCGTTGGTGATTTATATGAAAAGAAAGCACTTCGCGGCATTCGCTGGCATCGCTGTAGGCGCCCTCGCCAGCGCGTTTCTCCTGGCGGCGCCTCAAACGGACCAGACCGACTCGAAATCCGATGCCAAGACGGATCAGCGCGAGACGCTGGCCAAGCCGATGACCGCCAAGCAAAAGAAAAAGCAGGAAGAAAAGCTGCGCAAGGAACTCGAGACGCCCTACAAGAAGTGGTTGAACGAGGACGTCGCTTACATCATCACCGACGAAGAACGCAAGGCTTTCAAGCGGCTCAGCACCGACGACGAGCGCGAGCAATTCATCGAACAGTTCTGGCTGCGGCGCGACCCCACACCCGACACCGAGGAGAACGAGTTCAAGGAAGAGCACTACCGGCGCATCGCGTATGCCAACGAACACTTCGCCTCCGGTATTCCCGGCTGGAAAACAGACCGCGGCCGCTTCTATATCGTTTACGGTCCGCCCGACGAGATCGACGACCACTCCTCCGGCGGCACTTATGATCGCCCGATCGAGGAGGGCGGCGGCACCACGTCCACCTTCCCGTTCATCGATTGGACCTACCGTTACATCGAAGGTGTCGGTAGCAACATCAAGATCGAGTTCGTCGATACCACGATGTCGGGCGAATTCCGTATGACCATGGACCCGTCGGAGAAGGACGCTTTGACCTACGTGCCCGGCGCGGGCCTGACGCTGTACGAACAAATGGGCCTGGCGGACAAGTCCCAGCGCTTCACCCGCACCGATGGAACGACGCTCGGCACCGGCAGCATGCCGTTGCCCGCAAGCATGGACGAATTTGAGCGCTTGTCGCAGTTCGCCAACTTGCAAAAAGCGCCGCAAGTGAAATTCAAGGACCTTCAGGAGGTGGTCAGTTCCAGCATTCGATACAACAACCTGCCCTTCAAGGTGCGGGCGGATTACATTAAGATCACCGACTCCACGGTCCTTACCACGATCACCCTGGAATTCCAGCGCCGCGACCTTCAGTTCCAGCAGAAGGACGACGTGGCCAAGTCGACCATCGATATCTTCGGCAGAATTACGTCCATCACCGGACGAATCGTGAATACCTTCGAGGACCCGGTCACCATCGAAGTGCCTTCGGATCTGCTCGCGAAGGCGTTGGACGGCGCTTCCATTTATCAGAAGGAAATCCCGCTGGCGCCTGGCATGTATCGTCTGAACGTGGTTTGCAAGGACACCGTCGGAGGGAACATGACCACCTATCCCATGGCGCTCGCTGTTCCTCATTTCGACGATGACAAACTGGCATCCAGCAGCCTGATCCTGGCCGACGTGATCGAAAAGGTCCCCACCCGGAGCATCGGGAGCGGCCAGTTTGTCATTGGCGATACCAAGGTTCGTCCGCGGCTGACCGACACGTTCGCCCGCAATGAGAAACTCGGCATTTACACGCAGTTCTACAATTTTTCGCCCGACGCGAAGACCAAGAAGCCGAATGGCTCCATTCAGTACGAGATCACCAAGACCGGCGCCGCGAAGCCCGTCTTGGATTACACCGAAGACGTGACCTCCATCCCTGGAGCGTCTTCTCAGCAGGTGACGGTGGAAAAGCTTCTGCCGCTCCAATCCCTGGAGCCCGGCAACTACACCTTGACAATGAAAGTGACCGACAAGAACAGTAATCAGGTGTTAACCCCAAGTGCGAGTTTTACGGTAAAGTGATACCTAGGGGAGGGGCGTAGGCCTCGTCCCCGGTTGCCTGTACCGAATGTTGACGATTCGGCCCAAAATCGCTGTCAACGTAATTGCCGCGGTGCTGGTTTCAGCGCCGGCGGCCCTGCCGGGTAATCCAGTTAAACTGTCCGGGAGCATCGCCGGGATTGTGCGAAGCGCTACAGGCGTCCCCCAAATGGGCGCGTCCGTACTTCTCTTCAACCGGTCCGAACGGCAGGTGGAAAAAGTCATCACCAACGAGCACGGCATATTTGCCTTCCAGTCGCTCACACCCGACTTGTACTCCATCCGCGTCTCGCTGGCGAGCTTCGTGCCCGCGGTCAAACAGAAAATCGCCGTGCAGCCCGGGGTGCAAAGCCTGCTCTACGTGAACCTGACCAGCGTGCTCAGTTCCATCCAACTGGTGAACCTTCCACCCGGCCAAAGCGCGCTCATGAGTGACGATTGGAAATGGGTGCTGAAAGATTCCTCGTCCACCCGTCCGGTTCTGCGCCTGCTGCCCGGGACCAGCGCGTCCGATCCCAACCGGCGCGACCCTGCTGTGGGCAGCCTGTTTTCCGACACGCGCGGCGTGCTGAATCTTTCGGCGGGCGATCCCGGATCCCTCGGCGCTTCTTCCACCGAGGCGGATCTGGGCACCGCGTTCGCTTTGGCAACCTCTGTTTTGGGCCGTAATCAGTTGGGATTGAGCGGCAACATCGGCTACAGCGCCAATACCGCCCTTCCGGCCGCCGGTTTCCGGACCAGCTACATTCAGGGCGGAAACGGGCCGGAGGTGGCCGTGACGGTCCAACAGGTTTATTTGCCGGCGCGCGGCGGTCAGTCAACCAATCAGCCGGGCGACGCGCCGGCGCTGCGGAGTATGTCGCTGTCCATGCGCGACAGCGTGGCCCTGACCGACGACCTGCGGTTGGATTACGGCGGATCGCTCGATTCGGTCAGCTTCCTGAATCGCCTGAACTACCTCAGCAACTACGCGCGCCTCACCGGCCATCTTGGCTCCGCCGGAACGGTCCGGGCCGGATTCAGCACCGGAGCGCCTCCCACCGAGCTATTGGCGCAAACGCAAAGCGGCAGCGGTGGCGAGCAGGTGCAAGGCAACTCCGACTCCCTGGCGGAAAGCCTCGCTGCGCTGGCGCTCTTGCCCCGGCTTTCGCTGTTGGACGGCCGCCCGGTGGTCCAGCGCTCGCGCAACATGGAAATCGGATACGAAAAGAAGCTTCAGAAAACCACCGTCAATCTGACGGCGTATTATGAAGCCGTGAGCAACGCCGCCATGACTCTGGTAGCGCCGGAAGGCCTGTTTGCCCCCGGCGACGTTCTCCCCGATATTTCCTCGCAAAGCAGCGTGTTGGATGCGGGAAGCTTCCAACGCACTGGCTTCGCGGCTTCGGTCACTCAGGCGCTCGGCGACCGGGTGCAGGTGGGCAGTTCCTTCGGGTCCAGCGGCGGCTTGACCTCGGCGCAGCAGGATCTGTCCGCCGCCTCCGTCGGCGCTTTGCGGTCCAACCTCCAGACTACGCAACGCTTCTGGGCTTCCGCTCGCGCGTCGGCCGTGATTCCCGTGACGGGCACGGTCATCACCGGCAGCTATCAATGGATGAATTACAACAACGTGGTCATGCCGGACCACTTTTACCTCACGCAGAACATGTATTCCGAGACCGGCTTGAATGTCCAGCTTCGCCAGCCCATTCCGGCGCTCCCTGGCATGCCCGGCCGTCTGGAAGCGACAGCCGACCTGATGAACGGCTTGGCGCAAGGCTATCTGCCGCTCACCGAAGGCGGCCAGCGGATCGTGCTGGCGCCCTGCCCGCGCGCTCTCCGCGGCGGCCTCAATTTCATTTTCTAAACCAAGCCGCGACCGTCAGGGAGCGGGCCTCAATTCGTCCCGATGCTCATGTTGAGCAACAGGTCGTTGACCGCCTTGTCGAACGGAGGCGTCGAAGCCAGGGGATAAAGCCTGCCGCCTTCTTCCAGGTCCGCCGCCAGCCGGTCGTCCAGCGCTTTGGATTGGTGCTGGAAAGCAGCGGCGAGTTCCCGCAGGGCGCGCTCAAAATCGCGGGCGCCAGTAAACCAGCAGGCCAGATCGTACCGGATTTTCGAAGCCAGCGGCGAATCTGGGGCAACCTGTTGAAGAGCACGGTCCAGGTAGAACTTTGCGCGGATTGCATCGGTTGCCGCATACAGTTGGGCGAATTCGCGATATAAAGCGGCCAGGGATTGCCGCACCGCCGCCCCGCCGGCGGTCTCCAGAAACTCAGCTACGGCCTGGTCGCTGAAGTTCCGGTCTTTCCCGGACGCGATCCGCGCCGCCAGAACGTCCAACTGCGCCTGCTGGCTCTCCAACTGCGCCTGCTCCCGGCGCATCTCTTCCCGAATCAGGGCGCGCGCTTCTTCCCGCATCTGATCCAGCAGACCCGCGGCGTTTCCCGGCGCCTGCGCCAGCTTCTGTTCGGTTTCTTCCTGCAGCTCCCGCAGGTCGCCCAGCGCCAGCCCCACTTCATCCCGGATGTGCGTGATGGTCCGGTCCGCTTGCCGGGCGAAGTTGGTGGCGCTGAAGTAGGAGGAGGCGACAAACACGATCGCATACAGGCCCGAAGTTCCCAGCAGGACCAGGACCAGCAGCTCCATGTCGCCGACGCGTTTGCTGAGCAGGTCCATGCGGTCCTGGAGCAGGCGCGCCCGGCTGTCCAACGTGGAGCCGGGATCGCGGGGAACGACGGCGGCCCATTGGCGGTAATTCCAAAGCTCCACCGCCGCCGTGCCAAGCACGGCAACCGACGCCGCCAGCAGCAAGCCTAGCGCGATTTTGCGAATTAGAACCATCCGCCAGCTATATTGTATAGTCTCGGGATGAACCGTTCAGGCAGGACTCAGGTACTAGCAAGTTCCGCGAGTACTCTACTTCCGCGCGCCACGCCGCGGTTTCTTCAACCGCGACTGCCGCAATTTGCCCGACTTCCGCTTCGGTTTGCTGATCACGAACGTGCCACTGCCGTGGTACTCAGCCGAATACTGTTTCTCGTCTACCATAAAGGTTCATTGTCGCATGAAACGCCTGCTGCTTCTTTCCGTTCTGGCATCGGCCTTGTTCGTGACGCCTGCTCCGGCGCAGGAGCTGTTCGCGCACCTCGGCGCGATGAAGGACGCCCTGGCTGAGATCAGCGGCCTGGAGTTCACCCGCGATGTGCCGTACGCGCTGATCACCAAGGAGCAGTTTCACAACTACCTGGAGCAGCGCCTCCACGAGACCATGAAGCCCGCGGACCTGCACGCCGAAGAAGTGACGCTGAAAATGCTGGGCCTGATCCCGCCCGATTACGATTTGCGCCAGAGCACGCTGGACCTGCTGACCGAGCAGGCCGCGGCCTTCTACGACTACAACAAGAAGAAGCTTTTTGTGCTGGAAGGCGCCGGCGAGAGCGACGAGGAACGCGTCGCGCTGGTTCATGAGCTGGCGCACGCTCTGGCCGACCAGCATTTTCATCTGGCGAAATACGTCCAGGAGGGCCTGCGCAGCGACGATGCCTCCACCGCCCGCCAGGCTGTCATGGAAGGACAGGCCACGTGGCTGATGGCGGCTTATATTTCACGCGCGGCCGGCGGCGATGCGGCCGTGCCGGAGGCGGTTCTGAAAGCCATGGCGCACAGCATGGAGATTTCCGCCGCGCAGCAGTACCCGGTTTTTTCCAAGGCGCCGCCGTATATCCGCGAATCGCTCGTGTTCCCCTATGCCGACGGGCTGCTCTTCCAGGACGCCGTCTATCGCAAGCTGGGCCGCGCGGCTTTCGCGGAGGTCTTCCGGCGGCCGCCCGCCAGCACCCGCCAGATCCTGCATCCGGAACAATACCTGGACCACGTCGCGCCCGACATTCCCGCGCTGCCCTCGCCGCCCTCCGCCCACGCATTCAAGAAACTTGCCGACGGAACTCTGGGAGAGCTGGATTTCCGTGTTCTGCTCTCCGAATACCTGGATCCCGGCGCCGGAGTTGCGCTGGCAGCGCACCTGGCTGGAAGTAGCTACGAGGTACTGGAACACAAGCACGACAAGTTCGACGTGCTCGGCGTCGCCTCGCGCTGGGATTCGGAGGATTCCGCCCGCCAGTATTTCGAGCAATACCGCCGCGTGCTAAAAGCCAAGTGGAAGTCGCTCAAAATTTCCGGCGACTCGCCCGCCAGCTTCCAGGGCCGCGGCGACACCGGCTATTTCCGCGTGTGGATCGACGGCGCCACCGTCAACCAGCTGGAGGGCTGGAGTTCCCCGGAGCCCCTGGGAATCCGGTAGCATAGACATTGGCGTTAAACTTGAGGTAAAGGAGTCACCCGGATGCGTTTGGTTTGTGCTGCTTTATTTGTGCTTGCCGGACTGGGTTTGCAAGCCGCCCCGAAGGCGGAACCCGTGAAGACCCTGCCGGTGCTTCGCAGGTCGCCCGAGTTTGTCATCAAGTTCGTGGATGGCCATCAGACTCTATTGAGCAGCTACAAGGGCAAGGTCATCGCTCTGCTCATGGTGCACACCACCTGCCCGCACTGCCAGCACACATCGCAGGTCTTCACCCAGTTCCAGACTGACTACGGACCGCGGGGCTTCCAGGCGCTGGATGTGGCGTTCAACACCATGGCCAACCTGTACGTGAACGACTTCGTCAAGACGTACAATATCGGCTATCCGGTCGGCTTCGGCACGCCGGAAGACGTCCTGGGCTACCTGGGATTCAACGTGCTGCAGCGCTATACTGTGCCGCAAATCGTGTTCATCGACAAGAAATTCAACATTCGCAGCCAGACGCCGGCCGCCGGCGACGACCCCTCGATGTACACGGAAGATTACTGGCGCGGCACGATCGAAGCCCTGCTGAAGGAACCCGCCGCAGGTGCAACCACGCACCATCGCAGCACCGCAGCCGGGGCGCATCACGTGGCGTCGCGGTAGCCGCCTCCAGGTTCTCTCCGCTCGCGGCGCGTATAATGTTTTCAGGGCGCCCGTAGCTCAGTCTGGATAGAGCGTTTGCCTCCGGAGCAAAAGGTCAGAGGTTCGAATCCTCTCGGGCGTACCAAAATTCTGCGTCGTCAGCGCCTTACGGCGAATCCGCTCCCAACGCAGTACTGCCAAGAACCCTCTTGCCTTGCCCTGGGTACATTGGAGCAAC
>DATJNO010000040.1:0-23093 GCA_035508055.1 Bryobacteraceae bacterium | reverse complement strand
TCTCCGGAGTGGAAAGGCAAAGTGCTGCCCGGCTGGATCATCGGAACGGCCGGCGCGGTGCGCTATAAGCTTCCGCCCGAGACCACCCCAGCGCAACACGCCCAGACCGCCGTGTACGGTTACCTGATCGGAACGGTAACTAACGCCGGTGCGGTTTCCTTCGCTTTCCACAAACTGAGCCTGGAAGACCTGCGGGCCGCCACGGGAGGTAAGTACCCGGAGCCTCTGATCCGTTGGTGCTACGACGAAAACAAGCAGTAGTCCACACGCTGTAGGTCAATCGGCTGCCAGGACAGGTTTTGTAACAATTTTTTGGCTTCCTTCCGGAAAGGCACACCGCTATACTGGCCTCCCCAGCGACACCATTTTCCAACGGAGAGTGTTATGAGCAAGACGCAGATCCTGTGCACGTATTTCTCGGCCCCGTACGCGCCCGGCAGCACTCCCGCTACCAGCGTCGTGGACCGCTTCGCCGTGGACCTGGCTAAAAACACCGTCCGGACGCTATCGTAGGCCCTTGCCAGGGCCGATTTTTTTCTGCGGTCGTGAACGGAAGACCTGCCGGCGTTTCGTGCTAAACTGATGCAACCGGTGAACCCCGCTTCCCCGGAAGTCCCTGTCGACCTGGCAGCTCCGTCTTCTGCGCGACCCCAACCCTGAAAGGAGCGCTTATGTTTTCCCGCCGAGAGTTCGCAGCCCTGATCGCGGCCGGCCTTACCGAAGCCGCTTACGCCCAACGCGCCAAAGTACCCGGCGTCGCACCTCCCGATACGGTGTGGCTCAACGGAAACGAGTTTCCGGAAGGGCCGCCCCAGGCTTCCATCGAAGCGATGGCGCAGGTGATTGGAACATCCAACCGCTATCACTATCAGGAGTTCCCGGCGTTTTATAGCAAGCTCGCCGCCGCACACGGGCTCACGTCGGACCAGGTCCTGGTCGGCGCAGGATCGAGCGAAGTCTTGCACGCCGCCATTGAGGCCTTCGCATCGCCGACGGCCCCTTTCATCACGCCGTGGCCCACTTACGAAGCGCCGCCGGAACTGGCGCATTACGCGGGCGTCCCGGTCATCAAGACATCGCTCAACGCAGCCTACGCCCCGGATGTGCACCGCCTGGCGGCGGAAGCGGATAAAGCCGGCGGCGGGGTGATCTATCTCTGCAATCCCAACAACCCGACCTCGACGGTGACGACCCGCGACGATGTGGCCTGGCTGGTGACGAACCTTCCGAAGAACACGTATCTATTGGTCGACGAGGCGTACCTGGATTACGCCACTTCGCCCGAAGCCGCTTCGGCGTTGCCCTATGTCAAGGAAGGCAAGCCGGTCATCGTCACCCGGACCTTCTCGAAGATTTACGCCATGGCGGGATTGCGCGCCGGATTCGCGGCCGCCCGCCCGGACCTGATCGCCAAGATGGCGCCCTTCCGCAACAATGTGATTAGCATCGTGACCGCGCGTTCCGTGATGGCCGCGCTGGACCTGGGGCCCTCCCTGCTCGAACAGCGCAAGGCCATGATCGACCACACCCGCACGGAGCTGTGCGCGTGGCTGAAAGAGAAGAGGATCGGCTTCATTGCGCCGCAGGCGAATTTCCTGATGGTGGAAACGGGCAGAGATGCGCGTGAAATGCAGGCGCTCATGCTGGCCAAGGGTGTCGCGATCGGCCGGCCGTTTGACGATCCCCTGACGAAGATGACTCGCGTGAGCATCGGAACCGATGCCGAAATGGCCAAGTTCCGCCACGCGCTGCTCGAAGTCCTTAGCTCCTAACCTAAGTAACGCCCACCCGCTTGCGTGCGTCGACAGCTCCAGTAGACCATGGAGCTGGAGGGTTATTGCGCCTTCTTATTGCTTTCGTCCTCATGTTGCCGGCGGGCCTACTTTGTCAACAAGCCGATTCTCCATTGGTTGCCGCCGCTTCTGACCCGGGTCCGGCCGGTTCCGGCACCGACGCGCAGGGCCAGTCCAATCCAACGTCGAGTGGCCAAACCCAGGCTCCCGCGCAGAAGGAGGTTCCGGCTTCCAAGCGACAGCCCAAGCGAATTCTCGGCGTGATGCCCAATTACCGGGCTGTCAGCGCCGGGGCGATCCCGCCGCCACCGACACCCAAAGAAGCTTTCAAGATTGCCACCCAGAACAGCTTCGACTATTCGGCATTTGTGTTCGTCGGCATCACTTCGGCGTTGGCCGAGTGGACCGGCGCACACCCGCAGCTGGGCGAAGGCATGACCGGCTACGGCCGCTATTACTGGCGCGGATGGCTGGACAAGACCGATGGCAATTACCTGGTCGTCTTCGCCCTGCCCACCATTTTTCGTCAGGACGAACGCTACTACGCCAAGGGCGAGGGCGGCTTTTGGAAGCGCGGCCTTTACGCGGCCTCCCGCGTGCTCATCACGCCCGACTATCACGGGCACAATAGCTTCAACGCATCCGAGATCCTGGGCCGCGGCATCTCCCAGGGAGTCTCGGCGGCCTATTATCCCAGCGGCGACCGGACCCTGGGCGCACTCGCCGTCAAGTTTGGATACGCAGTCGGGCGCGACGCGCTCACCAACGTTTTCCGCGAGTTTTGGCCGGATATCGCCACCCACCTACTGCACCGGCACCCATAGTTACAGGCCGAGCTGCAGCAGCACACCATCCAAGCAGGCTGTCGATTCGCCGGGGAGATGAAACCGTTTGCTCCGTAACAAGTCTAACGTCCGACATGCTCGATCCCTGCTTTCCAACCCGGCAGCGTCCCGCTCGTCGGGGCACAGCCTTCAGGCTGGCATGGCGCCGCCTTTTAAGAACCACACAGCGCCATGCTCTCCGAATCCTGGGAATGCCCGCCGAGGAACTGGAAGCCTCCGTCGACGACCTCACGAACGCAGACATCCAGGTTTACGAAGACCCGCTATTCATACTCATTACCGTTAACGGGCGCCCCTATTACCTGCATCGCTAGCCGCGGGCAATCTGCGGCGGATTCCGCGCCTCCGGCCTGTATGCCGCTAGAATAAAAGCAGTGCTTTTCCGCCTGCACTTCTTCCCTGGCCTCGTTCTCCTGGTCACCGGTCTCGGCATGCAATTCTCGTTTGTGCGCCGGCTTACCGAAACTTACGGCCGCCGCGCCTTCATCACAGCCGGCACGGCCGTGTCCACCGTCCTGCTCGGGCTGGGATACCTGCTGAATTTCCAGCGAGTGCTCCTTCTCTTTCCGGTCGGATGGTCCACATGGCTGGAATGCGCGGCGCTGGTGGAGACGGTCTGGCTCATCACCTTGTATCTGGCGTGGCTCGTTTGGCGGAAGGCTCCCGGATTCCGCCCCGCGCGGCGAGCCTTTCTACAGGTCTCGGCCGCCGGACTGGGCGTTGCACCGCTGGTCGCGGCCGGAGCCGGGGTTATTGGCCGCAACCAGTTCCGCCTCAGCGAAGTCGATGTCCCGATCCCCGGTCTCCCGCCGGCCTTGCACCACCTGCGCATCGTGCAGATCACCGACATCCACCTCAGCCTTTTCCTGAGCGAGCGCGAATTTGCCCGCGCCATCGATATGGCTAACGAAACGCGCGCCAACCTCGCCCTGGTCACCGGCGATCTGATCACGCGGCGGGGCGATCCGCTGGACGCCTGTCTGCGACAGCTCGCGCGCCTTCGTGCCGAGGCGGGCGTGCTCGGCTGCCTGGGCAATCACGAGCTCTACGCCGAGGTGCAGGACTACGTTACCGGGCAGGGCCGCCGCATCGGGATCGAATTTTTGCGCTCGCAATCCAAGCTTCTGCGCTTCGGCGGCGCGGCGCTCAACTTCGCTGGCGTAGACTATCAGAGGATGGGATCGCACTACCTGCGGGGCGCCGAGCGCCTGATCGCTCCCGGCGCCGTCAACGTGCTGCTGTCGCACAATCCGGACGTCTTTCCCGCCGCGGCAGCGCAAGGTTACCATCTCACCATCGCGGGCCATACCCACGGCGGCCAGGTGGACGTTGAGATTCTGCACCAGCACCTGGACGCGGCCCGCTTCTTCACACCCTTCGTGCGCGGCCTTTACCGCCGCGGCGCGGCGTCCGTTTATGTCTCTTCGGGACTGGGAACCATCGGTGTCCCGGTTCGCCTCGGCGCGCCCGCCGAGGTCTCGCTCCTTCGCCTGTGCGCTATCTGATCCTCAGCGACATTCACGGCAACTGGGAGGCCCTCCAAGGCGTCCTGGCCCGCGCCGGCTCCGGCTACGAACGCATCGTCTGTTGCGGCGACGTGGTTGGCTACGGCGCCGATCCCAACGCCGTCACCGAATGGGTGCGCAATAACGTGAACGCCATCGTGCGCGGCAATCACGACAAAGTGTGCTCGGGGCTGGAGGACATGGAATGGTTCAACCCGGTGGCGCAGGCGTCGGCGTTGTGGACGCAGGGCGTCATGAAGCCGGACAACCTCGGCTATCTGCGCGACCTCATCAAAGGGCCGGAGCGCGTCAACGGCTTCCAGATCCTGCATGGATCGCCGCTGGATGAAGACGAATATGTCGTCTCGGAACAGGACGTGGCCCAGGTGGCGCCTTATCTCGACTGCGAAGTCTCCTTCTTCGGACACACCCACGTGCAGGGAGCGTTTTTGTGCCATCGCAACGGGGTCAAGCTGCTGCGTAGCCCGCAGGGCGAAGCGGAGATGACCATCGAGCTGGAACCCGACGCCAACTATCTGATCAATCCCGGCTCCGTCGGCCAGCCGCGCGACAGCGACCCCCGCGCCGCCTACGCCTTTTATGAGCCCACAGAGCGCCTGGTGACGCTGTGCCGCGCCGAGTACGATGTCGCTTCGGCGCAGCGCAAAATCTTCCAGGCCGGCCTGCCCGAACTCCTCGCCCTGCGCCTGGAAGCCGGAATCTGACGTATCATCAACCCAAGAGATTCCGGATGACCAGCGCGCATCACGAACACGAACACGATCACGCCCACCAGGCTGTCCCGTCCGATCTGGCGCTGCGCGTGAAAGCGCTTGAATCGTTGCTGGTGGAAAAGGGGCTGGTTGATCCGGCCGCTCTCGACGCTTTGATCGACGCTTACCAGCACAAGGTCGGTCCGCGCAACGGCGCCCGCGTTGTGGCGCGGGCCTGGGCAGATCCGGCCTTCAAGCAGCGCCTGCTTGCCGACGGCACCGCCGCGGTCGCCGAATTGGGCTTCGGCAACTACCAGGGCGAATATCTGCAAGTAGTCGAAAACACGCCCCAAGTGCACAACCTCATCGTCTGCACGCTGTGCTCGTGTTATCCCTGGCCGCTGCTTGGCCTGCCGCCGGTCTGGTACAAATCCGCCGCCTACCGCTCGCGCGCGGTGATCGATCCCCGCGGCGTATTGCGCGAATTCGGCACCACGCTCGCCGACGAAGTTGAGGTGCACGTCTGGGACAGCACGGCCGAAGTGCGCTACCTGGTGCTGCCGGAGCGGCCCCCCGGCGCCGAAACGCTCGGCGAAGAAGAATTGGCCGCGCTGGTGACACGCGACGCCATGGTTGGTGTCGCCAAAGTTGCACTTCCCGCGGGAGGCCCCGCGTGAACGGCGTGCACGACATGGGCGGTATGCAGGGCTTCGGACCGATCCAATACGAAAAGGACGAGCCGGTGTTTCATGAACGCTGGGAAGCGCTCACCTTGGCCATGAACATCGCCATGCGGCGCTGGGACAAGTGGAACATTGACACGTCGCGCTACGCGATCGAGCGCATTCCGCCCGCCGAATACCTGCGCATGAGCTACTACGAGAAATGGCATGTGCGGTTGGTGGAACTTCTGGTCCAAAGCGGCATGGTCAGTCGTGCGGAGGTCGAGAGCGGCCATAGATCGGCAGGATCCCTCCAAGCCACCCCGCCGCTGACTGCCGCCATGGTCCCGGCCATCACAACCAATTGGTCCGTCGCGGCGGCTCGCGACGTAGCCAGCCCACCCCGCTTCCAGGTAGGCCAGCGCGTGCGGGCTCGCAACGTGCATCCTATTGGCCATACAAGGCTTCCGCGTTACGCCCGCGGTAAAGCCGGAGTCGTCCATCGCAACCACGGTGGCTTCGTTTTTCCGGATACGAATGCTCACGGACTTGGCGAGAACCCCCAACACCTCTACTCCGTGCGATTCTCCGCCGGCGAGCTGTGGGGCGCCCAGGCCTCGGAGCGTGATGCAGTTTACATCGATCTTTGGGACGATCATCTTGAACCAGCCTGATCCCGCTGCTGACCCCGCCCGCCTCGCCGTGCTGCCCGCCCTGCCACGGGATGCCGGCCCAGTCTTTGCCGAACCCTGGCAGGCCCAGGCCTTCGCGCTGGCCGTAAAATTGTCCGAACAAGGCCACTTTACCTGGAAGGAATGGGCAGAAGCGCTGGCTGGTGAACTGAAGTCCGCCGCGGACCGGGGCGAACCCGACGATGGCTCGCGCTATTACGAGCACTGGCTGGCGGCTCTGGAGCGTCTGGTGATGGAAAAAGGACTGGCCGGCCCTTCGGCGCTGCTGGCGCGCAAAGAAGCTTGGGCCGACGCTTACCGGCGCACTCCGCATGGCAAGCCGGTTGAACTGGGGGCGTAAGCCGAGGCTATACTATACTGAAGTTAGACCCACCGGTTTACGAGGAGTCCTCTGGCATGTTTGATCTTTTCCGCAGCCGAGCGAAGTTGGTGCGAATCTTCCTCGGCGCGCTGCTCACCATCGTCGCGCTCTCGATGCTGGTCTATCTGATCCCCGGGTACGGCACGCCCAGCGTGAGTAACAGCGATGAGGTCCTCGCCGAGGTCGGCAAAAACACGGTCACGGTTCCCGATATTGAACAGGTCCTGCGCAACGAACTGCAGAACCGGCAACTCCCCCCGGACCTCGCCTCCACCTTTATTCCGCAACTGGTCGATCAAGCCATCGCCGACCGGGCCGTCGCCTACGAGTCTCAGCAACTCGGTTTCCGGGTGTCCGATCGTGATCTCGCCGATACCATCCGCAGCCTGCCGATTGGCGGTCTGCCGCCGGACCAATACCAGGCGCAGGTGGAACAGCAGATGGGAATGACGGTCCCGGCTTTCGAGAACAATGTGCGCCAGACCATCTACGAAAATTCGGTCGTCATGCTGGCTACCGAGGGGATCGTGGTCACTCCCGCCGAAGTGGAAGCGGAATATCGCAACCGCAACGACAAGATCAAAATCGACTACGTCGGAATCGATCCAGCCAAACTGGCCGCGCAGGTCAAGCCGACGCAGGAGCAGTTGCAGGGTTTCTTCAACGCTAATCGCACGACCTTCACCGTGCCGGAAACCCGCAGCGTGCAGTTGATCGTCGCGGATCAGGCCAAAGTGGCTCAAACCATCCAGATTTCCGACGCGCAGATCCAGAGTTACTACAACTCGCACCGGGACCAATACCGCACGCCGGAGCGCGTTCACGCCCGGCACATTCTTTTGAGCACCGCCAATAAGTCCAAGGACGAGGTTCCCAAGATCAAGGCCCAGGCCGAAGATCTGCTCAAGAAAATCAAAGCCGGCGGCGATTTCGCCGAGCTGGCCAAGAAGTATTCCCAGGATCCCGGTTCCGCCGTGAAGGGCGGCGACCTGGGCTGGGTGGTGCGCGGGCAGACGGTCAAGAATTTCGAAGACGCCGCGTTTTCGCTCAAGCCCAAGGAAATCAGCAACGTCATCACCACCGAGTACGGCTTCCACATCATCCAGGTCCTGGAGAAGGAGCCGGCGCACGAACAAACTTTGGACGAAGTCCGTAACCAGATTCTCACCGCGCTGCGGAACCAAACCGTCTTTGACCGCATGGAGGACCTCGCCGATCAGGCGCACGCGGACCTGGTCAAAGCGCCCCGGAACGCGCAGCAGATCGCCGATCAGTTGGGCCTGGCTTTCGTGAGTGCGGACAAATATGGACCGGGAGGCGTTCTACCGGAGGTTGGCGCGGACAAGACTCTCGGCGCTCTGCTGTTGTCCATGAAGATTGGTGAGGTGAGCCCCGTGCAGCAGATCGGTAACAAGCTGGTGGTCGCCGAAGTCACCGCCACCCACCCGCCGCACCCGGCGGAATTCAGCGATGTCGCGACTCAGATTGCGGTGAAATATTCCCAGGTGCAGGCGGTTCAGCTCGCCAAGCAGAAAACGGCCAAGGCCGCGGAACTGCTCAAGCAGAACGGTGGCGATCTCCAGGCCATCGCCAAAGCTCTTGGGTTGACTGTCACCAGCACGGATTTCTTCCCGCGTAGCGGCGCCGCGGAGGGTATTGGCTCCGCCAGCTTCCTGGGCAAGGCGTTCGATCTGCCGGTAGGCTCCAGCTTCGGCCCGATCGACGTCGGCAACCAGACCATCATCGGAAAGGTCACTGGCCGCCAGGACGCTGACATGTCCAAGCTGCCGCAGCAGCGCGATGACATTGTTCTGCAGTTGAAGGCCAGGATGGCGCAGGACCGGCAGGATTTATTGCAGGACAGCATTCTCACTCAGCTCATCAAGCAAGGCAAAGTGAAGATCCACCAGGATGCGGTGGATCGGCTGATCGCGCGCTACAAGAGCTGAAGAACCGGCAGGCATGATCCATACCCTGCTGGATTTCCTGCGGACGCTCACCACGCCCGAGCGCCTGATTCATCTGCTCTCCACGGTGCTGACCGGCTGGCTGGGCTACGGCACGCTGGCCGCCATCGTGTTCGCCGAAACCGGTCTGCTGGTGGGATTTTTCCTGCCCGGCGATTCTTTGCTGTTCACCATCGGCGTCGTCACGGGAGCCGGCGAGCTGAACCTGCCGGTCATCATGGCGCTACTCATCTGCGCCTGTTTGGCCGGCGACTGGTGTGGTTACCAGCTGGGCAAGCGCGCCGGTCCGGCCATCTTCCATCGCCCCGATTCGCGCTTCTTCAAGCAGGAGTACCTGCAACGCACCCAGGCGTTCTACGAGAAGCACGGCGGCAAAACCATCGTCTACGCGAAGTTCGTTCCTATCATCCGGACGTTCGCGCCGTTTGTGGCCGGCGTCGGCCGGATGCACTATCCGCGCTTCCTGTCTTTTGATGTTTTGGGGGCCATCGGGTGGGTCTGCTCGACCACCGTGCTCGGCTACCTGCTGGGAGAAGTGCCCTTGGTCCGGCGGAACTTCGAGAAGTTCGTGCTGCTGATCGTCATCGTTTCTCTGCTGCCCGTGTTCATTCACGCCGTGCGGGCCAAGCTGCAGAGCAAGCCGCAACTACAGCCGACCGATTAAGCGGTCCAGAGCCGCCCGCACCACCGGATCGCGTTGCTCCTCCACTTCGTCTCCCTTGGCGACGCCCAGGGCCTGGTTGAAAATCTCCTGCTTCACCCGGCTTTGCACCCACTCGCGCTCTTGCGCCCATTCGCCCACGGAGGGCTGGATGTCATGCTGGCCCGCGTACACCTGGAAATCCTCCAGAATCGACGGCGTGACTTCGAACGAATCCGTGATCTTGTGGTCCTGGATGAACTGGGTGGCGAAGGACGTGACTACACCGCTCGCGTCCAAGGCCACCCGCAGCCGCGATTGTGCCTCCGGCAGGACCACCGTGTCGGGTTGAATGCCGCCGCCACCGGTCACAGTGCGTCCCGAGTCGGTATGAAACAGCGCGTGCTGCTGCTCGATCGCCAAGTGGCCGCTCGCGAGCGGCTTTTGAATCGACCGGCCGCTGGGAGTGTAGTAGAACGCCGTAGTCAGCGCCAGCGCCGTGCTGTTCGCCAGCGGGAAGACATTTTGCACCAGCCCCTTGCCGTAGCTGGGCTCGCCGAATACCGTGGCGCGGTCATGATCCTGCAGCGCGCCGGTCAGGATTTCGGCCGCGCTCGCGGTCTTGGCGTTCACCAGCACCGCCATCGCGAAGTTGTAGGGCTGCGCCGTCTTGGGGACTTCGACCGATTGATCCTGGATGCTGCGCCCTTTCACGCTGAGCAGCTTTTGTCCCGGCTTGAGAAAGTAGGCCGCCGATTCGAGCGCGGTCTGGACCACGCCGCCGGGATTGTCGCGCAGATCCAGCACCAGGCCCTTCAGATTGGCGCCTCCCAGCTTTTCGATGGCGTCCTTGAGCTGGCGCGCGGTCTGCGGATCGAAGCCGTTGACGCGAATGTAGCCGATGCCGGGCCGTAGCAGAAAGGCCCGGTCCACACTGGGCGAATCGAGCAGCTCGGGATCCAGCACGAATTCGAGCGGCCGCGCATTACCGGGCCGGCGGACAATCAGTTGCGCGCGGTGCTGGTGGCTCTCGCTGAGGTACTCCACGATCTGCTTGAACTCCAGCCGCGCCAGCACCACTCCGTTCACCACCACGATATCGTCGCCCGGCTGCAGGCCGGCCTTGGACGAAGGCGTTCCGGGAAGCGCTTGCAGTACGGTGACGCGGCCAGGCAGCACCGAGACGATGGTGCCGAAGCCCTTGCGCTCGGAGTTTTCCATCTGCTTGAGCTGTTCGTTCTGATCCGGGTCGAAGAAGATGGAGTGCGGATCCAGCTGGCGCAGCATGTTGGGGATGGCGCCCTGATAGATGGCTTGCTGGGTGTTCACCGGGTCGGCGGCCTGGTCCTCGACGACAGACAGCAGTTCGGTGAAGCGCTTGATGGCGCTGTCCAGGTCCGCCGTGGAAGGCGGTTGGGCGAATAAGAATAAAAGTGGTAAGACCATTACCTCGAAAACCGCAGGCGCTTCCTGGCCTCGTGACGCTGAAAGGCCAGCTGGATCAGGCGATCAATGAGCCTGGGCATCGGAAGCCCTGAATACTCCCACATTTTAGGGTACATGCTGATGGAGGTGAAGCCGGGGATGGTGTTGATCTCGTTGATGTACGGCTTGCCGGTCGCGGACTCCAGCAGAAAGTCCACGCGCGCCATGCCTTCGCATTCCATGGCGCGATAGCATTCCACGGCCAAGCGCCGCAGTTCCGCCGTTTGTTCCGGCGAGAGATCGGCCGGAATGACCGTCTGGGCCTGATCCAGTTCGTACTTGTCTTCGTAATCGTAGAACTCGCGCGAAGGCAGAATCTCGCAGGGCACTGACGCTTCCGGGTTCTCGTTGCCCAGCACGGCGCACTCGAACTCACGGCCGGTGATGCCGCGCTCCACGATCACCTTGCGATCGTACCGGCGCGCCACATCCACGGCGGCCTTCAGCTCCTCGCAATTCCGTGCCTTCGAAATTCCCACTGACGATCCGAGATTCGCCGGCTTCACAAAGACTGGAAATCCAAGGTCACGGCACATCGCTTCGCCTGGGCCCGAAACGACGTAGTATTCGACCACCGGAAGGCCCCGTTCCCGCGCGACGCGCTTCATCAAGTCCTTGTCCATCGACAGCGACGACGCCAGCACTCCCGCTCCGACGTAGGGCAGGTCCGCCAGCTCCAGCAGACCCTGCACGGTGCCATCCTCGCCAAACGTTCCATGCAGCACCGGAAAGACGACATCGATGCCGGGATTTCCACCCGGCTCCGGCAGGATGGGGCGCGGGTTCCACTTGCCATCCTTCGAGATTATGTAGTGGAGTACCTCGTACTTGCCGGGATCCATCGCCTGGAGCACCGATTTCGCGGAGCGATGGGAGATTTCGTGTTCGCCGGTGCGCCCGCCGTAAATTACCGCCACTCGCGTTTTCATAAGATTCTCTTGCCCAGGGCCGACATGACGAGTTCCACCGCCAGGATCGCGGTCCGGTTGGCCTCGTCGATCACCGGATTTACCTCTACCATCTCGAGCGACGTCATCTGTCCGGTATCGCCGAGCATTTCCATCGCCAGATGCGCCTCCCGATAGGTGATACCGCCGCGCACCGGCGTGCCGACGCCGGGCGCCTCGCGGGGATCGACCACGTCCATGTCGAATGAGACGTGAAAGCCCGCGGTTTCGTGACTGGCAATCTGAATGGCGTCGGCGATCACGGCCCGCATGCCGCGCTCGTCGATATCGCGCATGGTGAACACCCGGACGCCCGACTGCTGCACGATCCCGCGCTCCTGGCCATCCACCGAACGGACGCCTACCAGCGCGACATGCCGGGGATCTACCTTGGGCGAGTAGCCAAAAATACCGGTCAGCTCGGCCGGGCCGATACCGGCGCAACAGGCCAGCGGCATGCCGTGAACGTTTCCGCTGGGGCTGGTGTCCGGCGTGTTCATGTCGGTGTGGGCGTCGATCCAGATCAGGCCCAGCTGCTTGCCCTGGCGGCGGAAATGATGCGAGACACCGGAAACGGTGCCGACGGCCACCGAATGATCCCCGCCGAGCACCAGCGGAAATCCTCCGGACCCGATTACTCTCTCCACCAGTTCCGCCAAACGAATACAGGTATCGGTGATCTGGGGCAAATACTTGGCGCGCGGATGGCCTTCCGGGTGGCTTTCCGGCTGGATGACCGATACGTTGCCCAGGTCCTCCACGTGATAGCCCAATTCGCTGAGCCGGCCGTTGAGATTCGCAACCCGGATGGCCGAGGGGCCCATGTCGACGCCGCGGCGGCCGGCTCCCAGGTCAAGCGGAGCGCCGAGAATCGCGATGTTGTGCTGCGGCATGGTTACGGCCGCGTCCGGTACAGCATCCGCGGGAACGCAATGGTCTCCCGGATGTGTTCCAGGCCGCACATCCAGGCGACAAAGCGCTCAATGCCCATTCCGAAGCCCCCGTGCGGGACGGTGCCGTACTTGCGGAGATCGAGATACCACTCGAACGCTTCACGCGGCAGGTTGTGCTCTTCCAGGCGCTTCAATAGCAAATCGAGGTCATGGATGCGCTGTCCGCCGCCGATGATCTCGCCGTAGCCTTCCGGCGCGATCACGTCCACGCCTAAAGCCAATTCGGGGCGGTCGGCGTCCGGCTGGAAGTAAAACGCTTTCACCTGGGTCGGGTAGCGGTCCACCAGCAGCGGGCGATCCAGGCCTTCGGTGATCATGCTCTCGTCGGCCGCGCCGAAGTCTCCGCCCCACTGGATCTCACTGCCCTTGGATTGCAGCACCTTGACGGCGTCGTCGTAACTCATGCGCGGAAACGGCGCTTGGACGGTTTCGAGTTTGCTGACATCGCGTTCCAGGTCCGCCAACTCGGCGCGACGGTTCTCGAGCACACGCCCAACGACGTAAACCACCATCTCTTCGGCCACCTGCTTGACGTCCTCCAGCGTGGCGTAAGCCATCTCCGGCTCGACCATCCAGAACTCGGTGAGATGGCGGCGGGTTTTCGATTTCTCCGCTCGGAAGGTTGGTCCGAAGCAGTAGACCTTGCCCAAGGCCATGGCGTCGGCTTCGTTATAAAGCTGGCCCGACTGCGTGAGATAAACTTTCTCGTCTTCGAAGTAATTCACTTCGAATAGCGTGGTCGTGCCTTCGCAGGCCGCCGGCGTGAAGATCGGCGTGTCGACGAGGGTGAAGCCGTGCGTGTCGAAATATTCGCGGACCGCACGGATCACTTCATGCCGCACGCGGATGACGGCGTGCTGGCGCTTGCTGCGCAGCCACAGATGGCGGTGGTCCATCAGGAAGTCGGTGCCATGCTCCTTGGGCGTAATCGGGTACGGATCCGACTCCGGAACGCGCTGGACGATTTCGGCGCCTTCCACATCCAGCTCGTAACCGCCGTGAGCGCGTGGCTCGGCGCGCAGCTTGCCGCGCACAATCAGCGACGACTCTTGCGTCAGGTTCTTGAGCGTTTCGAACAGCGCTTCGTCGAGAGTCGCCTTCACCGCCACGCACTGGATGGTGCCCGTGCCGTCGCGCACCAGAGGAAACACGATCTTGCCGGACTTGCGGAGGTTGTACAGCCAGCCTGCGATTTCGACGGACTCGCCGGCGTGACGCCCGACGTCCTCGATGCGGATGCGCGTGTAGGCCATCAAACGGTCTCTAGCTTTTCAAAGATCTGCTTCACGGTGTCGAACGACTGCGGCAGCGGGAATTCAGGATAGTCGCGCAATTCGAGCAGCGCCGGGCAGCCATCCGGGAGCGACCGCAGCAGGGTCATCGTGTGGGCCCAATCGATGGTTCCACCCGGCGAGAAGAACGGCCAAAGATGGCTGTCCGCGGCGCCGTCGTTGTCGTGCAAGTGCGTGGAGCGGATGCGGCCCTTCAGGATCGTAAAGGCCGTGGCGACGCCCTCGTTCATATTGGCGTGCCCGACATCCAGGCAGAAATTCATCTTGAGATGAGTCTGGTCCAGGAAGTTCACCAGCCGCTCAGCGCTGGAAAGCTGATTGGGAATATTCTCCAGCAGCACTTCCACGCCGCGCTCGCGCGCGAACAGATTCAGCTCTTCGAGCGCCGTAAAGGCCGACTCGACTTTGCGCTCGTCGTATTCCTCCTCCGACGCGCCCAGGTGCTGGATCAGATAGCGGAACGGAATCACCTCGGCGATGTCGACGGCGCGTTTGATCTCGTCGAGCATGTCCAAACGCCTCGCCTTCACCGGCTCGGTGAGATTGAGATGAGCGTTCGGACCGGAGCGTCCCCATAGGTCGTCGCTGTACATGGGCGAATGCAGCGAGTGCAGCTTCAGCTCGGAATCGCGAAACCAGTGTCCCAGTTCGTTGATTTGCGCGCGGTCGCGATAATCCAGGTGTTGGCGCGCGCAGAAGATCTCCACGGCAGGCACGCCGGCCTGCCAGATCTTCTCCAGCCAAAAGGTGGTCAAGCGATGATTGACGAGCAGGTGCGTCGAGAGAACGTGATTCATTCGGAGTGTTTCCTGGATCTTCGCTCAGTATCCTTCAGCTTTCCCGTTGCCGCGCCCGTCCGTGGCGCCTTCCAGCCAACCCTGGTCGTCGAGAATCGCTTCCACGCGCGCCACGCCCTGCCCGGGTGCGTACTCGGAGACCTGGTGACCCATCGCGCGCAGCAGCGCGACTGTGTCCGGAGAAATTCCCGGCTCGACATACAGGACGTCCGGCATCCACTGATGATGGAAGCGCGGCCAGTCCACCGCGTCCTGCACGTTCCTGTGAAAGTCGACCACGTTTAGAATGACCTGGAGCACTCCGTTCGGGATGCGCGAACCGCCCGGCGCGCCGAGCACCAGAAAAGTCTTGCCGCCGCGCAGCAGGATGGTCGGCGTCATGGACGAGACCGGCCGTTTGGCGGGCTGAATGGCGTTGGCTTCGCCTTGGATCAGATGGAACAGGTTTTCCGAGCCGGGCTTGGCGGCGAAATCGTCCATCTCGTCGTTCAGCAGGAAACCCAGGCCGGGTACCGTCACCGCGCTGCCGTAGCCGTTATTCAACGTATAGGTGACGGCGACGGCGTTTCCAGCTTGGTCCACGATGTCGAAGTGCGTGGTTTCCGTGCTTTCGTAGACTTTCAAATCTCCGGGCCGGATCTGATCGCTGGGCGTGGCGTGTTGCGGATCGATGCCGGCGCGGCGGCTGGCGAGATAGCGCGGGTCGAGCAGCTTCTTTACCGGGACGGAAACGAAATCCGGGTCGCCGAAGTACTCGCTGCGGTCGGCGTAGGCGCGGCGCATCACCTCGGCGACGTAATGGATAGCCGCCGCCGATCCCGCGCCGCTTTTCTCATAGCCGGAGCCTTCCAGCATCCCAAGCATTTGAAGGATGCCGACGCCGCCGGCGCTGGGCGGAGGCGCGGTCAGGATTTCGTAGTCGTGATAGCGGCCGTGCAGGGGCTGACGCTCCACCGCCTGATAGGCTTTCAAATCGGCCAGTGTGATCAAGCCGCGGTTGGCAGCCATGGCGGCAGCCAGCTGATGGGCGGTTTCGCCTTCGTAGAAATCAGTCGCGCCGTGATCGCGGATGCGTTCCAGCGTCGCGGCCAGCTCGGGCTGAACGAATTTCTTGCCGTAGTGCGCGGCCAGGAAAATGCGTTTGGACTCGGGAAACTGTGCCAGCCGCCGGCGGGCGTTCTCGAGTGATTGCTCGAAACTGTAAGAGACAGGGAAACCGCCGGAAGCAAGCTTGATCGCGGGCTCCAGCAGTTCCGCCCAAGGCTGGTGGCCGTATTTCTGGTGCGCCAGTTCGAGGCCCCGCACGGTACCGGGGACGCCGGAGGCGCGCCAGCCGATGAGGCTCGCCGGCGTGAGGTTGCCCTGCGAGTCCAGATACATGTTGCGGGAAGCTTGGAGCGGCGCCTTTTCGCGGAAGTCGATGAACGTGGTACGGCCGTCGGCAAACCGCGCCAGCAGAAAGCCGCCGCCGCCAATGTTGCCGGCGTACGGGTATGTGACGGCGAGAGCGAATCCCACCGCGACGGCGGCGTCGATGGCATTTCCACCCGATTCCAGAACGGCCCGGCCGACGTCCGCGGCGATCGGCTCCTGCGCCACCACCATGCCGTGGCGCGCAAATACCGGCTGCCGCGCCGAAAGGCTGAACGCCAGCAATAAGGCCGACAGCAGGATGGCACAGCCGAGCTTGGTTCGCATCCGTATCTCGATTCTACCGTGGCGGGGGTGACGAATCGCGCTATGCGGTGGAGAGCTGATGCCGCCGCGCGCGATGGTATTGCGCCAGCGCAGCGTTGGCCGCGACGATGGTGGCCAGCTCCGTGGCCACGCGTTCCAGCGCCGAACCGGGAACTACCGAATACAGCTCGTCGTCGCCGAGATCGGTGTAAACGCGGTTGCCAATGCATCCGGCGCTGGTCACCACGCCGTGACCCAGTGCGGCCGGGATCGCCATGCAAGTGGGGCGCGTCAGAAGCTGCATCGTGGCTCCCACGCCTGCGCGGCCGGCGGCCTCTTCCAGCAACATGAGCTTGCCGGGCTGGGCCGCGAAGAGTACGACATCCGGGTCCACGGGCGTATCGCCGAGCGGCGCGAACACGATGTTCTTGGGCGTTTCCTGAAGAACGGGAATGCCCGGCACCTCCTCCATCTTCAGGTAACCGAGACCGGTCATGGTCTGGAGAATCTCCGGCAGTTCGTTCGTTCGATTCTCCGGCAGCGGAATGTGGTGGGTGTGCGCGCCGACCGGGCAATTGTAGTGATCCGACGGAACGGTGGCCACGGTGCGGCCGCGCGACGCCAGCCGCCAGAAACTGCAGCCGGAGGGCTCCGAACCGGAAAACTTCTCCACACCGGCCGGGACTTCCTCCCGCAGGCAAACGGCGACCGGGCGCCGGGTCATGGATAGAATCCGGCGGAACTCTCGTTCGAGTACTTCGTAGTCAGGCATGTTTCTCTTATCTTGGCACGTGGCAGAATCAAAAAGGTGTCTTCTACCGCCAACACGTTGACCGCTCGCCAATTTTTCGCCCGCCGCGGCGTGCTGTCGAAATGGCATCCGCGCTACGAGTTCCGCGCGGGCCAGCTCGAAATGGCCGAAGCCGTAGAGGCCGCGCTGGCGGAGAAAAAAAGCCTGCTCGTCGACGCCGGAACGGGCACCGGCAAGACGCTGGCGTATCTGGTGCCCGCGATTCTGTCGGGCAAGCGCGTGATCGTTTCCACCGGTACCAAGAACCTCCAGGAGCAGCTCTTCTTCAAGGACATCCCGTTTCTGCAAAAGCACTTCGCCCGGCCCTTGCAGGTTTGCTACATGAAGGGGCGCAGCAACTTCGCCTGCCGGCAGAAGATCTACGACGCCGACCGCCAGCCGATTCTCAGCGGGCTGGAAGAAATCGCCGACTTTCAAACCATCCGCGAATGGGAGAAGACCACGACCACCGGCGACCGCGCGGAGATCAAGACGCTGCCCGAGTCGAGCACGGCCTGGCAGAAGATCGACGCCCGGCGCGAGCTGTGCACCGGCCAGAAGTGCCAGCAGTTCGAGCGCTGCTTCATCACCGAGATGCACCGGCGCGCGCACGATAGCGACATCATCATCGTGAATCATCACCTGTTCTTCGCCGATCTGGCGGTGAAGGACGACGATTTCGGCGGCATTATTCCGGACTACGCGGCGGTGGTATTCGACGAAGCCCACGAGATCGAGGACGTCGCGGGGAAATATTTCGGCCTGGGGGTAAGCAACTACCAGGTGCAGGAGCTGGTGCGGGACATCGCCGCCGTCTCACGCGCGAAGCAGTTCGGCTCCGGCGAACTGGATCGCATCCTGGACACGCTGGACGATCGCGCGCAACAGTTCTTCGCGCTATTCGGCGAATCCGAGGGGCGGGTAGCGTTCCAGGGCCACACGGCGTTCTTCGAGCAGCACGAGGACGCCTACGAAGACGTGCAGCGCGCCTTGGAACTGGCCGCGACGCATCTGCAGCTGGTGAAGAACGCGCCCGATGAAGTGATCCCGCTATTCCGGCGTACCCAGGAATTACAGCAGCGCCTCGCGCTGTGGAGCAAGGGCGACGACCGCTCCTACGTCTACTGGGTGGAGCGGCGCGGACGGGGCGTGTTCCTGCAGGCCACGCCCATCGACATATCCGCCGTTCTGGAAGAAAAGCTCTTCGACAAGCTGGACACGGTCATCCTGACATCGGCCACCCTGGCGGTGGGCGGCACTTTCGAATTCGCCGAGCACCGGCTGGGGATTCGCCATTCACGATCGCTCGTGGTGCCGAGCCACTTCGAGTACAGCAAACAGGCCCTGCTCTACGTTCCACAGCACCTGCCCGATCCACGCTCGCCCGGTTTCACGCGCGCCGCCGGCGAAGAGATCACGCGCATTCTCAGCCACAGCCAGGGCCGGGCTTTCGTGCTGTTCACCAGCTACCAGCAGATGCGGCAGGTCTATGACCGCGTGTCGCTCGAAATCGACTACCCGACGTTGCTGCAAGGCACCGGACCGCGCAGCGCGTTGCTGGACGAGTTCCGCGCCACGCCGCACTGCGTCCTGTTCGCGACCTCGTCGTTCTGGCAAGGAGTGGACGTACAGGGCGAGCAGTTGAGCTGCGTCATCATCGACAAGCTGCCCTTCGCCGTGCCGAGCGATCCGGTGGTGGAGGCGCGCATCGAACGCATCCGGGAGGAGGGCGGTAACCCGTTCTATGACTATCAGATCCCCCAGGCCGCACTGGCGCTGAAGCAGGGCTTCGGCCGGCTGATCCGCAGCAAGACCGACCGCGGCGTGCTAGTCTTGCTGGATAATCGTATTACGAAGCAACGATACGGGCAGGTGTTCTTCGACAGCCTACCCGATTACCGGTTCACCACGAAACTGAGCGACGTAGAGAAATTTTTCCATGTTTGAAGTCACCGTAGAACAGACCTTCGCCGCGGGGCACGCGTTGCGTGATTACAAGGGCGCCTGCGAGAACGTGCACGGCCACAACTACCGCGTGCGGGTTACCGTGGAGGGCGAGCAGCTCGACCGTACCGGGCTGCTGGTGGATTTTCTGGACCTGAATCAGCTGATCAGCGGCGCCGTGGCGTACCTCGACCATCGCTTCATCAACGACCTGCCGCCGTTCGACGAACTCAATCCTTCGGCCGAAAATATGGCCAAGTACTTCTGGGAAAGGCTTACCAGCGGGCTCAAGAACGAGGTTCCGGTACGGATCTCGGAGGTGCGGGTCTGGGAGACGGACACCACCTCGGCGGTTTACCGTCCGTAAGAGCTAGCGTCCGAAGTATTCGGCGTTGCTTTTGGCGAAGTTGGCCCACTTCTCGGGCAGGTCGTCCAGCGCAAAGATGGCCGACACCGGGCAAACCGGCACGCATGCGCCGCAATCGATGCACTCCACCGGGTCGATGTAGAGCATGGTTTGTTCGGCGAAGTTCGCTTCGTCCTTCTTGGGATGGATGCAATCCACCGGGCAGGCGTCGACGCACGCCGTGTCCTTAGTGCCGATGCAAGGTTCTGCAATAACGTAAGCCATTTGGTTCTCCAGAGCGCAGCCGGCAGCCAGGCTGCAGCGGTGAGTAAGCCCTCATTATAGCGCGAGCCGGTTTCCCGACCGCGCCGCCGGCGTCGAAACGCTTGATTTCAGGGCCGGATGGAAGAAATCCGGGGGCGGCGCGCCATGCTATGCTTCCCACAGATGGCCACCAAGGCGCAGATCGCGGCTGACGAGTACGTCCGCATGACGTTCGAGTACGATGCCGAGTTCGTGCACGGCGAAATTGTCGAGCGCAGCAGGCCCAACCGAATACACTCCCTGATTCAGTACCGCATACTGATGACGATCGGGCGTCTTACCCAATCGCCTCCTCTCTTTCCGTTTCCTGAACTGCGGTTGAGGCTAGAAGCTGACGTTTACCGTATTGCTGACGTCACGGTCTTCGCCGTCCAACCGCCCAAGGAAGACGTTCCGTCGACGCCTCCGCTACTGGTCATCGAGATCCTTTCGAAAGACGATCGCTATCACGATCTCATGGAGAAGCTTGAAGAGTACCGGGTCTGGGGAGTGGCCAACGTCTGGGTCGTGGACCCGCTTGGGAAGCGGTTTTCTGTGTACACGGAACTGGGCCTCCAGAATGTCTCATCCTTTACCTTGCCCGACTACTCGCTCCAGTTAGCGCCAGCGGAGCTTTTTGGCGATCTTTAACCAGAGACCAAAAAAGACGAAAGAGATTTTAAGAACATGATTCCCAAAGTGCGCAAGGCAGTCTTCCCCGCCGCAGGACTGGGCACGCGCTTCCTGCCCGCCACCAAGGCGCAGCCCAAGGAGATGCTGCCGCTGGTGGACAAGCCGCTGATCCAGTACGGGGTGGAGGAAGCAATCCATTCCGGCATTCAGAACATCATCATTGTGACGGGGCGGGGCAAGACCGCCATCGAAGACCACTTTGACGTCAGCTTCGAGTTGGAGCAGACCCTGGAAGCCAAGGGCAAAAAGGAACTGCTCAAGATCGTGCGCGATGTCTCCGACATGATCGACATCGCTTATGTCCGTCAAAAAGAAGCTCTCGGCCTGGGCGACGCGGTGCATCGCGCCCGGGACCTGGTGGGTGACGAACCCTTTTCCGTGGTGCTTTCCGATGACGTGATCGACGCCGAAATCCCCGCCATGCGCCAGCTCCTGGACGTCTACGAGTTTTATGGCGCGTCGGTGGTGGCGCTGATGGAAGTGCCTGGCGACGCGATCTCATCCTACGGCGCTGTGGACGCCGAACCGGTGTCTCACAATTCCGGCAAGGACCGGTTGTTTCGTATCCGCAATCTGGTGGAGAAGCCGAAGCTGTCGGAAGCGCCTTCGAATCTCGCGATCATCGGCCGCTATGTTCTGACGCCCGAGGTTTTCCAGTCCATCGAATCCATCGAGCCCGGCAGCGGCGGTGAAATCCAGCTTACCGATGCGCTCAAGCACCTGCTCCGCAACCGTCCCATTTATGGATACCGTTTCGAAGGCACACGCTATGACGCGGGCGACAAACTCGGCTTCCTCAAAGCCACGGTCGAGTTCGCGCTGCGCCGCTACGATCTGGGCGGTCCCTTCCGCGAGTACCTGCAGCAGATGAAGCTGTAACGCAGCCGGGCACATGAGCCGACTGAAAGACAAGATCGCGATTGTCACGGGCGCCAGCCGCGGCATCGGCAAGGCCATGGCCGAGGCCTTCGCACGGGAGGGCGCGGTGGTCGTCATCTGCGGACGCCAGCAGGAGACGCTGAACGAAGTTGCCGCTGGAATCTCGGGCGTAGCGGGAAAGGTTGCGCCGCTGGCCTGCCACGTGGGGCGCGCCGACGATCTGGAGCGCCTGGTGGAATTCGCTGCGCGCGAATACGGCCGCATCGATATTCTGGTGAACAACGCCGCCACCAATATCGCCCAGGGGCCTGCTGTAGAAATGACCGACGCCCAGTTTGACAAGATGGTGGACGTGAATCTGAAAAGCACCTACCGGCTCACGCGCCTGGTTGCGCCCGGCATGTGCGCGCGCGGCTCGGGCTCTATCATCAATGTCGCGTCCATCGCGGGCATCCGGCCGCAGTTTCATAGCCTGCTCTACAGCATGACCAAGGCGGCGCTGATCATGATGACGCAATCCTATGCCGTGGAGCTGGGGCCGCGCGGCGTGCGCGTGAATGCGATCGCTCCGGGACTGGTGGAGACCCGGCTGAGCGAGTACTACTGGAAAGACCAGCCGCGCTTCCAGCAGCTCATGTCGATCCAGCCCATCAAGCACCTGGGCCAGCCGGCGGAGATCGCCGAAGTCGCGGTGATGCTGGCCAGCGGCGAATCGTCGTACTTAACCGGCCAGACCATTATCGTGGACGGCGGCCGCTTGTTATCCTCGATGTAGATGCTCCGGAAGCTGATCCCGGCAGGTTTGGTGGCGGTCGCCGCGCTGGCCGGCGTGGTCACGGATGTTGAACAGGCCATGTCGAAGGGCAACTTCCCGTTGGCCGAAGCACTGGTACAAAGCTATCGCGCGCAGCTCGGTGTCACGCCCGAGTACCTGGAGGCGCTGTCCTGGCTGGCGCGCGGTCAGCTCTATACCCGCCAGTTCGATAAAGCCGCAGCGAACGCACAGGAGACCGAGCGGCTGGCGCTCGCGGAGTTGAAGAAGCGGCCGCTGGATGCTGAGCCGCATCTGCCCCTCGCGCTCGGCGCGGCCATCGAAGTCGAGGCCGAACTGATGATGGTCCAGGGCCGCCGCGGCGATGCTTTGGATTTCCTGCGGCAGCAACTGGTTACTTACCGCACCACCTCCATCCGCACCCGGCTTCAGAAGAACATCAATCTGCTGACGCTGGAGGGCAAGCCCGCGCCCGCGCTGGAGGAGAGATCATATCTGGGGGCAAAACCGGTTCCGCTGCTGGCGCTGCGAGGCAAGCCGGTGCTGCTGTTCTTCTGGGCGCACTGGTGTCCGGACTGCAAGCAGGAAGAGCACATCCTGGCCGAGCTTCGGAAAGAGTATAAGGGTCTGGTCATCGTTGCTCCGACACAGCACTACGGTTACGTGGCGAAAGGCGAGGAGGCCGGCCCCGCTCAGGAGTTGAAGTACATCGAACAGATCCGCCATCAATACTACGCGGATTTGCTGGATGTGCCCGCGCCGGTGAGCGAAGCCAACTTCCGCAACTACGGCGCCAGCACGACGCCCACGCTGGTGTTGATTGACCGCCACGGCATCGTGCGCCTGTACCATCCGGGCGCGATGACGCTGGACGAACTGCGCGCGGCGCTGAACAAGGTGGGCTAGGCCATGGCCGACGGCATTACCCGCATTGCAGTCGAAGGCTTCAAGTCGATCGCCAAGCGGCAGGAGATCGAAATCGCGCCCCTGACAATCCTGGCCGGGGCGAACAGCTCCGGCAAATCGAGCATCATGCA
>DATJNO010000039.1:0-20765 GCA_035508055.1 Bryobacteraceae bacterium | reverse complement strand
GGAGCCTCTGAATCTCGCCTCGACCAGTCGCGCGCCTCCCGTTGGTCGGCCATGGACCGTTCTGGGTGGGGGAATTTTCAACCGGAACTATGGGGAAATTTCAACCGGAGTTGACAATCTGCACGGCGGCGATGCCTCATTATCTCAATGCTAGATCTCCCACCCCGTGGCACATGAAAGCCCACTGTTAGCAGGTGCCGTCAAGAGACCAAACCACGACGCTTTTAGGTTTGCTAGCACTTGGCCCAATTTTCCGCGAGCCTTTCGCCTGTTCCCTTCGCTCGCCGGTGATCTTGGATCAGAAGGAGAACCGGCTTCTGAAGACAGGGAGGTGCAATTAGCGGCAAATAGCCGCAAAAAGGGGCTTTCCAAGGTTCGGGACCAGGAGGTCAACATGGTTTGGCAAGGCAGTGTCTGGTATCGGTCAGAGTCGCGTTAGCGTGCAATAGCGTGCAATGGTATACAGCATTGTTGGCGTGTTTGGCACGGCGATCAACATGGAATCTGGAACTTGCGGAGGCGGCGGGGCGCATTTGGGTTCGAATCCAACCCACGGAACCTGAAGTTCTCGGCAAGATGCGAAACCAGACGCGGCATTGTGACGCCTCAATCGGGGCCATGACTTGCCCTTCAGCACCCCGTAGTTTCGAACCGATTTGCGTAGTGCTCCAAAATGGCCGTACGATACCCGTATGGGAAGAACGCGGCGCCGGCACACGCAAGGTTGGATAGTGCTTGAAAAGCGAGCGACGCCGCAACGCTGGGTAGCCCACTGGTATTTGAGCGAGTCCTATCGAGACAGCAAGTTCGTTCTGCGATATAAACAGGGCGCCCATGTGCTCGGTTTTAAGACGAAAGATGATCTCCCGACAAAGGGTGCGGCACAAAAGCGGTGGGAGGCCCAGCGCGATGAAGTGATCCGAGGTAAACGATCATCCGGATCGGAGGGGAAACCAGATCCGACTTTCCAGCTTTTCATTAACGATGAGTTCATCCCCACCCGGCGGTCGGCATGGAACAGGGCGACAAGCGAGAAATTGAGCTACTACTTCAATCTGATGTGTGCCGAATTCGGAGAAGCATTGCTCGGCGACATCGACAAGAAACGATTGCAGCGTTTTCTGAATGGGCTATCGGAGCGTTTCTGTCATGACACTGTGACTGGCTGCTACATCTATCTCAAAGCTGTTTTCGCTGAGGCAGTCGAACAAAGAATGGTAGTGGAGAATCCCACCAAGACGCTCACGCTCCCACACACTCGTGAGCGAGACACTCACACAGTATCCTTCGAAGACGTCCAGAGGCTGGAGGATGCTCTTGACGGCAGAAACAAGGTCATCTTTAAGCTCCTCAGCCGCTGCGGCCCCCGCGCGGGAGAGGCTTTTGCTTTCCAGTGGCAGGATCTGCAGGCGGACCAGAGCTTGAGGATTCAGAGGACATATTCTCGCGGCGAATTGAAGCCCCCAAAGACCAAGAAGAGCAGGAAACCCATTTATCTGCCTCTGTCTCTATACAACGATTTACAGCAACTAAAGGCGATCTCCGAAGATTCGTCACCGACCGGCTGGATTTTTCCTTCCGAGAGAAAACGGAGACGCCGGCTTGAAAATGCCGAACTCGAGGCCTCGGCCACGTTGATGCCGCTCGACTATCATAACTGGGTGAACCGGCGCCTCAAGCCGGTTGCAGAAGAGTTAGGAATTCGGGTCAACTGCCAGATCATGCGCCGTACCTTCGCGACTCTTGCGAATGAAGCTGGCGGCGACCTGAAGGATATCCAGACCCAGATGCGACATACCAGGTCTGCGACCACCGCCGACATTTACGTTCAGCCGATTCCGAGGAGCGTGCGGGAATCAATGGAAGCATTAGATAGGGTGCTCAGCGACCGGCCGGAGAAGGTTCAAACCAACAAGGAGCCCCGGCGTGTACAGTGAGGCTTCTCGCTGCGATATCGCTGCGATAGGCGCTCCTCTGTTCGTTTTCGGCACTTCAGGGCGGCCAAACACTCAATGGAATCAATATGCTGAGTCTAAACCTCTACCTTGACACGGTAGAGGTCAGAGATTCGAGTTCTCTCGGGCCCACCACTTCGCGAGTTCATCTGGCTGGGCGCTGCCCCAGCGTCGGGTTCGAGTGACCGGCCCTGCGTTGGGGCGATCCGGGCATGTCCCTTTTAGTAAGATGGATCTTGAGTCTGAACCGGTTGTCGAAGTTTCCACTCTCAAGCGATCCCGCGAAATCGTACTAACCAAATGAACACCGAGCTCTTTATCCGCCGCCCCGTGATGACGAGCGTTCTGATGCTGGCCATTCTGGTTGCCGGTATCCTTGGCTATAACCTCCTGGCTGTCAGCGATCTGCCCAACGTCGATTTCCCCACCATTCAGGTCTCGGCCGGCCTGCCCGGCGCCAGCCCGGAAACCATGGCGTCCACCGTCGCCACGCCGCTCGAAAAGCAATTCACCACCATCGCCGGCCTGGACGAACTGACCTCCACCAGTTCGCTCGGGTCGACCAATATCACGCTCCAGTTCTCGCTGAGCCGGGACATTAATTCCGCGGCTCTCGACGTGCAATCGGCCATCACCGCCGCCACTTCCGAATTGCCGGCCAACCTGCCCACCCCGCCCACGCTGCGGAAAGTGAATCCCAGCGAATCGCCCATCCTCTTTCTGGGCCTCACTTCCCGCACCCTCCCCCTGTACACGGTCGACCAGTACGCGGAGGTGCAGCTCGGCGAGCAGATTTCCCGGGTGCCGGGGGTGGCCGAGGTTCAGGTCTACGGTTCCCTGCCTTACGCGGTGCGCGTCCAGGTAAATCCCGGGGAACTGGCCAGCCGCCAACTCGGCCTCGACCAAGTCGCCAGCGCCATTCAAAACGCCAATGTGACGATTCCCATGGGAACGCTCTACGGTCCCAATACGGCGTATAACCTCCAATCCAACGGGCAATTGAACGATGCGGCGGCGTATCGCCCGCTGATCGTTGCCTATCGCGATGGGGCCTCGGTTCGCCTCGATCAGGTCGCTCACGTCTCCGATAGCGTTGAGGATGCGGATGTCGCCGGTTGGGTCAACGGAGTGCCGGGCGTGGTTCTCGCGATTGAACGCCAACCCGGCGCCAACACCATCCAGGTGGTCAAGGCCGTTCGAGCGCTCTTCCCGCGGTTCCGCGCCGTCATGCCGCCGTCGCTGATCATGACGGTGGAACATGACCGGTCGATTTCTATTCTCCAGTCGGTGGATGACGTCCGGTTCACGCTCCTGCTGGCCATTGTTCTGGTTGTTCTGGTCATCTTCCTGTTCTTGCGGAATCTCTCTGCCACGATGATTCCCAGCTTCGCCCTACCCATGGCCCTCATGGGCGCCTTCGCCGTGATGTACGTGCTCGGGTATACCATCGACAACCTCTCGCTGCTGGCCCTGACCCTGTCGGTCGGGTTTGTTGTCGATGACGCCATCGTCATGCTGGAAAACATCGTACGCCACATGGAAATGGGCAAAAGCGTCATGCAAGCCGCGCTGGAAGGCTCGAAAGAGATCGGCTTCACCATCCTTTCGATGACCATCGCACTGAGCGCCGTGTTTATTCCGGTGTTTTTCATGGGCGGCATCCTGGGCCGGCTGCTGCACGAATTCTCGGTCGTCATCATCGCCGCCGTTCTGGTTTCCGGCGTGGTTTCCCTCACGCTCACGCCGCTGCTCTGTAGCCGCTACCTGCGTCCCGAGCATGAAAGGGAGCACGGTTGGATGTACCGCAAACTCGAAGGGATGCTGAACTCCTCCCTGAATTCCTATGGGGTGAGCCTGCGCTGGGCGATGCGCCACCGCGTGCTGGTGATGTTGTTCTCGGTTTTCGTCCTGGCCGGCACTGCCTGGGAATTCTGGATCATCCCCAAGGGCTTCCTTCCCGTCGAAGACCAGGCCCAGCTCAGGGTCAACACGGAGGCAAAGCAGGGGATCTCCTTCGCGGCGATGAAGGCCGATCAGGAGGCTTTGAACCGGATCATCCTCCAGGATCCGAACACACTTCAATTCCATTCGTCGATCAGCGATTCGGGTGGAACCGGCCTGAACAACGGCAACGTTTCCTTGCACCTCAAAGATCTCTCCGAGCGGGAGTGGACCAGTAGCCCGGAATATGACCGTCTGGTCGCGAAATACGGGTCCGGCGGTGTGGCGGGAACGATCGTTCATGCGATGCGCCCGCTCTTCGAACACCACATGACGATCCAGGAACTCCCGCGCGAATACCAACCCAAGTTCAACACGATTCCCGGGATGCGCACGTACATCCAGATCCCGCCATCCATCCAGATCGGCGGACGGTCCACCAAGAGTCAGTATCAGTTCACTCTGGAAAGCCCGGATACGACCACACTTTATCGATACGCTGCGATCCTGGAGGCCCGGATGAAGCAACTGCCCGGCCTGGTCGACGTGACCACCGATCTGCAGAATCAGAATCCGCAGGCGAACGTGGTCGTCGATCGCGACAGGGCTTCCGCGCTGGGCATCACCCCCGAGCAGGTCGAAACCGCCCTCTACGCCGCCTATGGCCAGAACCAGGTTTCCAACATCTACACGCCCACCAACCTCTACAAGGTTGTTCTCCAGGTTGCGCCCAAGTACCAAAGCGATCCGGGCATGCTCTCCGAGCTCTACATCCACTCTTCTTCGGGGAAATTGATCCCGCTCAGCGCCGTCTCCAAGTTCGTCAACAACCTCGGCCCGCTGACCGTCAACCACACGGGCCAGCTCTCGTCGGTCACATTGTCCTTCGACCTGGGTCCCGGAGTCGCCATCGGACAGGCGGTCAACCAGGTGCAGACCCTGGCGTCCTCGGTGCTGCCGGAATCGGTCAGCGGCAGTTTCCAGGGCACGGCCCAGGCATTCCAGCAGTCGCTGACGGGCCTGGGCGTTTTGCTGGTGATGGCCGTGCTCGTGATCTACATGGTTCTGGCGATTCTCTACGAGAGTTGGATCCATCCCATCACGATTCTGACGGGTCTGCCGGCGGCCGCGTTCGGCGGTCTGCTCACGCTCTCGCTTTTTCACGTGCAGCTCGACCTGTTCGGCTTCGTCGGCTTGATCATGCTGATCGGCATCGTCAAGAAGAACGCCATCATGATGGTCGATTTCGCCGTCGAGATGCAAAAGTCGGGCTATAGCGCCAGCGAATCGTCCTATCAAGGCTGCATGATCCGCTTTCGTCCCATCATGATGACCACCGCGGCGGCCATCATGGGCACGCTGCCCATCGCCCTGGGAGCGGGAGCGGGAGCCGACGAACGCCGTCCGCTCGGGCTGTGCGTGGTTGGCGGATTGATTTTCGCTCAGTTCGTCACGCTGTATTTGACGCCCGTGTTCTACACGTACATGGATGGTTTGCAACAATGGCTGAGCCGCCGCAGGGTGAAGAAGGTGAAAGCCGCGGTGCAACCGGTTGCCACCCATCCGGACCCGCTGCTCGCGCCGCAGACCAATCGCATCGCTTCCGACTAACGCGCGTGAGGAGGCCCCCGGCTCTTCCGCGCAGGCAACAGAGCTTGGGGCGGCGAACCTGCCGTGCTCCGCAGCGAAATGCTCAGAACAACAGCTTCAGACTGAACTGTGTCTGCCGCGCGTTGCCGACAATCGTGTTAATCGTGTTGCCGGTTACGTTCGGTGAAGCCTGATAACCGTTGCTGGCCGACGCGGCGTTGAAAACCGCTCCGCTGGGCAGACCAAAGTTTACATTGTTGAAAATATTGAATAATTCAGCCCGGAACTCGAGGGTGAACCTCTCGTTGATACGTGTGTTCTTCAGTACGCCGAAGTCGGTGTCTACGTAACCCGGTCCAACAACATTGTTCCTTCCCAGGTTCCCAATAGTGCCGTACGCAGAAGGAGTGAAGCAGGCGGTGTTGTACCACGCGTGCACGTTCTGGTTTGCGTAGACATTGCACCCAGAGACATAGTTCGGACGCTCACTGTCGAAATTGTTTCCGAGATCGGCCTGATCGCCTTCGGTCAGCGTAAATGGCACGCCGGTATGATAAGCCTGGATTACGGTAAATTGCCAGCCTTCTTTCCAGCGGTTGCCATGGAAGGGAAGCAGGTAAACGGCATTGGCGGAGATGTTTTGGCGCAGGTCGAAGCTGCAGTTTCCTCTGTCAGTATTCCAATCGTACGGATTGGTAATCGCGGACGACCCGTTGTTGCCGCCCAAACCAGCGAACGTATAGGCGCTGTCGATGCAATGCGAGTAGGTGTAGGAGAACTGGAACACCAGGTTCGCGGAAACCTTATGTTCCAGGGCCACATCCAGCGCATTGTAGCTCGAGTAACTCGTAGGGTCGGTCATGTCTAGAGAGCCAAAATTCGGATCGGGCCGCGGATTCTGAGCGTATACGGGAGCGCCGGTCGTCGGATTGACGCCGGTCTGATGCACGAAAGTCATGACACCATTCGGGGTCAAGCCCGGCTCCGGAGCGTTGAAGTCGTGGAACGCTATCAGATGAACGCCACGTGTTCCCTGGTAGCCCACGGTGAAAAGCGTATTCCACGGCAGTTCCCGCTGAATGCTCACGGTGTACTCCAGACTGTAAGGGGTAGTGTTCGTCCCATAAAACAATCCGGTGGTCTGGCTGGGAAGAGGAGGCGCGCCGCCTCCGATGAACGGGATCGGCCAGTTCGGGTCGGTGGCCCCGAAGAATTGATTCTCTGTCAGGAATGGAGGATTGGATTTGTAAGCCGAGCCGAAGGTATACGTCTGGTAAACGTCGTGGTAAATACCGAAGCCGGCGCGCAAGGAAGTCTTGTGATCGCCGAACACGTCCCATGCCAGCCCGGCCCGCGGATCGAAGTTGAAATTGGCGGGATTGGTGGCAAAGGCGTGTGGTACATTCACGTACCCCGTGCCGAACGGAGGCCCTACCACGTTATGCAATAGGCCGTTCACCTCCACCGGATTGGATTCCCATTCGTACCGCAGCCCGAAATTGAGCGTCAGTCTGTTGCTCACTTTCCAGTCGTCCTGAATGTAGGGAGTCAGCATGATGGTGCGCATGCCACGTAAGGCATTCGTTTGGCCATTCGGCGCACTGGTGAACTCGAATGGATCTCCCATCAGGAAAGACGGAAGGCTCGTAAAAATGTAGTTTCCATTTTCGTATGTGTCGGCGAAAAAATTGAGCTGATCGCGCCGGAAACCGAGACCCATGCTGATGGTGTGGGAACCCTTGATCCAGCTTAGATCGTCCCTGGCCGAGTACTTGTTCTCCATGTATTGGAAAGGATTGATGTAAGCGGAGCCCAGGCCCGTGAGCCCGCTCGGCGTGGTGATCTCCACATCCTGCCGCTCCGGCGTGAAGACCTGAAAAGCGGGGTGTGTAGTCGGTTGGGTTTCCGAACTGAGCGGCCGCGTCCAATACGCGTTCAGCTGGTTGATCAAGTTGGGCGAAAAGATGTGGCGCTCTCCCATGGCCAGGAAGTTGTTGTGCGTCACGTCGTACGTGGGCCAAGCGCCAAAATTGGCATAGGTTGTTCGATCGCCGTAATCGATCTGGTAGCGGGTGAAGAAAGAATCGTTGTCGCTGATGTTCCAGTCGACGCGCCCCAAAAAGAAATTCTCGGGCGACGTTTGAGCGCCGACGTAGTTGTTGATGCCAATATCCGGATTGCCATTCAACAGTCCTCCATTGGGCGCCGGGTAAATAGCCAGCATCGCGGCGGAAGCGGGGTTAACCGGGTAGGTCTGCGAACTGTACGTTTTCGTCGCCGGATTCAGCGTGTATACGATGCCCTGAAGGAGAGCGGGAGTGGGAACGTAGTTGACGTAGGTTGTGTCCAGAACCTGCTGGATGCCTTCGTAGTTGGCGAAAAAGAAGACCTTGTTCTTCTTGATGGGACCGCCCAGGCTGAACCCGAACTGGTTCCTGCGGAACGGCGGCACCGAAGGACCGTCGAAAAAGCTGCGGGAGTCCAGGTCGCTATTGCGCAAGAATTCGTACGCCGATCCGTGGATGTCGTTGGTCCCCGACTTGGAAACCGCGTTGATGGCTCCGCCGTTCCCGCCGTACTGCGCGCCATAGGTCCCGGTCAGAGTCTGAAATTCGGCGATGCCCTCGATGCCCAGCGAGGTTCCGGTCACGTTGCCGCCGGCGTTGCGTTGCCACCAGTTCAGCATGTTCTCGCCGTCGAGCATATTCGCGTATCCTTCCGGCCGCGTGCCCGCGATCGAGTAGGCCGGCGCCACCGAAGTGAGCGCGCTCTCGCCGCCGGCCGGATAAGTGGACACACCGGGCGCAAGCAGAATCAACTGCTCGAAATCGCGGCCGTTCAAAGGCAGCTCCCGCATCTGGGTCTGGTTCACGAGCGACGAGACAGCCGCGGTTGTGGTTTCAACCTGGGATACCGCCGCGGATACCTCCACCGTTTGGCTGGCCTGTCCCACGGCCAATTGAAAATCGACCACGGGCGAGCTTCCCACTTCCAGCACAATGTTCGAGCGGACGGCAGTCTGGAATCCAGTCTTGGAGGCCTGGACCTGGTAGGTGCCGATGGGCAGATCGGGCACGCTGTATCGTCCCTGCGCGTCCGTGCTCGCGGTTTGAACGAACGTGGTACCAACGTTCCTGATGGTGACCGGCGCGCCCGCAATCACGGCGCCGGAAGCGTCCGTGACACGTCCCGAGATGGAGGCCGTCGCCGCTTGTCCATATAGAGAAATCGTGGTGTTCAGCAGGCACAGGCCGCAAATGGCGGCAAAATATAGAACCTCGTGGTTCCGGAGTCGTTTCATACTAGGAATCTCCTCCCTGTCTGTAACTTCGTTACATCGCATCATGCCGTCGTGAAGGAACGGATCACTTCCCGCGATGATCCTTGTCACTTCTTGCGTTGTGTCGCACGTGGTTCTGCGCCGTTCCGCTTCCGGCGTTCTCGACACTTCGATCATGATGATCCGGACACCATCGTTCTTCAATACCGTCAGCGCAGTAGTATTGAACGCGCGCTCCAGCGGGTTGTAACGCGGCCGCGTTCCAGCGACCTCACGTTTGTGATAAAAGAGGAAAGGATTCGTCTGCAAATTGTTGACCTAGCGATAAATTCACAGCAATGAAGCGCCCTCTTCCCATGGCCGTGGTTCTGATCGCGGCCTGGCTGTCTTTCCAGCCGCGATCCATGGCGCAGACATCGTCCTCAACCGCCTCTCCCGCCGCCGGACCGGATCACTATCACACGATGCTCGCCACCTACTGCTTCACCTGCCACAACTCGCGGGCGAAGGTCGGCGGCCTCGCGTTGGATGCGCTCAATCTCCAGACCGCGCCCGATGACGCTCGCATCTGGGAGATGGCTCTACGCAAACTGCGCGGGCATTTGATGCCGCCGCCCGGCATGCCGCAGCCGCCGCAGCAGGATGTCGCTTCGTTCACTGCCTGGCTGGAGAAAACGCTGGATGCCCATCCCCAGGGTCCGACAGCCGGCTACGTGCCGATCCAGCGCCTGAACCGCTCGGAATACGCCGCATCGGTGAAAGCCTTGGTGGGCGTGGACGTGAATCCGAAGGACATTCTGCCGCAGGATATTCAGGTGGACGGCTTCGACAATATCGCGGACGCGTTGAGCGTCTCGCCCGCGTTCGTCGACCAGTACATCAGCGCCGCCCGGCACGTTGCGAAACTGGCGGTGGGCGATCCCTCCGGTCACGTTGCCGACGTAAAGTACACCATCGCGGCTCTCCAGAACAGCGATGAGCCATTACCTCCGGGCACGCGCGACGGCGTGCGCTTCCAGCACGACTTTCCCGCCGACGGGGAGTATCGCATCAGTATTCTGGACCTCGGAGCGGGCTTGTACACCGCGCCCATGGAGAACGAGAGCACGCTGGTGATCCTGATCGACGGCAGGATCGTGTTTCGCAAGCCCGTCGGCGGACCGGCCGATCTGGCTCTGGCAGAGCGCAAAGCAGCTGCGGGACGCGCCGAAATCATGGAGCGCTTCTCGAAGATTCCCGTAGAAGTGAAGGCCGGCGTGCACGATGTCACTGTGACATTCATCGACCGAGCCGACGTGGAGTCCGACGCCAACGTCGCCGCCGGCTTCCGCGGCATCGGCGCACTCGGCTTTGGCGCAGGCAATGAACGCATGCCGCGCCTTGCGAACGGCATCGAAATCGCCGGGCCGTTCCATTCCACCGGCGTTTCACAAACCGCCAGCCGCGCCCTGATTTTCGTCTGCGACCCCCATGAGAAAGGACAGCCGATCGGCGAGACAGCCTGCGCGAAGCGGATCACCGAGCACCTGGCGCGGCGCGCCTTCCGCAGGCCCGTGACCGCTGACGACGTTGCCCGCCTCATGCCCTTTTACGAAGCCGGGCGCAAGGACGGCGGGAGCTTCGACGAGGGGATCGAGCAGGTGGTGGCGGCTGTGCTGGCCAGCCCGGATTTTCTTTTCCGCGCGATTCGCGCGCCCGAAGGGACGCCGCCCAACTCCGAGTTCGCCCTCACCGGCCTGGAACTGGCTTCCCGCCTTTCGTTCTTCCTGTGGAATACCGGTCCGGACGAGGAACTGCTGAAGCTCGCGGCAACGGGCGCGTTAACTCAGCCGGCGGTGTTGGACAAGCAGGTGCGGCGCATGCTCGCCGAACCAAAGGCGTCCAGTTTGGTCACCAGTTTCGCGATGAAGTGGCTGAACCTCACCACACTGGATTCCGTGCAGCCCGATCCGAAACTGTTCCCCGCGTTCAGCGAAGAATTGCGGCACGATTTCGCCAAGGAAGCCGAGGATTTCCTCAGCAGCATTCTTTTGCAGGACCGCAGCGTGATCGATCTGCTCACCTCCAACCAGACGTTCCTGAATGAACGGCTGGCGCGGCTCTACGGTGTTCCGGGAGTCCTCGGCCCGCAATTCCGTGAGGTCACTCTGACCGACCAAGACCGCGACGGCCTGCTGGGCAAGGCGGCGGTGCTGCTGCGGACTTCGTATGGCGACCGCACGTCTCCAGTGCTGCGGGGAGCGTGGGTACTGGACAAGCTTCTGGGTACGCCTCCCACGCCGCCTCCGCCCAACACGGCAACCGATCTTTCGCAAAAGGCGGGCGAGGCGCCGAAGACCGTCCGAGCCCGGCTGGAGCAGCATCGCAACAAGGCAAGCTGCAACCAATGCCACGGCGTGATCGATCCCACGGGTCTCGCTCTGGAGAATTTCGACGCGATCGGCGAGTGGCGAACCGTGGACAAGGAGGCGCACGCTCCCATCGATGCCAAAACCGTCCTGCCGAATGGCGTCGCGATCGACGGTCCTGTGGACCTTGCGGCGCAGCTTGTCAGCCGGCCCGCAACCTTCGCCGAAGCGTTTACCGAAAAGCTTATGATGTACGCCCTCAACCGGGAGCTGGAATATTTCGACATGCCGCAGGTTCGCGCCGTGGTTCGCGCGGCCGCGAAGGATGATTTCAGGTTCTCTTCCATTGTTTTGGGGATCGTCAACACGGACGCGTTTCGCAAGCAGGGACCTGCGCCCGCTCCGGATAAAGAGCGTACTGAGCCGCGACCAGCAGGGAGTCGATAGGAGAATCACATGTTCATCACCAAGAAACACATTGCCCGCAGAACGGTGTTGAAGGCGGCCGGTGTGAAGCTGGCGCTGCCGTTTCTGGACGCCATGGTGCCGGCTGCTACGGCACTCGCGCAGACAGCCGCTGTCCCCAAGTTGCGGACGGGCTTCTTCTACATTCCCCACGGCGCCATCATGTACAACACCTCGTACGGACCCGCGATGGACAAGTGGACGCCCAGCGGTTCCGGCGCGGACTTCAAGCTCAGCACGATCCTCGCGTCGCTCGAGCCGTATAAAAAATACATCTCGTCCTTCGGCAACCTGGAAAACGCGGCCACCAAAGGCTCGGTGCATACCTTCAATCCCGCGACGTGGCTCAGCGCCACGCGTCCGGACACCGGCGGTCCCAAGGCGCATATGGCCACGACCCTGGATCAGGTGATCGCCAAGCTGATCGGCCAAGAGACTCCCCTGCCCTCTCTGGAAGTGTCTTCTGAAACGACCAATCAGACGGCCGCGGGCGGCGGAGGCTTTTACACCACGCTGTCTTTCCGGGACGCGGACTCGCCCCTGCCGATGGAGTACAATCCGCGAAAAGTCTTCCTGGAGCTTTTCGGCGAAGGCGACACGCCGCAGGAACGCTCGTCTATCAGCCACCAGACCGTCAGCCTGCTGGATATGGTTCTGGACCGCACAAGGCAGCTCCAGGGGCAATTAGGGAACAGCGACCGTGCGGTTCTCGACGGCTACCTGGAGAGCGTTCGCGAAATCGAGCGCCGCACCGAGAAAGCAAACGCGAAGAGTCTTTCGGGCGTCAAGATTCCCGACGCGCCGGTCGGTGAACTGGACAAGTTCCCGGATCAGGTGAAGCTGATGTTCGACCTGCTCGCCATCGCCTATCAGGCCGACCTCACGCGCGTCGCCTCCTACATCATGGTCGCCGAAGGCACCAACCGCACCTACAACCACATCGGCGTTCCGGATTCCTTCCATCCCGTATCGCACCACGCCAACGATATCGAAAGGCTCAAAAAGCTGGTCAAGATCCAGACCTGGCACGTCGAACAATTCTCGCAATTCGTGAAGAAAATGGCGGAAACGCCCGACGGGCAAGGCAGCCTGCTGGACCACTCCATCTTCCTGTACGGGTCGAACATGAGCAACAGCGACCTGCACAATAATTATCCGGAGCCGAACATCGTGGTGGGCGGCGGCGCCGGCAAAATGAAGATCCTGGGCCAGCACCTGGTGCTGCCGGAGCGCACGCCCATCGCGAATCTCCACCTGACGCTGCTACAGAAGGTGGGGTTGGAACGCGACCATTTCGGCGACAGCACGGGCACGATTGCGGGCGTCTAGAATGAACCGGCGAGACGTACTGAGAACTGCTGCGGGGGTGACGCTCGGCGTGTTCGCACCGCGCCGTGTCCATGCCCAACAGAGCGGCAGTTCTTCTTCCAGTCGGACCTACGTGATCCATGCCGGCGGCGCCAATGTCGTCGCCTTCCCCACCGGCGATGGCTTGGTGCTCGTCGACAGCGGCGCGTCGAAGTCCGGCGATGAGGTGATGGCCAGCCTGAAGGAACACGCTGGTGGCGCGAAGGTCCGGGCGCTCTTCAACACGCACTATCACCTCGATCAAACCGCCAACAACGAACTCTTCGCCGCAGCTGGCGCCAAGATCATCGCTCACGAGCGCACGCGCCAATGGATGGCGACCCCATACTGGGTTCCGGCTGAGGACCGCTATGAGAAGGCTCGTTCAAAGATGGCGCTCCCTACGGCGACCTTTCTGACCACTGGCTCTTTGAATGTGGGCGACGAACAGATCGATTACGGCTATCTGCTGTTGGCTCACACCAGCGGTGACATCTACGTCCATTTCAAAAATGCCAACCTCCTCGCCGTCGGCGACGTCGCATCGCCCCTGCGCGATCCCGCGCTCGATTGGTTTACCGGCGCCTGGATCGGCGGCCGCGTCGACGCCATGGATCAGGTACTCAAGCTCGCCGACGATCAGACCTTCATCGTCCCCGCCTATGGACCCATGCTGACTCGCGCGGAATTCAAAGCCGAACGCGACATGATGGACGAAGTTCGCTCGCGCCTCTTCAAGCTGGTTAAAGCAGGTCAGGGCCCCCAAGACATGTTGGACCAGGGCGTTCTGAAAGGCCTGCCGCGAACCTGGAAAGACCCATCCACGTTCGTCTATGCCGCAGCCAAAGGTTTGTGGGCGCATCATGACAAACTCGGTCCCGATGTCGTTTAAACATTCACTCGCGGTTCTCTTCTGCGTTGCCACTCTGCCGATTTGCGCGCAGGATCAGAAGGGCTCGCTCGCGGATCTGATCGAGCAGGGCAATCGCAAAGCGGCGCTGGAACAAATCCGCGCCGGGGCCGACGTAAATGAAGCCCAGCCCGACGGCACCCGCCCCATTCACTGGGCGGTCTACCAGGTCGACTACGAGCTCCTCGACGCGCTGATCGCCAGGAAAGCGAAGGTCGATGTCACCAATGAATTCGGGTCCACGCCGCTCGCCCAAGCCGCCAAGCTGGCCGATTCCCGCATGGTGAAAACGCTGCTGGACGCCGGTGCGAAGCCGGATACGCCCAATCAGGACGGCGAGACCGCGTTGATGCTGGCGATCAAGACCGGCTCGCTGCCCGTGGTCGAAATGCTGGTCCAGGCCGGCGCGAACGTCAACGCGCGAGAAACGTTTCATAACCAGACCGCGCTGATGTGGGCCGCCACGGCGCCGAAGAATGCCGGAGAGATGGTCCAGCTTCTGCTTGCGAAGGGCGCCGACTTGAAGCCCCGCGCTCTCTTCAGCGACTGGCCCAGCCAGATCACCTCCGAGCCCCGCGCGCAGTATCGCCCAGTCGGCGGCCTGACCGCATTGCTGTATGCCGCGCGCGACGGCTGTTACGACTGCGTCGAAGAGCTTCTCCAAGCCGGCGCCGACGTGAATCGGCCGACTCCGGAAGGCGTAACGCCGCTGATGCTCGCGCTCGATAACGACCACAACGAAGTCGCCGCTTTTTTGCTGGATCGCGGAGCCAATCCCAACGTCTGGGATTGGTGGGGCCGCACCGCGCTTTACATTGCCGTCGACCGCAGGGACGAGATCCTCTTCCCTACTCGCACCGGACTCCTGACGGTTCGCATCCGCAGTGGCGAGGCCGAGCCTGCACGTCGCACATCGAACCATCCGCCCGTTTCCGGCATGCAAATCATCAACCAACTTCTGGCCGCCGGTGTGGATGTCGATCCGCAGCTCAACATGCATCGCCCCAGCCGCGGAGGCAACAGCGGGCGCTTCGTGGAGGAGTTCTACAACACGGGCTGCACGCCTTTGATGCGCGCCGCCGTAGCCGGCGATGTGGAAGCGGCTCGCGCGCTTCTGGATAAAGGCGCGTCACCCAACATCGTCGCGATGGGAAGCTCGCCGTTCCTGATTGCGGCGGGCGTGGGAATGGGCGGAACCGGAACCGGCCTGGCTGCGGCCACCAGCGCCGGCGGCCCGGCGAATCTGCCGCTGATGGATCTGATGCTGCAGCACGGCGCCAACGTGAACTCACAGGTTACGGGCACGAGCATGTATTCCCTGCGGATCTCGCGCGCGCCCTCTTCCACCGAGGGCATGACCGCGCTGCACGTCGCGGCTCAGCGCGGCACGGTCGACGTAGCGCGCTACCTACTCGAAAACGGAGCCAGAACCGATCTGGCCGATGCTAAAGGCCGCAAGCCCATCGATCTGGTCGGCACAGGCAGTGGCCTCTCCGCAGCAACCAGCAGCAACGTCAGCGTAACCAGCACCCAGCCCTCCAGCGGGAAAGGTGGCGACGCGGCCAGAGCGGCTGAAATTCGCGCCCTTCTCGAGAAGCCGCCTTCACGTCAGAATTTACAGCTCGGCCGCTAGTCCTGCTCGCCGAGAGTGTGCGCGAACGTCTTGCCATACGGATAGAAAAGCTCCTTGCGGCCTTGCTGCCACGCGGCTTTCATCTCCGGCGCCGTGATGTCCCAGTCGGGCCGGCATTTCTTCGTCACGGCGCGCAGGTCCTGGCGCAGATCTTCCAGCGTCGGCCGGCCCCAGTACCAGTAGCCGTTGTAAATCTTGTAAACCACTAAGCCCGGCTCCAGCACGATCGTGTGGGGAATCATCGGATTGTGCACTGGATCGGTGTATTCGGCGATGTCCAGATCCTTCTGGACAATGCGTCCCGCGTCGGAGAGGAACGTCCAATGCGCGTCCAGTCCGCCGCGGTACTCACTGGTTTGCGCGATGCTATCGGTGCTGATCGTCACCATCCGGCAATAGGCGACCTCCAGTTCGCGATGCAATTCCAGCAGCGACTCCGCCTGCCGGCGGTCCTTGGGGCAGTAGCCGCCGCGGCTGAGGACCAGGATCATGGGATCCGATCCTTGCAGTTCGGAGAGCTTGCGGCGTTTGGCGGCGTGGTCGGAAAGCTCGTAATCCGGGAAGGCGGCTCCGGGAACAATGTCAGCTCGCATGGGTAGATTATCGCGCCGTTGCAAGATGGCGATCATCCACCGGGGAACCCGCAAAGCCCCGAACCAAGCCGGCGATCTCATCCGCGGCCGTGTCCAAGGCGAAATGGCCCGCGTCCACAACGTGAACTTGCGCGTCCGGCACATCCCGACGGTAGCGTTCCGGCTCGCCGGAGTCGAATGAGAGATCATACCTGCCCCAGATGACCAGCAGGCGCGGCTGTTTGGCGCGCATCCAGGCCTGCCATTTCGGGTAAGCCTCCACATTCGTTCGATAGTCGTAGAACAGCTCGGTCTGAATGTCACCCTGGCCAGGCTGATTGAGAAACGCGAATTCGTCGGTCCACAGATCGGGATCGTAGCGTTCCAGGTTGGGATCGTCGCCGACATGGCGCGTGCGTGTGGTCGGCAGCGACAGGAGGTTGGTTCGCAGCGCGCCCTCGTTGGACGCGCGGTCGGCCCAAAAAGCGCGCCGCGTCTTCCAGTTCGCTCCCAGACCTTCGTTGTGTGCCACTGCATCCTGCACGACGAGCGCCTCCACGCGATCCGGATGGGTCAAAGCCATGCGAAAGCCAACGGGTCCACCATAATCCTGCATGTACAGCGTGTAACGCCGAAGCCCGAGCACTTCGGTGAAACGATTCAGGATCTCCGCGTAATGGTCGAAGGTGTAGGCGAATTTCTTCGGGTCCGGCCAGTCGCTGTGTCCGAAGCCGGGATAGTCGGGCGCGACCAGGTGAAACCGATCGGAAAGGCGTGCAAACAGCGGTTCGAACATCCGCGACGAAGAAGGCAGACCATGCAGCAGCAGAAGCGCGGGCGCGCTTTTCGCGCCCGCCTCCCGGTAGAAGATGGAGACCCCGTCGACCTGAATCGTGCGATAAAACGTCGGATTCTCCATATCACATGGTCAGAACGACGCGGAACTGTGCGTTGCCGCTCATCATGCGCGCGTATGCCTCGCCCGCTTTTTCGAGCGGATAGGTTTCAATCATCGGACGCACGCCGCTCAATTCGGCGAACCGCAGCGTGTCCTCGGAATCGGTCGGCGTTCCCGACCACCAGCCTTGGATCGCCCGGCTACCGGAGATCAGCTGTAAGGGCGTGACCTCGATCGGGTCGAACGTCGCACCCACCACCATGAGCTTGCCGTTTGGCCCCAATCCGTCGATCAGCTCGGACATCGCTTTGGAGCTGGGAGCAGTCGCCAGAATCACCTGCGCGCCGCCCAGCTTTTGCAATTCGGCTGCTGGTTTCGTCGCTTGGCTATCGATGTACACGCTGGCGCCGAGCTTCTTGGCAAAAGAGGCATTCTCAGGTCCTCGCCCGATGGCCGCAACCTTGTAGCCGAACTTGTTAGCGAATTGAACTCCCAGATGCCCCAAGCCGCCGATGCCCTGCACCGCAACCAGATCGCCCGGCATGGCGCCGCTGTGCCGCAGAGCGTTGTACGTGGTGATTCCGGCGCAGAGCAGCGGGGCCGCTTCGGTGGCATTCAGACTGTCCGGTATCGCCGCCAGCGCCTCGATCGGCGCAACCATGTATTGCTGGTATCCGCCGTCGTAGCTGATGCCCGGAATTTTCAGGTTGCGGCAATTGCTGAAATCTCCGCGCCGGCAGGATGGACAGGTGTTGTCCTGTCCGCCGTGCCAGCCCACGCCGACGCGCTGGCCTTCCTTCCAGGAGGTGACGCCCGCGCCCAGTGCGTCGACTAGGCCTACCACTTCGTGTCCCGGCACGCGCGGATACTGAATGCCGGGCCACTGGCCTTCTTTCGTAAGCACGTCACTGTGACAAACGCCGCAGGCCTGGATTTTGATGCGCACCTCCCCGGCGCCCGGCTTCGGGATATCACGCTCGACAATCTGGAAATCCGCTCCAGGCTTGGGAATTAGCGCCGCTCTCATGGGCGCGATACCGACTTTTGTAGTTGCCATGTTGCTCCTTTAGTTTTTTGGTTCCTCACCCCGCGACCTCGAAAATGATTTCCAGCTCTACCGGGACGCCGAGCGGAAGACTCGCCACGCCAAACACGAGGCGCATCCCGCCCCGCCTCCACATCCAACTCCGCGCCGACGCGACCGGTAAATTTCGCGGTGCGCCCTCGGTCGGCAGCATGCCGCTCACGAAAGGCAGTTTGCCCGTCTGCACTGCCTCTACGTAGGTGCCGAACGGCTCCGGCGGCGATGGAAGCTGGATGCTAGTCTCTTTCAATCGCTGTTCGGCACTCACCTGCTGAGAGTCTTTGGGCGTAACGGCTCGCTCGGCGGTTTGCATAATCGCCTGCTGTAGTGGATGAGTGAAACGCGCTGCCGTTTCCGGAGATTTGCAAAAAATGCGCCAATCCAGGCAGCGCGCCGGCGGTGCGGTTATGCGATTGAAATGAAACGTTATGTGGGAATCGTCAGGCGCGGGCCGGCGTCACGGTGTCCATCCTTAGACACTGAGAGTGTCGTCGAGGCGACGCAAGAAGGCAAAGTGAGTTAGTTCTTCTCGCGCTTGGCCGCGGCGACGATGGCGTTGAGCGTGGGGATGTCCCTCAACGGCGGCGCGGAGCTTTTGAAAGTCCGGATATACGCGTAGATGTCCTTCGCCCGCTTGTCGGACAGAACTTTTTCGCTGAAGTTCGGCATCCGGTCCGACGGAACCACCGGCGCGACGTTCACGCGTTGGCGCAGAAACGTAATGAACTCCTGCTCGTTTCCCAGATGCCCCCAGTTCCCGACGAACGCGCGGTACCCGGTTTCGCCGTTGTAACCGTGGCACGCATAGCAGCCGTAGGAATAAAACAGCTTCTTGCCGACCACCGCGTTCCCCGTGACCGGACTGGTGGGCTCCGGTTTATCCGGCAACCCTTGCGCGTTCAAGGCCGCCAGCGGCAGGGCCAGCGCGACCGTCATGAGCCAGGTCTTTTGCATGAGTTACCTCGGCTCCGTGATCGCATCGATCATATAAGGCTCGCCGCGCTTCACCGATGCAATACCGCGCCGCAAGGCCGCCTGCAATTTCGTGGGATCGCTGATAGGTCCTTCGCCGGCCATGCCGTAGCCCGCCGCCATCTTTGTGTAATCGATGAACGGATCGCGCAGCACGTTGCCGATCGTCGCCCTCTCCGGACCGCGCCCGCGGGTTCCCGCCATGTACTGGATGAACATGTACTCCTGATGCCACGCGCGATTGTTGTGCATCACCGTGAGCACGGGCAGCTTGTGATGCACCGCGGTCCAGAGCACGCCCGGCGCGTAGTTCATGTCGCCGTCGGTCTGAATATTGATGACGATCCGGTTGCGCGCTTTCGCGGCCAAGCCCGCGCCCATCGACGCTGGAGCGCCGTAGCCCATGCCACCCGCTCCCTGCCCGCCCAGATAGCTGTACGGCTTGTTATGCTCCCAAAGCTGCACGTTGTGTCCGCCCGAGAACGCGCTGGGCGAGGACAGGCACCAGTCTTCGTTCATGATGAGCGGCCACAGTTCGGCGTAAACGCGCGCGGTGCTGATAGGCGAGCCGTTCCATCCGGCCCTGGCCTTCTCCACCGCCTGCTCCAGCGCGGCCACATGCGCATCGTGATTTGCCTGGGCGTGCTTCCCCGAGCGCTCCTGAATCCGCGACTTCTGTTCCGGCGTGATCTGGCGCTTCACTTCGTCGATGATGAGCGGCAGGCTGGCCTCGGCATCAGCCGTCAACGGCATGGCCGACTTCACACGATTCCCGCGTCCAAAATTGGCCGGCGTGCGCACGCCTTTAAATTCGATGTGCGTGACGTCGCGCTCCTCGGCGACCTTCGCCAGGCCGGGACCATTGATGGCGACCTGCTGGCCAGCAGCTTCGAGGCCCAGAGTGTAGTCGTAGTTGGTGTCCGCGCCCGGCCCGCACAGTGGATGACGCTGCGGGAAACTCATCGGACCGCGCATGGCTTCGGTGCTGGTGCAGGCGCCCACCAGTTCGGCGAGCTCGACGGATCGCTTCACGCCCTCCGGCGTGCGCATGCGGCCGACTTCGATCCTCGGATTCTGCGCCGCGAGCAAACCCTTTGCGATCTCGCGCGCGTTGGTCGCGTCGATGGCTGGAAATTGCGGAGGCTGATACGTAGGAATCTGCACGTTCGGCGAATTGATCTTCTGGATCTCCGAGCTCAACACCACCAGCGTCGGCCCCATCGGCGGCGTGATGGCTTCGTTGTAGGCGCGCTGCAGCGCGACGAGCGCGTCTTCCACGCTCTCCGGCTGCGCGTCCCACTTGGTGAAGCTCCGGACCATTCCAGCCATGTCGTGCGCCGTATGTGCGGGAATGAAATCCACGTCGTTGCCCGCCACCATCACCACCGGCACGCGGTCGTAATAGGCCTGGTAGATGGACATGGCCGCGTGCTGGATTCCGATGGTGCCGTGCAGCGCCGCGAGCATCGGCTTGCCTTCGGCCTTGGCATAGCCGTGCGCCATGGTCACGGCCGACTCTTCGTGCAGCGCCGTGATCCACTCCGGCATGACATTCGGCGGCGTGCCGTAATTAATGACGGATTCCTGAAAACCTTCGAAGCTGGAGCCGGGATTGGCGGCCGCGTATTCGATGCCGAGGTCGCGCAGGGTCTGGACCATAAGGTCCGAGCCCGGCCGCGTGATCTTGCGGACTTCGATGGCCGGCGGCCGGACGTCGCCCGCGTCCCGCTCGATTTGCTTGTCGGTGGGAGGAGGCGCGCCGCCGTCAGC
>DATJNO010000038.1:0-19738 GCA_035508055.1 Bryobacteraceae bacterium | reverse complement strand
CTGGCGCAATGCCAACCGATCTTAAAGCGCTTTCAACAGGCGTTCCCACCGGACGCGATGGCGTCGAAGGGCATTCCTCTGCGAGATTTCATCAGCGGACTCCTCTTCAGAGTCGTAGATGAACAGAGGTTTCCCGATGATGTTCCCAGCAGGCACAAAGCCCCAATAACGGCTGTCCAGCGAATTGTCCCGATTGTCTCCCAGCACGAAGTAACTCGCTTCTGGCACGATGACCTCCCCATTCACGACGTTGTTGGCTAGCATGTTGCGCGCGGCTTCGAGCAGTTTGACGCCGGGCTCACCGCTTGGAAAGTTGTCCCTGAACGAATCAGGGTAGGGAGACTTGTGAACGGCGTAAGGTTCATTCAAAGGCTGACCGTTGCGGTACACCCGCTGGTTGACGATCCTGACGCGGTCGCCTGGCATGCCGATGACCCGTTTTACGAAGGTTTGGGTTTTGTCCACGGGATAAGCAAAGACAATGATTTCTCCTCGGTCGACGCGAGGCTTCGGGAGCCGTTGCACAAAGATCCGATCCCCGATAAGAAGCGTGTTCTCCATCGCGCCCGTGGGGATCACGAACGGCTGGACAAACAGCAGCGGCAGCGTACACAGCGCCGATACCGCAATCCATGGCAGCGCCCCGCCTCTTGCAGTGCTCTTCTTGGCTAACGAGCGGCCGGCAAGAACGAAGAAAGACCCCAGAAGGACGGTCCAGACGACCGAGCCAATAAGACCTTGCGGAGCTGCGGCCAGGCTTCCAGCACGGATGAGGACGACCACCGCTAAGAGAATCTGGCTGAAGCTGTAAACGGCAAAGCCATACGCGCTCCACACTCGCCCTCTGACAATGCCGATGCCAGCCATGAAAGGAATGACAGCGACGGGCAGGAGCGTTATGTTTCCAAATACAGCCGTAATCGCAGCGTCAGCCGCGATCAGAAACGCAAGAATATATGCGATTCGCGGAATCATGTCGGGATTAAATTAGGATACATGCAATCCGCACGGCGTATCGAATCAGTTCCACTGCTAAGCAAACGAAAAAGCGCTACTCGGCGTAGTACCCGTTACGGCAGTGCAGTTCCGCCGCCGGATACCTCCGCCGTGCGGCATCGGCAAGCTTCACGGTAATGTGCCGGAAAGCGCCGGGCGTGGACCGCGGCTCGTGATAGGCCAGCATGTAGCGGCTGCGAATCCGCTCGATCATTTCGCTGAAAGAAGCCGAGGCGTCCTGCGCCTTCACCCACTCGCCGCCGGTCTGCTCGGCCAGTTCGAACACGTTGGCGGGCGTGAAATCCGTGTTGGTGTCTTTATTGGGATCGGGCGGGCGCGGACGAATCGCATGGCCCGTCACAATCGCGTTAAAAACCGTGTCGGCTTTGTTCAGTTCGCGGATCACCTGGCCGTCCGTCAACCGGTAGCTCATGCTGAGATTGTCGGTGAGAATGAGAATCGCCCGGCGCCCCCGCGGGCCGGCGTGCTGGTCCATGTAGTGCGCCGCGTCCACGACAGCCGAATTGATCAAGGTGCTGGTGCCGACGTCCCAGCTCTTCACCGCGCTCCCGATCTGGCGCGCCGTCTCGGCCAGATTATCGCTGAACCCCTGGTGCACGGCGGTGCGCCGCGCGAACACCAGGATCGCGACGCGGTCCCCGGGGCGCAGATGCTCCAACGACTCGCGCGCGTGCTGCGCGATCTCGTCGATCGATTTCTGCATGCTCCCGCTGATGTCCAGCAGCAGGATCAGGTTCACCGGCTCGTCGCCGTGAGAAAACGCGTCGATGGTCTGCGGCTGGCCCTCGTCGGTGACGACGAAATCCTCCTGGGTGAGATCGCGGACCAGCTTCCTGCCCTCGGTCACCTGGACGTCCACGCGAACGTCGGCCACGCCGGCTTTGAACGTGGCAGCCTCGCCGTCCTGAGCGCGTAGAGGCGCTAGGATGAGAAGCGTCGAGATGAAGAACATCGTTATCGGGACGGCGGGCCACATCGACCACGGCAAGACCGCGCTCGTGCGGGCTCTAACGGGCATCGACACGGATCGTCTCAAGGAAGAAAAGCAGCGCGGGATTTCCATTGATCTCGGCTTTGCGCACCTCCAGCTTAGCGCCAATCTCCGCCTCGCCTTTGTGGACGTACCGGGCCACGAAAAGTTCATTAAAAACATGCTGGCGGGCGTGGGCGGCATCGATCTGGTTCTTTTTGTTATAGCCGCTGACGAGTCCATCAAGCCACAAACGCGTGAGCATTTCGATATCTGCTCGCTGCTGGCCATCCCCAAAGGCATCGTGGTTCTCACCAAGGCCGACCTCGCGGGCGCGGATCTGGTGGAACTGGTGCGGCTGGAAGTGGACGAATTCGTCCGCGGTTCATTTCTGGATGGCGCTCCGGTGGTAGCGGTCAGCTCGACGACGGGCGAAGGTTTGCCGGAGTTGCGCGCGGAAATCGCCAGGCTGGCCGAGTCGGTTGCCGAGCGGGACGCATCCCAGTATTTCCGCTTGCCCATCGATCGCGCCTTCAGCATGCGCGGCTTCGGCGCTGTGGTCACCGGAACGCTCGTATCCGGCGCGGTGCGGCTGGAGGAAGAAGTGGAGGTGTATCCATTGGGCCGGCGCGCGCGCGTGCGCGGCATCCAGGTCCACGGCGCGAGCGTCAAGGAAGCGTCGGCGGGCCAGCGGACGGCACTGAACCTGGCCGGTGTCGAGGTGTCCGACCTTCGGCGCGGCATGGTGCTGGCCGATGCCGGACGATTCCGCACCACGACCCAGATTGACTGCGCCTTCCACCTGCTCTCGTCCGCCAAACCGCTGAAGCATCGCGCTCCGGTGCACTTCCACGCGGGGACCGCCGAGGTGGAGGCCGAGGTGCGCCGCATTCGAGGCTCCGAGCCGCTGGCGCCCGGCTCTCGCGAGTACGCGCGCTTCCTGCTGAGCGAACCGCTGCTGCTGCTGCCGGGCGACCGCTTCATTGCGCGCATGTTCTCGCCGGTGGTGACCATCGGCGGCGGAGTGGTCCTGGATACCGCCGCGCCGCGCCGGGCCACGCTCGAGCGGTTGCGCACCTTGGAGACCGCACCCCCGGCCGAACGCCTGGCTCTGCTGGTGAGCGAGTCGCGCTATGGGATGGGCATGCCGGAGCTGGTGGCGCGAACGGGCTGGCTCGAGTCCGGCATCCGCAAAACCGCCGCCGGCGCGGGGCTCATCGTGCTGGATGCGCCGCAGTTCTGGCTGCTCGACGCGCGCTGGGCCACCGCCAAGCTGGAAGCGATTCACGAGCACTTGAAACGCTTTCACCGTGAGAACCCGCTGCTGGCCGGAGCGTCGAAGGAAGAGCTGCGGAGCAAACACCTGGCCGGTGCGCCCCCCTGGCTCATGGATGCGCTGCTTTCCCGCAGCAAGTTGCTCGCGGCCGATGCCGAGACCGTTCGCCTTTCTTCACACAAGGTCGCGCTGAAACAGGATGAAGCTGCGGCCTCGGCGAAAATCGAGAACGCGTTTCGCGCCGGCGGCCTGGCGACCCCCGCGATGCAGGAAGTCCTGGGCAAATCGGGCGTGGAGTCCAACCGCGCCCGCACCATCCTGCAGTTGCTGTTACGCGACAAACGCCTGGTACGCGTCAGCGACGAGCTGGTGTTCCATGCCTCGGCGATCCAAGCTCTCCGGGCATTACTCGCACAGAAGAAAGGCGCCCGTTTCGCCGTGCCGGAGTTCAAGGATTGGACCGGCATCTCCCGCAAATACGCCATCCCGCTGTTAGAGTACCTGGATCGCGAGCGCATTACGCGTCGTGATGGCGACTCGCGCGTGGTGCTCTAGTCCTGAGGCTCAAACCCGGCCCCGCACGTGCATCGTCACGCTGACGAGAACGCCGAGCAGAAAGACCCAGAACAGCACTTTCGACATCGCCGCCAGTGTCGTGGAGGGTTCGGCGGAACCCAGCAGACCGACGGAGATGGCCGCGATCAAAAAGGAAACAGCCCATACCAACATAAGCAGCTGGATACTCCCTCGCTGCTGATTGGACGCTAGGGACGGATAAGTTGTGACACCGGAAAAACTACCCGATCGGAGGGGCTTGACAGCGGGAGAAGAAAAGGCGAATATAGTCAGGCGAGCTGCGCCATGCTTTTCCCTGACGGTCCGCCCCGCAAACTGGTTGGAATCGCGCGTCTGGCGGCATCCGCCGGCGTGCTCGAGGCCAAGCGCCAAGTCGAATATCTGGAGTTGGAAACACGCCGTTTCCTGGGCCGCGGTTCCGGGCGGATGAGCGAGATCTGGACCCTTAATCCGTATCGGGGCTGCGAGTTCGGCTGTAAATACTGCTACGCGCGTTACGCCCATGAGTTCATGGAGCTGCGCGATCCGGAGTTATTCGAACGCAAGATCTACGCCAAACGCTTCGAGCGATCCGCGTTCCGCACCGAAGTTCGCCGGCTCAAGCGTGGCGAAACCATCTGGATCGGCACGGCAACCGATCCTTACCAACCGGCCGAACGGCGCTTCCAGATCATGCGCCGGGTGCTGGAGGTTCTGTCCGGCGAGCGTGGGCTGGACATCGGCATCACGACGAAGTCGGATTTGGTCGCGCGCGACGCGGGTCTTCTGTCGCAAATTGCCAAAGGAAACCGGATGCGCGTGAACCTCACCATTACGACTGTGGATGAAGCGCTGGCGCGGTTGATCGAGCCGCGCGCGCCTCGTCCGGCATTGCGGCTCGCGGCCATTCGCAAACTCGCGGAGGCGGAAATTCCCGTCTGTGTCCTGGCGCATCCGGTGATGCCGCTGATCAACGACAGCGAACGCAGCCTCGAGGCCGTCTGCGCTGCCGCGGCCACAAACGGGGCCTGTTCCTTCAGCGCCGCGCCTTTGTTCCTGAAGCCCTGCGCCCAGCAGGTCTTCTTTCCGTTTCTCGAACAGCGTTTCCCGCACCTGGTGCGGCGCTATCGGGAGCGCTTCCAGCGCAACGCCTACCTGACGGGCGATTATCCGGAACTGATCGCCGAGCGGGTTCGGAAGATCCGCGAACGGCACAAGCTGGCCACGCGCGAAGCGCCCGAGTGGCCGCTGGACGATCAACTCGACCTGTTTGCCGCAGTGGCGCCTGGCGCCTGAACGCGCTTCAGCGGTTCAGGTAGAGAGGATTGCCGTCCGGATCCGAGAAGACCAAAACTTTCGCGGGATAACCCGCGGCCCGGATGACATGCGTAAGGCCGAAGAAGGCCGGCCCTGCAGCGCTCCCGGCAACGCGCATGCCCGAGCCTCGTTCACCGCAAACCAGTCCTTCCGCCGCCAGGTCCTCATACGCCGCCAGCACCGTGTTGCGCGACACACCCAGCAGTTTCGCCAGCATTCGTGTGGACGGCAGCCGCGCTCCCGAGCCGGCCGCGCCGCTTCGGATGGCAGCCGCGAGCTGATAGTAAATCTGCCGCTGCAGCGGGGTTCCTGAGCCCCGATCCAGCACCATGGGCGGCAGAAAGAATTCGCGGCGCCGGCTCATAAGTGGCCCTCCTCGGTGGCCCTTCCCATTTTGCACCGTTTCGGCGAAGATGTCCCTGGGAGGAACCAGAAATGATCACCGGCGGCAACGCAACCATATTCGTCTCCAACATGGACGCGGCAGTGCAGTTCTACACCGAAGTCCTGGGATTGAAACTCACCAACCGGTTCGGCAACCACTGGGCCACCGTGGAGGCCGGCAAAGGACTGACGATCGGCTTGCATCCGGCTTCGCCCAAATATCCCGCACCGGGAACGAAAGGCTCCATGATGCTCGGCATGGAGGTTGACGAACCCATGAACCGCATCGTGGCGCGATTAAGCGAGAAGGGCGTCAGCATCAAAGGCTCCATTCAGCGGGAGCAGGAAGGCACTTTCGCTCATCTCGAGGATCCGGACGGCAACGACATTTACTTGTGGGAAGTCGACCGGAGCGCGGTCCCGGAGACCGAATTCGAGCAGGCCGGAACCGGGCAGCGCGGCTAATTCACGCGCTCTATCCGCAGTACACTGGGCTATATATCGGAGGCCCGGATGACCTTCTGCCTGAGGATGGCGCCGGCTGCGGCCGCGGCGATTTTGCTGTCGGCCCCGGCAGCCTTCGGCCAGTGGATCAACTATCCCAGGCCCGGAATCCCGCGCACCGCGGATGGCAAGCCCGATCTCAACGCGCCCGTCCCCAAGACCGCCGGCGGCAAGCCGGATCTGTCGGGAATTTGGGTTACAAACTCCGCCGGATATGGCCTGGATCTCACTACCGGCCTGAAGCCCGGCGACATACTGCCCTGGGCCGAAGCTTTATCGAAACAGCGCGCCGAGAACCTCAGCACGGGTCATCCTGGTTACCGGTGCATGCCCGACATCGGGCCGCTCATCAGCTTCGGTATGGTCAAAATCCTTCAAACGCCGGGCACAATCGCGTTTCTAGCCGAAGGCGAGCCTTTCCGTCAGGTTCTCACCGATGGCCGCCCCTTGCCCAAGGACCCCAATCCCACCTGGCAAGGCTATTCCGTGGGCCATTGGGAGGGCGACACGCTGGTCATTGAGAGCGCCGGGTACAACGATAAGACCTGGCTGGATTTCAAGGGCCACCCCCACACGGAGGACCTACACATCACCGAGCGGTATCATCGCAAGGACTTCGGACACATGGATGTGACGATGACGTTCGACGACCCCAAGGCGTACCGGCATCCTTGGACCATTGCTCTCACTGGCGAATTGAAGCCAGACACCGAATTGCTCGAATACGTCTGCAACGAAAACGAGCGCGATGCACGGCACATCGTGGTGACGGAAGAGGATCGCAAGAAGTTCCGCACCACGGTAAAGGTAGCGCCGGAGATCCTCGCCAGGTACGCCGGCGTTTACCAGGCGGTGGATCAGCAAGGCGAACCGCTGGACAAGGATGGAAAGCCCGTGACCGGAGACGCCAACCCCGAGAAGCTGATCATCACGGTCGACGGCGATCAGCTGATCTTGCAGGTCGGCGCCGGTGCGGGGAAGATTCCGCTCATGGCCGAATCCGAGAATCATTTCTCCGTGGCCGGCCAGCCTCTGGAATTTGTGACCAACGCGCAGGGGAAAGTGACGCAGCTAATCCTGCACCTCGTGGAGGGCGACCGGAAGGCCATCCGCGAGCGCGACTTGCCGTAGTCCGGTCCAGGAACGCCTGGTACTTTACAACACAAAGTAAATCGCCTATAATCGCTCGCATGGCTACCGTTCAGCCGATTCGCGCGGCCCGCCGGGAACCGGTGTCGCTGCAGAACCACGCAATGGACAATCTGCAGTTCATCCGCGACACCATGGAACGCGCCGGATCGTTCACCGCGGTTCCGGGTTGGGGTGGGTTTGCGATGGGCGTGAGCGCGCTGGCAGCCGCCGGCATCGCCGCCCGGCAATCCACGATCGGCGCCTGGCTGGCGGTGTGGCTCCTGGAGGGCGTCTTCGCGATCGCCCTGGGCGCCTTCACGATGAAGCGCAAGGCCGATTCCGCCCAGATCCCGCTGCTTTCCGCCCCGGCTCGCAAATTCGTCCTGAGCTTCGCGCCGCCTCTGGTGGTCGGCGCGCTGCTGACGCTGATTCTCTTCCGCGCCGGACTCGCCAGCGCGATTCCCGGAACCTGGCTGCTGCTGTATGGGAGCGGCGTGGTCACCGGCGGAGCCTTCTCCGTGCGCGTCGTGCCGGTCATGGGGCTGTGCTTCATGCTGATCGGCGCGGTGGCCCTGTTTTGCCCGCTCGCCTGGGGCACCGCGCTACTGGGCTTGGGATTCGGCGGGCTGCACGTAATCTTCGGAATCATCATTGCTAGGAGGTTCGGTGGCTAGACAAAATACGGCCCGCAAAGATTCTCCGGCGGACCGCCCGCGTGCCATCGCCGGCAAGACCCTGCCCGACCTGGATCGCTTAATCCATGAGCGCATGCGCCTGGGCATCGTCAGCGCGCTGGCGGCCAACCAGTCGCTGACGTTCAACGAACTGAAAAAATTGCTCAAGACGACCGATGGTAACCTGAGCGTCCACGCGCGCAAGCTGGAGGATGCCAGCTACATCACCTGTACGAAATCGTTTGAAGGACGCATGCCGAAAAGCGAGTACCGGCTGACCGACCTGGGACGTCGCGCGCTGGAGAAATATCTGGATCATATGGAAGCGCTGATTGAAGCCATGCGCGAGCGCTAGGCCCCCTTTTTTTAAGGACTTTCTTTATGTCGCAAAGAACTTCTAATCGATTACACGCGGCCATCATCATGGATGGAAACGGACGCTGGGCGACCGCGCGCGGGCTGCCACGCATCGCCGGACACCGCGCCGGGGCGGAGGCGCTGCGCCGCGTTGTCGAGGCTTGCCCCGATCTTGGCATCGGCACGCTGACCGTGTATGCGTTTTCCTCCGACAACTGGCGGCGTCCGCCCCTGGAAGTCTCGGCGCTGATGAAGCTGTTCCATGTTTACCTGCGGCACGAACAGGCGCGCTGCGTGGAGAACGGAGTGCGCGTGTCCGTAATCGGCCGGCGTGACCGTTTGCCGCGCCTGCTGCTGCCGGTAATCGAGGAGTGCGAGAAGACGACCGCGCGGGGGACGCGCCTGCACCTGCGGCTCGCCGTGGATTATTCGTCGCGCGACGCCATCGCGCACGCCGCGCACGCGCTCAAGACCAAAGCGACGCGTGAAAAGCTGTCGGCCGCGCTCGGCGGCCCGGACGTCGATTTGTTGATCCGCACCGGTGGCGAGCAGCGCCTGAGCGATTTTCTCCTGTGGGAATCCGCCTACGCCGAGCTGGTTTTCACGCCCGTGATGTGGCCGGACTTCGGGGCCTCGGACCTGGCGACGGCGGTTGAAGAGTTCCACTCCCGCGAGCGGCGCTTTGGGGCGTTGCCGAAGCAGGCCGCGCTGGCGTGAGAGCGCTAACGCCGTTCTTTCTGTGCATCGTAGCGTTTGGCCAGCCGCCAAAATCGCCCTGTGATTTCGACGGTTTCGACATCAACGCGAAGTTGGCCGAGGTGAAGACCGCAACCACTGGCTACTATCAATCCCTGGCGATGAAGCTGAAGCCCGGTGACACGGTTGTCGTGAATCGGGTCGAAGGCGATTGGACCTGTGGATATCTCATATCCCGCCGCGGCGCCGCGCAGGGTTGGGTTCGTTCGAACGACATTAGCCCGGTGGACGTCGATCCGAATCCGCCGTTAACGGCCTGGATCGGATCTTGGGTACAAGGCGAGAATCGCGTCGAAATCCAAGTTGCAAAGGGCAAACTGGATCTTCGCGGCGAAGCCTACTGGCATGGCATCGGAGACAACGTCCACACCGGTGAATTCTCCGCAGAAGCGCTACCAGCCGGCAACAAGTTGCACGCGGAAGACGATGTCTGCAAAATCGACCTCGCGCTGATCGGCAAGTATATCCTCACCAACGACAACAACATGTGCGGCGGCGCGAACGTCCGCTTCTGGGGCGTGTGGAAATACGCCTGGAAATAACGAAACCTGGGCACTTGCCTGCGTGGCGTAAATGGTGATATCACTATATTAGCGGTGAATGACGGAAGAATTGTCCCGGAAGCCGCTTGTCTGGCTCGGGTCGAGCCTGAAGGACTTGCGGACGTTCCCTGAACCTGTGCAGGATCATATGGGCTATGCATTATACGTCGCGCAGCGCGGTGGCAGGCATCGCGACGTTAAGCCCTTGAGCGGCTTCGGCGGAGCCGGCATTCTCGAGGTAATCAAGGATTTTCGTGGTGACACCTTTCGCGCGGTTTACACGGTTCGGTACGCGAATGCTGTTTACGTGCTGCACGCCTTCCAGAAGAAATCCAAGACCGGAAGGGCGACGCCAAAGCCAGACATCGACCTCATTGGACAGCGCCTGCACGAGGCCGAGAGACTAGCCGAGAGGAACGAAGTGTGAGCAAGCAAGCATACGAAATTGGAAGTCGCAACGTCTTCAAAGATCTTGGGTTTCCAAACGCGGAAGAGCACCTGGTCAGGGCGCAGCTCGTGTACAAGATCGACACGATCATGAAAAAGCGCCACCTGAAACAGACTGAAGCTGCAAGCCTGTTCGGGGTGAGCCAGCCGGACGTTTCCAAGATGCTACGCGGCGAGTTCCGCCAGTTCTCCGTCGAGCGTTTGTTGCGCTTCCTGGTGGCACTCGATCAGGATGTAGAAATCGTCGTCCGGCCTCGCCGGAGCCGGAACAACGCCGCGGCGCTGCACGTGTCCTGAGTCGCGTTTCGCCGGATGGGCTAAAACGGTGATCAGGCACCACCTATCGGTTCGGGTCTTGGTGGATACCCCCCGCAGCGCAGTTCTTCCGCTGATCATGCCGAGCAGCGGGTAGTGGGGTCTTAGTGGGGAGATGGAAGCCTATGCTGCTGGCGGCCCCTTTTCCTGCCAACCTTGGACTTCCGAGTACGGGAATGAAGCGACAACCTTGCTTCCTGTGGTCAAGACCAGGATGCCATCTTTTAGTTTGGCCTCATCGGCTTTAACGACAACCGGCTTTTCTTGACCTTTGCGGTATACGTAAAACATGCTCATAAATCTCTCCAACGAGCCGCCGATAGGCGCAGCACGTGGCGTTGGCCGATGAATCAGTGAATCCGGGGATGGGCTTCTGTACCGTCTGGAGGAAGGCCGCGCAGCCGTCTGGCCTCTTCGACAATGGCCAGTAAGCGGAAATAATCGCCCGGAAGAAGCTCGGCCTGCGCTAACGCGTTCTCCATGACTTGGAACGACACCAACCTGCCACGCTTTGGGATCTCGACCGACACGCCGTCTGCGTTGACTAGCGACCAATTCCACCGGTCTTCGGTGTAAACCGCCCAGTCGGCGGCTTCCATAATTTCTTTCAGGATTACGGGGGTTACCTTTTTTAGTGCTGGCATTCAATACTCCGTTGGTGGAGAAACGCTCCGAGCGGAACCCGAATGTCCCGCTCCGTTACTTCCACTGCTTCTTTGAAAGTGACCGCTACAAATTCATCATCGGGCGACGGTGACCGACCAATCGAACCCGAAGTTAGTCGGTCGAATCCTGCTTGACGGAGGACTTTGTCAAGACGTCCATGCTCAAAAGCCGTGGCAAGCCTGAGCACCACGGCACCCTGCACTGCGTCCAGTGCTTCGGCTCTACTCTCGCCTTGCGAATACACCTTGAAGCGGGGACAGAATCCGACGAACACGTCGGCATCGTCGTCGTGGCGGACGGCAAATTCGACTTTGTTGATCGTAATCTCTACTAGCTGCTGTTGTGGCATCATGGTCGCTCCTCCAGTTGGAGGGGCCATTTTACCCCACCGAACTGGCCTCTGCAACCAGGGTAGCATGCCTACGATCCTATCCTTGGATCAGATCGGCGATATCCCATACCCTATCCGCGATCCCCGCTGCCATCGCTGGCGTAACTCGTAGCGAACCGTGAATCCTGCACAGGTTGTAGTATGCAAAGTGGAGCGCGAGCGCTGCGCGAAGATTGTCCCAGGACCGCGAGAAGGCGTAGGTTAGCCGCGTGAGCCGCTTGCACCACTGGCGTAGCGTGCCATTCTTGCGCTCGACATGACTGGTTCCAGCGCGATCCAGATCGGGGTTTCCGCTGATCGCTTCTTTCCCAACCGATACGAACTTCGCGGGCCGGTAACTTTCGGGAACGACCTGCGTTGTTGTGGAGAACATCTTCACTACCGCTGCGTGATTGGCGCGGTCATAGAGGCCCGCGTCGATAGCGGTCTCATACGGCTGAAAGCCATCGGTACTCACGTCGAACCAACCTGGCGCGGTTGCCCATCGAATCTTGGAAACGAAGTCTTCGGTGTTAACACGGTCGCGCTTGCCGAGATGCCAAGCCATAACCAACTTCGTGGACCGTTCAAGACAGATGAACGTATAGGCGTCGCCGTGCATCCCCCTCTCTACACGCTCCGGCGTGAGCCTTTTCTGGTGGCATCCCACGTACGTCCAAACCTCATCTAGTTCCAGGGAGTCCTGCACCTTCACGCCGTGGATTTTTTCGGTCAGCAGCCGTTCGCAGTTCTCGCCAGCCAGCTTCAGGATATTTAGCACGGTGCGCTTCTCCACGTCACACAGCCGTGCAGTTCCCCGCACGCTGTTGCCTTCCACAAGGCAATGAAGGATTCGGCACACGGTCTGTTGTGGGAGCCGCACGTCGGCCCCAAACGGAGTCTGGCGCGGCTCAGAGAACCGCTTGCCGCACTGCTGGCACTTCCACCGCTGGACGTTGTTTCTCCCGCGTCCAGCTTTTACGGTCTCGATCTTGCAGTTGTGGCAGGTCACTTTGAGCCTTGCTTTCTTCAGACAAAAGGCCCAAAATGACAGTGGATCTCAACAATCCTGCCTTGGGCTTGCCTGAGGCTAGGCCCCGTAAGTAGTTAGCGCTACGAGCGGGGCTGATTAAAGTGGCGGACCGGCTGGGATTCCAACCCAGGACAGGCCGATTAGTAATCGGCTCCTCTATGCGCTGAGGTACCGGCCCGCAGGAATAAGCAAAGGCCAGCAGTTTCGGTTTAGCGACCGTCCCTGACTGGCCTTTTGCTTTGCTTGCAATCACGTAGTCAGTATAGCATAATTGCTATACAGCGGCAATTGTCGCAATAGCATTTTTGTGATATTATGTCTAGGTGGAGAATCTACGAATACTTAGACGGCGAGGAGAGCGCAATCGGAAAATGGTTGCGCGAGAACGATATCCCGGACCGGGATCGCGGTCAACTGTTACAGAAGATGGACATGCTTGCAATGCACGGCATGGATCTTCCACCGGGATTGTTAGCTGGTCCAATCAAGTCCAAGAGGGAACCCGAAAAACAGTCGCACATCTACAAACTGATTATTCATGGCCAAAGGATGCTTCGGCCTATGTTATGCCGTGGGCCGGTGGACATGGCCGCCGAATTCACGATGCTAATCGGAGCCATCGAAAAAGATGGTGTACTGGATGTGGATGCGATGGACGCCGAAGAACGAAGGCAAGAGGTAATTTCCGACCCACGAAATCGCCGGAGGCTCAATGGGCGCTATAAGTGAATCTTTGCGTCAAGACCTGAGGCAACCGGAGTTCTCAGAAGGCTACGCTGAATCATTTCAGGATGCCTACGTCGCTACACAGATCAAGGTTCTTCGCGAACAGAATAAGTGGACACAAGCTGACCTCGCCAAGGAGATCGGTACGACACAGACGGCAATCTCTCGCATAGAAAACGTGAACTATTCCGCTTGGAATATCAGCACACTCAAGAAGCTAGCGCGAGCATTCCGCGTAAGGCTGAAGGTCTCTTTTGAAACTTATGGTTCATTGATTTACGATGTTGACACCTTCTCGCGAGACGCTCTTCAGCGGGTTCCACGAGAGGCTGATCCAGAATTGATGGAGTCAGCTGCCATGGACTTATTTTGGACTCCGTCAGGAATCATTATCGTCAATGAGCATGGCGGAGTGATAACGCTTACGGGGCCATCTGAGCGCATCACAAAGCAAAAGTTGCCACGGAAGGGCGAGGTTATTGTGATGCCGACACGAACGCAGGGAATGAAGGTCAGACCTTATGTCAGACGAGAAAAAAGAACAGCAGCCTAAGTTGGAGTATGTCGTTCCCGATCCAGAGGGCGGCATCTTTACGACCTACACAAACAACATCCAGCTTGGGTTTACGCATTTCGACCTGAGAATGTTGTTTGGAGAATTGGTAGAGGCGACGCCCGAAAGGGTTGTAATAGAACAGCGAGTCCAGGTAACAATCTCCTATCTCCAAGCCAAGCTTCTTATGCTGATGCTAGCGCAGGCAATTGGACAACACGAGAAAGGATTCGGAGAAGTGAAAATCCCAGACGAACTGCTTACGTTCAACAGCGTCAGCGCGACGGCTGCCATTCCTCCCGGGGTTTCTGCGCGGAGTCAGCAACCCTAAGGCGGCAGGCAACCAGCTATAGCTTCCGATCTCCCCGCTAAGACCCCACTACCGAGCAGCGGCCGCACTTCGCCAGATCCGCTAAAATACTATCAGGCGTCTCATGCTCGATAAGACCCTCGCTAAAATCTTCGGGACCCGGAACGAACGCGAAGTCAAGCGGCTCCGTCCGCTCATCGCCGCCATCAACGACCTGGAACCCCAGCTCCAGCAGCTTTCCGACGCCGATCTCACCCAAAAAACCCAGGAATTCAAGCAGCGCATCACCAACGGCGAGCCGCTCGACGACCTGCTCATCGAATCCTTCGCCGTCTGCCGCGAGGCCGGCCGCCGCGTCCTCAACATGCGCCACTTCGACGTCCAGCTGATCGGCGGCATCGTCCTGCACCGCGGCAAGATCGCCGAAATGCGAACCGGTGAGGGCAAAACGCTGGTCGCCACGCTGCCCGTCTATCTCAACGCGCTCTCCGGCGAGGGCGTCCACGTCGTCACCGTCAACGACTATCTGGCCAAGCGCGACGCCGAGTGGATGGGCCGCATCTACAAGTCCCTGGGCCTCACGGTCGGCATTATCGTCCACGATCTGGACGACGACGAGCGCCGCGAAAGCTACGCCTGCGACATCACCTACGGCACCAACAACGAGTACGGCTTCGATTACCTGCGCGACAACATGAAGTTCCGCCTGGAACACTGCGTCCAGCGCGGCCACCACTTCGCCATCGTCGACGAAGTCGACTCCATCCTGGTGGACGAAGCCCGTACGCCGCTGATCATTTCCGGCCCCAGCGAAGAGTCCACCGACAAGTATTACCGGATCAACGGCATTATCCCCAAGCTGGTCCGCGGCGAAGAAATCAAGGGCAAGGAGCCCGGCGAAACTTACACCACCGGCGACTACACCGTCGACGAGAAGTACCGCAGCGCCGGACTGACCGAGGAAGGAACCTTCAAGGTCGAAAAGCTGCTCAACATGCCCGGCTTGTTTGAGTCCGCCCAGCTGGAAAGCTGGATCATCCGCCACCACGTCGAGCAGGCTCTCAAGGCCCATGTGCTGTTCCAGCGCGACAAGGACTACCTGGTCAAAGACGGCGAGGTGATCATCGTGGATGAGTTCACCGGCCGCGTTATGCCGGGGCGCCGCTGGAGCGATGGTTTACACCAGGCCGTGGAGGCCAAGGAAGGCGTCAAGATCGAGCGCGAAAACCAGACGCTGGCCACGATCACGTTCCAGAATTACTTCCGCCTGTACAAAAAGCTCGCCGGCATGACCGGTACGGCTGAAACGGAAGCCGCCGAGTTCAACAAGACCTACAAGCTCGACGTCGTCGTCATTCCCACCAACCGCCCCATGCTGCGGAAGGAATTCCAGGATGTCGTCTATCGCACGGCAGAAGAGAAATTCCGCAACGCGGCCAAGTCGATCAAGGAATTCAACGAGCGCGGCCAGCCGGTGCTGGTGGGCACCATCTCGGTGGAAAAATCCGAGAAGCTCTCCAGCCAGTTGAAGAAGATGGGCGTCAAGCACGAGGTGCTGAACGCCAAGAATCACGAGCGCGAGGCATTCATCATCGCGCAGGCCGGGCGCAAAAACGCGGTCACGGTCTCCACCAACATGGCCGGCCGCGGCACGGATATTCTGCTGGGCGGCAATCCCGAGTTCCTCACCAAGGAACACCTGAAGAAGCAGAATAAGGACCCGGACGCGCTGCAAACCGCGGCCGTGGGCAGTCCGGAACGCGCCGAATGGGACGAAGTGTTTGCGCGTTATCGCGCCGAAACCGCCGTGGAGCACGACGAAGTGGTGGCCGCCGGCGGCCTGCACGTGCTGGGCACCGAACGGCACGAGTCCCGCCGCATCGACAACCAGCTTCGCGGCCGCGCCGGACGCCAGGGCGATCCCGGCAGCTCGCGCTTCTATCTCTCGCTGCAAGATGACCTGATGCGTATCTTCGGCGGTGAACGCATGCAGAAACTCATGCTGCACCTGGGCATGGAAGAAGACGTGCCCATCGAATCCCGCCTCATCACCAAGCGCATCGCCTCCGCGCAGGAGGCCGTCGAAGCCCAGCATTTCGCCTCCCGCAAACACCTGCTCGAATACGACGACGTCATGAATAAGCAGCGCCAGGCCGTCTATGGCATGCGCCGCGCGCTGCTCGAAGGCAAGGACCAGCGCGAACGAGTCACGGAGATCATCCAGGGCATCGTCGCGTCGTCGATCGATCAGCGCTGTCCCGAGCGCGAACACATCACGAACTACGATCTGGCCGGCCTGCAGTCCGACATCCTCACCCAGTTCGGCGTCAAGGTGGACCCGCAGGAGCTCAACGGCCTGCTGCGCCAGGAGATCGAGGACCACATCAACGATCTCCTGGAGCGCCGCTACAAGGAAAAAGAAGACCTCATCGGCCCCGAGCACATGCGCGAAGCCGAGCGCATCGTCATGCTCAATGTCATCGACAACCAGTGGAAAGACCACCTGCTGTCGATGGACCACCTCAAAGAGGGCATCGGACTGCGCGGATACGGCCAGAAAGATCCGCTGATCGAGTACAAGAAGGAATCCTTCTCGCTGTTCCAGGACATGATGGACCGCATCGAGGACGAGGCCATCCGCTACCTGTTCTTCCTGCAAGTGACCACCGGCGACCCCGGCGGCTCCGGGCTGGGCGGCCAGGCGAAGCCGATCCTTCCCTTCGCCGAGGACGAGGACGAAGAAGAGGAAGAGGACGAAGAGCAGCTGGTCGGCGCGTCCAACGAGCAGCGCCTGGCGGCGCAAACCGCCGTCACGGACTTCACCCGCAATATCCAGCGCAAAAAAGACAAGGAAATGGCCGAGCTGCAGTTTGCCGGCGGCAACGGCGGAGCCACCACCGAAAAGAAGCAGGCCGTTTCGGCCAAGAAAGCCGGGCGCAACGATCCTTGCCCCTGTGGCAGCGGCAAAAAATACAAGAAATGTTGCGGAGCCTGATCCTTGCCGCGGCCCTTGTTTCTCCAGCCTGCGCCGCGATCTTACCGGATAGATTAGGCCCGTACCATCTACAGCCATCGAAAACGAAGGCCCCTGCCGTCGATGCCCAAATGACCGAATATGGCGCGGATAGCTGGGATGGCGGCAACTACGGCGCCTTTCGCCTCACCGTCTGGCGGTTCAAAGACGTCACCGGAGCCTATGCGGCCTCTCTTGAGCCGGCGAACATTCAGGCAACGCGAGTGGGCAACTACCTGATCTCCTGCGAGGGCAAGTGCCCTAAAAACCTCGCCCAGTTGGCCGACGCCGCGCTGCCCCACGTCTCGCACGGCTCTCCGCCGAGTCTTGGCGGCTATCTGCCGCGCCGAAGCCTGGTACCTCACTCAGAGCGATACGTAATTGGGCCCGTAGGGCTCCACGCCAACGCGCCCCAGATTCCCGCGTCGGTCGCTGCGTTCGACTACAGCACCGAAGTCCAGATAGCCCGCTATCGCACGCCGGCAGGCGAGGAAACGCTCGCGATCCTGTCGTACCCGACGCCCGACCTGGCCCGCCAGCAACTGGCTGCTTTTCAGAAACTTCCAGACGTAACCGCGAAACGATCCGGCCCCCTGGTGGCCGCCGTCCTCGGCAAGAACTCGTCAGCCGCCCAAGCCCTCCTGAAACAGGTGAATTATGGCGGAATCGTGGAGACCAACGAAACCCCGCCCACCCCTGGCTTGGTGGTCACGCCCCAAACCGCCGGCAATATGCTGGTGACCATCATCAGCCTGGCTGGAGTAGTCCTGGGCTTCTGCGTGGTTTCGGGCGTCGCCTTCGGATTGATGTTGATGGTCGCGCGCCGGTTTGGCTACTCAGCTGCTGAAGGCTCGCTGATCACGCTCCACTTAAGCGGCGATTAACTGCCCGGATTTCTCCACGTTAGAAACCAAAGGATCGGCCGAGCGACTGGCTGTGCTTAAATTTTCCACAAGATTTCCAAAACAAACTAACAGGTAACACATCTGTAATCATGCACTTACGGGCCAAAATCAAATCTCTAGATTTTTGCTTGACTCACAACCGTCGTGGCCCTATCATCTGAATCACAAACAGGTTTTGACGGGTTGCAGTTCCGTCGAATCTGATTCTCCCATACATCGCCCTGTGAACAGCAGGGGCCTGTAAATACAGGCAGATGGTGTCGAATGGGGCCTTCGGGCCCCGTTCCATTCCCGAGTTCCGGCGCTACACTGAAGTTTGATCCCGCATCCCCCTCCTCCCAAGTCGGCTGCCGCGCCTGCAACCTGGCGTGAGCGCCTGCGGGCCCTGCGGAACCTCCCGCCGCTGCTGCGGATGGTCTGGGCAACCGGCCCACTGCTTACCACTGGCACGGTAGTGCTACGCCTGGTGTCGGCCGTGATACCGGTCGGCCAACTTTGGGTCGGTAAGCTGATTATCGATCAGGTGGTCCAGACCATACGGGGCCGCCCAGTGGACCCGCACCGGATCTGGGTCTTTCTAGCCTATGAGATCGCTCTCGCCGTCCTGAGCGACCTGCTATCGCGCGCAGTGAACCTTTTCGACAGCCTGCTAGGCGACAAATTCACCAACCACGTCAGCCTTCAGCTCATGGAGCACGCCACCCGCCTGGACCTCGTTTCCTTTGAAGATCCCGTGTTTTACGACAAGCTGGAGCGCGCCCGCCGCCAGACTACCGCCCGGCTGGGCATGCTCGGGATCATCGCCAGCATGGGCCAGCAGTTCGTGACATTGCTGACGTTGCTAGGCGCCGTGGTTGCGTTCTCGCCCTGGTTCCTGGTCCTGCTGGTGGCCGCCGTAGTCCCCTCTTTTCTCGGCGAAACCCGCTTCGCCATGCTGGCCTACTCGATCCTGTACCGCTGGACACCGGAGCGCCGTGAGCTGGACTACTTGCGCATGCTCGGCGCCAGCAGCCAGAGCGCCAAGGAAGTGAAAATCTTCGGTCTCGGCCAGCACCTGGCGGATCGTTCGCGTGTCCTGTTCGACCGCTTTTATGACGAGAACAAAAAGCTCGCCATCAAGCGCGCCCTCACCGGCTCGCTGCTGAATCTGCTGCCCACGGCCGGCTATTACGGCGCCTATGTTCTGATCCTGATCCGGACACTGGCGGGCGCGATGACGGTGGGCAGCCTCACCTTCGTCGCCGGGGCCTTCGCGCGCTCGCGCACCCTGATCGAGAGCTTGTTTGGCAGCCTGAACAACATCGCCGAGCAGGCCTTGTACATCAAGGATCTGTTCGATTTCTTCGAAACGCGGCCAAACATTGTGTCGCCGCCGAATGCCCTGCCCGCGCCGCGGCCCGTTCAGTCAGGCTTTGAGTTTCGCGACGTCTCGTTCGCCTACCCAGGTTCGGAGCGGGAGGTGCTCAAGCGCGTGAACTTTCGCTTCGATGCCGGCGAGCGCATCGCTCTGATCGGCGAGAACGGCGCGGGAAAAACGACGCTGGTGAAGCTATTGGCGCGTCTCTACGACCCCACCGGCGGCGCGATTTTGCTCGACGGCGTGGACCTGCGCGAGTACGACGTCGACAGCCTGCGCGGCGAGATTGGCGTCATCTTTCAGGACTACATGCGCTACGACATGCTGGTCCGCGAGAACATCGGCTTTGGGCGCATCGAAGAGTTGCAAAATCAGCAGCGCATCCAATCCGCCGCGCAGAAAAGCCTGGCCGAGCCGTTGATCGCGCAGTTCTCGCTCGGCTACGACCAGATGCTGGGCCGCCGCTTCGAAAACGGCGTGGATTTATCCGCCGGCCAGTGGCAGAAGGTCGCGCTAGCCCGCGCCTACATGCGCGACGCCCAGGTCCTGATCCTCGACGA
>DATJNO010000037.1:0-16251 GCA_035508055.1 Bryobacteraceae bacterium | reverse complement strand
CCACGCCGCCGCCATTGGCCACCGTCGCCAGGTTCGGGTCGGTCACCGAAATCAGCACCGGGAAGTTCACCAGATTGGTTGATCCCGACACCTGCGTGTGGTGGATGGTGATGGGCTTCCGGTCACTCCACGAGGCGCTGTACCAGTTCGAACCGGTAAAGGTGTACTGGGCCGTCGTGACCGCGCTATCAATCAATCCGCTTCCGTAGGCAATCGCATTCAGGGTGAGCGCGCTGCTGACCGTGATGGGTCCGCTGTACAGCGTCCCGGCCGTTTCGCTCGGCGTGCTCCCATCGGTGGTGTAGCGGATCGATGTCCCCGGAGTGGTTGTGCCGATTGTCACTGTCTGTGCCGCGGCATAGGTCCCGCCACCCGGGCTAAACACGGGCGCGGCTACGGCTCCAGAGTTCTGCTGCGAGCCCTCCGACACGAACGTGGATGGTGAGCTCTGGTTGTTGTACTCGGTTGCGATCCAATTGGCCGACCGCGGAGTGTTGCTAATGCGCACTTCGTCGATCTCGCCAGAAAACGGCTCGTGCAGATTGATTTCCTGCATTCCAAAGAGAACGGCGTGGGCGTTCGTACTCATGGCAGGCCCCATGTTGCCGCTGGCCGCCGCGGCTCCGTTCACGTAAATCGCTCCAATGCTCGAGGCGGCAGTATACGTAGCCACCACGTAATACCAGGCCCCGGTCGAGAGGCTCGTGTCGTAGTTCGTGTCATAAATCAGCGGCGATGCACCGCTGACGCGTGCAAAAAAGATCCCGTTGTTTACAGTCGTCCTGCGGATCTTGAGCACAAAATCACCGCTGGCATCCCCGCCCCACAGCGACTTGGAGACGATGCCTTGATCATCGGTGTTCGTGATGTGGCTAATGTAGTTGGTGTTGACCCATGCCGAGATGGTCAAATCGCCGGTCTCGTTCAATTGCCCAACGTCTACGTAGCTTGAAGCACCACTAAACTGCACCGCGCCCGCTATCTCACCAGTTGCCGCGGTCGGATCATTCATCGGCAGGCCATCATTGCCGTTCGACGTGGAGTCCTGCAGTCCCAGCGTCGTACTGCCCGGAAAATGCCAAACGCCCGCATAGTTGCTATCCCAAACGCCGGTTGGGTTCTGTTGGTTACCAGCGGAAGGGTTGCCATAATAGATGTAGATCACCGTGTCGCTGACCGGTGACACGGCCGGTACCTGCACCCAGGCGATCAGTTGCCCGCTGCTCGGGTTATAGCTCTCGATCTCATGGTTGAGCTTGGTGGCTCCATCGGACGCCGTGAACAGAATATCGTTTCCACTGGAACTGCCCACGTTGCCGCCATTGGCCACGCTCTTCAGGCCAGGATCCGTTAGCGATACCAGCACCGGGAAGTTCACCAGATTCGATGATCCAGACACCTGGGCGCTGTTGATGGTAAGCGTCTTCCGATTGGTCCAAGCTAAGCTGTACCAACCCGCCGGCGGAATCAACACGATCGTCGCGGAAGCCGCCTTGGTGGTATCGGCGACGCTGGTTGCGGTGACGGTCACGGCCTGCTGGGCGCTGATCGTAGAAGGCGCTGTGTAGAGGCCGGTGGGAGAAATGGTTCCAGACTGAGAGTTTAACGCCCAGGTTACCGCCGCGTTGTTGGTGTTGATCACCGTGGCCGTGAACTGCTGGGTCTGGCCTGCGCCTAGTGTAGCCTCCGGCGGCGTCACGGAGACTACAATCGGGGGAACAACCAGAGTGACACTGGTCGAGTCTTGTAAACTCCCCGAAGTGCCCACCACCGTGATCGTGTAAGCGCCAACCGGTGTAGTGGACGCCACTGCTAGGGTCATCGTCGAAGAGCCGGGCGCGGCGATGGATGAGGGATTAAACGTCACGGTCACCCCCGCCGGCTGACCCGTCGCAGATAAAGCAATAGCCGACTGAAAGCCGTCCAGGACCGTGGTATTGATCGTCGAGGCGCCATTGCTGCCGCGTATCACCGAGATTGTCGTAGGCGACGCAAAAACGTTGAAGCTACCGGAAGCCGGCACTCCCGAGAGTGCGTTGATCAGGCCGCTTCCATTCGGACTACCCCAACCGGAGGCCAGATCGTAGCCGGTTGCTGCCGCGTAGCCGTTATTGCCGCTCGTGATGTCGTGAAAATCGGTGTTGTACCCCGACCCCAGACCGAGCTGATAAATGACTGGATTGATGAAGCCGAGCGTCGAACTCCCGTTGGCAACCGATTGTTGATTGGCCAGGGCCAGGTAACCGGCCCACATGGGCGCCGCAAAACTGGTTCCACCATATTCGTTTGCCGTGCACGTGGTTTGGTCGGCACACACGTAGAAGTCAAAATTGGCCTCCGCCGCGACGTCGGGGGAGTTTCGTAACGTCGTGGATCCTTCGTTGGAAGGCGTGATCACTCCGGCGAGTTGCTGCCAGGAGGGAATCGGGATGGCATCCGTTGTAAAGTAGCCGCCTCCGCCGTCGGTCCAGACCGTTTCCGAAACCCAGGCGCCGTTCGGGCCGCTCGTCGCCAGGTCCGTACCGCCAACCACCGTGACATACGCATCATCCGCGGGAAAAACCGCCGTGGATGATGCAGTATAACTTCCACTGTCGCCGGCCGCCTGAAAGAAACTCTGTCCCTGCGCCGCAAATTTCTTGAAGAACGGATCGTCCGTGGCCGGATCCGAGGGGCTCCAGGTCCAAGAAGAGCTCAGTTGGGCGCTGAGCGGAGAGTGCGTAGACATGGCGCTCAGAATGGCCGTGTCGCTGGACCCCACGTACATGTAGAGCGCTGCCAATCCCGGCGCCATGGAAACCGCCTGAGTGATGTCAATGGTTTGTTCCGTGTCATCGCAGCCCGTCGAAAAGAGGCAGGCTAAGCTGGTTCCATCCGTGGAAATTCCCACCACTGGAACACTGTTGGTTTGGTTTGCTTGAGTGAAATAGGTGTTCACGTCGGCCATCTCGTAGCCGAAGAACTCCAGTAATCCGACCGTCTGACCCGCGCCGGTCAGAGCCGTTCCACCGTAATAAGCCGCCCGCAGGTCGCTGCCGCAATATGATTTCGATGGACAGGAGCCCGTGGTGGTATTGGACTGCACACTGGAATTTCTTTGCAGGAGGGCGGGACGCGGAACCGAATAGTTATCTAAACCTGAGATGTGCCAGAGCGCGACCGGTAGGGGTACGGTGGGCTCGCGGTCTGGAGCGTAGAAAGTGCGCTTTTCCGAAGGATGCTGGTATATTCCCATACGCACATTGAAGGCTCTTTCGATATCGGCGACCGAGCCCACCATCTGCACGTCCATTCCATCGCGGGAGCCGCCGACCACCCTGAGTCCGTTGGTGGCCGCGTATTGAACCACCGCGTCATAATCTCCCTGGCTGGGGCCGAACCTCGCCGTGAACTCCGGCACTGTCAGGAAGTGATGGTACGAAGGGCTGGAAGAATCATAGACCTCCCGCAAGAATTCGTCCAATCCAGCTGGATCTCTTGGCGGCAGAACAACGTCGATGCGTAAGGACTGGGTGGCGGGCAGACGATTCAACAACTGCGCCTGGCCGTTCTTAACGGCTTCACGCACATGGCTCGTCCCCATAGACTGCGCCCGCGCGGGGCTTCCTGTGACGAAGAGGAGCACGGCCGAACACAGTACAATGCAGAGCCCGCGTTGAACTGCGATTCCACGACTTTTCCCCGATCGCGTCATCGGTCGACTCCTCTGGAGCACATCGATCCCGTGCTCCGCCTTCCGAGCATGTTCTGGAGGTAGCGGCCATTATACGCAACCCAGATGCCACAGGGAAGGTGGCTGGGCGACTTAGCGCAATTAATTGAGGCCACTCGATCAACCGCTGATTGCTAACACGCGGTCTGCTCAACAAAGGCGATTCCAGGGGTAAGTCGACTATCCGATTGGATAGGTGGCTATCGCAAACGGATACAAACCGCCTGGTCAATCACTCTGACAGCGCCGATGTCAAGCGTGTCTTCTCTAAATCCGGCTCGATAGCGCTTCTTGCTGGGGGGCTAGGCAAAAATAAATCCCACCCTTCGCGAGCAATCACGAAGGGTAGGGAATATGTAGCGAACGAACAGTCAAAGACAATCTTGCGAAGGTGACTTAGTAATTGCTGATACCACCGTGGCAGGCGCCGAAGCCCTTGTCGCTGTAACCGCCGTTCGCAGTTGGTGCAGGAAGGGTAGGACCATTGATTGCAGCAGTCGGACCTGCCAGTGCCGACTCGAAATCCCACGTGTAGCCGTTCGGATTGAGCGTCAGGGCCATCACACCCCAGTAGTCCCCGGTATACGCCTGGAGATTCTGCATATTGAAATTCACGTTGCCGCTAGGATCCTCCTGGTTTGTTTCGGGATTCGCGGACGTGGCCTGGGCGGCCGTCACAGGGGTTAAGGCGATCGGATCGAGTGTCTCGCCGCCGGTGCCCACGATGAATTCCCGTATGCCCCTCCTTGGATCGGGTTTCCCATTGGGATCGACGGGCTGGTAGCGGGCATAGAGGTGGTCGTGTCCGTTCAGCACCAGGTCGGCTCCGTACTGGTAGAGCAGTTGCCAAAATGCCAGGGCGGTCACGCCCTCCTGGGTGATGCCGTTCGTAGCGCTGAACGTGGGCTGATGCCAGTAGGCGAGTGTGCACAGGGAATGATTCGCCGCGAGATCGTTTTTCAGCCATTCGTATTCCTTGTTAAACCAGGTGCCGGTCGTGTTGACACAGCCTCCCGGCTGGGTCGAGCACTCGACATTGAGGGAAATAAGGTGCCACGAGCCCAGATTGTACGAGTACCAGCCATCTCCGACTCCGACCCCGACTCCGTTCGGCGGCTCCTCGAAGTGCCCCGCCTGTCCATCCGCACGCGGAACGGGTTGGGGGATAGGAGTGGTAGCGCCCGGATAGCCGCACGGGCTCGCCGGCGCGGACGCTGGCGCCGTCGGGTTCGGGTCCGTCCAGAGCAAGCCGGATGGGCACGGGTCCGTTATCGTAGCCGTCAGCGGAGCACCCGTGTTATCGATCAGGAAACCGTTGTAGTAGGAAAAGTAGCCATAGCCGGCAACGCCGGTCGCGGCATGCTCGTCATAAAACTCGTGGTTGCCGGGCGCGGGCCGCTGGAGATACTTAAAAGCGCCATACGTCAAATCGAACGATCCCTCAAAGTCCGAATATTGGCCCACCTGGTATTGCAGGTCTCCGAGGAGCGCGACGGCGTCAGGCTGCATCGTCTCAATCTGATTCGCGGTGGCTTCCTGGGATTGCCACAGGGAGGTGCTGGTGTAGGGGGACTTGGGGCTGTCGCAGTTTTCACCCGCCTTCTCGCCAGCCGGCTCGGGGTTGCTTGGCTGGCAGGCGATGTCGCCAACCACCGCCAGCACGGGCGAGTGACCCGTCGTTGCGTAAGGCCACGGATTATCGTTGGAGCCTGGAAAGCTTGGATACTGTGCCATTGCCCCAGTTGCGAATGCCAACATCGAGACGGCCGTTCCCACGAGCGCAGCCGCCCGGAACGTTCCTTGGATCATCTTCATTCAGTTTCCTCCCTTTGATTTCTTGACACGGTCACAAGACGGCGATTCTATCCGTTCAATGTTTCGCTCGTATGTCAAACGTGTGAAAAAACGTATGTGCGGGAGAATCTCGTCCGGCTTGAGCGCGATGCGGCGCTCAGGCGTAGCGAAACAGCGCCATGAAACCAAAGTCCATGTGCTGCTGGATATGGCAGTGAAACAGGGTCAAGCCCGGCTGGTCGGCGACCAGATCCACCGTGGCGCGTCCAAATGCGGGCACGATCACCGTATCTTTCTTGATGCCGGCAGTCGGTTTGCCGTTGAGCTCGACAAGCTCGAACAGATGCCGGTGGATGTGCAGAGGGTGAGAATCGTCACTGCGATTGCGAAACACGAGCCGGTAGCGGCCTCCCTGTCGCAGCACGAATTCCCGTTCATGCGGATATTCCTTGCCGTTGACGAGCCAATGATTGATCCCATGGGGTCCCCCGGGCACTTTTTCAAAGACCATGTCGATGGTCTGGTCTGGCGCGGGATGCGGCCCGGTCGTGCCCAAGGCGGGGGAGCCAAAGATGGTGTAGTCCCAGCGCGAGTTCGGGGGAGGATGCCATTGCGCGCGCTGCTTCTGATCGGCGTACTCCACTACGATGCCCATCCCGGATTGCCGCGCGACGTTACGCAGCTCTCCTAAAATCCACACGCCCGGATGATTCATCTCGACGATCGCATCCACGCGCTCGCCCGGAGCGATCTCAATCACATCGACCAGCTGCGGCGCAGGCACGGGATTGCCGTCGAGAGCGATCACCTGAAACCTATGGCCGTAGAGCGCCACGCGATGAATTTGCGAAGGACTGGCGTTGAGCAGGTGCATTAGGACGCGCTGCCCCGGCCGCACGCGGAGAGGTTCCCCCGCGCCGAGCATTTTGTCGTTGATCGAATAAAGAGGAGCGCTGACTTCCAGTCCGTTCGGACGCAGGTCTGGAGTAGCGGGTTTTTCGGGCATCGGGTCGTTGGGATCCGGCGCCATCTCGTCCTGATCCATCGTAGACAGAAAATATTGCCATTCATGCAGCGCCAGAAAGACCTCTTGGTCGTAGAGCCCAGGGTCATTCGCCGAATCGATCATGAAAAAACCGAACTGGCCGGAGTAGGCGCCCCGATGCAGATCCAGCATGGCTGCGGTGTGGGAGTGGTACCATCGCGAACCCGACGGCTTGGCTACAAATTGATAGCGCCGCCGGCCATGCGGCGGGACCGGGGGCGTGCCTTCTTCCTCCGCCCCATCCACTTGCGACGGAACGAACAGGCCATGCCAGTGCACGTATTCCGGAACGTCCGTGTCGTTCACAACCTCTACAACGACAGGCTGGCCCTCGCGCACCCGCAGGAGAGGGCCGGGGACTTTATTGCTGTAGCCGATCGTGCTGATTACAACCTGCGGCGCCAGTTCGATCAGCGTGGGTGCGATTTGCAGGCTGAAATCCGCAGCTCGCTCGTGCGCCTTCGGCTCCAGCGACGCCAGCTTCGGATGCTGTGGCGGCCCAAGAACCTGCTGGTGAGCCGGCGACTGCGCGAACGCGGGCCGCAGTTTACCTGCTCCCGTGGCAATCACGCCGGCCCATCCAAGCCGTGCAAAATCCCGTCGGTTCATGTAATCCTCATACCCGTTTGCAAACGCCCGCGCGAAGCGGCTTTCGGGCGCTGTCGCTGTGAAAATCGCCGGGGCAGTTGCGATTGTTCCCCTTCAGCTTTTGATTGAACGGTCAGAAAAACAACACTCTACGGCTGCATCAATTTCGCTTGCTCAGTCGATCTTCATCGAGCTAAGCATTCCCACACGATTCTACTTTACTTGCGAGTCGATTCGGCAACAGAACAGCGTCTTTTCCTCCTAGGCGAGAGGGAACTCTGCTTTGTAGATTTGGAAGACCCGTCGGGCGATTTAGGCTCTGAATGAAGCAATCCCGTGATCTGGCTGGTTCGCGTTCGCCGCGCTCCCAACAAGCCAGCCGCGGCGGGCGCAACAGACAGTTATCCCCGCGCCGGAAACCCAATGAGCCACCCCGGACGTGGTTAGTTGTGCTCGTCGGCCGGCTCGATGAGAGCCTGCATGACCGCATTCTCGAAATCCGGGTTCATGGAACGGTTCGGCCGGCTGGCCTGCACCATGAATATCCCGACAATCTTCTCTTTGGGATCAACCCAAAAATGAGTCCCGAATGCGCCGTCCCAGCCGAAGCTTCCGTTGGAGATGGGCGTGTTCGCCGCGATATGGTCGGTGATCACCTGGACGCTCAATCCGAATCCGCGGCCTTTCGCGCGGCCAGGCAGCGTGTCGGGCACGAACACTGACGACATCAGCTCCACCGTCTTCGGCCCAAGCAAACGGTTGCCATTCAGTTCGCCGCGATTGGCCAGCATCTGGGCGAACTGAAGATAATCCTCGGCGCTGCTCACCAGTCCGCCGCCACCGGACAAATAGGTTGGGCTGTTCAACCAAATCGGCTTGTTTGCAACCCTGGTGAGCGCGCCATCGGCCCCGCGGTACTGCGTGGCGATGCGCGCGAGCTGTTCCGGCGACGGGCGGTAGCCTGTGTCCTTCATGCCGAGCGGATCGAAGATGCGCTCCCGGGCAAAGCGGTCGAACGGCTGGCCGGAAACAACTTCGACCACTCGTTCCAGCGTGTCGAACGCCGCTGTCGGACTATACTGCCAGCGCGTGCCCGGCTGAAAATCGAGCGGAGTCGTGCCGAGGCGCGGGATGTAGTCCGCCAGACTCTCGCCGGCTTTGAGCGCGATCTTCGCCACTTCAGCGGTGCTTGCCGGTCCGCCGCTGTTGAGACCCGAGACGTGCGTAAGCAGGTCCTGAATTGTAATCTCGCGTGCCGCCGGGATGGTGTAGAAGAGGGGCGGCGTGCCAGGGGCCGCTGCGGGCGCACCCGCAGGCCGGTCCTCGATCACCGCGACTTTCATATCTTTGAACTCCGGGATGAACTTCGAAACCGGATCCGTCAGGCGAAGCCTGCCTTCTTCCATCATCATCAGAACCGACGTACCCACGACCGGCTTGGTCATTGACATAATCCAGAACAGCGAGTCTTTGGCCATGGGCTTCTTTGCATCGATATCCGCCAGGCCGTGGGCTTCGAAGTGCGCCACCTTACCGTAGCGCGCAACCAGGGTCACTGCGCCCGAGATGTCATGCGCTTCGATGTGGCGCTGAACCATCTCGTGGATGCGTGCAAAACGTTCCGATGAGAAGCCGGTCTGCTCGGGTTTCGCGGTCTGGATCGACGCCGGCGGTGCGGCCAGGGCGGCGGCGGCAATGACGGAGAGAAGAAATACGGAACGTCTCACGGGCACCTCCAGGATGACGCCGAGTCTATCACACCGTTAGACGGTCGCGGTCCGTCTTGAGACGCCGGTGGCGGCCAGGACGTCCCATTGCAGATCGTTCCCAAAGGGTGTGTGGGGCATGATGCGTCAATATCCGCTGTGTTACACTCGGCCAGCGGTGTTGATGGGCCCAACCCATTCCCTCGAGGCCCGCAACAACCAGTAGGCGAGAATCATGAAATTGACTCCGTTTGTTTTGCTTTTCGCCGCGTTGGTTCAGGCTCAGGAAGTAACCGCCATCGTCGATGTCGCCGTTGTACCGATGGACAGGCCCAGTGTGATTGAACACCAGACAGTGCTTGTCGCGCAGGGCCGTATCCAGCAAATTGGGCCAGTACGCTCTGCTCGCATTCCAACGAATGCACGCCGGATCGACGGACGGGGCGATTTTTTGATGCCCGGCCTCGCAGATATGCACGTACACTTCGTCCGGGAGGCCTTGAGGGAACTGCCACCCGCGGTAGCAAGCAGAACCCCCGGTGCACCGGGGATTCCCGCTTCCGCCTCGGCCGATCATGAACGCGAAAACCGTGCGTACGCTTTGATGTTCCTCGCCAACGGCGTGACCACGGTCCGCAACATGTGGGGAAGCCCAACCATAGATGCATTCGCCCGCGAGATTCGCTCGGGCGAGGCGCCGGGCCCATTTGTTTACTCAACTGGACCGATCACAGATGGCAACCCGCCGGTCTGGTTCAGCACGCGGGTGGTAGAGACAGCCGTGGAAGCAGAGGCAGCAGTTGCGGCAGACAAGCGCGACGGCTACGTCGCGATCAAGGTATACAGCAACCTTTCCAGCAACGCCTATGCCGCGATCGTCACGGCTGCGAGGAGAGAAGGGCTGCCGGTCGTGGGACACGTTCCCCGCAGCGTGGGTCTTGAAGGCGCCATCGCCGCGCGTCAGGATTCGATTGAACACCTCGACGAATTCCTGCCTGCCCTGCAGCCTGGAGGCCGATCGGCACAGCCGAAGCCGTTCGCCGACGCCCTTCGTGACATGGATCCCGGCCGGCTACCTGCTCTCGCCCGCGCCATCGCCGCTGCGAGAATCTGGGTTTGTCCCACCATCGTTGTGAGAGATCTTCCTCGAACCGATCCTGTTTGGCTAGAGGAAGCGAGCTTCGTACCTCCCTCTGTCTTCGAACGGTACGCTCGCATGTACCCGAGGATTGCGGCTGGCACGGACCCGAGGAGCACGCCGCGCGCCCGCGAGTTCAATCTTTCAATTGTTGCCGCCCTGCACCATGCGGGAGTGCAGTTGCTTCTGGGGACGGACACACCGAAACCGGGCGTGTTGCCGGGTTACTCGCTGCATGACGAACTGGCGAACTTTGTTGCAGCCGGCATGTCGCCGTATGAAGCCTTGCGAGCGGGGACCGCGGATGCGGCCAGATTCCTGCGCCGCAGTTCCGACTTCGGCGTGGTTGCCAAGGGCCGGCGTGCCGATCTCCTGCTCCTCGAAGCAAATCCGCTCGATGATGTGCGGAACACTTCAAAGATCGCCGGTGTGATGGCCGCCGGGCACTGGTTCAGCGCAGACGATCTGAAGAAAGGCATGCTCGCTTTGCGGGCGTCGTATAAAGCCGGTTCGCGGTGACAAATGTTGACGCTTGTGGGTGTCGAGCGGCACACTCACTTGCGCTCGGCCGGCATGTCTTGCACGGCTACGATCTGCCACTCGCCGCCCCGCTTGAGCCAGGTATCGGTCCAGACCAGGCTGCGCGTTGTTTCCGTGCCGTTGCTCGTTTTCAGCATCGCGCTCTCGCTGCCGTAAACAATTGCGAGGTTGTCGCCGATGAACCGGACCTTCACATCGTGTAGGCGGCAGTCGCGGGCAGGAGCCTGGCGGCGTTTTGCTTCCGCGACGGCATCGGCCTTGGAGTAGAGTTTGCCTTCCGGCGACGTGCCCTCGAAATCATCTGCCAGAATCGTTTGCACAATCACGCGATGCGTGCATTCCGCTTCGGCCCATTGGCGTTCCATCTCGATAAGCCATTTCGCGGTCGCATCATCCGGCGCAGCCCACTTCGCATGTTGCGGATAGCCAACCACGACGACGGATAATGCCAGTGCCAACACTCTAAGAATCATGTTCGTCTCCTCGGGGATTGGTCTTCGCGAGTTGCTCCCCCCCATGCCGCGAGCGCACGAAGACTGGAATCGACTGCGGCTGAACGATTCCGCAGCAGTGGCGGGCCCCCTTGCCCTAGGGATTAGTTAAGCTCCTGTCGCCTACCGGCGCGGTCACCCTGCCGCGGCTTCGCCCGCTTCTTTGTTATCGCCCATTCGGCCTTCTGTCGGCGGAGTTCGTCTTCAGCCCGGAACCAATCCTCTTCCGGAGAGCCATCGGGACAGCCTCGCGCCTCCCAGTACGAATAGGCAAGCCGTTCGACCCGCCTATGGTCCAGATGCGAAATTGCCACTTGCCCAATCGGGCTGCTGGCAGGTGTCTTAGCCGTCCTTTTCGCGAGTAGCGTCACGGTCGCCTCCTTTGGCTGAAGTATACTCCGCTGCGCAGCTCGTCGAAACGCCCGGAACGCACTTCCTCTTGAAATCTAAGTGTGGGGGGATGTGTTGGAGAGGGAGGATATGTGGGTTAAGTCCCCGCCAGGACGCCGGTTGATCTTGCACCGAGGCTGCCTACTTTCGCGGGTCGAAGCGTACTTCTACTTCGGTGTTCACTGTGACCGGGCGGCCGCCTTTAACTGTGGGCTGATAACGGAACTGAGCCCAGGGCACGCTCTCGCAGAGCTCCGACCCACTGTCGAGTTCCGCTATCTTGCCGTGCTCATCGATCACGACTTTGCAGTGGACGGTTTCGCCGGTGGGATCCCACAGGGGCGCGGTCAGCACCGTCGGACCCGCGACCAGAAGCGCGCGTTGCTTGTCCGCCGGAACGGAAACCAGCGGTGCTTCCTTCTCCTCCCCGGCAGCCTCTTTCTGCTTCGCGGAATCGGCGGTGCCGGCAACGGGCTGGATACTGGCTACGAGAAACACTTTTCTGGCCGGGAAGCGTTTTACCTTGTCGCACAAACTGGTGGAGTAGGAATCCACGACATCGAATGATAGTGCGGGCCACGCCGTCCTCACGGCAGTGTCGCAGCTCGATCCAAGCGGATACCCGTTCTTGCCCTGATCGGGATCACCAATCGCGTCGATGGCCTTCTGCGCATCGACGCCCTCGGCTATGTACTCCTTGCCCGCGTCAACCGGAAACGGTTTGTTGAAGAACAGTCGGTAACGGCTCAGGCCATCGACCAGGTACACGGAAGGTCCGCCCGCGTTGATCGAGGCGTCCAACTGGGTCGCTTCGGTGAGAACCACCTGGGCCTTGCCTTGGATCTTGTCCGGCGGCTTGGCGGCCTGCTTGGGAGGAGCGCTGGAACAGCCGGTTGATGCGCTCAGCGCAAGTACGAGGCAACTAAGAATGACGAGATTGCGGGTCATCGTGCGCGCCTCCGACGTTAGCACAGGGCGCGGGCGGTGACAACCGGAGCGAGGTTTCAGCGTGGTTCGGTCGTTTCGCCTGGGGTAACTCCCTCGCACCTCGGTGGACGTCATGCAATCGTGAAAGAGTGCTGCTGAACGTCGTTCTCATCGACTAACCGAACATCGATCTTCGCACCATCGAAGTCGAGGACCGCGAATCCAAAAAGCACAAACCCCTGCGTGTCGACCGTGAGCCACTCGTAGTTTATGGGTGGCGCGCCCAGCCGCTTGATCTTGGGCTTCTCAGGGAATCCTCCATGGCCAAGCAGCACTGGATACCGGATCTTCTCGTACGAGTCGTAGACGGCGCAGAGGTGCTCATGCCCCCAAAACCACGCGTCAATCTGTCCGTTCGTTTGAATCGGCCTCAGGCGCCTTTCCAGGTTCTCCTTGACGACATCGTATGCGCTGATCGGTTGATGATGAGTCAGGATGAGACACTTCTTGTCGGGCGTCGCGGCCCGTTTCTGTGCCACCCAGGCCGCCTGCTCGCCGTACAGTTCGCCGATATCACCCGAGAAGTCGCGCGGGTCGAACGAGGTATCCAATCCAAACACCTGCCAGTGATCGTTTTCCATAAGAAAGTAGCTGCTCTGGTTTTGCCGGAAAAATCGCTGGTCCTTCAGCATGTTGAAATAGCCATGGCCGCCGGAGTACATGTCGTGATTGCCGGCTAAGCACCACGACGCGACCGCGCTCTCCTGTCCGATCGGCACCGGCCAGTCCTTCAGGAAATTCTTCCGGTAGTCCGATGCCAGTCCGGCGTGGTACACGTCCCCCAAATGAACGACGTGCAGGTCTTTGCTCCCCACATCCGGTTGAAGGTGCGACTTCCAGATCTTGCCTGCAAGCTGAACCGCTCCAGGAAGTCCGCTACCCCAGTCGCCCACCAACACCATTCTGGCTCGCGAGTCCAGTGGGGTGGATTGTCCCGAGTTGTCGGGAAATCGCGGGATGCCTCGCCGCCGCTTGATCGCTTTGGCTCTCAGGACAAGGACCCAACGGGGATCTCTCTTGTTCAGCCGGAACTTTCCAACCCTGCGCCCTGTGCTGGACTGGTTCACCAGGTTTGCGCTAGTCAAAATGTCCTGTCGAAGGGACTCGCCGTAGATGTTCCTTTCGGGAATCACGATCCCTTTGGAGGCTTGGTCCAGCTGGACGGCGTCGTTCTCCCGGTAATACTCGTCCAGGCAGGACTGGAGGATCGCTGCGTTGGCGTTTCGAGGGTGCCAGTTGTCGGTTGGCTCCCAGAGGGTAGGATCGGCGTCCAGCGCTTCCATGCTAGTAACCAACTCTGCGACATCACGATCATCGATCTCTTCCGGTCCTTCGCCGGAGAAATCTTCTGCCAAGCCTGGAAGTGTCTGAACCATGTCTCGCGCGAGTGCGGCCAAGAAGGACACTTTCTCCTTCATGAATCTGGAGATGTGGAGTTCTCGGATCATGTCGAGATCACCTGGGCGTATGGTACGAACTCAACCATAATCAGCCTCGCTCAAACTTCAATCACAACGACACCACGCCGCAGGTCCGGCGCCGCGAACGTTTCAACCTACATGGATGAAGCGCAACAACTCGGGCCCTACCGTGTCTATGGCGCTCCCGATTTGTAGCACGCTCGAAAGATGGTTGTGGCCGGTTAACTGGAGCAGTCGCGGCCACCGTCCCTGGCGGGCGGCATAGGCTTCCACCAGCCATGCGGCCTGGCGTTGAAAGTCGGGCGGATCGAATTCCGAAACGCTATACAAACAGGGAATCGAAGTCTCTGCCAGTCTTCCCAACGTGGACTGTTCTGGCCAGCGCGTTGGGTCTTCGCCGTAGTAGGCCGCTTGAAACGGGTTGCGGTCGGCGCGAGTCACATCGAAAATGCCCGAAATCATAATGGCTCCCGCGATGCCGCCTTTGAGGACTACGTGCAACCGCGGGTCCGCAACATATCCTGCCACGTGGACTGCCCCTGCGGACTGGCCCATTAGAAAGATGCCATTCGGGTCGCCACCCCATCGCTCGCTGGAAGCATGAAGAAACTGAACGGCGGCGCCGACATCCTCACTGCCGGCGGGCCAGGGTGCGGCGGGCGCCAGGCGGTACGTCATGGTTACGCCAATGCAGCCCGAGCGGGCGGCCCACAAGCCTACGTTGTTGTAGAACGGCGCCTCGGGGGCGCCTTTGTCGCCCGTCACGAATCCACCGCCGTGAACAAAAACGAGTACGGGGGCGCGATCGGCTCCGGCGGCCGGGACGAATACATCCAGACGATGCCGTGGATCCGGTCCGTAGGACACATCGCGATGCACTTCGACGTCCGGACCGGGCCGGGGCGCCGGCGGCGCCATCAACGCGATGGTGGCTTGGATTTGATGGGGCGTCAGCTCGAAGCCGAGGCTCCGAAGCTGGTGCCATACATCATTCGACGCCGGCGCAGTCATTGCGCGATCTCCATTCCGTAGCTGCGGGTGCGGAAGGTCTCGGCAGGAACCCACGTTCCGTGGAAGGCCATCCGGACCCGGACCGGCATGCGGAAAAGCGCGAGCGGCCCGGCGCTCACATTGCGCGCATCCAGCACGGCGAGGTCGCTATGATTCTCAGCAAGACGGTTGACGACGGTCAGCAGGTAGCCGTCGCCTTCCTTGGAATCCGGCCGGCGCGGAACAAATTGCGATTCCTGAACCGCACTCGCGGGGCCTGGGCTCCAACACTCCATCTTTCCTGCGTTGTGATCGACGTGGCCGACGGAGGAACTACCGTCGGCGCCGCGCCCCGCCACCATGTAGCCGTGCTGGTAGCCGTGTCCCTGGTAGCGGTCGTCTGTTCGCGGCAGTTCTCCGGGAATTCGCGCCAGCGGCCGCAGCTTGTATCCGTCGCCATCCGAGAGGTCGAAGGTGAATTGCGTGAGGATGGGCGGGGGCGTCGGAAAAGACTCGCCCGAAGGAGTGGGGAAAAAGTCGAAGCACGGACCGTCATAGAGACAAACGTCGAGATGAAGCTTCGAACCATCCTCATAGGCATTCATCATGTGGCCCGCGCTCATAGTGGGACCACGGAACCAGCGGACGTCACGCGCCGTGCCGTGTCGCGGGACAATGGCGACCCGGGTTTCCTCATCCGGATGCCATTGATAGAACGGCCCGCCGCGCCTGACCACTTCCATATCGGTGATGAAGGGGAAAAACGGAAAAACCGCGTAATTTGGCGTCACGGCAAAATCATGGACCATTCCTGGCCAAGGCATTTCGAACCAGATTTCATCGACCACCCGGCCTTCGCGATTGAGCGCGTAGAAGACGATGTCTTTGGTGCCATCGCCCTTGGCCTGATACGAGAAAGTGAGCATTTCGTCGTGAACCAGGTCGAGTTTGGGGTGCGCGCTCAAGCTCTCGCTGGTGATGGCTCCGGCGAAATCGCAATGTCCGCGCGTTTCCAGCGTCTGCGGATCGAGCTCGTACGGCAAGTCGTCCTCTTTGAGCGCGAGCAGCTTGCCCGCATGAAACACCAGGTTCGTGTTGGCAGTGCCCATGCGAGCGCCGCCGGCCTGCGGGTCGTTGGTGAAGCGATTCCGGTAGCGTCCAAACAACGCGCGCCGGGCTTCCTCCTGGAGAACGAACCGCTCGGTCCGGACCCATCGGCTCATGTAATCGACCTGTCCGCCCGAGAAACGGAAGGCGTGCACCATGCCTTCGCCATCGATGAAAACGTCGGAACCATCGCGCGGCGGGTACTGGCGATCGGGCCCGCAGCGCAGCAGCGTTCCTTCGATTTCCGGAGGCAGATGGCCCTCCACCAGCTCCAGACCGCGAATGGTGGCCTCAACGCGGTAAGGGTGGCCCCAACCCTGATAGAGCGGGATGTCTGGAAAG
>DATJNO010000036.1:0-28645 GCA_035508055.1 Bryobacteraceae bacterium | reverse complement strand
ACCAGCCACCAATCCACGCCGCACGTGATGTAAGCTGGTAGCGCGAAAGGAGACCGCTGTGAAAACTGCCGCGCTCCGCATTCTTGCCGTCGCTGTCGGATTGGTCCTGCTCACCGCCGCCTACACCCGCATGCACTCGTCGGCCATCATGGCCGATGCGGCCAAGGCGTTTCTGAACTCGCTCACGCCGGAGCAGCGCGCCCGCGCCACGTTCCAGTTCGTGGATGAAGAGCGGCTCAACTGGCACTACATCCCGCGCGTCCGCAAGGGTCTGCCGCTGCGTGACATGACCGAAGAGCAGAAGCAGCTGGCGCACGCGCTGCTGGCGGCCGGTTTGAGCCAGCGCGGCTACATCAAGGCCGTCAGCATCATGAGCCTGGATGAAGTGCTCAAGCGTATGGAGAAAGGCTCCGGACCGCAGCGCGATCCGGACGGCTACTTCTTCAGCGTCTTCGGCGAGCCGGGCCCAACCGGAACCTGGGGCTATCGCGTGGAAGGCCATCACATCAGCCAGAATTTCACGATCGTCGACGGCAAGATCCAGGACGCCCCCAGTTTCTTTGGCACCAACCCGGCCGAAATCAAAGACGGGCCGCGCAAAGGCCTGCGCGTGCTGGGACGGGAAGAAGATCTGGGCAGGGAATTGGTCCAGTCACTCACGCCCGAACAGAAGAAGGTCGCCATCGTGAGCACGGACGCGCCCAAGGAGATCCTCACTGAGGCGTCGCGGAAAGCAGCGCTGAAGGGCCAGCCGAGCGGCCTGGAAGCTTCCAGGATGACCGCGCACCAGCGCGAGGTTTTCCAGAACCTGCTGGACGAATATTGCTACAACATGCCCGACCCGGTGGCGCAGATGCGCGAAGACCAGATCAAGAAGGCGAACGGCAATCTCTATTTCGCCTGGGCGGGCGGCGAGCAGCCCGGCGAGGGCCACTACTACCGCATCCAGTCCCCCAGCTTTCTCATTGAATTCGACGACACGCAGGACCACGCCAATCACATTCATTCGGTGTGGCGCGATTTTAACGGCGACTTCGGTCTCGATCTGCTCAAAGAACACTATCAGACCAGTCACAACTAGCCAACTTGATTTTCACCCGCCGTTTCTTTGTCTCTTCGCTCGCCGGTGCGGGCGCTTACGTATTGGGGGCGGAGAAGGAGCAGGTGTTTCCGTCCGAGATCAAGCGCTACACCGATGCAGCCACGGAGTTCAGGATTTTCCGGCTCACCGATCCGGCCCACCAGAGCTGGCTGGCGGCGCCCTATGGACGGAGTGTGTCGCGGCACAACGATTTCCTGATTCACGCGAGCGACCGCTCCGGCTCGATGCAGGCTTACCGGATGGACTTGAAGAGCGGGCAATCGCATCTGCTTTCGGAGACCGACGGTTTGATGCCGGAGTCGCTCACGCTGGTTCCCGGTGAGCGTGAGTTTTGCTACCTGGCGGGTCGATCGCTGTATCTGGCGAAGCTGAACACCGTGCACGCGCGGGTGATCTACGGCGCCGCGGAAGGTTTCCAGCTCGCGAGCGGGTTCAGTGTTTCCGAAGACGGCCTCTATGCCACATTGGTGGAGAGGAACGACGCGGGCAGCCGGCTGCGGCTGATCCAGATGCGCACCGGCGCAGGGACGACGCTGGCCGAGTCGCCCGACGCCATTTCCGATCCGCAGCCGCGTCCCAAGCGGGCCGGCGTGCTCTACCGCCGGGGAGACGCTCTGTGGCTGGTCAATTACGACGGCGCGCAAAACCGCAAGCTGCGCACTGCGCCGGGCAAGCCCGGTACCGCGGTGTGGTCCGCCGACGGACGCACGGTGTTGTACCTCAACCTTCCGGCCGACCCCAAACTGCTTCACAGTATTCGCGAGTTCACGCCCGACACCAACGAAGACCGGCAGGTTTCCGACACCACGCAGTACGCCGCTTTCAACCGCAACGCCGATGCGAGCGTGTTCGTCGGCGCGAGCGGCAGCAAGGCCTCGCCGTACATTCTGCTGCTGGTCCGCTCGGTGAAGCGGGAACTGGCGCTGTGCGAGCATCGGGCCAGCGATCCGAGTAAGATCGTGCTGCTGTTTTCGCCCAACAGCCAGCGGGTGTTTTATCAGAGCGACGGCGACGGCAAGATGGCGATTTACGCGATTGCGGTGGATCGTCTGGTGTCCGAGACGGAAACGGACACACCCTAGTTATTCAAACCAAGTCACTCGAACAAACCGGCGTAGGCCGCCCGGGCGTGGCGCGCATCGTAGTGGGCTTCGACTTTGCGGCGGCCCTCGGCGCCCAGTCGCGCGCGAAGTTCGGGTTGATTCAGCAAGGTGTCCAGCGCTTTCGCGAAGGCGGCGGCTTCGCCCGGCGCCGGATCGATGAGAAAGCCGCAGCTTGCGTTCAGCGCCTCGGCGACGCCTCCGACGTTAGAGGCGACCACGGGCCGCGCGCTCGCCAGAGCCTCCAGAATCACGAGCGGCACGCCTTCACTCCGCGACGGGAGGATCAATACGTCCGAGGCGGCATAGAGAGGCGCGAGGTCGTCCACCTGGCCACGTAACTCGAAGACATCGTCCCGGCCCGCCTGCCGGATGCGCCGCCGCAATGCTTCTTCTTCCGGTCCGTCGCCCGCAATGACAAAACGAAAGTCGCGTTGCTGACGAAGCGCCGCAAGTTGGCCGGCGATCTCTACCAGCAGCAGTGGGCGCTTCACCGGATCCAGCCGGCCCGCGAAGAGCACCTGATGAGTCGAGTGGCCGGGGGTAGGCGAAAAACGGTCGAGGTCCACGCCGCTGGGCAATAGACGGATTCGATCTGCGGGAGTGCCGGCGGCGATCATCCGGCGGCGGATCAGATCGGATATGGCCACACGAACATCCAGGCAGCCGGCAGCCTGCGCCGTCGCGGCCAGGAGGTCCCAGGACTCGTCGATATTATGGACAATGTCGATGAGTTTCGTTCCCGCTGAAAGGCGGCGAAGGTGCGGCAGGGCCGCGTAGCCGAACAGACTGTTCTGGAGGAGCGCGAAATGGCACTTCCAGCCGGCTACGATCGAGCAGATTTCTTGCACACGGTGCTCGACAGGGACCGAACCGGCAAGGTCGTAGAGGTGCGCGACGTTCCCGTTCCATCTTTCCCGCCAGCGATCGTCGCGCGAATGCGTCGCGATCAGAATGGTTTCAAAGCCCCGTCCGTGGAGCGTAGAGGCGATGCCGAGCAGCACCTCCTCGGCTCCGCCAATCCCCAGGTGCGGGGTCAAGAACGCCACGCGCTTTACACCGGCCGCCGGCGGCGGATACTCGATTCGCTGGACGGCGACGTTGATTTGCGGCAGAGAATTGGGCTGGAACTGGAGATAAAACGACAGATCGAACACGGGGCGGCCAGCAGCCCGATTGACACGCTCCTTGATGCGAAGCGGGAGGAGACGCGCAACCGATCGCGCCGGATGCCGGATCCACGGACTCCAGGAATCGAGCTCCGCGTTCCGCAAATGGCGGCGCAGCTCAAGCCAGGTCATAATCCGGGAGACCGGTGCGGCCCTCCTCGCGGCCCGCGCCCAGGTAGTGCAGCAATGGATTCACACCAGCGCGAGCGACGTCGCGGTAGACGGTGAGGTAGTAACGCGTGTGGAACCGTGGTGAAGGATCGTAGCCCTGGCGGAATCCGCATAACAGATAATGCCATAGCGGAGAGATTCGGGATGCTGCGGCATCCGGGCAGGCTGCGGTGTAGTAGGCGGCGTCGAAGAGAGCTTTTAGGTCTTGCGACGCGCCGGCAGTGCGCCGGAGTTTCCAGTAAAAGACGAGTGTTCGAAGATTACCGGTAACGCGGACCGGCGACAAAACGGATTGAACGAACCGGAACAGGGCGGCAGGGGCGCCGGGCGCAGCGCCATCCAAGTTGATCCGGGGCGGCAACTCCGAAGCTGCCAGCAGTTCCGTCGCAGAGAGCGGCCGAGAGTGGACCTGCCGTTCCTGAATCAGCGCGCGAAACAAAGCCGCATAGCTTTGGCCGGCGGAAGCCGAGGAGAAGTGCTCTTCAGCCCAGCGTCTTCCCGCCGCGGCGAGCCGCGCGCGTGCCTCCCGATCGTCAATGAGCTGGCCGATCGCCCGGTGGAATTCTTCGACGTTGCCGGTTTCGCAAAGCCTGGTCCCTTGTCCCTCCGGCGCCATCCCCGGGATGCCCCCGGTACGGCTGGCCACAACCGGAACGCCCATGGCCAGGCTTTCCATGACGATGTTCGGCCGCCCATCGATGCGCGACGGGACCACGGTGAGGTCGCAGCAGGGCAGGTACTCGCGCGCCGGCACGAAGCCTAGAAAGTGCACCTTTTCTTCCAGACCCAACTCGCGGCATTGCGAGCGTAGCGCGGCCTCCTCGCGGCCGGAGCCGCAGAGTAAGAACTCGAGGTCTTTACGATCGGCAAAGCGCTCCGCAATCTGAAGGAATATGTCCGGTCCTTTTTCCGCGGACAGGCGGCCGAAAAAACCGATGACGGAGGGCGGGCTGCCGGAACGGGGTTTGCCAGTGCGCCATTCCTTGCGAGGCCGCGGTTGGTAGCAATCCAAGTCAATTCCATTGGGGATGAGCGAGACGCCGCTCTCGTTGACGCCCTGGCCGGACAACCACTGCATCATGCCGGCGTGCTCGACCACCGCGCGATCGATGAAGCGCCGGCGGTTGAGGTACGTTGCTGCGTGGCCGGAGGGATTGAAGAGCAGGTCTGCAACGGCCAGTTGCGGAAACACGCGGCGGATGTCGGGCAGAAGATCGTAGAGGTAGGAAGACCCCGCCTGCCAAATCAGGCTGATGGAGTGCTGCCGCAAAAGGTAGAAGAGGAACGCCCGCCAAAATCCGGCGTCCAGAATCCGCGGGAGAGGATAGATGCCGGCGACATGAGGGCGAAACCACGAAGTGGCGTCTCCCGGAAAGAGACGGGACGGCTCCGTGGTCACAACCAGGATGCGGAACCCCAGGTCCTTCAGCTGCGCGCACAAGCGGCTCAGGCTGACCTCGGCGCCGCCCTCCTTGAGATAGGGCAGCGCCAGGAGGATAGCGGGCGCAGGATCGGGTGTAGAGTCAAAGGCGGCACGGTAGTAATCCGGGTGCCGCACGCGAAACAGAAACAGCGATGTTTCCAGGTACGCGGGGTCCAATTGGTCGCCCGGAGAGAGGAAACAGAGGCATATGCTCGAAGCCTCGGACGCGCCCGCATTCCAGGCATCAGCAGCGGCGCCGGAATGGCGAATCCAGCGGATGCGGTCGCGCGGAAGACCGCAGTCCGGAGCTTGTTCATCGTCGCCGACCAGCAAAACTTCGAAACCCTGGAATGTTTGCCCGGCGAGGGACGCCAGGGATCGGGCAATCGCGTCACGCTCGCCGTGGCAGGGGAGCACAACGGAAAGTGGCCAGCGTGCGCCAGCGGCCGTGCCTGTCATCGCAGCCCCAATTTCTAATGCCGTTCGAATATCAGGATGCCCTCGCGGCTCAAAAAGGGGATCGGTTCGAAATGCGGGTCGCTCTGCATGGCGCGCAGAAACGGCAGCGAGACCCGGTTGACGAAATTGGGCTTCGTTTTCTGATGCGCCTCGTCCAGGGTGGCGATGAAATGCGCGTGGAAATCCGAGACTCGTTGCGTGGCTCGATCCAGGCTCGTTTCGGCATAGCCCAGGGTTGTATAGTGGCTGCGCACGCCAGTGCTGAGGCTCAGTTTCGCGGCGAAAAATTCCGCGGAGTTGGCATTGAGCCACGGTTCCTCGACGCCGATGAAATTCATCCATGCCTTGGACAAAGACGTCCGCTGGACGACGCGTGTCAACTCTTCGGCCTGCGTGCGGTCCGTGCGCGGCGGGGTGAGCCATTCAAATTGGTTCGCAAACGGTTTCCGTGCACCCAACGCCACCGCGCTCACGGCGCCCCATTGGATTGTGCAAACCGCCAGTACGGCCAGGCCGGCCACGCGGAAAGGAACGAAGGCGCAGAAGCCCATCAGCAATACCGCGCAGAACGGCATCAAAGCAAACATGTAGCGGGCGGCGACCGCGATGTTGGAACCAAAGACAACCAGCAGAAGCACGCTTTGCGCCGCGCTAAGCCAGAGCAGCGGCGCGCCCGCAAGCGGCCTCCGCGAGGAACTCCGCAGAAGGCCTAGGGCAGCGAGCACGACAACACCGAGGAAGGCCCATCCGAGAAGCGGAAACAGGAACGACTGATCGTAGAGCTTTGACCACACGATCAGCTTTTGGGTCAACGGAGCGCGGAAGCCATAGTTCAGCGCCAGGTCACCGGACGACGAGTCGCGCGCGTGGCGCCACACGGCACGGAAGTTGATCGCGTACCAGACGCCGGTGGCCGCACACGCCGGCACAAAGACGCACATCAGGATGCGCGAGGGCCAATGCCGCCATTCCACCGCGAAGTCCGGTTTCGAGTGCCGGGCCCAAAGGACACCGGCGATGTAGACGACGAAAACAATGCAGTACACCGGAGTGGTTGCCTTGGCTGCGACGCCCAAGAGCAACGCCGCGGCCAGGTGAAGGATGGTTCGGGCAACCGGCCAGGGGCGGGACATCGCGGCAACGTACACCACCCACGCCACGCAAAAAGCCTGCAGCGGCTCCACAAACATTTGATGCGACAATCCGGTGAATGCCTGCGTGCCGGCGGCGAAAACCATCCCGGCAAGAGCGATCAACCTGGAAGCCGATATGGCTTCACCGATCTTGAAAATCGTCCACAAAAGCGCGGCTTGCGTAACCAGGATGGAAAACAGCAGGGCATTTTCCACGGAACCGAGAACGGTGTGCAGGGGCACGAAGAACTGCCCGATCCAAGCGACAGCGGGCGGCTTGATATCCATGGCGAAGAGCATGTTCGCGCCCCAGGCGCGCAGGGAATGCGTCGCGGCGAACCACAGATCCGTGGCCACCTGACCGTACCAGGCCTGATCCCAGGGCCAAACCGAGTGATCCCGGGCGATCCAGACGGCGCTGGGCGCGAGGAGCACCAGAATGACGGCGCCCAGGAAAATTCGCATGACCGCTTTTCGCGGAAGCTCCGCGCTTTCGGCTACCGCCGACGGGGAGCGGGAAGGGTCTGCGGCGACCGGCCGGTTGGCAGTCATTACTTGCTTGGCCTTACCTGCTTAGCCTTGCAGTTTAGCACGCGAAAACCTGTCGTGCGCTTGTGATCGGAAGGAACGATAGGCTACGATGAGCGTATTCCGAGATGTCGATAGGAATCACGGGCGCGCGGGGCTTCATCGGCTCTTATTTGACGCGGCATCTGCTCGCCGGAAATTGCCGCGGGTTGCGGTTGCTTTTCCGGAGTGTGTCCGGCATTGAGGCGGCCGAGGGCGCGGAAGTGGTCGCAGGCGACCTGCATTCCCGGGCGGATTGCGAGCGATTTGCAGCCGGTCTGCGCGTGATTTATCACCTGGCGCATACCAACACGCCGGTGAATTCCGACTACGACCAGCCCAACGACGCGCTGGTGAATCTGGTGCCTTTGCTGAATTTGCTGGGCGCGGTGAAGGACCTGGGAACGAAGCCGCACATCGTGTACTTCAGCAGCGGCGGCGCGGTGTATGGGCCCAAGCAGGACCGGACGCCGTACCGGGAAACCGACGCTTGTTCGCCGCTCTCCTCGTACGGAATCCAAAAGCTCGCGGCCGAACATTATTTACGGCTCGCAGCGCACCGGGGGGATTTGACCGCCACGGTTTTGCGCGCGGGAAACGGATACGGGACGTTGCTGCCGCGCCATCGCTTGCAAGGCCTGATCGGTGTGGCCATCAATGACGTGCTGCACGGCCGGCCGGTGCGCGTGTTCGGCCGTCTCGACAATGTGCGGGACTACGTCCATCTGGAGGATATTTGCGCGATGGCGGAACTGGCCGCCCTCCCGCGGGAGCCGTTCACGGTGCTTAACGTGGGCAGCGGCCACGGCCATTCGGTACGCGACGTCCTGCGGATCATCGAGGAGTTGCACGGAGAGCCGCTGGAGATTCAAACCGACGCGACGCACGGCGAATGGCTTCCGGACTGGGTGGTGCTGGACGCGGCGAAAGCCGAGCGCGAGTTTGGTTGGAGGGCGCAAATCGCGTTGCGCTCCGGGATTGAAGGCATGCTCGCGGCGCGCCGCGAAGAGATCCGCGCCGGCATCGTCACCGCTTGAATGAAATGTTCCGTCCTCCTTCCCGTCTACAATGGCGGGGAATATCTGGCTGCGGCGATTGAATCTATTCTGGGGCAAGACGATCGAGATTTTGAGCTCCTCCTAATCGACGATTGCTCCAGCGACGCTTCGGTGGATGTCATTCGCCGTTACACGCCGGCGGATGCGCGGGTGCGCGCCTTGTTTCATTCGCAGAACACGGGCCTGGCGGCGACGCTCAACGAAGGCCTGCGGGAGGCGCGCACGGGCCTGGTGGTGCGCATGGACCAGGACGACCTGGCGCTGCCGCAGCGCATCGCAACGCAAGTCCGGTTCATGGAAGACCATTCCGAAGTGGCCGTCGCCGGTTCTTTCGTTTTTCACATGGGACGCGCGCCGGGCTACGACCGGCTGGTGCAACTGCCCGTGGAACACGAAGAAATCGCCCGCACGCTGCTCATCCGGAATTGCATTTATCATCCTTCCGTGATTCTGCGGCGCGACGCCATTCTCGCGCTGGGCGGCTATCGCGGCGAGTTCAAGAACTCGGAGGATTATGACCTGTGGCTGCGGGCAGGGAAGGCCTATCGCCTCGCGAACATCCCCGCGCCGCTGCTGCGTTACCGCTTCACACCGGGAGGAATGAGCTTGAGCCGCCGCTGGCAGCAGGTAGTCTGCGCCCAGACCGCCGTGGTTTCGTTCCTGCATCCGGAATGGACTTATGCGCGGGCGGAGCAGGAAGCCGAGGCGCAGCTCGAAAAGCAAGGCAAAGGCTGGCTATTGGAACAAACCGCGCGCGGAACCGTGAGGGAATTGAATTCCCTGGGGCTGCATCGCGACGCGCTGCGCATGCTTTGGGTATTCGGGCGGCAGTTGAACGCGGCGCGCAGTGCGCGCATGACGTTGGAATTCGGTTTCGAGTTATTGCGCGCGAAACTGAGTCCCGGGCCGCTGGGAGCCAAGGCGTGACCCGCTCGCAGACATCGTCACTCCAGGCGAGTGAAGGTAAGGGTGGTAGGATTGGCGACCGGGCGATCTCCGTTTCGGATGCGCGTGAGCTTTAGCGTGCTCCCTTGTAGTTCAAACCTGTCGAGCTGCACGTTTCCCGGCGCCATCACTTCGGGATTCTTTGCAACCATCGGCCGCGTGGCCAGCGTGCTTCCTGAAATCTCGTAACCGCCCGCGGCCGCGACGAACGGACCCCATACAGCCAACAGCTCGCTGGCGGAAGACTTTTCCCGCTTGGGAAGCCCGGCGCGAGCGTGGTCGGAATTGATGATCAGGAAGCTATAGTACTTTTCCGTGAAGATAAGAAGCCCGGGCTGTGGGCTGCTGATCGTTTGAGCGTTCGGGCCCGTGGACTTGATTTTCCGTCAGGCGCCAGGTTCCTGCGAGCGGCGTTGATTTCGATTGGGCGTGGGCCATGTTCGTCAGTAACACCAGGGCGAACAAGCAAACAGAGAGTTTCAGAAGGGTCCCCATTTCGAGGACTATATCACGGCGGGCCGTGCTTCCCTGGGGCGCCAACACTGCCCGGGCCCGTCGTTGGTCCGGGTGGCGCCAGGCTCACTTCGAAACATTGGCGACGCGATCCGTTCTATGCTAGGAGAAACGGAACACATCCGTTTACGGAGGACAAATGAAAAGCAAATGTGTGTTTGGGGTGGCCCTCTTGGCCGCGTCGGCCTGGGGCGCGGACACGTTTCATCCGCTCGACGTCAAGACCGGTCTCTGGGAAACGACCGTGCAAAGCCAGATGAGCGGCATGCCGGCGATTCCGCCCGACATGCTCAACCGGCTGACGCCGGAGCAGCGCGCAAAAATCGAGGCGGCCATGAAAGCTCGCGCGGCCCAAGGCCCGCATACCAATACCTCCCGGCATTGCCTGACCAGGGACAAAATGAATCAGCCTTTGGATCTGACCAACCAGCCCAAAGAATGCACGCACAAGGTGCTCACATCGAATTCGAGCAGGCAGGAGGTTCAGTTCGAATGCACGATCGGCGGCGGCAAGCAAACCGGCACGCTGCGCGTGGAAGCGGTTGACTCGGAGAATATCAAGGGCAACATGCAGATCCAGATGGCCAATGGGGAGCGCACTTCCAGCACCGCCACCAGCTTCACTTCCAAGTGGCTTCAGGCGGCCTGCACGGAAAAGGACGAGAAATAGGCGCGTTCCGGCGCTTTGTCTTTCGTGGGGCATCTGCGCGACACTAGGAGTGTCGCTTATGCCTAACACTAGTGGACGTCATTTCCTCCAAGTCCCCGGCCCCACGAATGTGCCGGACCGGGTTCTACGGGCTATCGCGCGCCCGACCATCGATCACCGCGGCCCCGAATTCGGCCGCCTGGGCCTGGAACTGCTGGACAGTCTGAAGTTCATCTTCAAGACCAGCGGAAAGGTCATCATCTTTCCGTCTTCGGGCAGCGGCGCCTGGGAGGCCGCGATTGTGAACACGCTTTCTCCCGGCGACAAGGTTGTCATGTTCGAGACCGGGCAGTTCGCCACGCTGTGGAAAGAGATGGCCGTGAATCTGGGGTTGAACGTGGATTTCGTGGCCGGCGACTGGCGCCACGGCATCGACGCCAATGACCTGGAAGCCCGGCTGCGCGAGGATCGCACGCACCAGATCAAAGCCGTCATGCCGGTGCACAACGAAACCTCCAGCGGCGTGACCAACAATATCGCCGCGGTGCGCAAGGCCATGGACCGGGCCGGGCATCCCGCGCTGCTCATGGTGGACACGATTTCGTCGCTCGGGTCGATGGACTTCCGGCACGACGAATGGGGCGTGGATGTAGCCGTGGCAGGATCGCAGAAAGGCCTCATGCTTCCGCCGGGCCTGGGCTTTAATGCGGTGAGTGAGAAGGGATTCGCGGCAGCCAAGAGCGCCCGTTTCGGCAGGTCCTATTGGGACTGGCAGGCCCAGCTCAACAACAACAAGAGCGGCTTCTTCCCCTACACGCCGGCGACCAACCTGCTCTATGGTCTCAAGGAATCGCTGGCGATGATCCATGAGGAAGGTCTGGAGAATGTGTTCGCGCGGCACGCGCGCCATGGCGAGGCCACGCGGCGCGCCGTGAAGGTTTGGGGCCTGGAGGTGGTGTGCCTCAATCCGGCCGAGTACAGCAGCTCGGTGACCGCCGTGTACATGCCGGCCGGATGGAACGCCGATGAGTTCCGCAAGTTGGTGCTGGAGCAGTTCAACATGGCGCTTGGCAGCGGCCTGGGCAAGCTGGCGGGCAAGGTGTTCCGCATCGGCCATCTGGCGGACTTCAACGACCTGATGCTGGCCGGCACGCTCAGCGGCGTCGAGATGGGGCTGGCCGTGGCGGGCGTTCCGCACTCCAAGGGCGGTGTGGCCGCCGCGCTCGACTATCTCACGACTGTCGCGCAGGAGTCACGCGGGCAGGTTCTGCAGGCCGCACGATAGCGGAAACCGGGGCGGGGTCGACAGCGCGGTTTGACTATATAGAACTTTGATATAGTCAAAGTATATGAAGTCATTGTTGGTTCTACTCGATGATCCAACCTACCGTGCCCTGAATCGTGTAGCCCCGGCCGCGAAACGCCGGCGGGCTGAATTCGTGCGGACCGCAATCCGGAAAGCCATCCGCGAGGCGGAAGAGGAACGCACTCGCCAGGCATATCTCGAACAGCCCGACTCCGAAGCTGAAGCCGACGACTGGTCCAGTGCGGAAAAGTGGAAGTCTTGAAGCAATATGAAATTTGGTGGGCCTCTCTACCCCCACCCGCCGGACGGCGCCCGGTTGTACTGCTGAGCCGTGATCGGGCTTATTCCTACCTCAACAAGTTTTTGGCCGTGGAGGTCACCTCCACAGTGCGTAACATTGCAGTGGAAGTCTCCTTAGGACGCCAGGAAGGTCTCTCACAAAAATGTGTCGCCAACTGTGACGATATCCGGACCGTTCCGAAGTCATCTCTGGTCAAGCGGATCGGAGAGCTCTCGGCCCGGCGCGAAGCAGAGCTAAAGCGGGCCTTAGGTCACGCACTGGGCTGGGACGAATTGATCGATGCGGTCGAATAGCCGTTTCCGGGTGATATGATGGCTCGGGTCTGAGCTCAAAAGTGAATCCTGCGCCATCCCCGCAGGCGGCTGCCCCGTCGCGAGCCGCCACAGCGCCTGAACGTCCTACCCACGTACGCCATTTTGTGCTGGCGATGACCGTGGCGATCTACATGATCACCTACATGGATCGCACGATCATCGCTTCGGCGATTCCGGCCATCCGCACCGAGTTCGGGTTTTCGCTGATCACCATCGGCTGGATCCTCGCCAGCTTTCGCTGGGGCTTCACGCTGTTTCAGATTCCGGGCGCCTGGTTTGGCGACAAGATCGGGCCGCGGCGCGCGCTTTCGGTCATCGTGACCTGGTGGAGCATTTTCACCTCGCTCACGACGCTGGCGTGGAGCGCGGGATCGATGGTGGTGGTGCGGTTCATCTTTGGCGTGGGCGAATCGGGCGCGTTTCCGATCGCCACGCGCTCCCTGTCGCGCTGGATGCTGCCGGCCGAGCGCGGCTTCGCGCAGGGGATCACGCACGCCGGTTCGCGGCTGGGCGCGGCCGTTACACCGCCGCTGGTGGTCTGGATGATCCTGCGCTACGGATGGCGCATGCCGTTTCTGACCTTCGCCGGACTCGGCTTGGTGTGGGTCGTGCTGTGGCTGTTCTACTATCGCGACACTCCGGATGAACATCGCGGCGTGAATGCGGCGGAGCGCGAGTTGATTCACTCGTCCACGGGCGGTCCGCGGCAGAAGGTTGGAACGGCGGTTCCCTGGCGGCGCATCCTGGCGAGCCGCACGCTGTGGGAACTCGCGCTGATGTATTTCTGCTACCAATACGCGCTGGCCGTTTACCTGGATTGGTTCCCGACCTACTTGAAGGAATCGCGCGGATTCACTCTGGCGCAGATGGGTTTCTATGCGAGTTTTCCTTTGCTGGCGGGCACGCTGGGCGATCTGGTGGGCGGCTGGCTCTCGGATCGCATTTTACGCTGGACCGGCGACGTGACGCGCTCCCGGCGGATCGTGGGCATCGGCGGATTTCTGATCGCCGCGCTCGGAATTCTTCCGGCGACGTTGACGCACGATCCACGCGTGTGCGTGGCCTTCAGCTGCCTGGCGTTTGGCGGCCTGGAGCTGACGGTGGGCGTCTCGTGGGCCATTCCGCTGGACATCGGAGGCGATTTCGCCGGCTCGACGGCCGCGGTCATGAACATGTGCGGCAATATCGGCGGCGCCATTTCGCCCGCGCTGCTGGCCTATCTGGTCAAGGGCTACAGCTGGAACGTGCCGTTCTTCGTCACCTCGGCGTTGTGCGTGATTGGCGCGCTCATCTACGGCCGAATCGACGCCAGCCGCCGGATTTTCGCGGCGTGATCTTGCCGATCGCGAATCTGACCACCGTGCATGTGCTGGCCGTGCTGTTTCTGGCCACTTTGATTCGCTCGGCCTTCGGATTCGGCGAAGCGCTGGTCGCGGTCCCCTTGCTGGCGCTCGTGCTGCCGGTTGAGGTGGCCGCGCCGGTTGCGGTGCTGGTGTCCATCACAGTCGCCGCCGTCGTCGTGCTGGAAGACTGGCGGAACGTGCACGTCCGCAGCGCAGGCTGGTTGGCGGGCTCGGCATTGGCCGGAATCCCGCTGGGCCTCTGGCTTCTCAAAGCTGCGCCCGAATTCGTCGTCAAGACTTTCCTGGCCGTGGTCATTTTGAGTTTTTCGCTGTACTCGCTCACCAGTCGCCGGCCGCGCGAGCTTCAGGATGAGCGCCTGGCCTGGCTTTTCGGTTTCAGCTCCGGCGTGCTCGGCGGCGCCTATGGTATGAACGGGCCGCCCCTGGTGATGTACGGCGTGCTGCGGCGCTGGACGCCGATCCAGTTCCGCGCGACGCTGCAGGGCTACTTCCTGATCGCGAGCCTGGTGGGCATGGCCGGCTATTGGATCGCCGGTCTGTGGACCCGCGCGGTTAGCGGCTATTATGTAGCGTCCCTGCCGTTGGTCTTCGTCGCCGTTGTCCTGGGCCGCGTGGTGAACCGCCGTCTGAGCGGCCGCAGTTTCCTGCAGTGTGTCTATGTGGGCCTGACGCTGATCGGCGCGACCCTGCTGGTGCAAGCGTGGAAACGCTAATCGGGAGAGCTAAGTTAAAATCGAGGTTTGATGGCTCGTGACCGCCCGGTGGATCTGTTGCTGCTGCACGCTCCGAGCGTTTACGACTTTCGCGAAAAGTCGATTTTTTACGGCCCGGTTAGCGATCTGATCCCGTCTTCCACCGTTTTCGAAATGTATCCGGTGGGATTTCTCACCATTTCGAGTTACCTGAAATCGAAGGGCCTGGAAGTCCGAATCGTCAATCTGGCGGTTCGCATGATGAAGGATCGCGGGTACTCCGTGCCCGATTTTCTTCGCCGGCAGCGCCCGCGCGCCATCGGAATCGATCTGCACTGGCTCCCGCACGCCCACGGGGCGCTGGAGGTGGCGCGCATCGCCAAGGAAATTCATCCCGGCGTTCCTATTATCCTCGGCGGCCTCTCGTCCACGTATTTTCATCAGGAGCTGATCACGTATCCGCAGGTCGATTACGTGGTGCGCGGCGACAGCACCGAGATTCCGCTGCATCAGCTCCTGCTCGCGCTCGCGAACAAAACACCCCTGGACGCGATTCCCAATCTCACCTACCGGCAGTCGGGGCTTCCGCGCGTGAATCCGCTGACCTTCCTGCCGCCCAGGCTCGATTATGCCGACCTTCGCGTGGATCTCATGGTCGAGATGGTGCTGCGCCATCGCGACCTGGCGAGCGTGATCCCGTTCGGCGGCTGGACGCGCAATCCGATTACCGCGGTCTTCACCGTGAAAGGCTGCGCGCACGAATGCGCGACTTGCGGCAGCTCGCACACCACGTGCGGCCATCTGACGCAGCGGGCTTCGCCGGTTTTTCGCAGTCCGGAGAATCTGGTCCAAAACATGAAGGCGCTGTCGCGCTTCACCCGCGGGCCGATCTTCCTGGTGGGCGACCTGCTGCAAGCCGGGTCCGGCCACGCCGACGCCGTTCTGGAGTGCATCCGCGCGGCCGACATCGAGAATCAGATCGTTTTCGAATTCTTCGACGTTCCGCCGGTCGATTTCCTGCGCCGCATCGACGCGCACACGCGCAACTGGAGCCTGGAGCTGAGCCCCGAAAGTCACGATCACGATGTGCGCCGCGCCCAGGACGGCGAACCAGGCTACAACAATGCGCAGATGGAAGCAGCGCTGGCCGAAGCGCTGCGCCTGCGGGTCACGCGAATCGACGTGTTCTTCATGATCGGCCTGCCGCGGCAAACCTATCAATCGGTGCAAGACACCATCGGATACTGCGAGCGCCTGTTTCAGATCAGCGATCGCCGTCTCTCCTGTTTCATCTCGCCGATGGGCCCGTTTCTCGATCCCGGCAGCCGCGTGTTCGAGGAGCCGGAAAAGTTCGGCTATCGCATGTTCGCGCGCACGCTCTCCGAACATCGCAAGCTGCTGGTTCAGTCCAGCTGGGAACGCATCCTGAGCTATGAGACGGAATGGATGACGCGAGCCGAGCTGGTGGATGCCACCTACGACGCCGCCGAACGGCTGAACAACTTAAAACTCCAATATGGCCGGATCTCGGCGCGGCGCGCCCGGACGGTGGCGAAGCGCATCCGTTCGGCGCGGGAACTGCGGCGGCGGATTAGCGAAGGGGCCAGCGTGTCGGAGCTGGAGGGCGAAATCGAACGCTTCAGCGAATCCACCGTGTGCGATAAGCGCGAGCTGTTCTGGGCTCGCCACCTGATCAATTTCCGAATGGGCGAAATTTTGCGAATTGCCCGGAGGTATTACTTTGGATCGGGGTCCGCCGCGCCGGTTCGTCCGCCTGCGGCTTGAGGAGCGCCTAGGGCAGGAACGTGGTCTTGATGATGTAGTCGAGCTTCGGGAAGCGCGGCACCAGATATTCGTTGGCCTCGCCTTCGACGCGGCCCGGCTCAATATATTTGCCTTCGGGCCGCATCTCGCCATAGCCCGCATAGAGCTGGTCAACGACGTTCATGCCGTCAGTGACCTTCGCGAAGGGTACGAAATCCTGTTGATCCAGCACCATGTTGTCGGCCAGATTGATGAAGATCTCCGTGGCGCGTGTCTGGGGACCGGACATCGCGAAGGCCAGCGTGCCGCGCAGGTTCTTGAGCGCGGGCGGGTCGTCGGGAATGAAGAGTTCGCGCCATTTCTCGTGGACGTTGAAGTCGCGATGAACGCCGAACTGCGCGATGAAACCCGGGACCACGCGGAAAAAGCGGCCCTGGTCGAAGTAATGGATGCGGACCAGTTCGTGGAAGCGATCGACGCCATGCGGGGCCCATTCGCGGCGGGCTTCCACGACAAACGGTCCCTTGGAGGTATCGAAACGCACGTGGAAGACGGCGGGCACGATCACTTTCGGTGGCGGCTTGTGGCAGCCAGCCAGGAACATGGGCAGAAGTACCGCGGCCAGCTTAGGTTGCGCGAGCATGCTTCCCAATTATCCGCGACGCGCCGCGGAACGGGCAATTCCGGCTGTCTGGTACACTGGCGACGGGCCATGCAAGGCAAAGTGGTGGTGATCACCGGCGGCACTTCGGGCATCGGGCAGGTGGCGGCGGAGCAGCTGGCCGGCATGGGTGCGCGCATCGTGCTGGTGGCTCGCGATAAGGCCCGCGGGGAATCGACGTTGGCGCGGTTGCGGGGCATCGCTCCAGGGCAAGCGCATACGATCCACTATGCCGACCTGTCGCGGCTCGCCGAAATGAAGCGGGTGGCCGGTGAGATCGCCGCGGCGGAACAGCGTATCGACGTCCTCATGAACAACGCCGGTGCAATCTTCTTCGAACGCCGGGTAACCGAAGATGGACTGGAGATGACATTCGCGCTGAATCACATGTCGTATTTTGTGCTCGCGCAAGGGCTCCGCGACCGGCTGGTGGCTTCGGCTCCATCCCGCATTATCAACACGTCGTCGCGCGCGCACGTACGCGGCCAACTGGATTTCGGCGACTTGCAGTCAGCGCATGGCTATGCGGGCTTTAAGGCTTACGGGCTTTCCAAACTGCTCAACATTCTTTGCACGCGTGAGCTGGCGCGACGCCTGGCCGGCACCGGGGTCACGGCCAACAGCCTGCATCCTGGCTTCGTTGCGACGCGCTTCGGCGACGATGGCGGCGCCCCAGTGTCGAGCGGAATACTCCGGGTGCTGAAGGTCTTTGCAATGACGCCCGAGAAGGGAGCACAGACCTTGGTATACCTGGCTTCTTCGGGCGATGTCGCCGGGACGACCGGCGAGTATTTCTACAATGCGAAGCCCGTGAAGCCGTCGGCGGCGGCTCAGGATGACGAAGCCGCGAGGCGCCTCTGGGAGATCAGCGCGCGGCTGGCGGGGTTTCCGGCGTAGCTACTTCTGCACCAGGCTTTGAATCGCCTCTAGCTCCTTGCCGGCATCGGAGAGCTTGCCCTGCGAAACCAACTCGCGATAGCGCTCCAGATGACGACGGATTTCGGCGATCCGAGCGTCCGGACCTGCCGGTGCGGGAGCCGCGCTGGTTACTGCGGCCGGCTGCGGAGATGGCGCGGGGGAAGGCACGGACTGCAAATTCTCTCCGGCCAGTTGCGCCACGGCCTCCTGATACGTATCGGCGTACACAAGATTGTTGCCCATCGCGAGCGCGACCTTCTTCAGCTGCGGCATCTTCGCCTGCGACGCCTGGATGTAAATCGGTTCCACGTAGAGGAAGGTATGCTCGATGGGTAGCACCAGCATCTGCCCGCGCAGCACCTGCGAGCCTTGTTGATTCCACAGTGTGAGGTCCTTGGAAATATTCTGATCCTGATTGATGCGCGCCTCAATCTGCATCGGACCGAGAACGATCTCCTGTTTGGAGAGCAGCAGCACGATCTTCTCGCCCAGGTGTTCGCCGTCGCAGCGCGCGATCATCAGGCCGATGAGGTTGTCGCGATTGCGCGGCGTGAAGGGAATCAGCAATAGGAATTCGGGCTTGGTTTCACCGGGCAGCGTCGCCACGACGTAAGTCGGCGCCACTGGTCCGGGCGTGCCGCCCTGTTCGTTGGTGAACTTTGCGGTATCCCAGGCATCCGATTTGTTGTAGAACGTGTCGGGATCGCGCATGTGATACAGCCGGTAAATATCCGCCTGAACGCGGAAGATGGTCTCCGGGTAGCGCACGTGGCGGCGCAGATCGGCGGGCATCGCCGATGACGGCTGGAACAAATCCGGGAAAAGATTGCGGTAGGCCTGCAGCAGCGGATCGTCCGGATCGAAAACGTACAGATGCACCGAGCCATCGTAAGCATCCACGGTGGCCTTCACCGAATTGCGGATGTAATTCACCGGGCCGACGCCCTCCAGGTCGACGCTCGGCGAATACGGATGCAAGTCCGAGGTCATGTAGCCGTCGATGATCCACACCAGGCGGCCCGAGTCGGTCAGGATCAGGTACGGGTCGGCATCCCAGGTGAGAAAATCCGCCAGCGTACTCACGCGCTCCGTAACGTTGCGGTGAATCATCATCCGGCTGTCGGGCGTCAGGTAGCTGGTCAGCAGAATATTGACGTCCTCGCGAGAGACGGCTGCCGCGCCCCGCATGAGCAGCGACGAAATCGGGAAGCCGCCTCTGCCGTCGTAGTGATTTTCGACGTTGCGGTCGCCGGAAGGATAATCGAACTCCGGCTGCGCTGTATCAACAAAAACCGGGCTCTGGACGTTTTCGCCGTAGTAGAGCTCGGGACGCGTGAGTTTGAGGCCCGGCTCGCTAATCACCGGCGGCGCGTCCTTGACCATCAGAATCGGCAGGCCGTTGTCGGAAACCTGGTTGGCTTCCGCCATGACGACTCCGTAGCCGTGGGTGTAAATGAAATGCGGATTGATCCAGCGCGAGCGCGCATCCCCCAGCTGGCTGAGGTCGATTTCCCGCGGCGACAGCATCACCTGCCGAAGCTGGCCGTTAATGGTGTAACGCTCGACGTCGGTATCCGAATAAATATAGGGCCGGTAGGGCTGCAGCTGCGTGATGGCGTCGTGAAACGCGTGCCAGTCCCAAAGCCGCACGTTATCGAGCAGCGGTTTGTGCTGGCTGAAGTTGACCTGCTCGTCCGGCTTGGCGGTGAAATCCATCTCGGCGGTGCGCTGGTCGATTCCAAAGGCTGAGCGAGTGGCTTGGATATGGCGCTGGATGTAGGGGCGCTCGATGGAGATCTCATTCGGCCGGACGTAGACGGTAGCGACGATGGGCGGGATGATGTTGCGCACCAGGATCGCGCCGACCAGCGCGATCAAGGCAGTCTTCCAGCGCGCGGCCGCCAGCAGCCCAGCCGCGACGACGCAGGTGGCGATCACCAGCCACTGCAAGGGCAGAGAAATATTCTGATCGACGTAATCCACGCCCACCATGAAGCTGCCATGCTCGTTGAGCAGCATGCCATAGCGGCCCAGGAAGAACCGCACGGCGAGCGCCAGCAGGAACACGGCGCCCATGCCGCGCAGAAACTTGCTTTCCAGGGCGCCGGCCAGGCGGAACTCGCTGAGATTGATCTCCTGGACGTTTCGAAAGTCGCCGATGCGGTCGCGCAATTGCCAGCCGCGCGCAGTGATCCAATAAATCACAGCCGCGACGAAGACGATGCTCAACAGCAAGCCGAGCAGGTCCGAATAGAACGGCACCTTGAACAAATAGAAAGAGAGCGGATTGTTAAAAACCGGATCGCGCCAGGAGGTGGCCGCGCCGCCCAGGTTCCGGCCGCCGAAATAGCGGACCACGGTCCAGGTATCCAGGGTGGAGGTCGCAATGATCCAGGCAAGCAAGAAGACCGCGAGCGTCGCCAGCTTGGCATAAAGCGGATGCTGGCCGAGGCTGGTGCGGGCGTGCTTCATGGCGCGCGCGTGCGTGATCCAGAAGACGACGAAGCCAAGCACGGTGGCGGCGCTGGCAGGGATCAGGCTGTAGGTGAGAATGCTGAACCAGGTGTGCAGCTGGCCCATCTCCTGCCACCACTGGTAGTCGATGGTAAACGAGCACAGCCAGCGCGCCGCGACGAAAACAACGATGGCGGCGATCAGGTACCAGAGGCAACCTTGGCGGCCCGGCGCGCCCTCGATCTGGCGATGACGATAAGAAGGGTCCAATGTCTCTAGTAACTGTACTCTATTGCGACGCGGTCCAAACGACGCGGCCGTTGACGATGGTCGCGACCGGGCCGCCGCGGAACAAGTGGCCGTCGAGCGGCGAGTTGCGGCTTTTCGAGGCCGAGCGATTCACGTCGTAGGTCCAGGCGCGCTCGGGATCGAGGATCGTAATGTCGGCCGAGGCTCCGCTGGCCAGCGTCCCGCGGTCCAAGTTCAGCACACGGGCGGGCCCGGTGGTGAACAGCTCCACGAGGCGCAGCAACGAAATCTTGCCGGGATGCACCAGCCTCTCCAGGGCCAAGCCGACGGCCGTTTCCAGGCCCAGGATGCCGAAGGGGCACTTCTCGAACTCCTGCATCTTTTCGCTGCCGGCGTGCGGAGCGTGATCGGTGGCGATGGCGTCGACGGCGCCGCTCACGATGCCCTGGACGACGGCGCCGACGTCGCAATCCGAACGCAACGGCGGCTTCATTTTGTAATTGCTGTCGTAAGGCGGCATGCCGCTATCGGTCAGCGCGAAGTGGTGCGGTGTCGCCTCGCAGGTGACGGCCAGGCCGCGCGCCTTGGCGAAGGCTACCATCTCCACCGAGTAGCGCGAGGAAATGTGCGCGACGTGAAAGCGCGCGCCGGTGAGTTGCGCGAGCAGAATATCGCGCGCCACCATGACATCCTCGGAGGCCGCCGGAATGCCGCGCAGCCCGAGCCGCACGCTGGCAACGCCTTCGTGCATGTCGCCGCCCGCGCTCAAATGCAGATCCTCGCAGTGATCGATCACGGGCAGGCCGAAGGAGCGCGCGGTCTCCATGGCGCGGCGCATCACGCGCGCATTCATCACGGGGCGGCCGTCGTCGGAGATCGCGACCACACCAGCCTGCTGCATCAGACCGATGGCCGCCAGTTCTTCGCCCGCGCTGCCTTTGGTAATGGCGCCGATCGGACGGACGTTCACGATCGCGTGACGCTCGGCGCGCTCGACGATGTAGCTGGTGACGGTGGCGCTGTCGTTCACCGGCGAGGTGTTGGGCATGCAGCAGATGGTGGTGAATCCGCCAGCCGCCGCCGCTCGCGAGCCGCTTTCGATCGTCTCGGCATGCTCGAATCCAGGCTCGCGCAGGTGCACGTGCATGTCGATGAAGCCGGGCGCGACGATCAGGCCGGTGGCGTCGAACTGTTCCGCGCCGGTGGCGTCCAGATTCTCGCCGATCGCAGCGATCTTGCCGCTTTCGATCGCCACGTCCCGCAGTGCGTCCAGGCGGCTGGCGGGATCGATCACGCGTCCGTTGCGAATGACAAGCTTCGACATGGGTTCAGTTGCTCAGGATGCGGTCCAGCACGGCCATCCGCACCGCAATGCCGTTCTCCACCTGGTTCAGGATCACCGAGCGCTGCGAATCGGCTACCTCGGACGATATTTCACGGCCGCGGTTGATGGGGCCGGGATGCATCACGATGGCGTCGGGATTGGCCAGCGACATGTGCTCCAGCCGCAAGCCGTAAAACTGGAAGTATTCGTTGGCCGAGAAAGCCGCTTCATGCTGGCGCTCGAGTTGAACGCGCAGCATCATGATGACGTCCGCTTCGCGAATGGCCTCCTCGATGCGGTGCGCGATGGTCACGCCCGGGGCAAGCTGCGCCAGCTCGGCCGGCACCAGCGACGCCGGGCCGCAGAGCACAATGTGCGCGCCAAACTTCGACAACAGAAAGAGATTGGAGCGGGCGACGCGGCTGTGGGCGATATCGCCGATGATGGCGACTTTCAGGCCCTCCAGCGTGGGCCGGCGGTCCAGGATGGTTCGGGCGTCGAGCAGCGCCTGCGTCGGATGCTCATGCGTTCCATCGCCGGCGTTGATGATGGGCGTCGGCAGATAGCGCGCCAGGAAATGGGGCGCGCCGGAAGCCGCGTGGCGCATGACGATGGCGTCGGGGCGCATGGCGCCCAGCGTGTTCAGCGTGTCCACGAGCGATTCGCCCTTGGAGACGCTGGAAGCGGAAGCGGTAATCGAAATGGCGTCGGCGCCGAGCCGCTTGGCGGCGATCTCGAAGCTGGTGCGCGTGCGCGTGGATGCTTCGTAGAAGAGATTGACGATCATGCGGCCGCGCAGCAGATCCGACTTCCGGCTGGCGGTCTGTTGCGGCTGAAAGCTCTTGGCCCGGTCCAGGACGCTCTCGATTTCGGCCCGCTCCAGCGATTCGATTCCCAGCAATCCGCCTGGCATGCCAGTCCCTAGGTTTTCTCCACCAGCAGCACTTTTTCGGTGTGATCGATTTCGTTCAGCTTCACTTCGATGATCTCGTTGGCGCTGGTCTGCACCATACGGCCAACGTAACGGGCCTCGATGGGCAGCTCGCGCCAGCCGCGGTCGATGAGCACGAGCAGCTGCACGCGCGAAGGGCGGCCCTTGTCGAACAAGGCGTCTAAAGCAGCGCGAATGGTGCGGCCGGTGTACAGCACGTCATCGCACAGCACGACGTCCTTGCCGGTGATCGGGAAATTGATTTCCGTGGCGCTGTGTACGGGCTTTTCCGAAACTGTGGAAAGATCGTCGCGGTAAAGATTGATGTCCAGAAACCCCACCGGGACGTCCAGCTTCTCCAGGTTACGGATCTTTTCGGCCAGCCGCACGGCCAAGGGGACGCCGCGGCGGCGGATGCCGATGAAGGCCAACTTGTGCAGGTCTTCGGTTTTTTCCAGAACTTCATGCGCCAGCCGCACCAGCGTGCGGTCGATTTCGGAGGCGCTCATCAACTGCGCTTTTTCGCGTGTGGGAACCATTCCGACGCTTCAGCGTAACATATCGTTAGCGTTTCAGCCGGTCGTGGATTCTCCGGGCCAGCTTGTCGATCTCGTCGGTCTTTTTGAGCGTGTCGATGGACAGGACGTTGTAGTCACTCTTCTCCAGGTCGGCCTTCAACTGGTCGGCTAGCTTGGAAAGCCGGCGCGCGTCTTCGAGCGTCTTCTTATAGTCCGCCTTGAGGATTTCCTCGCGCTGCGATTTTCCGTTGGGCAGCCGCACGTCCTGGGGAGGGATTTCCGGAAACAGCGGCGGCTGCTCGGGTTGCCGCTGTCCCTCTACCGCCAGCGCGGCGGCGAGAAGAAGGAGAGTGCGTAGCTTCATATTTGCGCCCTTCTCATGATAGGCCAAGCGGCAGCGGAGGAAGCCGGGCTTTGGGGGCTGGGGATTAAGGGTTGGATTGACGCTCGGCGGATGTTCGTTTGCCTGGTGGAGAATTCAACCGCCGGACATCGCTTGCTGTCGACAATGCGATACTTCTGGGATGGAAGTCGGTCTGTTTCCCAATCCTCGTAGGCCTGGAGTTGGCTTGCGGCCGCGCCGCGAAGCCCAGCGCCCCCTTCTGCCGCAGCACGCCCGCCACTGTCCGGTGCTGGAAGCCGGCAGCATGGCGGGCTTCCTGGTCCATCCACCGCTCGCTGAAAACGAGGCCTTTCAAATCGGATATGAAGGGGAGGGCCGTTATCAGTTTGTCTACTCGGTGAAGACGAAAGGAGGAGACTGGGAGGCGGTGTTTACCGTGACGTACCTGCTGCCGGTGGGGGGAATCGGCGCCACCAAACGCGAAATCAAGGTACACATCCAGGACACTCCGGAGACCCGCGAATTCGCCCGCCTGATGCCCGGTATATTCATCTCCGCGGATGACACCGGTACACCGGCAGGCGCCGTGACGCTGCGGGGAGCGTGGAACTTCCAGACTGCGCCGGGGTGGGACACGATCTACACTCCGGTCTTCAACATCATCGAGCGGCCCTTGGCCCCGATGCTGGTAATCCGTGTCGAGACGGACTGGTATGTTCACGACTCGGAGTTCCGGTACGTGCTCCAGCCGGGCGAAACGATTTCTGCGTCGCACAGCATGCCGATCGGGCAGGTGATTTTTGTGCCACGCGAGGAGATCAGCTTCCGCAACGGCACGGCCGAGGAGATCGCGGCGCGGCACCGATCGAGTCAAGAATTCTGCGACGAAAAGGCGCGGACGAAGCTCAAGACGCCCTACGGCCTGGAATACAGCCCCCACTACCAGCGGACGAGCCGCAGGAAGAACCAGCCAACCGAACCGCCGGACGCCGGCGCTGCGGGCGATCCCACGGGTTAGCTGGAACGCGGACATGGGGAACGTGCTGGAGCCCGCTGCAAGCGAAGCCGAACGGCATTCCGGGAAGCGGGTTACCTTGCTCGTGCACCCCATCGGGGGTACTCTTGCGTAATGCGACCCCTTCGGTATTCCATCAACGTCACCTTGGACGGGTGCTGCGATCACCGAGTAATACCACCGGACGAAGAGTTGCACCGTCACGCAGTCGAGAACCTCGAGCAGGCCGATGCCCTCCTGTTTGGCCGGGTGATTTACGAAATGATGGAGGCAGCGTGGCGGCCGCCGGCGCAGGCGGGAGCGAGGCCTGAATGGATGGAACCTTTCGCCCGGACGATCGACGCGGCAAAGAAGTACGTGGTGTCGAGCACCCTGAACCGGGTCGATTGGAACGCGGAGCTTGTGCACGGGCATCTAGGGAAAGCCGTTCTTCAGCTGAAGCGCGAGTCCGGTAAGGGACTGTTCACGGCAGGCGTGAAGCTCCCGTTGGCGTTGGCGGAGCTGGGATTGATCGATGAGTACGAGTTCGTCGTGCACCCCAGGTTAGCGGGCCACGGGCCGACGTTGTTCGCGGGGCTATCGCAGCAGGTTGACTTGAGGCTGGTGAGCCGGCTGGAGTTCGGCTCGGGGGCGGTGGCGACACGGTATGAGCCGAGGAAGTAACGTGGCTTGGAGGTTTCTCGCGTTGTGAGTCCTGTCCGGATCTCGGATAATGACCTCATATGCAAGCGGTGAACGTGGGGATCGTCGGGCTGGGCAATGTGGGCATGGGGACGCTCGGGATCCTGACCGAGAACGCCGAGCAGATCGCGCTGAAGCTGGGCTTCGAGTTGCGCGTGAAGGCGCTGTGCAGCCCGTCCATTTCAAGCAAGAAGCTTCCGGCGGGGAGGTCCACGGCGCTCCGCACCGCGGATTGGCGCGAAGTGGTGGCGCATCCGGAAGTGGACATCGTCGCGGAGCTGGTCGGCGGCACGGCGGTCGCGCGCGAGATCATCGACGCCGCCATCGCCAACAAAAAGTCCGTGGTGACGGCCAACAAGGAACTGATGGCGCTGTGCGGCGCCGAAATCTGGGAGCGGGCCATCGCGGCCGGAATCAACCTGGCGATGGAGGCGAGCGTCGCCGGCGGCATCCCCATCCACAGCGTGCTGCGCGAGGGCATTTCGGGCGACCGCATCACCGCGCTCTACGGCATTCTCAACGGCACCAGCAACTATATCCTCACCGAAATCGAGAAGCACGGAGCATCGTTTGAGCAGGTGCTGGGCGAGGCGCAGGGGCTGGGCTACGCCGAGGCCGACCCCAGTGCCGACGTCGACGGCTTCGACGCCCGCTCGAAGCTCGCGCTGCTGGCCGCGCTGGCCTTCGGCGAGAAGATCACGCCGCCCGACATTTATACGGAAGGCATCCGCCGGATTCTCCCCCTGGATTTTCAGTACGCGCACACGCTGGGCCACACCATCCGCCAGATTTGCGCGGCGCATCAGACGGCCGAGGGGCTGATTCTCTCGGTGCGGCCCGCGCTGATTCCGCAATCCACGATCCTGGCCGGTGTGCAGGGCGCCTATAATGCCATCTGGGTGCGCGGCAAATACGGCGCGGACACGTTTTATTACGGGCGGGGCGCCGGTTCCGCTCCCACGGGAGTGGCGGTAGTGAGCGATCTGATGCGCGTGGCGCGCGAAATCCGCCGAGGCAGTCCGGAGCGCGTGTCGCCGTTCGCGCACGAACGCCTGGGCGAATACAAACCGCTTCCGGTGACGCGGCAACACGCGGCCTACTATCTGCGCTTTCGCGTGGTGGACCGGCCCGGCATCATCGCCAGCCTGGCGCGCGTGCTGGCCGGCAAAAATATCAGCCTGGAAGCCGTGCTGCAGCTTCCGGCCGAGAACCGCCAGGACCTGCCGTTCGTCATCACCGTGGAACCGACCTCGGAGCAATCCATTCGCGAAGCACTGGCGGAGATGTCGACGCACGACTTCCTGGTTGAGCCGCCCTTCGCCATGCCCATGGAGAAATCGCTATGAAGAAACTGGCGTGTCTATTGTTGATCGGCGCGGTGGCTGCGCCGCCGCAGGTGGCCACCGAGGCCAACGCAGGGTACAAAACCGCGGCAGGCCGCGCCGCGGTGGCGAAGGCGTTGTCGAATCCTGAGCGCAGTGAACGCCAGCGGCCCCGCGACATCGTGGCTGCCATGGATCTGCAGAAGGGCGAAACCGTGGCCGACATCGGCACCGGCGTCGGGTTCATGCTGCCGTATCTGAGCCAGGCGGTGGGTGACAAAGGGCACGTCATCGGCGAGGACATTCAGCAGGACTTTCTCGACCAGGCCAAGTCCAACGTAAGATTGCACCAGCTGACGAACGTGGAATTCACTCTCGGCACCGACCGGGACCCGAAGCTGCCGGCCGACACGCTGTCGGCGGCGCTGGTGCTGGACGTGTATCATCACTTCGACTATCCCGAGGCCATGCTGAGCCACATCCGCGACAGCCTGCTGTCGGACGGCAAGCTCATCATCGTCGAGTATTACAAGAGGCCGGGGGCGATGCCGGGTGGCGACCCCAACCGCGCGGTGCAGCACATCCGGCTGGATCAGGACGATCTGATCAAGGAAGTGGAGGCCAACGGTTTCCGCTTGGTGTCCAAGGGCGTGCTGGTGCCCAAGAGCCAGCACATTGATGTTTTCATGAAGAAGTAAGGGGCGGGCCCGCGGCGGCGGCTACAACGTTGGAGGACTTCGTCGAAGTCCTGGCGAACTGCTTTTGAGAATGCGCAAGAGGCTGTGATACCATCCGGTTAAGACCTGCCTGAGCGCCGGAGAGGTGGCTGAGTGGTCGAAAGCAGCGGTTTGCTAAACCGTCGTAGGGCCATAAAGCTCTACCGGGGGTTCGAATCCCCCCCTCTCCGCCAGACCTAACCTGTCCGGCCCGGAGACATGGGTAACAGATCGTTCCTAAGACATAGGTAACACTTTTGGCCCAAAGGGATTGTTGAGGGGCTGCAGAGTTTTTTCCTCCAGATCGATATAACCGAGATCGTAATCCATGAAGCTGACGAGCCAGATGCCCTCGTCGACTTCCTTGACACCGACGGCCTGACCAGCCAGGCAAGTGCTTAAGTTGATCTTCTTGCGGTACAGACACAGGCGGCCGCAGTTGGTGACGACGACCGTCTTGTCGTGGAACGGGTAGTGGAGTTCCTGAATGCCCTGGTAAGGGCGGCAGGAAGGAGAATAAAGCTCGCCCGGACATTTCATGTCGAGGGCTTCGTGCGGGCGTTCGTTGTGGAACTCTTCCAGGAAAGCGTCGAACTTGGCTTGCTGCTGCAGCAGGTTGGCGCCGGCGGGGCGCGTGGCTTCTTTCTTCAAGGTCAGATGCATGCGCTCATGCCGGCCGTTCTGCTGCGGATGACCTGGCTTAATGCGTTCGATCGAGATGCCCAAGCGTAGCCACCACACGGAGAGCCTGGAGAGGTTGAACAACCCGTTGGGTGAAGCGAAAGGAACGCCGTTGTCGGAACGGATCGCCTGGGGTAAACCCCTTTCCTTGAAAAGGCGCTCAAAGGCCGTAAATGCGGTCCTCTCCGCGTTGGATTCCATGGCTTCGCACAGCAGCAGATAGCGCGAAGCATGATCGGTGACGGTGAGTGGATAACAGTAGCGCCGATCGCCGAGCAGGAACTCTCCTTTGTAGTCAGCGCACCACAGCGAGTTCGGGCTGGCGCCCTCTGACAGCGGTGTGCCCTCGGTGCGGGTGCGTGATCGCCTGGGGCGAGTCACCAGGCCATGGCGATCCAAGCTGGCGTGGATGGTGCTGCGAGCTGGAACTTTTACTTCACTCGGCAGCCGTCGCAGGAGGCGCTCCCGGATCTTGCGGGCGCCCCAGTGCGGTTTCTCGCGCTTGGCCGCGACGATGGCCGCTTCGATCTGCGCGGGCAGTTGGTTCGCGTATCGGTGGGGGCGCCTGGCCCGATCCGTGAGCCCCTCCAGTCCACATTCCTCATAACGCTCAAAGATCTTGTAGCCCGTTTTGCGGGAGATCTGAAACTCGCGGCACAGCGCGGCCATGCTCTCGCCATCTTTGAGCCGAATCACGAATCGTATGCGTTCGTCCATAACAGAACTTTCCTTCCAGGGCATCCCACTCCCGCCCCCTTCCAGGGGAAAAAGTGTAACCCATGTCTCCGGTACGTTCTGTTAC
>DATJNO010000035.1:0-148287 GCA_035508055.1 Bryobacteraceae bacterium | reverse complement strand
CGCTGCGGCCATAACGCCGGACACGCGCTCAAAACCGCCGATTACCTGCTGCACGCCGGCGGATTCGGCGTGGTCGTGCTCGACCTCTGCCAGGTCCCGCTGCGAGTCTGGAACCGCATCCCCATCTCCTATTGGTACCGGTTCCGCCTGGCCATCGAGAACACTCCGACCATCCTGGCGCTAGCCGGTAAACAATCGCAAGCCAAATCCTGCGCCGCTCTGATGCTCGAACTGGAGCGCAAGAAAACACGTTGGGCCGGCGCGCCCGGTTTCACACTCCTGCGTGAAGTGGAACTCGAAGCGGTCTCGCGCAAGCCCGTTCGGCCACACGTGGCCCATTTTCAAGCGAAAGCAATCGGATGATGTTTGCTTGTCTCCATGGCCCCGAGGCTGGCCTCCCTGAAATCGCCCAGGCATTCTCCCCCTGGTTTGAACAAACCGCGCCCGACACCATTGTCTTCCCCATCGACGGCCTGAAGCGCCTCCACGGCTCACCCCATCAAATCGCGGATGCCATCGCGCAGCGCGCCGGCCAGCACGTCCGCATCGCCATCGCCGAAACCGCGGACGCCGCCATCCTGGCCGCGCACAATCTCCCCGGCGTCACCGTCGCGCCCGATCTCACCGATCTCGACGTCCGCGCGCTCCCGCTCACCGAAGAAATGGCGCAGGTGTTCGAAAGCTGGGGCATCTACACCCTCCAGCAGCTCGCCGATCTCCCTGAAAACGGCATCGCCGAACGCTTCGGCCCCTCAGGCGTCCACCTGCAGCAACTGGCCCGCGGCGCAACCTACCGCCCGCTGCGAGTCTTCCAACCCGAAACTACTTATGAAAATCGCATTGAGCTCGACCACCCCATCACCCTGCTGGAGCCTCTGCTCTTCCTGATCGCGCGCCTGCTCAACGATCAATGCGCCCGCCTGCTTTCCAACGCGCTCGCCGCCAACGAAGTCACCGTCCGCCTGGAACTGGAAGACCGCGCCGAGCACGTCCGCACCCTGCGCCTCCCAGTCCCCATGCGCGAAAGCAAATCGCTGCTGAAGCTTCTGCAAATGGATCTCGAAGCCCATCCGCCGCAAGCTCCCATCCTGACTCTCTCGCTCGCGCTCAAACCAGTGCACCCGCGCACCGTGCAAACCGGCATCTTCCTGCCTCCCACGCCCGCTCCCGACAAACTGGAACTCACGCTCGCCCGCATCCGCGGCATCGTCGGCGAAACAAATGTAGGTATCCCCGAGCTTCTGAACACCCACCACCCGCATCCGTATCGAATGGTCCAAGCGCAGCCCTCCGTTACCAGCCACCAGCCACCCATCACTAGCCACCAAGGTTTTCGCTACTTCCGCCCTGCCCTCCCCGCCACGGTCTCTCTGGACGACAACCGCCCGGCACGCATCACCGCCTCCGGCATTCATGGCAAAGTGCTCAACTCCGCCGGCCCCTGGCGAACCTCCGGCGACTGGTGGACCGCCACGCCCTGGAACCGCGACGAATGGGACATCGCGCTCAACAACGGCGCTCTTTATCGCATCTACCGTGAACCTGGCGATCGCTGGTTCCTCGACGGCAGTTATGACTGAGCGCTACGTCGAACTCCACGCCCGTAGCGCCTTCAGCTTCCTGGAGGGTTCCTCCACGCCCGAAGAACTGGTCTCCCGCTGCGCCGAACTCAACTTCCCCGCCATCGCCATGCTCGATCACGACAACGTCTCCGGCGCCGCTCGCTTCCACATGGCCGCGAAAAAGGCCGGCATCCGCGCGCACATCGGCGCCGAGATCACCTGCACCGATGGCCATCGTTATCCGCTGCTGGCCGAAAACCGCACCGGCTATCAGAATCTCTGCCGCCTGATCACCAGCATGAAAATGCGAGCCGCCAAAGGTGAGGGTGCCGCAAAACCAGAAGAGTTCGCCGAGTTCTCCGAAGGCCTGGTCTGCCTGGCCGCGCGCCCCGACGCCCGCTTCCTCGATCTGTTCGGCGCAAAAAACGTCTTCGTCGAGCTCCAGCGCCACTACAACCGTCACGAAGAATCGCTCAATCAGGCGCTCATCGACTTCGCGCGCTCGCATCAACTCCCGTTACTGGCCACCAACGGCGCCAGCTACGCCGCCCCGCAATCCCGCGAAGCGCTTGACGTCCTTACCTGCGTCCGCCACAAAACAACCATTCAGGAAGCCGGCCGCCTGCTCTCCATCAACTCCGAGCGGTATCTGAAAAGCGCGCAAGAGATGGCCCGCCTCTTCGCCGACGTTCCCGAAGCCATCGCCAACACCAAGGAGCTGTCGGACCGCCTGCAATTTACACTGGCCGATCTCGGCTATCAGTTCCCCCGCTATCCCACACCGCCGGGCGACACCATGAATTCGTTCCTGCGCAAGCGCACTGAAGAAGGCGCGCTGAACCGCTACCATTCGAAATCCACCGACCTGCGCCGCCGCGCCCGCCGCCAGATCGATCGCGAGCTGGCGCTCATCGAGAAGCTCGATCTCGCCGGCTACTTCCTGATCGTTTGGGACATCGTCGAATTCTGCCGCCGCAACAACATCCTGGTGCAAGGCCGCGGATCGGCCGCCAACAGCGCGGTTTGCTATTCGCTCGGCATCACCGCGGTGGACCCGGTCGAAATGGAACTGCTCTTCGAGCGCTTTCTCTCCGAAGAGCGCGGCGAATGGCCGGACATCGATCTCGATTTGCCCAGCGGCGATCGGCGCGAGCGCGCTATCCAGTACGTCTACGAACGCTACGGCAAGCTCGGCGCCGCCATGACCGCCAACGTCATCACCTATCGCGGCCGCTCGGCCGTGCGCGACATCGGCAAAGTGCTGGGCTTCCCCGAACCCGAACTGGCACGCATCGCCGCGCTCGTCCCGGTCTGGGGCTGGACCGATCCGCGCGACACCGCCGAACGCCAATTTGCGGAAGCCGGCTTCTCGCCTGAAAATCCGCCGATCGCGAAATTCCTGGATCTCTACATGTCCATCCGCGATCTGCCGCGCCATCTCGGCCAGCATTCCGGCGGCATGGTGATCTGCGAAGGCCAGCTCGATTCCGTCGTTCCGCTCGAACCCGCCACCATGCCCGGCCGCGTCGTCATTCAGTGGGACAAGGAAGACTGCGCCGACATGGGCATCATCAAAGTGGATCTGCTGGGCCTCGGCATGATGGCCGTGCTCGAGGAATCCATCCAGCTCATCCGCAGCGCCTACCACGAAGAAGTGGACCTCGCGCATCTGCCGCAAGACGATCCGCTCGTCTACGCTGCGCTCCAAAACGCCGACACCATCGGAATGTTCCAGGTGGAGAGCCGCGCACAAATGTCGTGCCTTCCGCGCATGCGGCCCGAGCGCTTCTACGACATCGTGGTGGAAGTGGCCATCATCCGCCCCGGACCGATCGTCGGCCAGATGCTGAACCCCTATCTGCGCCGCCGCCAGGGTCGCGAGAAGCCCGAGTGCCTGCATCCGCTGCTCGAACCCGTGCTCAAGCGCACGCTCGGCATACCGTTATTTCAGGAGCAGTTGCTCCGCATCGCCATGATCGCGGCAAATTTCACCGGCGGCGAGGCCGAAGAGCTGCGCCGTGCCATGGGATTCAAGCGCTCCGAAGCCCGCATGCGCGACATCGAAGTCCGCCTCCGCGCCGGGATGACGCAGAACGGAATCGTCGGCCAGCAGCAGGACACCATCGTCCAATCCATCACTTCGTTCGCGCTCTACGGATTTCCCGAATCGCACGCCGCCAGTTTCGCTTTGATCGCCTACGCCAGCGCCTATCTGAAGTGCCGTTACCTGGCCGCCTTCACAGCCGCGATCCTGAACAATCAGCCCATGGGGTTCTACGCGCCCGCAACGTTGGTGAAAGACGCGCAGCGCCACGGCCAGCACTTCAATCCGGTGGACGTCACGCGCTCCCAGTGGCTCTGCACTATCGAAGAGCAGAACGGAGAGAAGCGCGTCCGCCTGGGCCTCAACTACGTGAGAGGCCTGCGCCAGCAGGCCGCCGAATCTATCCTTGCCGCCCGCACGCAGGCGCCGTTCATGAGCATTCAGGACCTGGTCAATCGCGCCCCCGAACTCCGCAAGGACGAGCTACGAAGCTTAAGTGAAATCGGCGCGCTCAACTTCATCACAGATTCCCCCACGCATCGCCGCGCCGCGCTCTGGGACTCCGAGTTGGCCCTGCGCCCCGCCGGCCCGCTTTTCGCAACCTACCAGCCACCAGCCACCAGCCACGCGCCGCTCGCGCAAATGACCGCGAGCGAGCGCCTCAACGCCGACTTCCACGGCACGCACCTCACCATCGGCAGCCACCCCATGACTTTTCACCGCGAAAAGATGAACGCGCTCGGTGTCACGCCTGCGAACGAGGTGAAGTTCGTCCGCAATGGCCGTTCCGTCCGCATCGCCGGATGCGTCATCTGCCGCCAGCGCCCCGGCACCGCCAAAGGCTTGCTGTTCCTGAGTCTCGAAGATGAGACCGGAGTCTCGAACGCCGTCGTCATGCCGGACGTCTTCGAGCGCGAACGAAAGACCATCCTCAACAACCCGTATCTTGTGATCGAGGGCGAAATGCAGAATATCGATAACGTCGCCACCGTGCGCGCCGAACGCTTCGATCCGCTGCACGTCGCCGAAGAGGCCGTGCCCTCGCACGACTTCCATTAACCGCCGACGTACAGCCCCATCCGCTCCTTCACCAGCTTTACGGTCGACTGCGCGATCGGCGACACCCGCTCGGCGCCCTCGCGCAGCACTCCGGCGAGATATCCCGGCTCGTCCATAATCTCGGCATACCGCTTCTGCAGCGGCTCCAGGTGAGAGACAACAACGTCAGCTACCGCCTTCTTCAAATCTCCATATCGCTTCCCCTGAAACCGTTGGTACACATCCACGTTTACCGGTCCCTCGAAGGCCTTAGCAATGTCGAGCAGGTTCAGCACCCCAGGCGACAGATTCTCCAAATCGATGTGCGGCTGAGAATCAGTCGTAGCCCGCATGATTTTCTTGCGAGCTACATCCGGAGGATCGAGCAACGCAATCGCATGGCCCGATCCCGGCGCGGACTTGCTCATCTTCTTCGTTGGATCGTCCAAACCCATGACCCGGGATCCAGCGGTGGGCATGTGCGTTTCCGGCATCACAAACGTCTCTCCGTACAGCGAATTGAAACGCTGCGCGATGTCGCGCGTTAGTTCCAGATGCTGCGCCTGATCGTCGCCCACCGGCACGATCGCCGCCTGGTAAATCAAAATATCGGCGGCCATCAGCACCGGGTATTGCAGCAGCCCGTCGCCCACCGTCTCCTGCGCCTGCGCCTTGGCTTTGTACTGCGTCATGCGTTCCAGCCAGCCCACCGGCGTAACGCAAGTCAGCATCCAGGCGAGTTCCGAATGCTCCGGAATGGACGACTGCACCACAATGGTCGACTGCTTCGGATCAATCCCCGCCGCCAGAAACAGCGCCGCGATTTCGAGGATCTTCGCGCGCAGTTCCGCCGGATCCTGATACACCGTGATGGCGTGCAAGTCGACGATGCCGAAAATGCTCTCGTAATTGCCCTGGATCTCGACCCAGTTCTTCAGAGCTCCCAGGTAGTTCCCAATGTGCAGATTGCCCGTCGGCTGAACGCCGGAGAAAACGCGTTTCTTCATCGTGAATCCTCATGGTACCGTAGGGTGAGTCTGGAATTGCCCACCGAAGAAACCCTCACCATTGAAAAGCTGGTCTATGGCGGCGACGGCCTGGCGCGGGTTGGTGGTAGAGTTGTCCTAATACCATATGTGCTGCCCGGCGAAGTCGTCCGGGCTAACGTGGAACCGGTCAAGAGTGACCTGTTTCGAGGAAGGCTGATCGAAGTGATTTCGCCCTCCGCCGCCCGCATCGAGCCTGCCTGCCCTTATTTTCTGCACTGCGGGGGCTGCCACTATCAGAACGCCAACTACGAGTTTCAGATGGAGCAGAAGCAGGCGATCCTGCGCGAAGTTCTGCGGCGCGTCGGCAAGATTGAGTACGAGGGCGAGATCGGCGTCATCACGGCGGAGCCTTGGCAGTACCGCAACCGCATTCAGCTCCATCTCGAAAATGGCAGCGTGGGCTACTTCGAGCACGGCTCGCACCGGCTTTGCGCGATCGATCATTGCCCCATCGCGTCGCCAAAACTCAATGAGATCATCCGCGCGATCAACGTTCCCGGCGTCAACGCGGGCGTGGAACTATTCACCAATGAGACCGACGTTCAGGTGAATGTACTGGACCGCGTGCCGAAAGCGGCGTTGGCCGAGCTTGCATCGCTCGGCGTCACCGGCCCGATCGACTACGGCGGATTCCGCGTCAGTCGCCATTCCTTTTTCCAAGTGAACCGTTTCCTCATCGATCGGCTGGTTGAGTGCGCCACGAGCGGCGTGGAAGGCAAGTGGGCGGTGGATCTCTACGCGGGAGTAGGCCTGTTCGCGAAAAGTCTGGCAACGCGCTTTGCGAGGGTAACCGCGGTGGAATCCAACGGCAGCGCCTTCGCCGACCTGCAGCACAACATCGGGCAGGAAGCGCTGCACCAAACCACGGAAGACTATCTCGCCGCGCTCGAAGACCGGCCGGACTTCATTTTCGCCGATCCACCGCGATCGGGACTTGGCAAGCACGCCGTGCGGGAGCTGGCGCGCATCCGCACTCCGCGGATCACCATCATTTCGTGCGATCCGGCGACTCTCGCACGGGACTTGCAGGGCCTGCTCGCCGAAGGCTACCGCATCGGCAGGATCACGCTGGCCGATCTTTTCCCCCAAACATTTCACCTAGAGACCGTCGTGGCACTTTTCGCATGAGCAGCTCGGCGAGATTCAAAGCGATCGCCAGACCGAGCAGCGCCGGCCAGAGATTCAATACTGACGTCTCGGAACGGCCGGCCGCATCGAACACCTGCTTGGGAGCGGGGTTGAACCGGCCGCCGGTGAACTGAGCAATGGTGCGCAGGAGGAACGGATTCGAGCCGTAGTCCAGCAATTCCTGCTCCTGCTGGTAGTAACCGACCTCCGGAAACGCGCGCGACTCCTCCAGCGGGCGGATGCGGAACAGGCCCTGTAACTGGCCGATGTGAATCTTACCGCGGTAGGATTTGTCCCCCAGCTTGGTAATCTCCATGGGATGGCGGAAGCCGTTGGGACCGAGTACAAAGATCTCAGGGAGTTGCCCGGGCGCGTCGACGTCGCGGCCGAGCTGATACTCGACGTCCAGATCGCCGCTCGCGCTATCGAAACCCGCTTTGGCGTCGCTGCTTTCGGCGTGCGGCAACAGATCGCGGAAGATGTTGGCCCACAGGCGGTCGAAGCCCTTCCAGGTGACCCAGTCGGCGGCCCAGCGGGCCTTGGCGTCGGAAGCGAAAACGGCGGCGCGCCCCAGCCCATATTGCCAGCGCGTGTACAGTGGGTCTTTCTCGTCAATCTTCAGGATGGTGTCGGCGGTGGGCTTGGCGATGAATCGTACGTAGCCCTTCAGCGCCGGCGCGGTGTCGATGCCCACCCCCGACAGAATCTCGGCGTTCTTGCTCACGATGGGCTTGAGCGGACGCTCCACAGCCGTGGATCCGGTGTGCTCCATCACGTCTTTGATGAGAATCTGCTCCAAGCCGGCTGGCTCATTCAGAAAATAAGACTTGCCGTTCGCGATGGCCGCGACTTTTTCAAGATACGCGCGATTGACGTCCTGCCCCAGGCCGACCGTCGAGATGGTGACGTGCTGCGCGGCCGCTTCCTTGGAAAGATCCAGGCTGTCGCCTTCCTCCGAGATGCCGTCGGTCATCAGTACGATGTGCTTGAAAGTGGCGTGCAACGGCAGGATTTTGTGATATGCCTCGGCGAGCGCCGGCGCGATCTGCGTGCCGCCATCGGGAATAATGCCCGAGATCAGGCGCTTGATCAAAGACCGGTCTTCGGCGCGGCGCATGGGCACGGCCCATTGGAAGGAGTTATCGAAGATCAACACGCCCACCTGGTCGATGGCGCGCAGATTATCCACGACGCCCACGGCGGCCAGCCGCGCCAGCTCAATCTTCTTGCCTTCCATGGAAGAGGACTTATCGATGATCAGCACCACCGCGGTGCCTTCCGGGGAGCGCGGCGGCGCGAGTTTGGCGGGTAGCGTGCGGTCCAGCGCGTCCTCGATCTTCTTGTCATCGGGATACACGTTGTGCTCGCCGCCGATGACCAGCAGCCCGCCGCCTTGCTGCACAAACTTCTCGATGTCGTCCTTGCGGGACTCGGGCAAAGCTTCCAGATCCAGGTTGTTCAGCACAACCAGCTGATAGCCGGCCAGGTCGGCGTGCAGCGGATCGCCCGTGCGGTCCACTTCGAATTGCGCCGCGGCCAGAGTCTGCATCAGATGCGCCTCCGTTCCCGCGGGGTCCTGCGAGACGTAAAGAACCTTGGGCCGCCGCAGATTGACGGCGCGGTCAAAACGGATCTCGCCGGATCGACCGGCTCGAATCACGCCCGACAGATTCAGAGCGCCCACTTCCGAAAGGCTGGCGTGCACGCGAACCTGGTTGTCGCCGGGGGCCAGCGTGATGGGATTGGAGCCCAGCAATTTACCTTCGGCGCTGACCTCGACGGTGCCGGAGAGCGCGGAGGGCGAAACCACACTCAAGTCGATGGGGAACTGTTCACCGGTAAAGGCGACGGTGGGCAGCGTCACGGATTCCAGCCGAAGCGCGGGCTGCGGGCGGCCTTGAAGAGGAATCGTGTCGATGGGGATGCCCAGGCGCTGAGCCTGCCAAGCAGCGCGGGTGATGCTGCCGGCATTCTCTTTGCCGTCCGAAATCAGGACTAAGCGCGGCACCAGATCCGAAGGCAGCGAGCTGACGGCTTCCTGGATGGCGGACTCGATGTCGGTGGCGCGCCCGGCTTCGCCGGCCGTGGATTGAAAGCGCCAGCCACGCTCGGCGGGCATGAGATCGCGAACCGAACGCGCGAACGGAAGGACGCGCACCCGGTGGCGGCCGCGTGCTTTATCGATGGCGGCAGCGAGTTCAGAAGCGCGCGCGAGATCCTGCGGCGAAACGCTCGCGGAGGTGTCGACAAGTACGGCGACCGCCATTTTGGTTTGCGGCAGCGTGATCCGAGGCTCGGCCAGTGCGAGGATGATCGCCACAAAAGCCAGCGCTTTGAGAATCAGCCCCACAGTGCGGCGCGTCCGCCGCATCTCGAACGCAGCCCAGGCGAGCGGCAGCAACACGAACACCAGCACCCAGCCGTGCTCGAAGGTCATGAGGCCTTCCTCCAGAACGCGGGTTGGGCGGGACGATCGAAGGATGCTACCCGCCGCTGCATGCGGCCGAATAAGATCCAATCCGCGAGCAATCCGGCGGCTCCCAGCAAAGCGAGCCATTGCCAGACATCGCGCGCAGCGGGTTGGATGGGACTCTGCGCGGGCAATCCGAATTTCGCACGTGCCGGCCGCCAGACGGCATCGCCCGGCTGCGGAAGAGTGAGCGAATAGACCAATTCGCGGTCGCCGTTGAGCACGCGAACGATTCCGGGAGCGCCGGCGAAGAAGCGCAGAGTACGGCCCTCGACCGTGAACGGCAGCCGCACGCCGTCTTCGGTTTGGACGCGGATGGAGTTGGGATCCGGCTCGCTATCCAGCGCGACCTCGACGGTGCCCACCGTGGACGCCGTCAGTTCCCAGGAGCGGAATACATCGGGCTGCATCCAGCGGACGATGTTGGCGAACACGAGCGGCGTCGCAAGTTCGTATTTCATGCCGGAACGCACGGGGTGGAAGCCGAACACGACGATTTTCGGGGAGCCGGGGCGCGCGACAATCAGCGGACCGGCATCGGCCGAAGCAATGGCAATGTCGCCCGGAGCGGTGTTGAAGATTTGGGCCGTTGGAAATTCCAGGTCCCTCACGCGCAAACCGGCGCCCAGCGGATCGTCCGTTTCCCAGCGGCTCAAGTGAACTTTCTGCCCGGTGGAGCGCACAGGGATCGGCGACTGACCGGACGGCGGCTCGATCCAAATGCTGTCGGAAGAAGGCCGCGCGGAGGGAGCGAAGCGATCCAGGAGCACGATGCCGCCGCGAAGTTTGGGATCGTAGCTGGAGGGGGCGAGGAAGCTCGCTTGCACGCCGGGAATCGCGTTGAAGACCGGGCGAAGCAGATCCGGCTCCGTTGAATAGACGGCAACCGGCAGCACTTTTCGCGCTGGCAACTCCAGAATCGCGCGATGGTCCTGGACGAAGGGGTCGTTGGTCAGCAGGCGCGCCTCCAGCCAGCCGGCGGCGCGGGTTGTGAAGCGGAAGGTGACGCTCTCTTCGGCCCCGGGCTTCAAGTCGAAGCGATGGGAACCGACCGGCGAACCACCGAAGTTCACGGCCAGCGGCAGAGATCGCGGGCGAGCGCCATAGTTCTTCACCGCGATGAAGGCCTCCCAGGTGTCGGGGTCGGAAGCGAGGCGATGGACGCTTAGCTTGCGCAATCCGCTATGTTCCGACGGACCGTTGATGGCGATGAAGCGCAGGTTCGGCGGTGCATTGAATTGCTGCGCGTCGTCACTGGAGGTACGCGCGGCGCCGATGAAGACGATTTCCCCGGGGCGCTGCGCGTGCAGCTTCTGCGCCTGCCGGGCGAAATCGAAAGCCTGCTGGAGGTTGAGGGGCCCGGCGCCGGGCTGGGTTTCATCGATGGCCTGCTGCAGCTTGCGGCGGTCGGATTCAAACAGCACGGCCGGAGTGGCCAGCGCGCCCGCACGCACGATCATGAGGCGGTCATTGGCCGGCAGCGCGCGCAGATAGCCGCGGGCCGCCGCGCGGGCCTGATCGATAAGGCGATTCTGACCGGAGCGCGCGGACATCCAGGCGGAGGTGTCCAGGATCATCACGTGGTCGCGCGAGGACTGATCGGCCGAGCCGATGCGAAGCTGCGCGATGGCGAGCAGCAGCAGCAACAAACTGACGATTTGCAGCACCAGCGACCAGGGCTGTTGCAGCTTGCGCCGGTGCTTCATCACCGGAGGCTGCTCAACGGCGGTGAAGAAACGGAGGCTCGCTACGATGTGCTTCTTGCGCGCCCGGTCCAGCAGGTACAGCGCCACCACCACGCCCGACAGCGATCCCAGGATCGCCAGAAATTCCGGTAACGAGAGGTTGAGGAAGAACATGGCGCGTTACTGTATGGCGCCGGAGCGCGCCATCGGGCCGAACACCGCTTCCTCAATTGTAGTGTTTGTGGAAAGGCCGATGTAGCGCCCGCCGTTGCGCAGGGCGATGTTCTGGAGGTTGCGCGCGTAGGCGTCGAAAGCCTGAGTGTAGGCGTCGCGGGCAGCCGAGTCGAATCCGATTTCGAGCACGGCGCCGGTTTCGGCGTCGGTGAGATCCAGTTGTCCTTCCCAATCGGGCGCCCGGTCTTCGGGTGACCAGACGTGCACCAGCAGAAGCTCGTGGCCGAAATCGGCGAGAAACTGCAAAGGGCGCTCGCAGCCGGCGTCGTCGAGAAAATCCGAAACGACGATCAGCAACCCGCGTTGCGGATACTTGGCGATGAAATCGCGCGCGATCTGAAAGAAATTTGTCCGTCCGGAGGGATACAGGCTCTCCAGAAAGTTGACGGCGGGAATGAAGCGATGCCTCCCGCCGCCGCAGAGGAAGGAGTCTCCCAGGTCCGCGCCGAAGGGCTGGACGCCGATGGTGTCGAGACGCACCAGGCCGATGTAGCACAGGGCCGCGGCGAGTTTTCGCGCGTAATCGAACTTTGGGCTGGCGCCCGTGGCCATGGAGTTACTGCAGTCCAGCAACAGGCGGACCGGTATGCGCGGCTCGACCTGAAACATCTTCAGGAAGAGTTTTTCCAGGCGCAAATAGGCGCGCCAGTTGACCGCGCGCAGGTCGTCGCCGTGGTGGAACTGGCGATGGTCCAGAAACTCCTGGCCGGGGCCGGCGAAATGAGAAATGTTGTGGCCGCCGACCAGACCCGGAAACGACTTCTGCCACAGGATCGCCAGCCGCTCGAGTTTCTCGAGGAAGGTGCTGTCGATGAGCGGCGCCGTTTTCACTGGATTGCTTTCACTTGACGGCCGCGGAGGAGACGCTCTCGATGATCTGGCTGAGGATGGTTTCCGGCGTTTGACCGTCGGCGTGGGCGTCGAAGTTCAGGATGATACGATGGCGCAGGACGGCCGGCGCCATCTCGCGGACATCGTCCATGCTGAGGTTCAGCCGGCTGCGCATCAGGGCCAAGGCGCGCCCGCATTCCACCAGTGCCTGTGCGCCGCGCGGCGAACTGCCGTAGCGAATATATTTGTTGGCAAGCTGGTGCGCGCCGGAGGTGCCCGGCTGCGTGGCCATCACCAGGTCGATGGCGAAGTCCTGGACGTGCGCGGCTACCAGCACGTCGCGACAGGCGGCGCGCAGCTCGAGGATCGCGTCGCGATCCACCACCTGATGAAGCGATGTTTCGTCACGGTGGATGGTGCGCTCGACAATGCGGCTGAGATCTTCGCGCGAAGGATACTGGACGAGAATCTTCATCAGGAAGCGATCCAGCTGGGCTTCGGGCAGCGGATAGGTGCCCTCCATTTCGATCGGATTCTGGGTAGCCATCACCAGGAACGGCGCTTCCAGCTCGTGCGTGGTGGTTCCGCTGGTAACGGTGCGCTCCTGCATGGCTTCCAGCAGGGCGGACTGCGTCTTAGGCGTGGCGCGGTTGATTTCGTCGGCCAGTACCAGGTTCGCAAAGATGGGGCCGGGCTGGAAACGGAGCGCCTTGGCGCCGTGATCGTCGCTCTCGATGATCATACTGCCGACGATGTCGGCGGGCATGAGATCGGGCGTAAACTGGATGCGCGAATACTTCAGGTGCAGCACGCGGCCCAGCGTGCGGAGCAGCGTGGTCTTGCCCAAGCCCGGCACACCTTCCAACAGCACGTGGCCTCCGGCTAACAGGCAGATCAGCACACCGTCGACGACGTGTTGCTGCCCGACGATGACCTTTCCGATTTCCTGGCGCACCTGCTGCAGGTGGCCCGTGGCAAGCTGAAGTGTGGCGTTGGAGGGCACGTACTTATTTTAGCGGTGACGGGATCGAATCGTTCGATAATTCTTGACTGCCGCGAGCGGAACTTCCCGTTGGAGCTACTATAACACCAGGGTCATGCCTTTCACGAATCCTTCTACGGACGGCGTCCACCAGCGGCTGACGGATCTCCGCAACGGCCTGTTGGGCTTGCACAAGACGCTGCTGGACTCCGAACGGGCGGCCTACGAGCGGGACATCGCACGCATCAGCTCCAGCGGGGAGCTCTTGAAACTGGTTTTGTACGATCCCTGGTTCGCCTGGCTGCACGAATTGTCCGAGTTTGTGGTGCTGATCGACGAAATTCTGGACGCCGAAGACCCCCCCACCGGCATCGACGCCGAGCGCCTGATCGCACAAGCCTACGAGCTGCTGGCGCCCAGGGAATCCGGCAGCGGCTTCGCCAAGCGCTACTTTGAAGCGATGCAGCGCGACCCGGACGTGGTTCTGGCGCACGCACGAATGCGCAAAGTGATGTCGGATCTTGGCGGCTAACCCGCTTGCTCCGGCGCGCGGCTCAAACGGAGGTTTCGGACTTCCGGCTCAGATCTTCCGCCAGGATGATGGCCTCGGCCAGATCCTTCATGGGGCGGCGGAGGCGGCGGCTTTCGTTGCGCAGGCGCAAGTAGGCTTCCTCTTCCGTCAGGCCGTGGCGCTGCTGCAGGATGCCCTTGGCGCGTTCCACCAGCTTGCGCGTTTCCAGCTGGCGTTTCATCTCCAATGTCTCTTCCAGCAAGCGGGCGTTGGCTTCAGCCAGGAGCGACTTGGAGACCGCCCCGCCCATCTGTTCGCCGACGAAGGTCAGCAACGAAATCTCGTCGCGCGTGTGATCGTGCGGTTCGCGATGATGCACATTGATGACGCCGATCACCTCGCCGCCGCTGACCAGTGGAACGGAGAGAAAGGCGTCATACGTGTCTTCCACCAGGGCTGGGAATTTCTTGAAGCGGGCGTCGTTGGAAGCTCTCGAGGAAAGCGCCACAACGGATTTGTGTTCGGCCACCCAACCCGTCACGCCTTCACCCACGCTCATGCGTAACGTGCCGAGTGCGGCGGCGTGGGGAACTTGCGAGGCTCGCAGAACCACCTCGTCGGTGTCGCGATCCAACAGATACACCAGGCAGGCGTCGCAATCGGTGACCTGCGCCGTAACGCCAACGATTTCGCCTAGCATTTCGTCGAGTGAAAGCTCGGAGCTAACAATAGTGCTGATGCGATGAAAAAGGGCGATTTGAGAGCTGGCGGGCTCCATAACTTGTACGGTTGCCATGATTCAGGGTATGCGAGCGGGAGGCCGGGGTCCAATCGAAAATTCCTATCGGGTCGATTGATCGGAGTCGCCCATTGGAAGACGTTGATTCAGCGAGGCTTGAGCCGGGAAAGGGCGGCGGAAACGAAATCGTTACCGGCATATGTCACGCATATCACAAAATGATGACCAGGCTGCGTTGGACTTCCCCTGTCACCCGCGCCTCCTTGTTGCCGATGTAAACATTGACTTCCGAGCGGATACCGAATTCCGGCAGGTAGACGCCGGGCTCGACGGAGAAGCAGGTCCCGGCAATCACTTTGCGCTCGTCGTGCGTTTCCAGATTGTCCATGTTCGCGCCGGCGCCGTGAACTTCCTGGCCGATGGAGTGCCCCGTGCGATGGATGAAATAGTCGCCGAATCCCTTGTCCTTTATATATGCGCGCGCGGCGTCGTCCACCTGAAATCCCTGAAGGATTTGATGCTGGGCGACCGCGGATTGGACGCGGGCGACCGCACAGTCGCGGGCGTCGCGCACCACCTCGAAGATATTTTGCAACGTCGAGGGCGGAGAAGCGCCGCAATAGCCGGTCCAGGTGATGTCGTAGTAGACGGCATCTGGACGGTCGAGCTTGGCCCACATGTCAATCAATACGGCATCCTTCTCGCGTATGGGGCAGCTCTGCTCCGCTGTGGGTTCGTAATGCGGGTTCGACATGTTGGCGTTCACCGCGACGATCGGGCCGTGGTCGGTAAGTAGTCCTGATTTTTCAAAGCCGTCGCGGATGAAGCGGTTGATGTCCCACTCGGTGACGGTGCGGCCGGAGGCGAGGGACTCGGCGATGTGTTGAAAAGCGCCTGCTCGCACACGGTCCACGCGGCGGCCGGCTTCGAGATGCATTTCCAACTGGTCCGCGGTCCAGCGAGCCTCAAAGACCTGGATGAGATTGGCGGAGGTGACGACTTCGAGGCCGAGGCTGCGGATTAATTCGAGCGTGCCTCCATCCACCAGCGAGATTTGCGGCACCGCGCAATTGGGCGAGTACTGCATGGCGATGCGGCGGGAGCCGGCCAGCAGGCGCTTGAGGCCTTCCACCTGTGCCGTCCAACTGGAATAGGTCTGAATCGATCCAGGCAGGCCGTCGAGCACGTGAGATTCGATGGCGTGGACGAGGCCCTTCGGCTCGCCGTCAGCAGGCACGTAGTAATACCAGCGCCGCGTGGCGACGTGGGTGGGATTGAGATGGAGAATTCGGTAGGCGAGCGGATCGCGCTGGTGATGATCGAAGAACAGCCAGCCGTCGAGGGTTTCGTCGCGCAGGGCGCTTTGGATGTCGTCGAGTTGCATGGTCTAATTTTGGAGAGCGGGTTGGCGAGCCAGGCGTTGATGCCGGACTCGCGTGTTTAAGTTGAGAACGCCAGCCACGTCCTTGGAGTCTACGACCTGGAATTGGGCGACATCGTCCAGCCAATCCTGGCTGAGGCCGCTCCCATATTGCGTGGCGACAGTAAGCGTGTAGTCTTGCCGGCTGAGGAGGCAATCCAGTTCGAACTCGACTTCCAACGCCTCTCCCGCCGTGAAATCGCCCAGTTCGACGCGTTCGAGGCGCGTGTTGGTTCCGAAGACGTCCATTCCAATGCGGCTGCGGATCAGAATGCCGACAAGCGGGTTCGACACGGGCTGATGGAACGCGGCGCGGATGCGGACCAGCATGGACTCACCCGGGCGAAAGACGCGGCAGGGATCGCCGGCACTGTTTAGAATCTGAACGTCCGTGATACGGCTGGCGCCGTCTCCGTGACGGAAGGAGCTGGCTGCGGCAGGGCTGGTACCCGGAACCGTGATCCGGTCTTTCTGCGCGCGCTCGCGATCGAGGACGAAGCCCACATACTGATTGACCGCGTCCTTGGGTGTGCCTTGCATCACGATTTTGCCTTCGAGCATGAAGGCGGCTCTGTCCGCAAGCCGCTTGATTAGGCCGAGGTCATGAGAAACCAGGAGCACCGTCACCTTCCGCTGGCGGAGCTCTTCGAACTTCTGGATACAGCGGCTGGCAAAGATCGCGTCGCCGACGGCCAGGGCCTCATCGACGATGAGAATTTCCGGATCGACGTGAATGGCGGTGGAAAATGCCAGCCGAACATACATACCGCTGGAATATTCCTTCACCGGCCGGTCGATGAACTGGCCGATTTCGGCGAAGGCTTCGATGCGCGGGAAGGCTCTCTCCATTTCGCGGCGGGAAAGACCCATGATCTCGCCATTGAGAAAGACATTGTCGCGCCCGCTGAATTCGGGATTGAATCCGGCTCCCAACTCGAGCAGGGCGGCGATGCGGCCGGCACGCAGAACACGCCCGCTGGTGGGCTGCAGGATCCCGCTGATGATCTGCAACAGCGTGCTCTTGCCGGAGCCGTTGGGGCCGAGGAGGGCAAAGACTTCGCCTTTTTCGACGCGGAGGTTGATGTCGCGCAAGGCCCAGAAGTCGGCGGACCGGGATTTCGCGGGCACGAGCGCGCCCAGGACGCGATCCAGGGGATGCCGATAAAGATGATACACCTTAGAGACGTTTTGAACTGCGATCACGGCTGCATAATCACTGTACCGCGAACGGTGGAGGAAGCGCCCTCAGCCCATACTGAGGCTGCGCCGCATGCCATGTGAAAGGGGCAGGGCGTAGCCAATCAGACAGAACTGATCCAAGGCGAATAAGACGACGGACTCAAAGCCGCTGGCCTCGGCGAGCCTTGCTTCCTTGAGCCAGGGCGTAGATGAATCGCCAATACCGACCAAATGACTGCGCTGCGCCGGGGGGAATCCGTAGGCGGCGCCCATCGCGATGCTCGTCATACTTAGGTCTAAGTCCCGCTCGTACGTGTAAGTGAAGCTTTCGGTCTTCAGGCAATTCAGATTGGCGGGAGTCCAATCGCTGACTGGATAATTGATGACGTGGTTGAGCGGCGTGTTGTTCACGTCGGTGGGATACAGCACCTCAAAGCGGCAGTCGGCATAGAGTGAACGAACGTAGCTACGAATCTGGCTCGTAAACGCGCCGATCAATCCAGGTAGGAACGCAGCTTCCTGTGGGATCGTTTGAGGATCCACCGTGTTACTCGTGATTACCGTTATTTCGCGTCCGTATTGCGCGAGGAAAGTACTCGTGGTGTAGGCGTCATAAAAAGGCATTCCGGAACCGTCATCCGGGAAATACCACCACTGCACCTCGCCGAATTGCAAGTAAGGTGTTAAACCGGCGGCCGCCATCACGCTGGCCATGTCCTGATACACCTGCTGCCAGAACGCGGCGCTCGCCGGAGAAAAGTTGGTTTGTAACGAAGGCGTAGTCAGCAATACCGGAGCCTGGCTGGGATAAACCTGGGCGATGCCGGCTTCAGCGGAAGGATCGCCATTTCCCAACTCCATGCTAAACGAAGCCACCACATCCAGGCCATAGCCGTTCAGGGCTTGAAAATAACTGGTGCTCCAGTCGCGGGCCGCCCGATTCAAGCGGGGAGTTGCCGTCAGATCGGTGAGCCAGGCGCCATCCACGCCACCGGTAAAGGTCGGACCAGAGACAGAGATAGAGAGATTCGTGGTAGGCGCACTTGTGGAAATGGTGATGTTGTTTCCGTCGCTGCCCATCGAGCGGGAAAAAATGTTGAGTTGACTGCCGGTGGCCTGCGCCCAAACCGCGGTATAGCCGCTGTTCAGGAGTAGCTCAAACGCGGTTGCCAGCGTTTCCACGGTATCGCCATCCAGATTCAGATGCTCAATCACGGTTTGAGTGGAAGGCGGTTGACCGGTTTGTCCCAGGATGATTTGCGTCGTCTCGTTCTGATCCGGAGACCCTGAAAACGTGACCGTAGCTGAGGCATAACTCTGCGCAGGGCAGGTCAGCTCATAAAACCAGAGTGCGCCGGCATAATGATTGACCCTTCCACGAAAGCCGAGCGAGTTGATCATCCAAGCCGTTCGTTCGGGCGCCAGAGCGAGCGATTGGTTGGTGTCCCAGTCGGTGGCCAGGGTGAGTACCGATTCCGTGGGTTCGACAGGCAGAGTGGCTGCCGGAATCGCGACTTCCAAAAAGTCGAAGTAGAAATAGGTTCCTGGGTCGCCAGCGTGCGCCGCGGTGACGGTGTGGCTTCCGGACTCGAATTGACCCAGGAATTGGCGAATGAGCACATCTTCGCCGGGAACATTCAGGTTCACAAGGGACGGACTCTGGCCGTCAACCGAAATCGAGATCACTGTGCCGTTGTCCAATAGACGGGTGCCCAAATAAAGGCTGTGCGGTTGCGAGGAGGTATAGCTACAAGTGAACGACGAAGTGGGGGTATCCGAAGACTGAATGCTACCTCCGGAATAATTGCCGCCCGTACTGCTCCACGAACCGGTATATTGAACTTCGCTCGAGTCGTTTTCGATACGGCTGCTGCCGGGGCCAGCGACCGAATAACTCAGACCGCTGCCGCTTACGTTCCAATTGGAGACCGTGACCTGAAACTCGGTTCGAAGATAGGCTCCGGGCTGTAAGTCGGCCGAATAGGTCCAGCGCAGTTTTCTGATGGCATTCGAGGGAACTTGTCCGAGAACTGGGTCTTGCAACGAGGCAAACGGCAGGGTGATTGACCATGCCGAGGGCGACGTTCCGCCCGAAAGCTGCTTGGAAACGGCATCCCATTGCTCGGTGCAGGCGCCCGAAACGTAGCTGTAGACGCCGATCCGATTTCCGTTCGCACCCGTCGTTGAGTTGGAGAGGGTCTGGCCGGATCCGACGTAGGTCAAAGTAATCGACGTGCCGTTGGCAACGGCTTGCATCGTTGAGGAGAAAGCATTCACTCCCGCAACGATGTTCTGGATGGCAACCTCCAAGGTGTCGGCGCTTGTCAAAAGATATGGATAGTGCTCGGAAAGAAATGCCAGCCCCACGGAATCGCCGGGTGTCGGACTGCCACCGAGTTGAAACTGGACCGTAGCACACTGATAACCGCCTGTAACCGGCGTAGCGTAATTGAGCAGCGGGACCCTGTAGATGGTCTCGCCCGTACCGGGATTGGCCCAGATGCGGAGCGTGGGCCAATCCACCGTCGGATAAAGGTCTGAGTCAAGGGGAATACAGTTTTGCCTGGTTTCTTGGTAGGCGAGCGTCAGTCCGCTGAGATCGCCGTTTGGCAACGAGCGGAACGCAGGATGTTCGAAGACATTGTCCCGGTTCCATTCAATGACTGCCCAGTCGAACTGCTGCCGCCAGGAACCCGAGACGGTAAAGCCGTTCGGACTGGTCTGACTCAAGGCCGCAATGGCGGATGGCTCAAAGAAATAACATTGCAAGTCGCGATCGGGCTGGAGTTTGTTCAACGTTTCCGGCACAGGCAGGCCTACAGTCTAATTGTTACGGTGAGATCGCTACCGGGGGCGGCGTTCGCTGTTTGCACAACCGAGGTGATGTTCAAGCCGACTTGCGCCCCAGCTTGCAATGGACCAAGCGCGAATCCATCGACTACATTGGAAGTGGTCGTGCCCGCCGGGATGGTCAGCTGACAGAACGGCTGCCCATTCTGTGTCACCTCCATGACGACCGGAGCTGCAGCCGGGGCATCTGATACAACCGCATATACGTCGCGTACGGAATGAGAAGTGTCAACCAGCAGTGGAGGCGCTGCATTGGTTTGGATTGCCAAAGCGCCATCCACCTGGATGGAAAGTTGTCCTCCGGAAAGCGTGCGCAGTCCAGTATCCGAAGTATTCGTAAACGATTGCTCGGCCACGGTGCTATTTCCATGCGAATTGGTCACGAACAATTCTGCGGCCGCGATGCGAACATCGGGCAGGACGATCGGAAAGAGGTAGCTGCCGCTGGCGGGACTGCCGAAAAAGCCTTGGGCGAACGGCATGATGAAAATCTTCTTCTCAAGAGCGTAAACGCCCGTTTGAGCCGCATGTGCCGTTGCAGTACTTCCGTGTGAACCTCGATTGACTTGTACGGTCGTTCCATTGCTCAGGTCCTGCTGAACGAGCATTACTTCTGCGTCAACCTGCAATAAGTCCCCGGCCGACGCGGAAATTGCGGTTGACACAGCCAGCGTTGTATCCCCGGCCCCGGCGGCGGCACTTAGAAGGATCGTCGATGGGCCGTTCAGTTCGTCCCAAAAAGCCAACGTCAGGGTGCCGGCGTTGACTGTAATCGTATTGTCGAGGGACGTAAAACCGATTCCCACCAAGTCCACAGTGCCTTGTCCGGCGAGATACAACCCAAATGTGGGTTGGCCTGCAACATCCGAGTCCAGATTATTCCCGACGTTGCCTGAAATCCGCCAACGAGTCAAGGGTGAGAGTTCGAGGTCGCTCTCCTCGTTGCGGACGTTGGCGGCGCGGCCGGAAATGTGAAGCGTCACGCCCTCGCGGTTTGGCACCGGAAACGATACCGGCGATGCAGCGCTCGACGCCCCAAACTGCCAAGAGGAGTCTGCGATCAGGAAGGAGCTGGTCGTGTCCGGCGCAATGTCCCAGCTGGGAGTGATCGTTAAAGTAGTGGCTGAATTTGCGGCAATCGTTCGCTCCTGTCCGTCCCCGGTTCCTTGCTCGATGCGCACTGTGGCGCCACGATACTGGTTCGGAAGCATGTTTAACGTGCTGTTTCCAACGGTAGTTGCGGATTGAACGTCAACACTTTCGGGAGGTTGAAGCTCCAAGCGCCAGTAGAAATTGGCGTGGTCGTAGTTGTAATCAGGGGGACCCTGGAGTAAGGCCGTTGCGCCCAGGTCGGTGAATTGCGTGGCGATCGGAACGTTTTGCGCTATGAGCAACAGCTGGATTGGATTCGCGCCGCGGTAAACGTTAAACCCGGCTGCAGTCGACGAGAAGCTTAGGGTGACCAACGTCACTTGGTTCGTATTCGTTCCTGCAGGTACGCTAGCCATGATCGTGAATGAAAGCCCGCCCTCTGCGCCGGTCGCATCCACTGCGCTCAGTGCGTAATATAGAGCCTGGCCGCCGGCCAAGGTCCCGCCGGTCGTGTTGATTTGAGGATTCAGACCCGCCAGCGGGATGCCCGCCGCGCTCGCCGTCGGCCTAGCGGGGACGGAAAAGCTGACGGACAAGTTGCTACCAATGCTTCCATCGCTGCTGACGACGGAAGATTCAACCACTCCGAACTGCGGTACCCCGTTGCTGTCCAGCACACTGCCCACGAGCGGTCTGGGCACACCTATTTCGAACCCCGGTGGGCTTCCAAAGTTAATCGTGCCGGTGTTGACGGCGGTGTACCACGAATCATCGTGAAGCTGAGCCGTGATGGATACGGATAGAAAATTGACACCCGGAGAAATCTTGGTGATCCGAAACGGCTGGCGGCTGAAGCCCTCCTTCGCATACGTAATGGTGATTATGTCTCCCGGCGCTAGCCCCACACCTTTCATGCTGGTTTGAAACTGAACATAGGTGTTGCCTTGGACCGACTTATACAACTGCAGCGCGGCGGCTCTTGTCGCTTGATCGCAATTCGGCAAGCCGAGTGCCGTCAGACTAGTCGTAATGTTTTGCCCTGTCAACAGCGAGTCATCGATATCCACCAGAGAGAGGCTGTCCTGTTGGTACTGGTTGAACTCGTCCTGGAATTCCACTGTGTACTGGTTCGGCGTGTCAGCCGTTGCACGGGACGAAACACTTAACGTCGATGCACCATTGTTTTGGCGCAAGATTCCAGACAACTCGTTATCTCCGAACTCGTAGGCCGGCCAGCCTCCATCGAGCGCCTCCGTACTATTGCTGCCTGCTCGTAGTATCGGCTGTTGCACCGCCAATGTATCTTCGCCATTCAACTGGAGCAAGCCGCTTGTGCTAAGAGTCAAGAACATTGCAGATCCGTTGCAGATCCCGCGCACGATGTCACCCACACTGCGGGTGTCGGTCAATAACAAGTTGCACTGATATCTGGGAATCAGAGTGTTGTTGCCGTTCAAATCGACCGTTTGCACCAGCGCGTCACACCGCGCGGCCACATTAGCAAAGCTGACCAGGTCTAACTCGCCGGTGCTCCATCCACTGCGCCTCAGGACGTCCAGGATCACCCACGCCGGATTGTTCGTGAAGGTTGGGTCCAGAGAGTTGCCGCTCGTATCAAACCGCGGCAATAGAAGGCCTTGAATCAAGATCTCAATTTCGGGAAGGGAACTTCCGTCCGAGATTCGGTTGGGGACGACCACCGACAACAGTCCCATGCTCCCGTATGGATCGCCAAGCGGATTGCCTGAGGAATCCGTGAAATCAAGGTCGAAAGTTCCATTCCGAGCACCCAGACTTACTACGTTGTACCAGCCGGTCGCAGTCATGTTGGTCCCAGGAGCTCCCACCGGGATCTCAGTATTGTTTACGATCACTTTCACAATCGCGCTCAGTGGTCCCACTCCCAGAAGCACTTCGCAATGGGTGAGATTTCCATCGTTGCGGGCAAACACGAGAGGCGGCTCATACCACCCCGTTCCGTAAACCAGCGGAACACAGTCGTTGTACAGCGCCAGGTTCCCTGCTGGAATTGAAAGATGCATCCCTTTCTCGCCATAAGTGCGGACGTAAATCGCGGCCGGCATAAACTCGATCCCGCCGAAGCGCCCAGTCGGATTATTTTGTGCGTCAGTGCTGAACATCCCCCGCTGCTGGCACTGTGCGCGCGAGTAGTCGCACGAAGTGTACGGTGTGGTCCCGTTCAGATTCCCGACGCCGTTCGTCTGGTCCGCGGAGTATCCGCACTGATAGAATGGCGCGTAAGATCCGGAAGTTCCACCGCTAACTGCTTCCTGCCGTTGTGATGCGTCGGATGGAAAATTCCACGGACAGCTCTTCTGAATTCGTACTGACGGCAAGTACACCCGTTGCAAGTTCAGGCGGTTCGTAAAGCTAAGTCGTAGCGTCAACTCGGTAGATTGATCCGGAGGATTTGCGACTCCGCAGAAGACAACCTGGCTGTCCGAAGCCGCCACACCGTTCGCTAAATCGAAAAACAGGAACGTTACGGAAAGTTGGGCGCCCTTCCACCCGATGTTTCTCTCGATCGAGGACAGGAACGAGTCAGCGTTGGCCAGTGTAATCGAGACGGTCGAGGCACCCTCAACAGCCAGTTCTGACGATGAAGTTAAGTCAAACACGTTGTGTCGCAAAACTCGGCTCAGATACTGCGCGCCGTTCACAATTACCGGGTGCGTACTCCACCGCTGAACGTCTCCAGAGGACAGCGTGCAGTCAAACAAGAGGAGGGGTGTGCCGGGAACCTCCAGTTCCTTCAGAGTGTTGATCGAGGTGGTACTCATGCCAATTCCGGGCTCAGGTCAAGTTACTGATTAGGCTGATCTGGCACTTATTCTGGTCGGGCGCAGTGGTCGTCCATGGAAGCAGATCCGCATTAAATCTCGTTTCCGAATACACGCCGCCAAGGTCAATGGTCTTCTTGTAAGGCCCTGGTGCGGATTGTGCCTCCACTTGCGCACCGCACGCTTCCACAGTCCCGCCCGGCGGCAATTGCACACCGAAGCTGATTCCGTCCGACTGGATGGAAAGGCAGGCCGAGGCCACAACTCGAGTCCACGTTGCTGGCACGGAAACCTCTGTCAGCGAATCCAGGCCGTCGGCGGATATTACAAGTTGAGCCGGGCAGTATGCGCCGCTGCGCAAGTAGACACTATAAGCGTACTGATACCAGCTTGGCCCGCCCGTGACTTGAACGATGCGTTGGTCCGCTTGCCCCGTGTTTGTGAGCTGCAGGGCATTAGTTCCGCCGAACGGATCCTGTATGCCCAAAGTAACTTGCAGCATTGGGTCAGCCGTCCATACCGGCTGCGTCCAGTCCTCACTCCACATCAATAAGTTGTCAGTTGGATCCAGGAAGGTAAATGTATTCAAGCGGCCCAGGGACGCATCGAATAACGCTTGGAGCGAAGCCGCTTCAGCGTCGGTGAGGCTCGCATAAGTGAGCTGCCATTGCACCGTCTGCGCGCCTGTATCCGCCATCCTTAACGTGCTGCCGTCTGGAAGCTGGTTCAGGAATGTGCGCATGTTGGTGACCCGCCCCACAGGGTACTGAGATATGGTGCCAGTGGTCAGCTGCGGGTAGTACAACATGTCAGTCTGGATTTTCCACGATCCGAAGCGACGTAGTTGCGTTGAACGGGCCCACCAGTTGTTCGGATAGCTGGGAGTCCTCAAGACTACAGCTGGGATACGTCGTGCCATCCCAGGGGTCGGTAAAAGAGAAGTTCTGAGCTGCGCCGCTCAGCCCTCGAAAGAACTCCCGATATGCGTGCAACTCGCTTTCGTCCAGCAAACTGAGTCGTACGATCCAGTGATGCAGCGGCGCTTTATAATTGCCCACTCGTTGCTCCGAGCCATCCACAAAGCGCAACACGGTTGTGGAGTACTCGGATGAGTGCTGCGCCGGATATTGGAGCACGGCGCCTGTTTTTAGCAGCGGGAAGTCGCTCATATCACAATTCAGCAATCACGTCGTTCAACGGATGCGAGTTCAAGATGGCCTGCCTCACCGCGTCGGCAATCTCGTTGCTGTGGTCCAAGAACGACTGGCTGTCCATGGCGTTTACTTGAATGTTCACTTGCTGCGCAGCTGCTGAGCTCTGTGCCCGTGGCTGGCCGGACTCTCCGACGTTTACCGGCACCACTCCTCCGCCAGACCCGACCCCTCCCTGGTATTGCACGGGTGCCGCCAACTGGAAAGGCGCCGGCGCGGTGGTCGTCGCACTGCCGCCTCCAAATAGACTCATCAAGCCGCTGATAATCGGAGACAGAGTAAGGCCTCCGCCAACCAGCGTGGATGCAATGCCCCCCACGGTGCTTCCAACCGATGCGCCACCGCCCCCTTTTTCTGCGGTGTTTTGCGTCACAGCCTGCGTGTTTTCTTGAATAGCCGCCGTTTGTTCCTGCTGCGTCGAGGCAAGGCTACTAAGCTGCGTACTGAGCGCGGACAGTTGCTCGGTAACGTCGCTCGTGGAACCCTGGCCGCCTGGAAGTTCGATCGACGCAATGGAACTCCCTGATAGGCTCACGCTGCCGCCGCTCCCTGATCCGGCCGTGGCCAACTCTTGAGCGGGATTCGAACGCGTCGCGCCCCCGCTTGCAGTTGTCGACAGCACTTCATCCCACTTAGATTTGGGCATTGCGTTTCTCCAGCGTCCATTCGTTCTCTAAGATAGCGATCGCCTCCACCAGACGCGCTGGCAGGTCAAAAACGTTACTTGCGCCCATTAGCTTCCACGCTTGGAATTCCTCTAGCAAACCCAGGCTCTCGGCTGTGATGTATGACGTTGGACAGGTCGTCAGGGAAACTCGTTCTCGCGCCCACACGATTTGTTGCAACGAATCGCTCGAGTCTTTGCGCCAACCGCATCGCCGCTTGCTTTCCAGGCCGTTTCTCCGGCACGCGTCGCATTTCCACGCGGCCTGGTTCCCCAACTGAAAGTGGAATGCGATAATCAGTTTTTTCTTTCTGCTTCGCTCAAGCCGCACTGGCCCCGGATTGCGGCCAACGCTTCCTGCGTTAGTTCTTCCGGCCCCCTATCCAGCAATTGATCGACGGTTGCCTGCTCCCCATCGATCATCAGACCGTCGACGCTAACCAGCCCCCATCGCATGTACATGGCGTCGATCTCCTGCGCCAGTATGTTCGCCTCGATCTTCTCCCGGACCTCGTTGCCGGCCGCCAAGAACTCCGCTCTTTGACTGAGCTCCCGCGCGCACCTGCTCAGTTCCATTCGGCGGCCAAAAGAGACGCGACGAATCACGAGCGTGACACCAGGAATCGCCCGGGACTGAATCGAAAGCGTACTCTCGTAAGACACCGGACCGCTCACGGGCTGGTGCGGTTTGTCGGTGGCCCCGCCGCTACTCTCACCCGAACGCGAAAAAAACCTCATCATCCACGCTCCCCTGTGCCCGGCAGCTTTGAAACTGCCACTGCTGCCGCGTCTCGGAATCGTCGAATCCCGGAACTTCCGGGATGACGCTCTGCATGTAAATGCCAAACACCTGGCCTTGCTGCTGCCCTAGCTGGATCATCACGCTAATCGGTGATCTTTGGCGCGCGGCCTGGTATAGAGCCGCGGTCGCGGAATCGTCCTGCTGGTAGAGATTGAGGCTGACAGAAACTGTTCGCTGGCCTGGAGCAATAGCACTAGGCAGTTGCTCACCGAACTCTTCCGCCCGCAAATCCACATTGTTGGAGAACGAGAGGTCCGCCTTGGTAAGAGTCCAAAAGCGTTCTGGGGAGCTGCCCAGCCAAACCTGGCCAAGGTTCCCCGGTACGATCGCGTAGCTCATCGGACTGACAGTGGGCTCCTGCGGGAACGCGGGAAGCCCCGCTTGGCCGCTCTCGAAACTGGAACTGTCCACTACATCCTGCGCCGGCCCACTGAAGTCGAATTCATGAAAGTCCCCGTTCACGGCTAGACTGAGCGTGTTAACCGCCGCGCCAGACAGAATGCGCTGGACGGAGGTAGCTGGACTCCAATAATCGAAGATCGTTACGCTTGGCAGATCCGTCGCCGGCTGATATCCGGTTGTCGGTCCGATCTGTGAGTTGGTTGCAGGAGTAACCGTGAATGGCGCGTTGAGCTGGATCGTTTCCGGGTCGACGATTGCGGAAACAAAACGCATCTCTCCGCCGCTTGTGACCGCTTGACCCGGTGCCAGCCCGTGCGGGCCAGTGAACGCAATCTGAGACAAGTTGGCCGCATTGCTCACGGTTCCTCCCGCATACAGCGTCGGATCGCCACCCAGACACGCTTGAAAGAGCGGCCCGTGTGGGGGCGGCTGCGTCGGATCGGACCACGTCGTCATGTAACTCTTGAGTTCGAAACTCGTCTGTTTTCGGATGCCGCTCGGGTTGCCTGGAAACGTTCGCGAGCCGGTCTTGTCCTTCCTTTGAACTTTCTCTGTGCGCTGCTTCATGCTCAACTTCAGCGCGGGAATACGATTAGCGGCGCTGACCGTCGGTGCGACTCCGAAGCTCTGCTCCAAGGCGACATAGAACCGATTCTCGTTGGATAATATGTAGGACATAGTTTGCTTTGCGAAGCTCGTTAGTCCGAACTAACCTCCAGGACGACTGCCACCTTGGCGCTTTGCAGCAGATTCCTTCCGCCGTGTTTCACCGGGCCAAAGGTAATCTCGTATCCGCCGTTAAAATACACGCCGTCGCCCCAATCGCCCCGGTTGCTCTCGAGCACTTGCGTGATTGCATCTACGTAGGTCTGCAGGTTGGTTTCTAGGTTATCGAGCCGGTCCTGCGACACGCGCGCTTCCACCACCATCTGCGCATTCCCCGAAAACGTCCGAAACTTCTCCGTGAGCGAATTGACAATCTTGCTGCAGTAGACGTAGACCAGCGGGTACTTGCTCGCGGTGCTCCGTTCCGCGATCTCCGGCGCGACGTTTTGTGCGATGATTTGCTCCGCGTTGATGGACGGCAATTCCACGGCCTGCTCGGCTGAAAGAGCCGCCACCGCCGCCGGCACACCGTTTTCAGCGGTGAGAACGCCCCACAACTTAGCCGTGACTGAGCCTGCAATCGCAATCACCGCTCAGCCCCTCTGTATGACGTGCTGGTCCATAACGTACCAGGTGGGTTGTTGACCTTCTGGAGGGGGTGTTCCCGGCTGCATCCCCATGGCCATCGCCCAGCTGGAATTAGCCTCCATCGGAATGCTGTTTTGAAGTCCGAGAGACTGCGGGGACGTCCCCGCGTATACGTTCCAACCGGCCACATTTGCCGGGAGACTCCCGCACGCCACTGCCAGCTGCTGCCCGTCAGAGGTCGTCAGTTGGCTCATGTCACTTGGCGCGCCTTCTTCGCCTGCTTGGTTCACCCACGTGACTTCCACGAAGAACGTTGCGCCAGCTCCACTGCCCGTCACCGTCGACAAGATTGGCGTGGCTGCCTTCGCAATTGGGTCCGCCACTAACCCCACGCCGATTCGCAAATAGTTCTCAGCGCTCTCCTTCGCCAGCTGTTCGTATTCGGCCCACTTACCTTGATACCGGTCGTTGAGTTGACTGTTGTACGCGTCGCGATAAACCAAAGCTAGCGTCCTGTGTATGTGCCACTGCCGTAGCGGCGCTGTCACGACGACGTCGCTGACGTCCCGGTTGCGCCTCTGTGTCCACGGAAGGTCCCGAAGCGGTAGCCGCTTCAGGAGGAACAAGACTAACTGGGACGCGATATCTCTCTGCGCCAGAGCGATCTTCCCCCCTAGATCGATACCTTCGATCTCCGCGACGCTAAGGATGGCGTTCTCGACATTCTCAAGATCGCTCGGTGCGATAATCGGTCCATCTGTAAATAGGGCCATGTCCGACCGCTCACCGGCTAGCGCTTCTCCGGACGAACGCTTTTAATCGCCCGTAAGTCCGCCTCTGAAATCACGTTCACCTGGACCCGGTCGGCCAGCGCACGCTGCTGGGCTTCCAAAACAGCCTTTTGAACTTCGGCGTGATACTCCTCCGACTCCGGCGGGCTCGCTAATCGCGCCCGTCCTTCCAGTAAAAGCTTCGCCGCGAGTCTGCGGCTTACCTCCGTTTTTTGTCCCGCTCTTCCGCCGTCGGGCGTTTCCTCACTCACCACCACTACGTGAGGCTCGGTGATTTCCTGTTCAATCTTCTTCAGCTTTTGATAGAACACCTTCAAGTCCATCTCTCCTCCTCGGAAGCACACCGCGGGCCGCAGCCCCACGCCCGTCCGTCCGGCGCTACTAGCTGTTCACCTGGATCCCGAAGGAATTTCTCAGAACCGCGGTCCCATACAACACATCCACCGTGAACTGCTGGGCCAGCGTGTTCGGCTGATAGCTCATCACAACGCGGATTCCAAAATTGCCCATCTCGGCGTACTCCGCAACAGCTCCCGTACCAGGTAACGGCTGTGGCAGTCTGCGTACCACTAGTCCGATCGCGTCTCGCGCGAACGCCAGGTTATGCGTGTTCACTGGAGTGCTGCCGGTCTTTTGCACCAACTGCGACCGGAACACGAAAAAGTCTTTGATCTTTCCAACCGCCCCTTCCACCAGGGCTCGCAGACCAGCGTCGCCTGCTGAATAGTATTCGCTGAACCGCGGAATCTGGCGCAGCGCCGAGTACGTCGTGGGATCCACTACTAGGTACTTACTGGCGGCCGCTGGCACCATTGCCTGGAACAACGCCGTCTCAGCCGAGTCCACCACTTCCTCCGTTATGGCAACGCCCGCCGTGCCGATTGGCGTGTTCGAGCTAAATTGCGAGTACAAGCTTAATATGTCCGACTCAATTCGTTCCGCGATTGCCACAACCGCCGGCTGCATGTAGAGCTTGAGGAGATCGGGTACCGCCAGCACCTTCGTCACGTCCGGAATCTGAAAGGTCGCTTCCGCATGTGTATTCAACACGATCTGCGCGTTCCCGATGCTCGGATTCTGGGGCTGAACCGTCCCGCCCTCCGCAATGTTGTTTGCCACCAACGTTGGCGGAATCGGAACATTCACCGTGTCTCCAGCGTGCGCTAGGGTTGGCTCGTAGTCCCGGTTGACCAAATTCCCCATAACCAAGTTAGTCACCAAGGCCGGCAGCGCGTCCACGGCTACTAACTTGACGATCGCGTTCGCGACGTTTGCTGATGTAATTGCTGACATTTAGGTTTACCTCGTCTTTTGCCTTAACTCTGATTCCGGATCGCTCGCTCTTCGTAGCTGCCCCGGCCCCCGGTCAATTGCCCCGCAGTGCCTGGCCTGCGACTCGCGAGATCTCCTGGCGAACCTTTTCCAGTTCTTCCGGACTCATTCCCGGCCGAATCTTGTCCAGGCTGAGTCCACCTGTGGGCGAAGCCGCCTTCGGCCCCGATCCCATCCCCGAACCACCCGTTATGCGTGCCGGTAGCAATTCGGGGTTTTCCTGCACAAACTGCGTAAGGTAATCTCGTAGCGGCACTTCACCTCCACCACCGCGTGCGATCAGCCGGCCATCCTCACCGCGCCGAATATCGTCTTTCACCGCCCGGTAGGCCAGATCCACCTTCGCGACACCCAGCCGTTGCAGTTCGCCTCGAATCGCTGAGTTACGGTCCGCCTCGTCCGCCAGCTCCCGGCTCCGCTCATTCTCCTTTACTAGCTCGTTAACCCGTCGTTCCAATTCCTCACGGCGTTTGCGCTCGTCCAGCAATTCGGTCTTGTAAGCGGGCTCCGCCTTGACCTGCTCGGCTTGCACAAACTCTTCGATCACTCCGCGTATCAACGAACGCAGGTCAGTGCCGTCGCCCTTTACGTCGTCCATATTCCTCCCTCGCTCTTGACTCGCCGCTTCTGAACCCGGCTCTCTTATGCTTCCGGCTCTTCGTCGATCTCACGCCCGATTCTGTCCTTCACTTCTTGCCTGACGTCAGACAGGAATTGGAATGCTAGCTTCTTGTACACCTGAGTCCTCAGAGTCGCCGAGTTGATTCCTAGCCCAAGTAGCCGCTCCGCATCTTCCAGCTCGGCCCCAAAATCTCCAATGTCAAACTCGTCCATGCCGGAAACGTCAATGCCCAGTCCATCCTCGCGCGCCGATTCAACCGCCCGCAGCACCCGCTTCATGCAGTCCTTAACTGCGTCGCCATACGCTCGCAGCACTTCCTGCGTGATCGCATAGTCCCTTTGCTTGCTCACTCCCGACTGCGCTGTGCTCCCCGACAACGCGCCGCCCGCGTGCGTCACATAGCACACGCGGTAGATCTCCTCCTGTAACCTGGTCAGATTCTCCGCAGCAATCTGATATACATTTCCCTGCGGCTCCGTCCACCCGAACCGGTCCTGCGGGCCAAGCTGGATATAGTAAGACTCACCCATCACTTGGTTCCAGTCCCGTTCCGAGTAAATCACCGGCATGGCGAACAACCCCATGGTTAGGGCCCAGCCCAGTGCGTTCGACTTATTGAAGTGCTCCAGCTGCAGCGACGATGCTTTGTTCAACAACCACAGCCCCTCCGAGACCCGCAATTCGATCAAAGGCACTCGCAGCTGCTTGGCCAGCCCGTGTTGCCCCTCCGCCACCAACTCGATCCGCCCTTTATCCGTCCCGCGATGTTCCACTTCGTAAATCCTGTATCTCTCTTTGTCGTAGTAAACCCATCGCGTCTGTTCGGCCCAGCTCGCCTCTTCGATCCTGTCTTTTCGCAAACTGCGCGTACGGAGCACAATCCACTGGTAGTGCCCGTGTTCGTCGTAACTCCAATTGATGAGTTCATCCGCTGAGTAACTCAACAGATACGCCCTCGATGCCCCGCGCTCATCCTCCTCGGCTCGCGTGTCTGCCGGCCGGTCTAACCTGGGGAAGTCGATCAGAACGCAGCTCTTCCCGCAAATCAGTGCCTCCACGAATTGCTTCCGGAAGAATTCCGTCAGATTCGTGCCTTTCAGGTCACAATCCTCCGTGAACTGGCCGAAGAACTTCCGTGCCCGGTCGCTCTTCCCTTCAAATGCGAGCACCGGCTCCCTTCGGAACAGGGTCGCAGTGTACCAGTCGACGATCGACCCGATGTAGTTCTCATAAAAGCTGCGGCTCAGGCGTTCGACGTACACATCCCCCGGCTCTTTTTGACGGCGAACCAGGTACTGATGAGCGTTCACTTTGAACTGCTCCCCTCCCCCGTAAAGGTCCCTGTATCGCTGCCACATGGCCCGCTTCGCGGCATATTCCGGGTGCTCTTGATTGATGTCGAAACCGCTGCCGCTTTTGTCCATCTGTTTGTCCCGAACACTTAGAGCAGCCGCCGGCTCTGTTCCCCAAACACCACAGCCTGCTTGCACTCCTGCCAGACTAGGTAGCCGATTGCGTCTGACAAGTGGGTTCTCTTGGGATCCTTCTCCTTATCGATCACGCTGGTTTCAGGCTTGTAAGTCACTTCTTCGAAATCCGCAATCAGTCCTTTGCACCCCGGATCGACAAACAGTTGGGTATCGCCGCTGGCGGAGATTAATTTCGCGTTCACCAGCCCCACGCGCTCGCGCACACTTGGGTTGCTGGCTGGCACCCGGAATCGGACGCCGCAATATGCCGTCTGTCTGAAAAACTCCTTGATGATCTGATAATCTGTCGTGCCGGCCGTTTGTAGCCTCTGCCCGGAAGCATCGCCGTAGATCACCAGTCCTGCCTGGTGATTCGGATACCTCGAATGAAATTCCTCACACGCCTGCAACGTGCTGGCTCGGCTGAGTACGATTTCATCCAGCACTCTCACTTCGTCCCCGCTTTTCTGCGCCACCACCGAACTCATCGGGTCCACATTAAAGTCCAGCGCCCAGCAAAGCGGAAGTCCGCCATCCACACTCAGCTCCCTGACGTTTCGGGTTCGCTGGAATCCGTCGTAAACCACGCTCGCTTGCACGTTCAGATACTCGCCCAGCGCCTCTTGCTCAAAGAATTTGGATTCGTAACTTCGCTTGAGCCGCTCGTAAAAGTCCGGAACCCTCTCCAGGATGTGCCGGTTTTCAAACGGCTTGGCGAGCACCACCTCATATCCCTCCACGTGCCCCTGTACGAACCTTCGATATACCCAATCAAACCCCTTCGGCGTCCACACCGCGAATCCACATAGACGCTTCGCTCCCGGATCCCTGAGACGCCCCTCCAGCCGAAGCCACGCTTCTTCAGCTGTGTAAGTCAGTTCGTCCAGCCCGAACCACGCCAGGTTAGTCCCGCGAAGGCGTTCGAAATCATCCACGGCCCTAAAATAGATTCGCGAGCCCGTGTCCCGCATGACTAACAAAGACTCGGACTTATTCAATTCATGCCGGATCTCGTTGACCCCGAGCACCTCCAGGAAGCTGGTCAGCGTCGCGTCCCGCAACATCGGGTAAGTCGGCGCACCGATTAGTCCCTGGCGGCCCGGATTCAAGTAACTGAGCCGGATCGCCTCTTGACATAGCGCCTGGCTCTTGCCCGATCCAATCGGCCCTGAAAAACCTTTGAACCTCGCCGCTGATTCGTGAAACTTCCGTTGCGACGGTAACGGTTCATACCTTATTTCGATCCGTCGCGTTGCTCCGCTGAATCTTTCCACGTGACGATGATCTCCCTTGGCTGCTCCTCTTGCTCCAGTTCCCGCTCGAGCTGCGTCAGCCGGATGAAATCAGCCAGCGTCACCTTCCCTTCGTCCAGGTCCAGCCTATGTTCGATCTTCGTCAGCAGGGCGTGGATCCGCTCCTTTCGCGAATCCCGTTGCCGCCGTTTTCCGTCCGATGGCCGGTGCGGCCTTGCTCCGTTTCCTGCCATCCTGCATCCCAAAAAAATTGGGCGCCCCGTCACCGGAGCGCCCGCAAGCAACTCTCTCCTGCACAAACTCTATCAGCCGGCCTCTCGAGCACCCTGCGAAGGCGAAGCTAAAGGCCTGAAAACATTCCGCTGATTTCTAAATGTTTTCTGTCACCGCGCGGATTCTTGAGCCTTCACGCTGTCTGCGTGACTGCGGAACGCAACCCTCGCTCCTCGATCTCGATCTCCCGGATCCGAAACTTCTGAATCTTGCCCGTCACCGTCATCGGAAATGCCTCTACGAAGCGAATGTACTGTGGGATCTTGAAGTGCGCGATCCGTCCCCGGCAAAACTCCCGGATTTCCTCTTCCGTAGCGGGCTCCTTCACCCGGATCCACGCAGCCACAACCTCCCCGAGCTTCGCGTCGGGCAACCCCACCACCTGCACGTCCGCCACTTTCGGATGCGCGTAGAGAAATTCCTCTACCTCGCGCGGATACACGTTCTCCCCGCCGCGGATGATCATGTCCTTGGCCCGCCCCGTGATCCGGAAACATTCGTCGGAACGCATCGTCCCCAGATCGCCGGTGTGTAGCCATCCTTCTTCGTCGATCGCCTTCCGCGTCGCCCCAGGCTCTTGATCGTAACCCTTCATCACCAGGTACCCGCGCGTGCAGATCTCGCCCTGCTCTCCGGCTTGCACGGTCTCGCCGCTTGCCGAGACGATCTTCACCTCGGTATTCGCGCACGCCCTGCCAATCGTCGAAACCCGCCGCTCCAGGTTGTCATCCGCGGCCGACATCGTGATCACTGGCGAACTCTCGGTCTGCCCGTAGCCGATCGTCATCTGCGGGCAGTGCATCTCGCTCACCACGCGCTTCATCACCTCAATCGGACATGGCGCGCCCGCCATCACGCCCGTACGCAAGGAGCGGAAATCGAAACTGCCGAATTCCGCATGCCCCAGCTCCGCGATAAACATGGTCGGCACGCCGTAAATGGCCGTCGCGCGTTCCTCCTGGATCGCCCGCATCGTTGCCAGTGCATCGAAGGTCGCCGCCGGAAGAATCAACGTCGCGCCGGTAACCACACAAGCCATCGTGCCGATCACGCAACCGAAGCAGTGATACAGCGGCACCGGCACGCACACCCGGTCCCGCTCCGTCATCTTCATCCCTGCCGCGCACACCGCCCCGTTGTTCAAAACATTCCGGTGCGTCAGCAGCACGCCCTTCGGCGATCCAGTCGTCCCGGAGGTGTACTGGATGTTCGTCACGTCTTCCGGCGCAGTTCGATGCGCCCCAACCTCCCGGCCCTGCTCCAGCATCTCAGCCCAGGATTGGGTTTCAAAATAGATGACGTGTTGGAGAGCCGTCGCCTGCCCCGCCCGCGCCTCATCGAGAATCGCGCGATAATCCGACCGGCTGTCTGTCTCCCAAAGAAACAGAGCCTTAATCCCGGACCTGCGCAGCACAAACCCCAACTCATGCGAGCGATACGCCGGATTCACATTCACCAGAACCACGCCCACCCGCGCACAGGCCAGGTGAAGCAACACCCACTCCGCGCAGTTGCTCGACCACACCCCCACGCGATCCTTGGCCCCCAGCCCCAGGCCGGCCAGCCCCCGCGCCACGCGTTCCACCTCGGCGGCCAGCTGTGAAAACGTCAGCCGGATATTCTGATGCCGCACAACCAACGCCTCATTTTCCGGAAATCGCGCCGCCGTGCTCTGAAACACCTCCCAGATCGTCCCCTCGATCAGCGGGCCATCCGGGCCCTTCGAGTAACTCCACATGGATCCTTCCTCCAAATCTTGGGTCTCAGTGTATAACAATTAACTATGACCCTCCGGCTGTCCTTCTTCTCCTTTCTTGCCTGTACCCTCGGTCTCGCCGGATCAGCCCGGCAATTTACGCTGGAACAGGTCATGAGCGCGCCCTTCCCCAGCGGCCTGACGGCAGCCCCGAAAGGCGGCGCGGTCGCCTGGGTGCTCGACCAACATGGTGCGCGCAACCTCTGGGTCGCCGAACCGCCCGATTACCAGGGCCGCCAGCTCACCCACTACCGCGGCGATGACGGCCAGGAGATCGACCAGATCACCTGGACCCCCGATGGCCACTCCATCGCCTATGTCCGCGGCGGCGACTTCGAGATGCACGGCGGCGATCCGAATCCCGCCAGCCTCCCGCAAGGCGTCGAACAAGATATCTGGATCGTTCCCCTCTCCGGTGGTACGCCGCGCAAACTCGCCCAAGGAAGCCAGCCCGCGATTTCGCCCAAAGACGACCGTATCGTCTTCCTTCGCAAAGACGAAGTCTGGTCCGTTGGCCTCGAAGATGGCGCCAAACCCACGCAGCTCATCCACGCCAAAGGCGAAGCGGATCAGCTCCTTTGGTCGCCCGATGCTTCCAAGCTCGCCTTCGTCACCACGCGCACCGATCACGCTTTCGTCGCGGTCTACAACTTCAACACGCCATCTTTGACCTATCTCGACCCGAGCGTCGACCGCGATTCCAATCCCGTCTGGTCTCCCGACTCCAACCAAATTGCCTTCCTCCGCGTCGCCGCGTCCACTCGCGCCTTCGCCTTCGGCCCCGTCCGCACCGCCCAGCCTTGGTCCATTCGCATCGCCGACGCGCTGTCGGGTAGCGGCCGCGAGCTATGGCGCGCTTCCCCGGGGCCCGGCAGCGCGTTCCACGCCATGGTCGCTGACAACCAGCTGCTCTGGGGCGCCGGCGATCGCATCGTCTTTCCCTGGGAAAGCTCTGGTTACCTGCATCTCTACTCCATCTCGATCCACGGCGACAAACCCACACCGCTGAACGCCGCCGGCGAATTTGAGATCGAAGACGCCTCGCTGTCGGCCGATCGCCGCACGGTCCTGTTCTCCTCCAATCAGGACGATACCGACCGCCGCCATCTGTGGCGCGTCTCGGTCAGCGGCGAAGGCCTGACTGCCATCACCCACGGCGACACCATCGAGTGGGCGCCCGTCGAAACCAGCGATGGCAAGGCTGTCGCCATGCTCCACTCCGGCGCCAGAAACCCGGCGCGCGCCGCCATCAAAATCGACGGCTCCGCGGTACGCGACCTCGCCCCGGACTCCATCCCCGCCGACTTCCCCGCCGCGTCTCTCGTCGTTCCGCAACCCGTCCTGATCTCCTCGGCCGACGGCCTGCGCATTCACGGCCAGATCTTCTTGTCTCCGCATGCCGCACCCAACCAAAAGCACCCGGCCGTCATCTTCTTCCACGGAGGCTCGCGCCGTCAGATGCTCCTGGGCTGGCATTATATGGACTACTACAACAACGCCTACGCCATGAACCAATACCTCGCCAGCCTCGGCTTCATCGTCCTCGCCGTCAATTACCGCAGCGGCATTGGCTACGGCCTGAACTTCCGTGAAGCGCTCAACTACGGCGCCACCGGCGCCAGCGAGTTCAACGATGTGGTCGGCGCCGGCCTGTATCTGCGTAGCCGTCCCGATGTCGATCCGAAGCGCATCGGCGTCTGGGGCGGCTCATACGGCGGCTACCTCACCGCGCTCGCGTTGGCTCGCGCTTCCGACCTCTTCGCCGCCGGCGTCGACTTCCACGGCGTCCACGATTGGAACGACGTCATCCGCAACTTCGTGCCTGCCTATAATCCCGGCAAGGACGTTGAGGCAGCCCGCATCGCTTTCGAATCGTCTCCCCTGGCCTCCATCAGCACCTGGCGTTCGCCCGTGCTTCTGATCCACGGCGATGACGACCGCAATGTCCCCTTCCATCAAACCGTCGAGCTGGTGGAGGCTCTTCGCAAGCAGGGCGTCGAGTTCCAGGAGCTGATCTTCCCTGACGAAATCCACGGCTTCCTCACCGAAAAACGCTGGCTTCAGGCCTATCACGCCGCCGCCGACTTCCTCTCCAAACATCTTCAGTAAAGTGACCACCATGCGACCTATCTTCCTTCTTGCCCTGAGCGCCGCCCTGTGCTTCTCGCAAAACCGCACCGCCGAGTTTCACGCTCTCGCGGATCACTATTTTGACGCGGCGGTGTTTCGCTACGACCCGGCTCAGGCCACCGAAGCCGGCTTCCACCAGTACGATTCATTGCTGCCGTCCTGGTCTCGCGCCGAAACACAGGAGCAAATCAAAACACTGCAGCAATGGGACGCCACCATCCGAAACTTCGGCTCCGAAGGCCTTTCGGCGTGGGATTCCTCGGATCGCGATCTCGTGCTGTCCCAGATTCAGGGCCAGCTCCTCATGCTCGAATCCATCCGCATGTGGGAGAAGAACCCGGATACGTATTCGTCCAATGTCACCAACGCCATCTTCGTCATCATGAGCCGCAATTTCGCTCCGGCGCGGGAGCGCTTGAAATCGGTGATTGCCCGCGAGAAGCTCATCCCGCGCGTCTTTACCTCCGCCCGCGAAAACCTCAACAACCCGCCCCGCATCTACACCCAAGTCGCCCTCGAACAGCTTCCCGGCATTGTGAGTTTTTTCAAGCACGACGTACCCCAGGCGTTCCACGAGGTGAGCGACCCGGCGCTTCTGGCGGAGTTTCACAAGCACAACCAGGCCGTCATCGATGCACTCAGCTCCTACCAAACCTGGCTGAAAAATGATCTGCTGCCGCGCTCCCACGGCGACTTCCGCATCGGCGCCGAGGCCTATCGCAAGAAACTGCTCTACGACGAAATGGTCGACATCCCGCTCGACCGCCTCCTCGAAATCGGCTACCAGGACCTGCGCCGCAACCAGGCCGAGTTCCGCAAAGTCGCCTTGCAAATCGACCCCCAACGGACTCCGCAGCAAATCCTCAACGATCTCGAGCACGACCATCCCCCCGCCGCCAACCTGCTCCAGTCCTTCCGCGACGTGTTAGGCGGCCTGCGCGACTTCATCCAGACCCATCGCATCGCGACCATCCCGTCCCCCGTCCTGCCCATCGTCGAAGAAACGCCTCCCTTCATGCGTGCGCTCACCACCGCCTCCATGGACACGCCCGGCCCCTACGAAAAGGTCGCCAAAGAGGCTTTCTTCAATGTCACCCTGCCCGATCCCGGCTGGTCCGCCCACGAAACCGAGGAATACATGGAGGACTTCAATCGCGGAACCGTCATCAGCACCGCGACCCACGAAGCCTACCCCGGCCACTACGTTCAATTTCTCTGGGTGCAGTCGGTTCCTACCAAGGTCCGCAAACTGATCTTTTCCAGCAGCAACGCAGAAGGCTGGGCGCACTACTGCGAGCAAATGATGCTCGACGAAGGCTACGGCTCGGGCGACCTCAAGCTCCGCCTCGGCCAGTTGCAGGACGCCTTACTGCGCGACGCGCGTTACATCGTGGGTATCCAGATGCATACCGGCAAGATGACCTTCGACCAAGCCAAGGACTTCTTCGTCAAGGAAGGCTATCAGACCCCGCCCATCGCCGATAAAGAAGCCAGGCGCGGCACCTCCGATCCCACTTACCTGGTGTATACGCTCGGCAAGCTCGAAATCCTCAAGCTGCGCGCGGACTACAAGGCGCAGAAAGGCTCTCATTACACGCTTCGCGAATTTCACGACGCTTTCCTTGCGCAAGGTTCGCCGCCGCTCAAGATCGTCCGCCGCGCGCTTTTAGGCAACGACTCGCCAGTTCTTTAGTCCTCTGGCATTATAGTAGGGTCATGTTCTTTCGCCGCCAAAAGCCGCACATCCCAACTTTCACCGAACGCATCGACGGCCTCAAGAGCCTCGGCTTCGACACCAGTTTTTCGGGGGACGGGCGTGCCCAGGTCAGCCGCGACGGCGTCGGCGCCATCGTCGAAGATCGTTCGGGCCAACATCCCCACGTCAACAAAGCCGGCCTGATCGTCGGCGACGAACTTGGTCTGTTGGTGAACCACGGTTACCAGATGTTTTGGCAAACTCCCAGCGGCCGGACCGTCCCGGCCCAGGCCGCACAGCTCCATAATCTGCACAACTTTGAAGAGGACCTCAAGGAAGGTCTGGGGCTTCCCAGCCTCTACAACGAAAGCCTCGGCACCACGTCCGATCTGCATATGTACGATCGCGTCGAAGAACGCGATCAAGGCCACATCGACCGCCCCTGGCAGCACAAAGCGGTCAGTAAGTAGCGCTCAAATTCCGGCGCGCCTTCGCATCGTCTCCAAACACGTCCGGAACGTCTCCGGAGTACTTGAGGTACAACGCCTCGGCTTTCCGGGCCTCGTCGCGCTTGCCTTCTTTCTCCAGGACTTCTCCCCGCAGGAACAGATAGCGCGGAAAGATCAGCGCAGCCAACACCGGATCGCCGGAAGAAAGCGGAATCGGATATCGCACCAATAGTTTGGCCGCATCCGCCGTGCGCCCCGTTTCGACGTACGCCCACGCCAGCAGCGTTCGGATCTGCCCGTCCGCGGACGGGCTGGTACCGTGATAAACGGCTTCCAGCAGTGGGACAGCTTCCTGAAACTTTCGCCCAAACAGCCGCACGTAGGCATCCTCCAGACGCGAACCGGAACTCGCCTCCGATCCCAGGGCAATCAGCCGGCACAACGCGCTGAGATTGCGGGTCTGTGGAGTCAACGCGCTCGCCGCGGCCTGATTCGCCAAATCGGCGGCCTTTTTGGCATCGCCTTCCTCCAGCTTCCAGACCGATAGCTGGCTCAGCGCTAACGATGCCAGATCTCCTTCCAACCGCGGCGATATCATCTCCAAGCGCAGCACTCCGTTCCTGTGCCGCCCGGTTAGATATTCCCATTGCGCTTGTTCATAAGCCGCAGGCGCGCGTTGCGGGCCTTGCGCCTGAGCCAGGTATCGCTGCATCAATGCGTCCGCCCCGGCGAGATCGCCCGTCATCAGGCGGGCCTCGGCGGCTTTCACCAACTCCGCCGGATTCCTCTTCGCCGCGTCGATAAAATACTTGGCGGCGCCCTCAAAATCGCCCAGATAGAAACTCACTTCGCCCAGCGAGTCCGGCGGATTGAAACCTTCCGGGTCCAGCCGCTGGTATTGTTCCAGCGCGTCCCGCGCGCCCGCTAAATCCTGCCCATACGCCAGCGCGTACCCCAATTGATTCCAAATATCTGGATCGTTCGGATTCAGCCGCGCGGCTTCCCGGTATTCTTTCGCTGCACCTGGAAAATCGCGCCGTGCAATCTGCAACTGCGCCAGCTCGGCGAATAAACTCGCATTCGTGCGGCCGCGTTGCGCCAATACCGAAAGCGCCTGATAGCGCGCATTCGCATCGCCGGCGAGCGACGCCGACACGTACTCCAGTTGCGCCCGATCGATCGGTCCCGGATGCCCGCCTTCGGCCGTCGCAATCGCCTGCCGCGCCCGGTCGCGATCGCCGCTCGCAGCCAGAAACTCCGCCAGGTCGATGCTCGCCGCGGCAAACTGCGGATCGGCCGCGGTCGCCGCCATCATGCCCTCGATCAGCTGTTGCCGGTCCTTGGCGGCCAGCGCTTGCCCCCACAGCCGGAACGCTTCCGGATTCGTCGTGCTGAACGGCCGAGCCTCCGGACTCAGCGCCCGCGCCAACTGATTCACTAGGGGCAGGAAGCCCTGAGCGGCTGGCCCGGAGAACGACAGGTTCGACACCGTCCGGGAGGTTCCCAAGTCCTCCAGCTCCGCGTGAATCTCCAACCGCCCGTTTCTCGCGAAGAAATAGCCCTCCAGCGCGCGCGACGCCTGCATCGACGGAGCCTGCGCAGCCGAACTGAGCGTTTGCGCGTAAACGGTTCCCGCCCCCGTCAGGTCGTAAGCCACGGCCGCGCCGATCGCGCCGCTGGCCCAGTTCAAAGAAGGATCGGCTCCCAGGTTGTCCAGCGGCAGGACCGCCAAACGGTCCACGGCGGGCGCCGTTTCGCGCCGGCAGGCGCTCCCGAGCAGCGCAAGAAAAATTACAGATACGAACGGAACAGATACCCGTCTACAGAACACGTGGCTCCAGGGCCATCAGTTCCTTGAATTCGGGAAGGTTCCGCAGCGCCGCGAAGGCCGGATCCTCCTCGAATTTCTTCTTCTCCTTATAGCCTTCCTCCAGCGCTTTGCGAATATACTGTATCGCCCGATCGTTGATTCCGGCCTTGGCGTACGTCTCCGCCAGGTAGAAATGATACTTGGCGCGCTCTTCCACGCTGCGCTCCTGCAGCAGGACGCCTTGCGTGCTGTGCAGTTCGAATACGTCGGGATTCAGCGCCAGCGCCTTCTGGAAGGACTCCGCGGCGCGCTTGTAATCGTGTCGCGCGAAATATCCGGTGCCCAGATTGCTCCAGATCGAAGCCGCCTCCGGCGCGAGATGGAGCGCCTTTTTGTATTCGTTGATCGCGTGACGGTAGCTCTTATGCGCGTAATACACGGTCCCGAGATTGTTGATCGCCTCGGAATAATTCGGATCGGCCTTGATCGCCCGCTTGTAAAACCTTTCCGCCAAGCCCATCTCCAGCATCTGGTGATAGGCAATGCCGGTCTTGTTGAGCAGGATGGCGGTCTTCGGACCGTCCTGGTACGCCTCCGCGGCTTCCCGGAACATCTTGCGCGCCATGAAGATGTCGCCCCGCATCTCGGGCGACAACACTTTCACCGGCTTGGGCGGCTCCTTCACCGGTTGATCTGCCTTGGCTTCGTTCAAGAAGCCGTTTGGGGACGGGGTAGATTGCGCAAACGCGGCAGGAAAAACCGCGGCGGTTGCGATGGTCACCGAAACCAACCAAGAACCGAAACCCATGGCGGGCCTCCCTCAACTGACTGCTGACTCGGAGGGGACGCTTCCACGTCGCTTCGAGCGCTGTAGCTCTACACTATCAGACTCGGAAAAACTCTTACTTGAATATACCTCGAAGCCGCTCGAAAAAACTCTTATGCTTGGGAGGCTGCGGCTGGGGACGTGCCCCGGGATCCGGAGGCGGCGCGTTCTGGGGGGCCGCGTGTTGGGGCGGTAGCGCCGCGACCACCGGCGGACCCGCGGAAGGCTCCGTGGAGTCCGGGGGCTTGGAGGTCTGCCAGCCGGCTACCCGCGTCCCTCCTCCGCCATGCAGATGGCACATCTCCACCGGCTGCGTTCCCTCCACGAAATACTCGGTGCGCACCTTCGGGCAGGCCGCCGTCGCCAATTGGCCGGACTCGGGATCGATCTGCACGCTCACCACCCCCGGCGGCGGCTCGAAGTCCGACACATTCCGGTACTCGCGGTGCTCGTGCGCGCGTCGCATGAACTCCGCCCAGACTGGCAGCGCCGACTTGGCGCCTTCCAGGTTCAACTCCCGGTCGTCGTCGAATCCCACCCAAACCACGCAAATCAGCTTGTTGCTGAACCCGGCGAACCAGCCGTCGTGCGACGTGCCCGTCTTCCCGGCCACCGGAAAATCGATTCCCCGCGACCAGATGCTCGCGCCGGTTCCGCTGCGCACCACTTCCTCCAAAAGCTGATCCATCAGGAAGGCGATACGCGGATCCAGCACGTCATGATGCGTGGGCTGGTTGCTGTAAATGATGGACCCGTGGTCGTTCGCGATGTCGGAAACAAAGTAGGGCTTGGAATAAACTCCATGATTGTCGAAAATCGTGTAAGCGCCCGCGATCTCCAACGGCGTCACGTCGTAGGAACCCAGCGCTACGGCCGGCGTGGGCTGGATGTCCGCGTTCATTCCCGCGTTCTTGGCCAGATCGACGATCGCCTGATAGCCGGTCTCCTCCGCCACTTTCACGGTCGCTACGTTCAGCGAGTGCGCCAGCGCGTCGCGTAGCGACACCATCCCGTAGAACTTGTGCTCGAAATTGCTTGGCTCGTACGGCTTGCCGTCCATGTAAAACGTCGTCGGCTCGTCATCGACCATGGTCGCCGGCGTCAGCAGCAGGCTGCCTCCGCTCAGGGCCGTGTTCAGCGCCGCCGCATAAACAAACGGTTTGAACGACGATCCTGGCTGGCGCTTCGCCAGCGCACGGTTCAACTGGCTGGTGCCGTAGTTTCTGCCGCCGATCAACGCCCGCACCTCACCCGTCTGCGGGTCCAGCGCAATCAAAGCGCATTGCGGGTCCGGATAGTTCGGGTCCCGCTTCTTCCGGAACTTGAGGCGCTTGTCGGCCTCCTCCATGCCGATCCGCACGGCATCCGCTGCGTCCCTCTGCAACTCCGGATCGAGCGTGGTGTACACCCGATAGCTATTCGACTGGAAGTTGTAATCCGGAAACTTCTCCAGCAGCGTATCGTTCACCAGATCCACGAAATAGGGCGCCTCGGTCGACTCCTGGTCCTGCTTGGCCAGCGTCAACGGCGAAGCCGCGGCTTCCTCGTATTGCTTGTCGTTGATGTAATCGTTCTCGCGCATCAGCTTCAGCACCACGTTCCGCCGCGCTTTGGCCCGCTCCGGCCAGCGGTACGGATTGGTAAAGCTGGGCTGCTGGATCAGCCCCGCCAGCGTCGCCGCCTCGGGCAGCGTCAGCCGCGAGACGTCCTTGCCGAAAAATACTTGCGCCGCTTCTCCGAATCCACGGATTCCGAAGCTGCCGCGATGCCCCAGCGGCACCTGGTTGGCGTAGTACTCGAAGATCTGCTCCTTCGACAGCTTCTGCTCCAGGTGCATCGTGATCAGCACCTCGGGGATCTTGCGGCGCCAGGTCTTGTCGTTGTCCAGCCACAGGCTGCGCGCCAGTTGCTGGCTCAGCGTCGACGCGCCCTGCGCGTAGCGATGCTCCCGCACATCCACGTAAGCCGCCTTGATAATGCGGATCGGATCGAACCCGGAATGCTGGAAGAAGCGCTTGTCCTCCGCCGACACCACCGCGTGCACCAGCACCGGCGGAATGTCCTCGTATTTCACCAGCCGCCGCTTCTCGCGGTTCTTGTCGAACAGGTTCGAGATCAGCTCCGGCTCCAGAGTGTATTCGGTCCGGTCCGTATTGTCGGTGAGCGAAATGATTCGCGCCACCTTGCGTCCGGCGAACTTGATCACGCCCTCGTCCCGCTTGAAATAGGAGTCCGGCCCCGGATACACGTCGATCTCATCCGGCTTCAGCGTGAAGTAGCCCATCCGGTTGTTGGGCGACTCGTTGTATCCGCTGCGCCGCAGTTCACTGGCGATCTCCTGCGGATCCACCTCATCGCCCACCTCTACCGTGCGCGGCGCCGCGTACAGCATGGACGTGTTCGCGAAAGGCCCGGCCGCGAGCTTCGCCTCGATCAGTTGCGCATATTTGACGTAGTAATAGGTGAAGACCGCCAGCCCGGTGGTGAAACCCAGTACCAGCAGCACCAGTATGGTTTTGCCAACCGGGTGCATCACGAACCGCACCGCGGAGGCCTTCTTGGGAACCTGAACCTTTACTGCCACGCCTCTACCATCTTCGCATGGCGCGCCGCCCGTCTCGCAGCCGGCGTGCCCATGGAATGCAGCTCCCTGTCCAGGCGGACCGCTTCTGCAATGCCTTCATTGTCCGTGGAAAAGCCGGGCCGGCGGCGCCTTGCCCGTTCAAAATGAGTGAATTTCCTCAAAAAAACTTGGGCGATAGGACCCGCCGCACGCGGCTGGCTTTATCCGAGGCTCCGATTTTCGGCAGCGCCGCATAAGGTCCTCCAAGTGCTGTATAACGTTATCCACAGCTCAGATAGGAGCGGGTTGGCGCCTGCCGTCGAGGCCCTGCTCAATTGGAGACCTCATGCAAAGAAAAATTCTCTTCCCCCTCGTCCTGCTACTGCTGACAGCCACTCTCGCCCAGGCGCAACCCGTAATTCGGGCTACTAACGGCGTGCTGAACGCGAGTTCCTATCTCCCCGGGGTGGCCCGGGGATCCTGGTTCGTCGTCTTCGGCACAGGACTGGGACCCGCCGCCATTTCGCTTCAAACGTCGTTGCCTTACCCGCCCGCTCTCTCGGGAACCAGCGTCACATTCACGCCCGCCGGAGGCGGCACGCCTGTCAGTGCATTGATGTACTACACGCTGGCGACCCAAGTCGCGGCGTTGCTGCCGTCCGGCACACCAGCCGGCGTCTACAACGTCACCGTGACTTACAACAACCAAACCAGCAGTCCTGTATCGGTCAATGTGGCCGACCACAACTTCGGATTCGCCACCCAGACCTCCAACGGGCAGGGTCCGGCGCAAGCTACCTATGGCGGCTACAATCTCAACCGCTTTACCACGGGCACGCTCGGCCAGTGGAGCCTGCAGCCCGCGTTTCCGGGCGAATCCATGGTGCTCTGGGGAACAGGGATTGGACCCGACCCTGCCTCGGACATCACCGGCGGCAGCTCGGGCGATCAGACCGCCTCGGCCGGTGTGAGTGTCCTCGTGTCCGGGATCGCCGTGACGCCCGTGTATGCGGGGCGCTCCAGCGGTTCGCCGGGGTTGGACCAAATCAATTTTACGATCCCCTCCAATGTGACGCCCAGTTGCTTCGTCAGCCTGCAGGTGAGCGTCAGTGGAAGTTTCTCCAACCTGGGAACGATCGCCGTGGCGCCGGCGGGTCAGACGGCGTGCTCAGTGCCGACAATGACCGAAACCCAGTTACATACGCTCGATACAGGCGGAACACTCACCGTCGGGCTGTTCGAACTCGGCCATTCCGATATCGTTTTCACAAAGACGGTTACGGAGGATCAAGACGTGGTCAGCGGCTGGTTCGGCAAATACGCTGTCGACACAGTCGGGAGCGCGAATTTCGCCTTGAGCCAGACGGGGGTCTGCTATATGCTCCAACGCACGGGGACCGAGGCTGAGATTGCCTTTGGCCTGCCACCGCAAACGACGCTGGACGCGGGCGCGCAACTTACGCTGAATGGACCGAATGCTTCGAATACAGCGATTCCGCAATTATCGGGTAATATCTACGGCGCCAAGCTTTACGACACGGGCCTGCTGGGAAGCGGCGCCGTTGGCAGCCCCACCCTGACGCAGGGCGCCTACACCCTGAGCGGCACGGGCGGGGCCGGCGTCGGCGCCTTTTCGGCATCGGTGGCCCTTCCGGGCGACTTCGTTTGGACCAATGAAAGCGCTGTCACCGGAACCATATCGCCGTCTGCGCCCCTCACAGTCACGTGGAGCGGCGTGGCCACGGGGCTGGTCACTATCGCCGGGGAAGCGTGGACCAGGGTCAGCGGTGGAACTACTCCAGGCGCGATTTATTCGGCGTTCGGATTCCTGTGCAATGCCGCCGGATCAGCGGGCAGCTTCACCGTCCCGGCCGCGATGCTCCAGCAATTGCCGTCGGTAGGGAACAACCCGCTCAACACGACGTTCGGGACTCTCTCTGTGATCGCAGTTCCTAGCCCCAGTAATTTTCCGGGAACGTTCAGTGCGCCGCTGACTGCGGGCGGCGCCACCGATCTTGGCTTTCTGGGCTATGGCATCGCTAACATCAAGACGGTCGGATACAACTAAGCGCCCTGGAAAGCCCGGCCGCGCCATGCGTATCCTGGTCTATCATGGTTGAGATGTGCTGCTGGAGAATTCAATGAAAAGCCCTTACACAACCGCGATAACGCTGTCTGCCCTGCTTCTCCTCGCTGGCGTCGCACGCGCCCAGGTGAAGCTGGATTCCGTGCGCATCGGCGCGAAAGACAGCGTTGCTGTAGCCAAGTTCTATGAGGCCGCGTTCGGCATGCAGGAAGTCAACCGTATCCAGGCGCCCAACGGACCAGAGGTGTTTGTCAACTTCGGCGCGACAGCCGGCGCCGCCAAGGCGAACAAAAGCGGACCCATCGTGATCATGCATCGCGATTCGGACGATGTGAAGGACCCGCTCCCGCATGTCATCCTCGACGTGGATGATATGTCCGCCACCGTCGCGGCGATCAAAGCCGCCGGCGGTTCCATGGCCACTGAACCGCGTCCGTTCCGCAACACCGGCATCGTCATCGGCATTGCGCTCGATCCGGCCGGCAACCGCGTTGAACTGATTCACCGGCCGTAACGCCACGCCCTTCGGCCGCCGGCCAAGTCTAGCGGAACTGCACCGACCGCAGCACGTCCTCAAACACCGGTTGCACCTTCTGAAACTCCGCCTTCGGCGCGATGAACACCATGTAAAACAGCCCCTGGGGACGCTGCACCGTCACCACCACGTCCACTTCCCCGCCCCCATAAGGCGACCGCGAATCGAGCGTGTTCAATACCGCGGGCTGCCCCGCAACCTCGATGTTCCGCGGCTCCTTGGTCAGGTGCATTTCCGGATTCTGCTCCTCCAGGTGCCGGACCAGCACAACCGAGTCGCCAGCGAAATAATTCACTTCGATCCCGTACCCCACCGAGTCCGGAAGCACGCCGCCGCGCGGGCCAAGCGTCAACGCATCGCCTTGCTTGCCGCGATGCACCTGCCAGTTCTCGGGATACCGCAGCGAGTACGAGCGACCGTCAAACACCGTCAGTTCCTTGCTCGGCGGCCCGGCCGGCGGCATGACCGGTGCCGGCGCTCCATCCGCCCCCTCGCCCTCGGCCACCTTCGGCGGCGGCAAATGCTTCACCAGCTGCCGGATGTGCACGAACTCTCCCGTCTCGTCGTCGGTGTAATTCCGTCGCGGCATTTGCCGGACCTCATCGCTGATCGCGCCGATCCGGTTGCCCGGGTTCGGATGGTCCGATAGAAACTGCTCCAGCGCGCTATCGCGCCCGCCTTTCGCCTCCAGCTTTTCGAAGAACCGCGCCAGCTCAATCGGGTTATACCCCGCGTCCGCCATGATCTCCGTCCCGTTGTAATCGGCCTGCGCTTCATCGGTCCGCGAAAATTTCAACAGCGCCGAATCGGCGCCGAGTCCGATCCCGAGTTGGGCCAGTTGTCCCATCAGGCTGTCGCCCGTCACCGCTTCCGCCAGCAGCGCCGGAAGTTCCACCAGGTTCCGCTTGGAAACTTGATTCGTCGAATGCCGCAACACAACGTGCGACATCTCATGCGCGATCACCCCCGCCAGCTGCGCTTCGTTGTCGGCCGCCACAATGGTGCCCGTGTTGATGAAGATCGGTCCGCCGGGGAGCGAAAAGGCGTTGATGTTCTTGTCGTACACCGCGTGAATGCTGAACGGAAACAAGGCGCCGCGCTCAGCGTTGCGGAGGAGAGTCCGGGCATAATCCGATCGCTCCAGCTTTTGCAGAATCCGATTGAGATAAGCGTCCAGCTCCGCGTTCTGCACGATCGCCATCTGCCGCCGCACTTCCTGGGACGCCTCGCGACCCATCTGGATGTCCTGTTGCGGCGTGAACAGATTGAAGCCCGGCTTCAACTGCTTCAATTCGGCCCGCGCGGTCAGCGCCACGGCCAATGCCACCACCCACTTCGCAGGTCTCATAAAGCTAGCTCATGACGCTATAATCAGTGTATGTTGAAGCCCACGGCAAAGATTTGGCATAACGGCCGCCTGATCAATTGGAACGATGCCCAAATCCACGTCCTTTCGCACGTCACCAGCTACGGCAGCTCGGTCTTTGAGGGCGTCCGTTGCTATGCCACTTCGACGGGCCCCGCGATCTTCCGGGTGCGCGAACATATCCGCCGCCTGTTGGACTCCGCCAAAATCTATCGTATCGAAGTGAACTATTCCATCGACCAGCTGGCCGAAGCCATGAGCGAACTGGTGCGCGTGAACCAGCTCGATTCCTGCTACTTCCGGCCCCTGGTGATCCGTGGCTACGGCGACGTCGGCGTCCTGCCCTTCAACAATCCCGTCGAAACCTACATCGCCTGTTGGGAATGGGGCAAGTATCTGGGCGAAGAAGCGCTCGCCAAAGGCGTCGACGTCTGCGTCTCCAGTTGGACCCGCATCGCGCCGAACACGCTACCCGCTCTGGCCAAAGCCGGCGCCAATTACATGAACTCGCAGCTCATTCGTATGGAGGCGCACCTGAACGGCTACGCCGAAGGCATCGCGCTCGATGCCACCGGCTATGTGAGCGAGGGCTCGGGCGAGAACATCTTTGTGGTGCGCGACGGCAGGATCCTCACGCCGCCGCTCGGCGCCTCCGTGCTTCCCGGCATCACGCGCGATTCGGTGCTGCAGCTCGCCGAATCGCTGGGCATCCCGGTGGTCGAAACCCTGATCCCGCGTGAACTGCTTTACATTGCCGACGAGGTCTTCTTCTCCGGAACCGCCGCCGAGATCACGCCTATCCGTTCGGTGGACCACATCGTCGTCGGCAAAGGATCGCGCGGCCCCGTCACCGAAAAGCTGCAGAAGGCGTTCTTCGCCATCGTCAACGGCGACGCGCCCGATCGCTTCGGCTGGCTCACGCCGGTCACAAAAAACGAGCCCGTGACGGTGTAGCCACGGGCTTCATGTTTTCCGGAAAAACTTGAGACTGCGGAAGGTAGATCCGCAAGTGCGATCCCGACAGCCACCTCCCCCGAGATTAACCGCCGGAACCACACTCGCAGGGGATCATGGGTTCTGTTGTAGCAGGCGTTTCTTTCCAGCGCCAGAGTTATTTCGCATGCATTCCACTCTTTTCAACAACTTTTTCCCGGAGCAATCTCTTCGAGTTAGCGCCGCGGGCTTGTGGGAAACTTGTGAATAAATCGGCGTACGAATGAAATGTAGCGGCCTGGATCTCTCCACCGGCATGCCGGTGGAAATTTCCTTCACCAATCTCATCACCGGCGTTGATCCGCTCATCTCGCCGCTCGCGGATGCAACCGTCCTCGCTCCCGGCTTCATCGACTTGCAGGTGAACGGCTTCGCCGGCGTAGACTACAATTCGCCCTCGTCCGGCCACGGCGAAATCGCCCAATCGATTCACGCCCTCTTTGCCACCGGAGTCACCCGCTTCTTTCCGACCGTCATCACCGGCCCGCCCGACGTCATGCGCGCGGCGCTCCGCAACCTCGCAGCGGCAAAAGCGGGCCTGAACGAAGGCCCGGCCATGGAAGCATTTCACGTGGAGGGCCCCTATATTTCGCCCGAAGACGGCCCGCGCGGCGCGCACCCGGCCCGCTGGGTTCGCCCGCCCGATCTCGACGAATTTCATCGCCTGCAGGATGCGGCCAGTGGCCACATCCGTCTGATGACGCTCGCTCCCGAATGGCCCCAAGCCCCGAACTTCATCGAAGCCATCGTGCAGGAGGGTGTCGTCGCCGCCATCGGGCACACCCGCGCCTCCCCGCTACAGATTGCCGACGCCGTGAGCGCCGGCGCGACGCTAGCCACGCATCTCGGTAACGGCGCCGACGCCATCCTGCCCCGCTACAACTACGTCTGGGACCAGCTCGCTGAAGACCGCCTGGCGGCCAGCTTTATCGTCGACGGCATCCACCTGCCGAAATCGTTTCTGAACGTCGCCCTGCGCGCCAAGGGGCTGGAGCGCGCCATTCTGATCACCGACGCCGTGATGCCCGCCGGATGTGCTCCGGGCGAATACAAGCTGGGAGAGGTGGAAGTCGAACTTCACCCCGACGCGAGCGTGCGGCTGAAAGGCGGCAGCCGTCTTGCCGGATCCGCCCTGCGGATGGACCAGGCCATTGCCAACGTCACGAAACTCGCGGGCTTGACCCTGCGCGATGCCGTCGCCCTGGCTACCCGCAATCCAGCCCGCGTCGGCCGAATCGCCTCCCGCCAGCGCGGCTTGAACCCCGGCCAGGCAGCCGACCTCGTCCGTTTCAGTCACGCGCAGGATCAAATCACAATTCTAGAGACCTACCTGAACGGCGAGCGCGTATTCACAAGCTATTAGTCCTTCGTCCACAAAACCGCGACACACCTCAAATTCCGGTACAGCTGCTTGTAATCCAGCCCGAAACCCACCACGAACCGGTCCGGGATCTCGAAGCAACGGAAGTCCACCGGCACCTGAACAATGCGCCGGGACGTCCGATCGAGCAGCGTGCAAATGGCCACGGAATTCGCCCCCCGCGCCGCCAGGTGCTGCAGAAGGTATCGGCTGGTAAAACCGGTATCCACGATATCTTCCACCAGCAGCACATCCTCGCCGCCGATGCTCTCGTCCAAGTCCTTGGCAATCCGCACCATCCCCGGCGCGCCCTGCTGGTTCGCAAAGCTGGAGATGGCCAAAAAGTCGATCTTGACCGGAACCGTCAGCTCGTGCGCCAGCGCGGTCAGAAAGAAAACCGACCCCTTCAGCACCCCGATCAGCTTCAGCTCCCGCCCCTGGTAGCGCTGGGAAACCTCCGCCGCCACTTCCCGGATCCGCTGTTCGATCTCCTGCTCGCTGAACAGAATCCGTTCAATCGGCGGCGCGCTCATTGGGCCAGGCGCTCCGGCAAGCCATACTTCATCACCAGGTCCTGCACATCTTTCTGATAGAAAACCTGGATATTCACGTGAGGGTAGATCGTCCGCAGCAGCCGGATCTTGCGGTTTTTCCGGGTGACGTTGGCCTGCTTCATGGTGGTCAACTCGACGTAGAGATCAAATTCCGGGAGGTAAAAGTCGGGTGTGAACGCCTCCAGCACCTTGCCGTCCTTGTCCCACTGCAACGGGAAGCTGCGCGGCTCATAATCCCAGGCGATCCGGTAGAAATCCAAGAGATTCGCGAACACTTGCTCGCTCGGATGGCTGAATTCCTTATCCTGCGGGCGCACCCGGTCGTCCGGCGCAATTCCGTGGCGTGCCAGCTGGAGACGGATGCGAAACTGAACCGCCGCCTCTTCGCCCGGCGCTAAAGTCCCGGACTCGGCCAGACGCCTGGCCGCCACGGCCGCCTCGAGAACGTGCACCATGTGCTCGGGGGTAAACCCCTCGGCGTTCAAAACCAAATCGAAATCCGCCGGCCGGCCGCCACGATGCCCGAACCGCTGCTTGCGGACCAGGCCTTGTTCCTTCTCCATCTCCCGCAAACGCCGCTTGGCCTCGCCCCGGTCGACCCCCTCGTCCAACATGACATTGGCTATCCGGCAATTCTCCGCAGCGGTCACGTGGAGCCGCAGCCGGCCGGGAAGATCGCGCAGCAACAGCTCGCAACCGACACCACAGACGACCAGATGGCCCTCAGCGCCCAATCTGGCTAGGACGGCGCTCGCCAGGTGCGGCCAGGCTTTCTCAGAAATGTAACTGCGTCCGCGAAACTCGGCCGCAATCAGGTCAGCCAGCCGGGTCTCCGCGATCAGGTCCCAGTTGAGCCTCTGGGCCAGTAGCCGCGCCAACTCTTGCAGCCTGCATCCAGGCTCGCCCGAGAGACTGATTAACGCCATTCAGTAGAATCGTAGCGCAGCCGCCTGCGTGAGTAATACTGGAATCGCGCTACAGGAATGCCCCTAATCGCCCGATGGGAAATACGTAGGCCCCCTGCAGTCTAATAGTAATGCATCTTACTATTCGATTGAGAGAAAACGGACTTGACGCCGACACTAGGCTATATTAAATTCAAGGTCTTGGCCTTGACGAATCGAGCACAACGATACGGACAACGATGACATCCCGTCACCGCTGGTCAGCTGTTGCAGCTGCCATCACCACCGCGCTGGCTTTGTTCTCCTACAGCTGCGTCTCCACCAAGTCCCCTGCGTTTAAGCTTTCATTCCTTCCCTCGACGCCGGCGGCAGCGCAGCCTAGCTTTGAGGAACCACCGCACATCGCCTCCAGCTACTACTCCAGCGAATCACCTGATTTGATGCGTCAGGCGTTGACCACGATGCCAAGAGTTAGCGAGGCGGACGCGGTCCTGGCGAAAGCGGAGGAGCACTTCGAAGCCGGTAAGCGCTTCTATATGCAGGGCGACGCGGCTTCCGCCCGGCGCGAGTTCGATGCCGCCATGGACGTGATGCTCTCGGCGCCGGACAATACACCGGACCGCGCCCGCCTGGAGCGCCGCATGGACAGCATGGCCGACGCCATTTACCACTACGACACCGAAGGCCTGGGCGCCGGGGCCCTGGATCAAAGCGAAGTGGTCTACGACCAGTCACCGCTCCAAAACATTCTGGATTTGACCTTCCCGACCGACCCGAACCTTCGTCCCAAGGTTAAGGAGGAGGTCGAGGCTACTGTTTCGCAGCTGCCCCTCGAAGAGAATGACGCTGTTCTGAGTTATATTCACTACTTTTCGAGCACCCGGGGACGTAAGGCGCTGGTTGCTGCCCTGAAACGCTCGGGCCGCTACCGGTCCATGATTCAGCGCATTCTGGACGACGAAGGCGTACCCCAGGAGTTGATCTATCTGGCTCAAGTGGAATCGGGCTTCCTGCCCCGCGCCCGGTCGTATAAAGCTGCCGTAGGGATGTGGCAGTTCGTTCAATTTCGCGGACGAGAGTACGGGCTGTTCCAGACCCCGCTGACCGACGACCGGATGGATCCGGAGAAAGCCACGCGGGCGGCCGCCAGACATCTGCACGACTTGTATGCCCTGTTCGGCGACTGGTACTTGGCGATGGCGGCCTACAACTGCGGCCCGGGTTGCGTGCAAAAGGCAGTGGAGCGCACGGGATATGCGGACTATTGGGAGCTGAGCCGGCTGAACGTCCTGCCCAAGGACACCCGGAATTATGTTCCGGTCATCCTGGCGTTGACCATCATGGCCAAGAACCCGAAGGACTACGATCTGGACAGCGTGGATTACGATCAGCCCCTGGAATACGACCGGATCGACATCACCACCTCGACCAGCCTGGCTTTGGTCGCGGATGCGGCCGAGCGGCCGGTTTCCGAGATCCAGGATCTCAATCCTTCGCTGCTGAAGTCGATTGCCCCGGCCGGTAGCCAGTTGCGGGTTCCCAAGGGGACTGCGGCTACGGTCCTGGCGGCCCTGGATATGGTGCCCGCTTCCCACCGCCCCACCTGGCGAATTCATCGGTTGGAGCCGGGCGAGACGCTGGCGGAAGTCGCGCACCGCTATGCCACTCCCGTGGCTTCACTGACCGCTGCCAACCAGAGCATTGCGTACGGGCCGCAAACCGGCGATCTGGTGGTCATCCCCACCGCGGCCCCGGCGCCCCACCGCATTCCTCCGGCCTCGGCTTCGCACCATCGCAAGACCTACCGCCGGGCCGTGGCCTCCAACGGTGCATCCCATAGCACCCGGGCTCGACGCTCGCGAGTCACCTATAAGACCGCGAGTCTGACCGCGCGACATCACGCTCTCGCCAACTAACCGGGCGTTTCACTCGGCCTGCAGGGACACGCTCGGCAACGCGCCAAAAACTCACAGTTTGCTCTTGCCTTCCGAAGAAAACGAGTTATTCTAGGGTGTGGTTAGCCCAACAGGAGGCATGCATAATGGTTGATAGCTTTCGCTTCGCCGGTGACGACGACCTCGACGATTTCGGATACGAAGAAGAACACATCGATGTACAAACCGAGGTTGGCGAATACGGACCCGAGGACGAAGACGAGGACGTATTAGCACCACCGGCTCCGGAACCCGCTCACGCTGCTCCATCCCCGGCGCCCGCTCCACTCCCATCCGCTGAAGCGCCCCAGAAGAAACCCGTCAAGAAGGCCGCTCCTGTAAAGAAAGCCGTGGCGAAGAAGGCCGCCCCGCCGAAGAAGGCCGCCCCGCCAAAGAAGGCCGCCCCGGCGAAGAAAGCCGCCGCGAAGAAAGCGCCCGTCAAGAAGGCCGCCGTCAAGAAAGCCGCCGTGAAAAAGGCGGCCAAAAAGGCAGCCAAGAAGGCGCCGGCAAAGAAAGCCGCGAAAAAGGCCGCCAAGAAAGCGCCCGCGAAAAAAGCGGCCAAGAAGGCCGCCAAGAAAGCCAAGGGCAAGAAGTAGGCTTTACCCGGTTTTCGAAGAGGGCCTGGCACCCTCCGGGCCTTTTCTATTTTTCCTTGTTGATTACCTCCCGGCACCGGTCAAACAGCTGAAGGAGCGCCTCGGCGTACTCCTCGGGCGTCCTCGACCCCTTTCCCGTGAAGCCGGCCGTCGCGCCTCCCTTCCCGTAACCCGTCGTCACCGCGATGAACTTCATCATTTCGAGCGCAACCTCATCCGAGCTTCTCTTCGAGTCGGGCGCGTTAGGAATCTCTTCAGCCATTCGTTTGTCCTCTCAGGGATGGTAGCCGCGTGAGCGGCAATTCTCTAGTGTAGACGTTCCCTAGATTCGCTGCGGATCATCAATGGTACGGGCGTCGCGGACATTGCCGGTGTTCAGCGTGCCGGCAGGTTCAAAAAGCATCACGTGGACCTCTTCGGCGGCCACCGGACGATGGACGGTTCCGCGGGGCACGATAACGAACTCCCCTTCTCCGACTTCCAGCGAAATTTCCTGGCCCGCGCGGTCCCTGTAATCCATGCGGAAGCGGCCCCGCACCACCCAGAACAGTTCGTCCTCGGCTTCATGATGATGCCAGACAAACTCGCCTTGAAACTTCACCAGTTTCACCTGCTGGCCATTCAGTTCTCCGGCCACCCGGGGCGACCAATGCTCGCTGAACGAGGCCAATTTCGCCGCGACATTCACGACTTGCATAGCTCCAAGGTATCAAGGTCCGCCCGCCTCCGGCCGCCCGCCGCTTCCGCATAAAATAATGCTTTGCGCGTGCCATGCCGATCCAAGCAACACGCCTGATCCGGAAGATGCGCGGCGGCGCGCAGGCCCATCTGCTGGAGTGCGACGACGGCCATTTCTACGTCGTAAAGTTTCGCAACAATCCGCAACACCGGCGCATCCTGGTGAACGAATGGATTGCCTCGGTCTTCTTGAATTACCTGGAGATCTCCACGCCTGCCACGGCCATCGTCAATGTCCCGGCCGAATTCCTGGCGGCGAATCCCGAGGTCCATCTGCAGCTGGGCTCGCGGCGCCTCGCGGTCGAGCCGGGTTGGCATTTCGGCTCCCGCTATCCGGGCAATCCCGCCAAAATCATGGTCTACGACTTCATTCCCGACATGCTGTTGGAAAAGACCGCCAACCTGAACGAGTTCCGCGGTGTCCTGGCGTTCGACAAGTGGATCGGCAACGCCGACGCCCGCCAGGCGATCTTCTTCCGGGCTCGGTTGCAGCAGTGGTCGCCGGCGACCGGCGCCCGCGAAATGCGTCCCGGCTTCGTCGCCCACATGATGGATCACGGCTATGTCTTCGACGGACCGCACTGGACTTTCGCCGATTCGCCCTTGCAAGGGCTGTATTTCCGGCCTTCGGTCTACCGCCGCATCCGCTCCTGGGATGATTTTCAGCCCTGGCTCGACCGCGTGGTCCACTTCCCGGAAGACATCGTCGACCAGGCACAAAAACAGCTGCCGCCGGAATGGCTGGAAGGCGACGAGGAGGCGCTCGAGACGCTGCTCGAAAAGTTGATGTCGCGGCGGAAACGTGTCCCCGACCTGATTGGCGACTCGCGGCGCGGACGCGTGAATCCGTTTCCAGACTGGAGCTGAGCGGAGGCGTTCCATTCCTGTGATAGTGTGTGAATGGTCCCATGAAGCCGAATCTCGACAAACTGAAGCCGGAGATTGAGAACTATCTGAAAGAAGCGGGGTTGGCCCTGTTTTATGGCTACTCGCGGTCCGTTGAACCGGCGCCGGCCGTCTATTGGGACTGTGATGGCTATCCCGACTTCAGAGGATTCATCGAGACCGCACAATCGGTAGACGCGAAGCTGATCGTCTTCCATCAGCGCGAGTTTCAGGCTGACCAGATCGAGGATGCGCTGGAGCGGCTGGCCGCTTGCGAATTGCCGTCCGAGGACGCCCGCAACTTCGAAGAGCGGATCCACGAGCTGCGCGCCTATGAGGGCTCGATCTGTTCCGTGGAGCTTTCATTCGACCACCAAGGACGCGTCTTCCTGTTCGACCTGCGGACCGACTGGTTTGAGGAACTGACCGACATGCTGGATGAGATCGAACTGCTCACGCCGGAGGCGGGCGAAGACGACACGCCCATGAGCGGCTATTTTTCGAGGAACTGACCCAGGGGGCACGCGGTTCAGAGCAGCCATGCCAGCTTCCCAGTGGCTCATTCCCGATATCGATCCCCAAGCCGCGTGCGAACTCGCCTCGGCTCTGTCCATCCAGCCTCTGACCGCGCGGGTGCTGCTGGGCCGCGGCCTGAAAGATCCCGAAGCCGCCCGGCGGTTCCTGTCGCCCTCGCTCGATCACCTGCACGACCCGCTGTCGTTGACCGGTATGCGGGAGGCCGTCGCCCGGCTGCGCGTCGCGATCGAAGCCAGGCAGAAAATCCTGATCTACGGTGATTACGACGTGGACGGGACGGTCTCCATCGTCATCCTGAAGAAGGCCATCGAGCTGGCGGGCGGCGACGCGGTCTTTCATGTCCCGCACCGGCTCAAGGACGGCTACGGCATGCGCTCGGAAGTGATCGAACGCGCGGCGGACGCGGGCGTGAAACTGATCGTCAGCGTCGACACCGGCATCCGGGCGCAGGAGGTGGTGCGGGGTGCGCGGGAACGCGGAATCGACGTCATCATCACGGATCATCATCTGCCCGACGCCGAGTTGCCGCCCGCGCTGGCGGTTCTCAATCCGAACCGGAGGGACTGCGGCTATCCCGACAAGAATCTCTGCGGCGCGGGCGTGGCGTTCAAGCTGGTACAGGCGCTGTTGGCGACGCTCGACTGGCCGCCGGACAAGCTGGCGCGCATGCTGCAATCGTTCCTTAAACTAGTGGCGGTGGCGACCGTAGCCGATGTGGTGCCGCTGGTGGGCGAGAACCGCGTGATCGTGAAGTACGGGCTGGATGGGCTGCGGCGCGTCACCAACCCGGGCCTGCGGGCGCTGCTGGAGGTCTCCGGGCTGCTGAATGGCCGGGCTCCCAGCGCGCGCCAGATCGCGTTTCAGATCGCGCCGCGGATTAACGCCGCCGGACGCATGGACGACGCAAACGACGTGATCCGCATGTTTCTCTCTGATGACGCCGCCGAAGCCCGGGCGCTGGCCGCGCAGCTCCACACGCTGAATCAGGACCGGCAGGAGACCGAGGCGGAAATCGTGCGGCTGGTGCTGGAAGAGTGCGCCAGTGTTCCGGTTACGGAAGACCAGGCTGCGTTGGTGTTCGCCGGACGCCAATGGCATCGCGGTGTGGTCGGCATCGTCGCCAGCCGGCTGGTGGAGCGGTTTTGCCGACCGGTGTTTGTCCTCAGTGAGGAGGATGGCGAGGCGCAAGGCTCCGGCCGCAGCATCGCGCAGTTCCATTTGCTCGAGGCGCTGGAATCCATGCCGGACCTGTTTTCGCGATTCGGCGGGCATCGCCAGGCAGCAGGAGTCAGCCTGCGGGCCGAATTGGTTCCGGAATTCCGACGCCGGTTGGATGCCTATGCGGGCGCGCGGCTCACTGCGGCGGACTTCCGCCCGCAATTGGCCATCGACGCGGTCGCCGGCCTGGGGGAACTGACCACTGGCCCGGTGGTGGAGGAACTGCTGAGGCTGGCGCCTTTCGGCTTCGGCAATCCCGCGCCGGTGTTGGCTGTGGAAGGCGCCCAAATAGCAGCGGCGCCGGCGGTGCTGAAGGAGAAACACCTGCGCGTGCATCTGCGCCAGGATGGCCGAGGCTTCACGGCCACGGCGTGGAACGCGGCGGAGCGAGCCGGTGAGATTGGCTCCGGAACGCTGGTGGACGCCGCCATCTCAATCGAAGAAGATCTTTACGCGGAAAGCCGTGGCTGGCGGGGTTGGTCGGCTGTGCTGCGGGATTTCCGGCCGTCGGAGCCCCGCGAGTAGTCTTGCATGGCCCGGGCAAACGCGGCGAACAAATTCCGGTCGGCCGGGCTCACATCGATGCGGTCTTCCGGATGCCACTGGACCGCAATGGCGAAGGGCTGGCTGGGATCCTCGAGGCCTTCGATCACGCCGTCGGGCGCGACAGCGGAGACAACCAGGCCCTCGCCGGGCGGCTGCGCGGCGGCCTGGTGATGGCGCGAATTGACTTCGTGCTCGCCCGCGCCGATGACGGCAGCCAGGTGGGTTCCTTCGGCGACCCGAACGCGATGAGCCGCGGGATGCCGGCCCGGTTCGGCCTTTCCCGGCCCCTGCCGGTGGATGTCTGCGCTCGGCAGATGCTGGATCAACCTTCCCCCGCGGACCACGTTCAGGATCTGCAGTCCGCGGCAAATGGCCAGCACCGGCAAACCGGCTGCGAACGCTTGCGCCAGCAGGCGAGTCTCGAGCGCATCCCGCTCCTTGTCGGGCTTGTCGGTCTCTGGCGCCCGCTTCTCGCCGTATCGCGACGGATCGACGTCCGTGCCGCCGGTCAACAGCAGACCCTCGAGCGAGTCGATGGTAGACGGCTTGCGAACCGGTTCGATGCCCGCCTCGCGCAGCGCCCGCTCGTAGGGGCCGAGCCGGTCTTCTTTCGTGAATGTGATTCCTGCTCGCATATTCCTTATGCCCTCAACGCCGCTGCGAATTTGTCCAGGAACATCCGGACGCAGTCCTCGTTCGCCAGCGGGCCCATCACGCCGATGCGAAAGATCCTGCCTGCCAGTTGCCCCAGACCGCCGGCAATTTCGATGGCGTCCTTTTCGCGCAGAGTCGCGCGCACCTTGGCGTCATCGACGCCGGCGGGAACCAGTACCGTGTTCAAGTGCGGAATGCGATGTTTTTCGGCGACGTGCATGCGCAGACCCAGAGCTTCGAGACCGCGCAGCAACGCCTGATGGGCGCGCAGGTGCCGGGTGAAGCGATTTTCCAAGCCCTCGGCGTGAATCAACCGCAAGCCTTCGTGAAGCGCGTACTGCAGCGACGCCGAAGCAGTGTGATGATATTTGCGGCCGTCCCAGTATTCGCTGAGCAACCGCAAATCCAGATACCAGGCCGGCACCGTGGTTTTGCGCGCCCGCAGCCGCTCGACGGCCCGGGGCGACGCCGTGAACGGGGCGAGGCCGGGCGGGCAGCTTAAACCTTTCTGCGAGCAACTGTAGGCGATGTCGATGCCGGTTTGGTCGACGCAGATCGGCATGGCCCCAAGCGATGTCACCGCATCGGCGATCACCAACGCATCGGCGTCGCGCGCCGCGCGCGTAATCGGAAGAGGATCCTGGACGGCTCCCGTCGACGTCTCGGCGTGCACGAAGGCGACGACTTGAGGCTTTTCGCGGCGCACAAATTCGGCCGCTTCGTCGTAGCCGAAGACTTCGCCCCAGGGCTTTTCCAGGCGCACGACGCGCGCGCCTTGCCGCCGGCCCATTTCCGACAAACGGTCGGCAAAGTATCCGTTGGAGAAGACCGCCAGAGTCGAGTTCGGCTCGACGAAGTTCACTACCGCGGTTTCCATGCCGGAAGAACCCGTGCCGGGGATGGTGAACGTCAAGTCATTGCTGGTTCCGAAAAGCGGCCGCAGCATGGCGCGCACCTGGCCGGCCACCTCAAAGAAATATGGATCCAGCGGGCTGACCACCGGCTTCGACAGCACTTCATAAACGGCAGGCTCGACCATCGTCGGGCCCGGTGTGAAGAGCAAGCGCCGCGGGGGTTGCAAGGCTGCAAATTCCATAAGATTCAGACTAACAGTTCACCAGACGGGCCGTCTTCTAGAGTTAGACGAGCTTGGAGTTAAAATAGTGTCCATCATGCGCCTTGCCGTACTTGCCACGTTTGCGCTGGCGGCGCCGCTCGCGCCGGCACAGACCACGCCCCAGCCGCTGAACATTCCCATCCAGCAATACAAGCTGGATAACGGGTTGCGGATTGTCTTTTCCGAGGATCATTCCGCGCCCACCTACGGCATCTCGATCACCTACGACGTCGGCTCGCACAACGAACGGCCCGGCCACACCGGTTTCGCGCACCTGTTCGAGCACATGATGTTCCAGGGATCCGAGAACGTCGGCAAGGGTGAGCACATGATTCTGGTGGAAGACAACGGCGGCGACATGAACGGGACCACCACCGAAGACCGGACGAACTACTTCGAGTCGTTCGCCAGCAACCAGCTGGACCTGGGTTTATTTCTGGAGGCCGACCGGATGCGGTCGCTGGTGATCAGCCAGGCGAATCTGGATAACCAGCGCAACGCGGTGCAGGAGGAACGGCGCCTGGGGGTGGACAACCAGCCTTACGGCAAAACGTCGGAACTGCTGCAGGCGACGGTGTACGATAACTTCGCCAATCAGCATTCGGTGATCGGGTCCATGCAGGACCTGAATGCCGCCACGGTGAAGGATGTCCAGGATTTCTTCCGCGTTTACTACGCGCCGAACAACGCGGTGTTGACGCTAGTGGGCGACTTCGATCCGCAAGTAGCGCTGGCGAAGATCAAGAAATACTTCGGCGGCATTCCGGCGCAGCCCACGCCGCCGGCTCCCGATCTGGCCGAGGCGGCGCAACAGGGCGAGCGGCGCAAAACCATCGAGGATCCTTTCGCGGAGATCCCGCGCCTGGATATCGCCTACAAAACTCCGCCGGGTAACACCAGCGACTGGTACGATCTCGACGTGCTCTCCGACGTGCTGGGCGGCGGGCAATCTTCGCGCCTGTACCAGAGCCTGGTGAAGGACAAGGAACTGGCGGTGAACGTGTTTGCCTATGTCGACGAGCACCGTGGTCCGTCGACCTTCAACGTGGTGGTGCTGGCGCGGCCCGGCAAGGACCTCAAGGAGATCGAGAAGGCGGTCTACGCCGAGATCGACCGCTTGAAAACCGAGCCCATCGCGGATTGGGAATTGCAGAAAGTGCGCATGACCAACCGCCGCGAGACCGCGCAGCGGCTGCAAAGCACGCTGTACCGTGCGTATCTGATTGGCGAGAACGCGTCGATTTTTCACGATGCCAATCTCATTAATACCGGCCCGGCCAAAGTTCAAAGTGTCGGGAAAGCGGACGTCGAGCGGGTGGCGAAAATGTATCTGACCGAAGAGAATCGCACGGTCATTACGACGCTGCCGGAGCCGAAGACGGACTCGGCGTCGCACGTCAAGTGAGGGCCTCATGAAAATCGAACATCGCGTTGCTGTCACTCTGTTCGCTGCTCTGCTGGGGGAAGCCATCTGTTTTGCGCAAGGCGGGCCCGGTCAGGGCGGATCGAAGGAAACGCCGCTGAGCCAGGTGGTGCGCCTGAACCGTGCGCCGGTGTCGCACGAGATCCTGCGCGTCAAGCTGCCCAGGGCCACGGAAATGAAGCTGGACAACGGCCTGACGGTGCTGGTGCTGGAGAATCACCGGTTGCCGCTGGTGACCGTGCGGCTGTTGATCCTGGGCGCGGGCGCGATCGACGATCCGGCGGGTCTGCCCGGTCTGGCGAGCCTGACGGCATCCATGCTGCGTGAGGGAACGGCCACACGAAGCAGCAGGCAGATCGCCGAGCGGACCGACGAACTGGGCGCGAGCATCAACGCCGGCGCGCCGTGGGGGTCGGAAACCGCTACTTTCACCGCATCCGGCTTGAGCGACAACGCGGCCGAATGGATCGCGCTGGCCAATGACATCCTGCTGAATCCTTCGTTCCCCGCGAGCGAACTCGACAAACTGAAGCAGCGCATGCGTGTGCAGTTGCGGCAGCAGCGCTCCTCGCCCAACTTTCTGATGCAGGAACGCTTCGACCGTGCGGTTTATGGCAAGCACCCGGCGGCGATCACCTCGCCCACGCGCGAATCGCTGGAGAAGATCACGCCGCAAATGCTGGCGCAATGGCACCGCACGAAGTACCTGCCGGAGAACGCTATTCTCGGAATCGCCGGCGACATTCACCCCGCGGATGTGAAGCGTCTGTTCAGCGCCTTGTCGGAGTGGAAAGAGGGAAGCGGCAAGGCCGCGCTTCCGGCCGCCACAGCGCCGGCGGTGGGACGCCGGGTGTATCTGGTGGACCGCCCGGGTTCCGTTCAAACCGATGTCGCGCTCGGCAACATCGCGGTGAGCCGCCTGGATCCGGACTATATTCCGATGGTGGTGATGGACCGGATCGTCGGCGGAGGCGCCTCCGCGCGGCTGTTCCTGAATCTGCGCGAAGTGCATGGCTACACCTACGGCGCGTACAGCCAACTGGTGGCGCGGCGCTATGCCGGTCCGTGGCTCGCCCAAGCCAGCATGCGCACCAGCGCCACCGGCGGGGCCATGACGGAGTTCATGAATGAGATCAATCGCATTCGCGATCAGCGCGTGCCGGAATCCGAGCTCGAAGAAAACAAACGCTCCATCGTGGCCAGTTTCGCACTGTCCCTGGAAGAACCCGCCCAGTTGTTGGATTACGCCATCACGCGCAAGATCTACAACCTGCCCGCTGATTATTGGGACACTTACCCCGCCAAGATCATGGCCGTCACCGCCGGCGAGGTGCAGCAGGTGGCGCGCAAGTACGTGGTGCCCGACAATCTGCAGATTGTGGCCGTGGGCGATGCCGGCAAATTGGTGCCGGTCTTCGACAAATACGGCGCAATCGAAGTCTTCGATACCGACGGTAATCAGAAGGCGACTCCCTAGGAGCGACAGCCCGTCCTGCGAAGGAACGCCCCTAACGGTGAGAACAGCACCGTAACGGTGAGCAACCGTTAAGAACCGAAACATATTCAACCCGATCCGTCTCTCACTGCTTTCTAAGGGGAGGCCCGGATGTTGATGGAAGATACGATCCAGAAGGTTGCGTGGCGGCTGCGCTGTGCGCAGTCGAGAGTTCGAAACACCTTCCGGATTGCCCGGCAGGCACGACGTACCTTTGAGAACTGGCCGTACTTCTGGCTGAGCCGGTTTCATCGCGACATTGGCACGCTCATTCTGCGGAACGGGCTGCAATTCATGATCCGGCCTCAGGCCAGCGACCGGGGAAGCGTCACCGAAGCAATGATTTTGGAGGTCTACGGCCAGGTACCCGAGGGTGCGGTGGTGGTGGATATTGGTGCGAACATCGGCGCTTTTTCACTGCTGGCCTCCCGGCGGGCCGAGGTGGTCTACGCGGTGGAACCCGTGCGGTCCAACTTCGAGATGCTGCGGCAGAATGTCGCGCTGAACCAGCTGACGAACGTCATCATCTATCCTCTGGCGTTGGCCGATTATAACGGGACGGTGCGCATTCGCGATTCGGGCGTCACGTCCAGCATGTATTTCGAGGGCGCAGACCACGTTGAGCTGGTGCCGACGGTTACTTTAGAGCGCTTCTTCAACGAGAACGGGATTGACCGGGTTGACTACCTGAAGATGGATTGTGAGGGGGCCGAGTGGGACATTCTCCTGTCGACGCCGCCAGAAGTGCTTTCGCGGGTCCGGCATTTGGAGCTCGAGTTTCACAGATTCCGGATAGATAAACAACATCCGCAGATGCTTTGCAACCACCTGAAGTCCGCTGGTTTGGAAAGCCACACTACCAACCCGGACCTGTTCAATGGGCTTCTGGTGGCGCATCAGGCGTCCTAACGGAATCGCCGGACTGGGCGCAGCAAGCAGATGGCGCGCCGCGGCTCAGAATCGGGGCAGGCGCCGCAGGAGGGGATAGGCACCGGCGACTGCTTCCACGGGGTGCCAGTTCCGGTCCATCACACCCAGGTAGCGCGCCTCGTCGTGCGTCGGCCCCATCAGAATTACGTAGAATCCGTGCCGGGGATACGCCAACAGTTCGTACTGCGCGTCGCCGGGACCGGGGCGCCAGCGTTCCTGTTCCGGAGCACCGAGCAGATGAACCACGGACGCATAGCCGTCTCGCGGCGTCAACGGCAGATCCGCGCGGAATGCCGGCGTGTAGAAGACCCGGGATGCGATCACGCCGCCGCGGAACAGACTGATCGCCAGCACACAGCCGGCTAAACCCAGCGCCACGCCGCCCAGCACCAGCTTTCCGATCCGCGAGTTGGCGCCGCTTTCCACGCGGATGCCCACCACCTGCGCGGGCCCGGCCGGTGCGCTTTGCCAGGGCGGGCGCGGAGAATCGTTCACGGCCAGCGGCATTTCGATTACTTTGCGCTGGGCCGGGTAGACGGCCCCCTCGCGGTACTCCATTTCGGCCCGCAATCCGACAATCATTATGGGCGCTTCCACGCTGGATATCTCGCCCACGTAACGGCGCGGGACCGCGATTTCCTGGTGGGTTTTGCTATTCCGCACCAGCACGTCGGACCAGGTAGCGCTTTGGTAAATCCACTCGTTATGAGGCAGATTGAGGATCGCCGGGTAAAACGAGAACGGCCTTTGGCCAAGCTGCGCCAACAACGGTGGAAGTGGCGGTACTGCCATTGCTCTTATCTTAATCTCACGGGGTCCGAGCCGGGGATGGTGCGGGGTTACGCGGCTTTCGATGGAAGAGCTTATCGTGGATATCGGGCCAGAATTCGGGCAGCAGATTGGAGAAGGTCGCGGACAGCAAGCTGCTCCCGAAACGCTGGGCCACGACGTGCCCGCTGACGCTCGAGCCGGGATAATAGGCGTTGGAAAGGGCGATCCCCAGCGACATTCCGGTAACGCCCGCGTAGTTGAAGCTGCGGCCCCCCGCGTCGGTGCGAGTGACGACGAATCGGGTGATGGCGTAACCCACGCGGTTCCAAAACCCGTAAGACGGCCCTTTACGGAAGTAGCGCGGATCTTCGTGCAGCACGGAAGCAAGGACGGCGCCACTGAAGAAACTTTGCGAGGAAAGGTCCGCCATCGCGGCGCCGAAACGCTCGGCGTAGGCGGCTCCCCCCACGCCATATTTCGGGTTGCCGTTCTCCGCTTGTGAAAGGCCTGCCCCGGCGGCTGCGGCCAGGATGGTGACCGGATCGTAGGTCTGCCGCGCCACCAGGGCGAACTTTTGTTTGGGCGTCAGAGCCCTTGCATTTTGGCTCAGTTCCTGGACCGTCAGAAAGTTGGGGAGGACGCCAAAAATCCGGCCCTCGCCTTCCGGCGCGGAGGGTGGCTCCGGCGTCGCGCCAGGGGCTTGCTTCGCGCCAGGGGCTTGATCCGGAGCCGGATTCTGCGCCAGAACAACGGCAGCCAAGAATGGCAGAAGGATCGAGCGTGCGATCAAGCTTCAGTGTCGCACGAGGAGCCCGGCGCGATTCATTTTGCTTTGGCCGGAAGCGGTCTTAATTCCGGGGCTGTTTGGTTTGGGGCAGCTTGGCGTTATTGCCTTTGTTGTGGAGGAACTTCTGGTGGATGTCCGGCCAGAACTCCGGCAGGATATTAAAGAGCGCAGAGGACAACAAACTGGTTCCGAAGCGCTGGCCCACCTCACGTCCGCTCACGCTGGCCGCAGGATAGTAGGCGTTGGAAAGCGCGATGCCCATTGCCATTCCGATCAGGTTGGAGTAGGCGAACCGATCCGTTCCCGCATCGGTACGCGTGACAACCACTCTGCTCAACGCATAGCCAACGCGGTTCCAAAAGCCATACTGCGGGCCTTCCCGGAAGTAGCGCGGATCTTCATGCAGCAGGGATGCGAGCACAGCGCCACCAAAGAAGTTCTGCGTCGACAGGTCCGTTACGGCGGCGCCGAACCGCTGGGTGTACGCGACGCCCCCTCGACCATATTTCGGATCGTCATCGAGCGTTTGTGAGAGCCCGGCGCCGGCCGCAGCGGACAGGATCGTGACCGGATCGTAGGTTTGCCGGGCGACGAGGGTGAACTTCTGCCGTGGTGTGAGCGGTTCAACGGCCTGCTGCGGGCCGGAAACTGTCAGAAAGTTGGGAAGAACGCCCAGGATGCGATCGTCTTGGTCGGACAGAGGCGAGTCGGACGACGTGACTGGAGGCGGCGTCGTGACCAGGCCGGGTGGCACTTGAGCCAGAAGAATCAGCGCCGACAACGGCAAGAGCACCGCGCTCGGGGCCACTAAGTCTCCCTCATGCCCTTCTATCGGATGTTTTCAAGCATCCCTCCACCCGTTTAACCCGCACATGGTGGGGCAGGTTGCGAAATTCTGTGGTTACACAGAACGGTATAGAATGGGCAGTCATGACTGCCCCGTCCGCTGGACAACTTTTGAAGAATCGCCGCAATTTCCTGAAGTTTCTTGCCGGAAGTCCGCTATTCGCCTCGGTGCCGGCATTAGCCTGGCAGGCGCATGAGGCCGAAGCCACGCTCACAAGTCCCAAGGATGCGCTGGACGTCATGGATTTTGAAGCCGCGGCCCACAAGGCTTTACCGCCTGCGCACTGGGGCTATATGTATTCGGGCGTGGACGATAATCTGACGCGCGACATCAACCATGCCGCTTACCGGAAGATCGAGCTGCGTCCGCGCAAGCTGGTCGACGTCAGCAAAATCGACACGAGTACGGAGCTGTTCGGAACCCGGTGGGAATCCCCGGTCTTCTTGTGCCCGGTGGGCGGCCAAGGGATGTTCAATCCGCAGGGCGAACTGGCCGTGGCGCGCGCGGCGAAAGTAAAGAACACGCTGCAGATCCTTTCGACGGTCACATCGAACCCCGTGGAGAAGGTGAACGAGGCGCGCGGCCAGCCCGTTTGGTACCAGCTATACGCTTTGTCGCGCTGGGACCTTACGGAGAAAGTCGTGATGCGCGCCGAAGCCGCCGGCTGCCCGGTGGTGTGCTGGACCATCGATCTGCTGGCGGGCCGCAACACGGAAACAGCCACGCGTTTCCGCCGCATGGACAATCGCGATTGCGCCAGCTGTCACGGGGAAAGCATTGGAGCGCTCAGCGCCCGGCCTATGTTTTCGGGCCTGGATTTGAAAGGCGTGGCGCTGAACTCGCCCGCGTTCGACTGGAGTTACGTCGACAAGCTGAAGAAGCTGACGCGCATGAAGGTGGTGCTGAAGGGCATAGAGACCGGCGAGGACGCGCGGTTGTGCGTGGAGCATGGCGTGGACGGCATTCTGGTGTCGAATCATGGCGGCCGGGCAACCGAAACGTACCGCCCGACGATCGAATCTCTGGCGGAAGTGGTGGACGCGGTGAACGGGCGCGTTACGGTGATGGTGGACGGTGGCATCCGGCGCGGCACTGACGTCATCAAAGCGCTGGCCTATGGCGCGCGCGCGGTGGGTATCGGGCGGCCGTATATCTGGGGCCTGTCGGCGTTCGGTCAGCCGGGCGTGGAGCGCGTGCTGGACATTTTGCACGCCGAGTTCCAGTTGACGATGAAGCAGTGCGGCGCGCGGTCGCTGGCCGAAATCAGCCGGGCGCTCGTGGCGCGCACAACCTTTTGACGGGCGGAACCGGGAAGGGCCCGCTAGAATAAATTGATGCCCGGAGAACAAAAGCCCGCCGCCACGTTCGAAAGCGGCCTCCAGGAGTTAGAGCAAATCGTTAAAGAAATGGAAAGCGGCGAACTGCCGTTGGAACGCGCGCTGGAGCTGTTTGAAAAAGGCATGCGCTTGAGCGAGACCTGCCGCAAGCAGCTGGAAGAGGCCGAAACGCGAATCGAGATGCTGGTCCGGAAGGGCGACAAGGTCCAGGCAGAGCCGTTCCGGCCGGACAAAGCATGACGCTAGCCGAGTACGTCGCTCAGCAGCAGATCCGGGTGGACGAAGCGTTGCAGCGCTGGGTGCCGGAAGAATCGGTTCTGCCGGAATCCATCCACAAGGCGATGCGTTACAGCCTGTTCGCGGGCGGCAAGCGCGTGCGGCCGATCCTGTGCATGGCGGCGGCCGAGGCTGTGTCCGACGCGCCGGCGGGTATCGAGTCGGCGGCGTGCACGCTGGAACTGATCCACACCTATTCCCTCATCCACGACGACCTGCCCGCGCTGGACAACGACGATTTGCGCCGCGGTGTGCCGACGTGTCACAAGGTGTTCGGCGATGCGATCGCGATTCTCGCGGGTGACGCATTACTCACGCTCGCGTTTCAAGTACTGGCGCAGATGGACTGTCCCGCCGAGCGCCGCGTGCAGCTGATCGAGGAGCTTTCTGTTGCTGCCGGGACCGTGGGCGGCATGATCGGCGGGCAAGTGTGCGACCTGGAGGGCGAAGGCAGGCGTCCGGACGAGGCTCTACTGGAGACGATTCATCGTGCGAAAACGGGCGCGCTGCTCCGCGCGAGTTTGCGGATGGGCGGCATTTATGCGGGCGCGGACAAAGAGCAACTCGCAGCGCTTTCCTGCTATGGCGAGCACGTCGGCCTGGCGTTCCAGATCGTCGACGACGTGCTGGATGTCGAGCAATCGTCCGAAGCGCTGGGCAAAACGGCCGGCAAGGACGCCCAGCAGAAGAAGATTACGTTTCCCGCGGTCTATGGCCTGGAGCGCTCGCGCGAGATGGCCGAAGAAGAGCGCATGGCGGCACACCTGGCGTTGCGGCCTTTCGACGAACGCGCGGAACGCCTGCGCGAACTGGCGGACTTCATCGTGCACCGCCGTGCCTGAGGCGCGACAGCGCCTCGATGTACTGCTGGTTCAGCGCGGGCTGGCGGAGTCCCGTGAAAAGGCGCAAGCGTTGATTCTAGCGGGGAAGGTGCTTGTCAACGGACAGAAGGCGGATAAAGCGGGCGCCGCCATCGCCGCGGACGCCCAGATCGAACTGCTGGCGCAGCAGCGCTACGTGGGCCGCGGCGGGCTGAAACTGGAAGCCGCGCTGGATCATTTCGCCATCCAGGTGGCCGGCCAGACCTGCCTGGACATCGGTTCTTCCACCGGCGGCTTCACCGATTGCCTGTTGCAGCGCGGCGCGGCGCGCGTCTACTGCATCGACGTGGGAACCGGGCAACTGGACTGGCGCTTGCGCAACGATCCGCGGGTCGTCGTGAAAGAACAGGTCAACGCCCGCTACCTGACACGCGAGGAGGTTCCGCAGCCGATTGACCTCGCGGTTTGCGATGTCAGCTTCATCTCCATCACAATGATCTTACCGGCGCTGCCCGCCTTGCTCGCACCCAGCGGGGAAATGGTTATTCTGGTAAAGCCGCAGTTCGAGCTGGAAAGGCATCAAGTCGGCAAAGGAGGCATTATTCGCGATCCCGCGTTGCACCGCGAGGCCTGCCGGCGCGTGGAAGAGGCCGTCGCGCGCCTGGGATTCCGATCTCAAGTGATTCCCTGCCCCGTGCTGGGCGCCGAGGGCAATCAGGAGTTCCTCTTGTATGCCGGACATTAGAGTAGTCGGCATCATCGCCAAGCCGGGAATCCCGCATGCGTCCAGCATCCTGCCGGAGCTGGTGGCCTGGTGCAGGAAGCGCGGCCTGGAGGCGCGGCTGGACGAGGAAGCGTCGCGCTATCTCGGAGGCAGGAACGGCCTGCCTCGCGAAGAGGTGCCGGAGGGAACGCAGCTGGTGATCGTGCTGGGCGGCGACGGCACGCTGCTGGCGGCCGCGCGCGCCGTGGCGGGCCGCGAGATTCCGCTGTTCCCGGTGAATCTCGGCGGCCTGGGTTTTCTCACCGCCATCACTCTCGATCAGCTTTATCCGCAACTGGAGCGCGCACTGCGCGGCGAGCAGCGCATCGTGCCGCGCCGCATGCTGCATGGGGATCTGATGCGCGACGGGAAGACCGTCGCGTCGTACGAGGCGCTCAACGACATCGTCATCGGCAAAACCCAAATCGCCCGCATGATCGATTTGGAGACGCTGGTCGATTCGCAATACGTCAGCACGTTCAAAGCCGACGGGCTGATCGTCTCCACTCCTACAGGTTCCACGGCGTATTCGCTCTCCGCCGGCGGGCCCATTGTGTTTCCCGCCGTGGCGGCGCTGTGCATTACTCCTGTCTGCCCGCACATGCTCACCAACCGGCCGGTGCTGGTGCCCGACACCAGCGTGATCGAAGTGATTTGCCGTGCCAAGAACCACGAGGCGTTCCTCACCGTCGACGGGCAAGTAGGCGAACCGCTGCAGAGCGACGATCGCATCGTCTGCCGCAGTTCCCAACACAGCGTGCATCTGATCCGCCCGCCCAAAATGTTTTTCTTCGACGTGCTGCGCGAAAAACTCAAATGGGGAGAGCGTTGAAGCGGCTGTCGCTGACGGCCTGGATCTTCCTTGCCATGGCGGTGGGCGTCGCGATCGGCGCGGCGTTCCCGAACATCGGCAAAGCGGACTGGATGGCGGCGCTGGCCAACACATTCCTGCGCCTGATCAAGTCCATCATCGCACCGTTGATCTTCGGCACTCTGGTGTACGGCATTGCCGGGACCGGCAGCGTGAAGACCATGGGCCGGATCGGGCTGAAGGCCATTGTGTATTTCGAGGCGTTGACGACGATCGCGCTGTTTCTGGGATTAGGGGCCGTCAATCTGATGCGGCCAGGCGCGGGGATGTCTTTGGAGCCAGTGGCCACGCAAACCGGCTTGGCGCAGGCGGGCCCGACGCTTGCGAGCACGCTGGAGCACACTTTTCCATCCAGCATCATCGACGCGATGGCGAAGGGTGAAGTTCTGCAAATCGTCGTGTTTTCGTTTCTGTTCGGCGCTGCCTGCGCGTCCATCGGCGACAAAGCGGCTCCGGTGGTGGGGTTTTGCAAATCTCTGTCCGAAGTGATGTTCCGCTATACGAAGTTCGTGATGTATCTGGCGCCCATCGGCGTCGGCGCGGCCATGGCAAACAGCATCGGGAGCAAGGGACCGGCGGTCTTGCTGGGGCTCGGCAAGTTGATGCTGACGCTGTACGGGACGCTGTTGATTTTCGTCTTCGTGGTGCTGGGTACGGTTGCGATGCTGGCGCGCGTTCCGATGCGGCCGTTCGTGCGGGCTGTCCGCGAGCCGTTCGCACTGGCCTTCTCCACGGCGTCGAGCGAATCCGCGTTGCCCCTGGCGCTCGAAAACATGGAGCGGATGGGGATCCCGCCGCATATCGTCGCTTTCGTTCTGCCCACCGGCTACACCTTCAACCTGGACGGCAGCGCCCTCTATCTTTCGATGGCTTCCCTCTTCGTGGCGCAGGCCGCGGGCGTGCACATGGCGTTCACCCAGCAGCTTTTGATGATGCTGACGCTCATGCTCACGAGCAAAGGCGTGGCCGGCGTGCCGCGTGCAGCGCTGGTGATTCTGGCCGGGACCTTGGCGACCTTCGGGCTGCCGCTGTCCGGCGTGGCGCTGCTGCTGGGCGCAGACGCGCTGATGGACATGGCCCGGACGTCGGTCAATCTGCTCGGTAACTGCATGGCGGCGGCGGTGGTGGCGCGCTGGGAGGGCGTGGACCTGGGCGCGACCGGGCACGCAGATCCTAAGGGGGCACAAGTTTCCGCTTAAGTGAGCACGGGACCAGTTTCTGATTACCGCCAGCTTGTTAGCCCTGCGACTCCATCGGGAAGAGCGCAATTCGAGAGCGCCCAAGCCAGGACGGGATTTGCTGATCGTCGTGAGCCATAGGACGCCGGGGTGAACAGATCGACATTTAATCCAGAACAGAAAGGAGGGCGTTCGGAGGGCGTGAATGTCTCCCGGAACAACCTCGCGCCAAACCCAGATTCAACAGCTGACTCGCAGCCTGGTACTATCGTGGATTCAAAATGCGATTCACGCCTTCCGGATCACGGGCAATGAGTGTTAAGTAAGCTTTCGTCGGCTGGTCCGGCTGTGCACGGCCCTGTTCCCAGTCCCGCAGTGTGCCAAGCGGAATGTGAAAACGAGCGGCAAACTCCTCTTGGGTCAATTCCAAGGCGCGCCGGATGATCTTCGCCTGAGGTGTCCGTTTCATCCTCTTAAGATCGGCTTCGGTCAGCGGTCGCGCATCAGGGTCCATTTGCCTACGCCAGCGCCGGCTGCGGCACGCCCGCCTTGGCGTACCAGGGCTTGGCCGTCTGGATGGCCGCGTTCACGGCGTTGATGTTCTTCACACCCTCCGACGCGAGCCAGTCTTCCAGCGCCTGGATGCCCTGCTTGCCATAGACCGGAATGCCTTCCTTCCAGGTCGCGCGGCCGCACAGCACGCCGGAATAATCGGTGCCCGCCTCGGCCGCCATGTGCAGCTCCTCGACAAACTGCGCATTGCCCACGCCGGCGCTCAAATAGATGAACGGCTTGGTGGCAACGTCGGCGGCGCGCTTGAAATGCGCCAGCGCTTCCTGACGCGAATACGCCTTCTGCCCTTTATACACGCTGCTGCCTTCGACGTAATTCGCATTGATCGGAACTTCCACTTTCAGTACGTCGATCTTGTACTGAGGCTTGGTGAATTCCTGCATGCTGCCGATCACGACCTGCGGCTTGAGCTTGGCGAACTCGAAGCCTTTTTCATCTCCGCCCTTGGGATCGTATCCGACGAACTCGCAGAAGAACGGAATCTGCAGGTCTTCGCACTCCGAGCCGATGCGTTCGATGAACGCGTGCTTGACATCATTGATCTGCGGATCATCAAAAGGCGTGTAGTAGATGAGAATCTTGACGGCGTCCGCGCCCCAGTCGGCGATGCGCTTGGCCGAGACATGCGGCAGCAGGTCCGGCAGACGTCCGGGCTTGGTGTTGTCGTAGCCGCTCTCCTCGTAGGCCAGTAGCAGGCCGGCGTTGGACGAGCGCGCCTTGGCGGCGGGCAGGCCGTATTCGGGGTCCAGCAGAATCGCGCTGGCATGCGGCGTCAAAGCCTTCGACACCGCAACCTTGAATTCGCTCATCATGTCGGGCGTCACCTGATCGGCGGGAACGCCCTTGGCGCCCGCGATAGACTTCTTCAGGCTGCCCCGCTGGTCCATAGCGGCCGCGGCGATAATGCCTTGTTTGTTCGACAGCGCCCGCATGTGGCGCACTTTGCCTTCCGATAGACTCATGGCCCTTCCTTTCCTCTCCTTGATTTTCTCGCATCCGGCGTCAGCGCGCCGGAGCGGCCGTTGACCCCAAACGCCGGAAGTAAACCTGCGCGCGGCTGACGTCGCGCAGAATCTGAGCCTTCAGCGCTTCCGGACTTTCGAACTTCCGTTCGTCGCGCACCCAGCGTAAGAACTCCACGGCGATCTCGTCCGGCGCGGGTCCCGCAAGAGCGGACAACAAATACGTCTCGATCGTCAGTTCGCGCCCGTTGAATGTCGGCCGATGTCCGATGTTCGTGATGGACGGCCATTCGCGCGAGCGGAGACGATCGCGCGTGCGCGTGATATAAACCCCGATCTTGGGCAGCACTTCCGCCTGCGTGTCCAGATTCAGCGTGGGAACAGTCTGCTGGGCGCCGATTCCGTGCCCGGGCACCACCGCGCCTTCCAGGACATACGGCCGGCCTAACATGCGGCAGGCTTGCGAAACCTGGCCGGCCCAGATCAGCCGCCGGATCTCGCTGCTCGAAACGACGCGGCCTCTGCGGACCACCGGCTGAACGATCTCGGTTTCGAAGCTGAATCGCTCGCCCAGGTCTTCCAGTGTCCCGGCGTTGCCGGCCGCCTTGTGCCCGAAATGGAAGTTCGCGCCCACCAGCACTGCCCGGGTCTTCAGCCGGTTCACCAGAATCGTGCGCACGAATTCCTCCGGCGCGAGCCGCGCGATTTCCGGCGTGAACGGCAGAATCAGCGTCTGATCGATGCCCTGCTCCAGCATCAGCCGCGCGCGTTGTTCCAGCGTGGTGAGCAGGCGCGGCGCGCGTTCCGGTGCAACCAGTTTCGTCGGATGCGGATCGAACGTGAGTGCGGCCGCCTTCCACCCTTCCGCGCGCGCGATTTCCACCACGCGCCGCAGAATCTCGCGATGGCCCACATGCACGCCGTCGAAATTACCGATGCTGATGGCGCACGGTCCGAAATCGTCCGGCACCTCCGCCAGGCTGCGATAGATCATGCCGCGCTCTCGTCTACCTGAATCTCCAGCCCGTCGTACGCCAGCCGAACGTGCGGCGGCAGATTCTCTTCGGCGCGCGCATGCGCCAGGTCGTGGCAGATGTGCGTGAAAAAGGCGCGGCGCGGCTTCAATTTCTCCACTGTTTCGAGCGAGCGTGCGACGGTGGAATGCGTCGGATGCGGCTTATACCGCAGTGCGTCCAGAAACAAAACGTCCAGCCCGCACAGCATCCGCATGGATTCTTCGGGGATGTCGCTGTGATCGGTCAGATACGCGGCGCGCCCAAAACGAAAGCCATAGACCGTGCCCTTGCCGTGCCGCAGCGGGATCGGCAGGAAGCCCAGGCCGAAAAGATCAACCGGCGCGCTGTCGAACACGTGAGGAACCAGGCGTGGACGCGACGACTCGGTGTCCCGTTCGTCGAAGATGTAGCGGAAACAATGCCGGATGCTGTCGATCGTCTCCGCCGATCCATAGATCGGGATGACGCCGCCCTGCCGGTAGTTGAACGGCCGCACATCATCCAGGCCCATCACGTGATCGGCATGCGAGTGCGTGAACAGAATCGCGTCCACGCGTTCGATGTGCGCGCGCAGCGCCTGCTGACGAAAATCGGGCGTGGTATCGATCAGGACGCCGCGGTCTTTGTAGCAGATGTGCACGGAAGGCCGCAGCCGGTTGTCGCGCGGGTCGTCGGAATGGCACACCGCGCAATTGCACCCGATGGTAGGAACCCCGACGCTGGTGCCCGAGCCGAGCACCGTGATGCGGAAGCCATCGCCGGGCATCTACGAGCCGGCCTGCCCTTCGGTCTTCGTTTCCACGCCCGCAGGGCCAGCGCCCGCCGCCTTGTGCTGCTCCATGGCCTGCACGAAACGGAAGCGGAGCTCCGTCAGGCTGTTCTCCACCAGCCGCTGCTCTTCCATAGTCACGTTGTTGCGGGTCTTCTCTTGAAGCATCGCCAGCAGGTCGATGGTGTGCCGCGCCACGCGGAAGTCGGGCTCCGGCCGCTCCTTTTCGTCCCCGGTATGGAACATGCCGAGATACATCTCCGCCTGCGTGCGCAGCGAGAGCACCAGAAACTCAAAGGTTGCTGGAGGAAGTGGATACTCCTGGTCACTCATCGTAATCTCTATTTTAACCGCTGGAAGCCCGCCGCCAACGTCAATCCGGGCAAGGCCTTACATCGACCGGATCAAAATTTTTGATTGGATCGCCGAACCATTCCGGGTTATTCTTGGTTTGTAAGCAATCCGGGAAGCGAAGGCTTGCTTGCCGGTTATTCCGCAGTCCTCGAAGACATTCCCTGTTTTACGCGGAAGTTTTGGCGCCACCAACACCGCCCTGTGCGTTGCTCGTGTGAGGCGTCTTGTAGTGACCAACATCTAGAAAACTAAAACAACTGAAGGAGTGTCTCATGACCAACCGATTGTTAAAAGTAGTGTGCCTGCTCGCGAGCCTGGGCGCGTTCACCGCCACGGTGAACGCGGAATCCTCACTGGCGCGCGTGCATATCCCGTTCGAATTCGCCGCCGGCGGAAAGATGCTGCCGCCCGGCGACTACACGCTGGAATCGCCCGACATGTCAAGCGTGCTGGTGATCCGCGGAACATCCCAGTCGGCGGCGCTGCTTGGCGTCTCCGGCGCCCGCGCTACACAAACCACCAAGGCTCAGCTGATCTTTGAACGCAAGAACGGCGAGCTGTTTTTGTCCGGCGTCGAGGTGCCTGGACGCACCTTCCAACTCACCGCGCCGTTCCTGAACGCCTCCCAACTCACCGCGCACGTAGCTGCGCCCGAAATGGCGGGTACCAAGTAAATCATCCTTCCTCCAGCCGGCCTCTGTCATTCCCGGAGGCCGGCTTTCTCTTGTCTGGTAGACTGGGGTTTCCAACGCCCGAGGCATGCCAAACGATCCGAAAACCACTGGTGAGAAGTTTGAACGTCTGGTCGGGATCATGGCGCGGCTGCGCGCTCCGGGCGGTTGCCCTTGGGATCGCGAACAGAACTTCGATACCATCAAGCCTTACCTGCTCGAAGAAACTTACGAGGTGCTGGAAGCCATCGACCAGCGCGACTGGCCGGGCCTGGCCGAAGAGCTGGGCGACCTGCTGCTGCAGGCCGTCTTCTTCGCGCAAATGGCGTCAGAAGAAGGTAAGTTTCGAATCGACGATTCTCTCGACGCCATCGCCGAAAAATTGATCCGCCGGCATCCGCACGTCTTCGGCGACGGCTCTGCCAAAACAGCGGAAGACGTCAAGAAGCGCTGGGACGAAATCAAAGCGGACGAAAAGAAGAGCAAAGGCCAGCCGCAGCGGGGCTTGCTGGAATCGGTGCCGCGCATCCTGCCGGCGCTGGTGGAAGCGCAACAGATCAGCTCCAAAGCAGCCAGTGTCGGCTTCGATTGGGACAATCCCGGCCAGGTGCTTGAAAAACTCGAAGAGGAACTGCGCGAGCTGGCCGCCGCTCGCGAAGGCGAATCGCACCAGGAAGTGGAAGGCGAAATCGGCGATCTGCTCTTCGTCCTGGTGAACCTGGCGCGCTTCCTGAAGGTGGATCCCGAACAGGCTTTGCGCAAAACCAACGCGAAATTCCGCAAGCGTTTCGCCCACGTGGAAAGCCGCGCCACGCTGCCCGGAGCGACACTCGAAGAGATGGAAGCGCTCTGGCAGGAGGCCAAGGCGCTTGACCATTGAGATCCGGCCGTTGACGGCGCACGCTGAGTTGCAAGAAGCCGTGCGGCTGCAAAAGCAGACCTGGGGCTTTGAGGATGTCGAGCTGATTCCGCTGCGCCTGTTCGTGGTAGCGACGAAGATTGGCGGTCAGGCGTTCGGCGCTTTTGAAGGCAAGAAGATGATTGGATTCTGCCTGGCGATTCCGGGGCTGAAAGCTGGCGGCAAGACTTACCTACACAGCCATATGCTGGCCGTGGCGCCGGAGTACCGCAACACCGGAGTGGGACGCAGGCTGAAGCTGGCGCAGCGCGACGATGCGCTCGCGCGCGGAATCGAACTCATGGAGTGGACCTTCGATCCGCTGGAGATCAAGAACGCGTACTTCAACATGGAGCGGCTGGGCGCGGTGGTGCGGCGCTACGTGCTGAATCAGTACGGAACCACCAGCAGCCCGCTGCATGGAGGACTGCCGACCGATCGCTGCACCGCGGAATGGTGGATGAAGAGCGCGCGAGTCGAAGCCATCCTTGCCGGGCGGCCGTTCGAGCGCAATCCAATCGAAATACGCATCGCCGTGCCGTCCGATATCGCGACGATCCGCGCCGGCGATCCCAAGCGCGCGCTGGCCATCCAATCGAGAGTCAGCGACGAATTCCAGACCGCCTTCGCTCGCGGCCTGACCGTGATCGGTTTCGAAAGGTCCGAGCAAGCGGGCACGTATCTCATAGGCACATGGGAATCCAACTAGACGCAATCCATCTGCGCGAAATCCGGATGCCGCTGGTGCATTTCTTTGAAACCAGTTTCGGCCGGACCACCGATCGCAGCATCCTGCTGGTGGAGGTGGTGGCGGACGGGGTTTCCGGCTGGGGCGAAGTCACAGCCGGCGAGAATCCGTTCTACAACGAGGAATGGACCGAGTCGGCGTGGCTGATCCTGCGCGACTTCGTGGCGCCGCGGGTCCTGCATCACAGATTTGAATCGGCAGCCGAAGTCGGCGCGCGCACGGCGCACATTCGCGGACATCAGATGGCGCGCGGCGGGTTGGAGGTTGCGGTTTGGGATCTGGAAGCGCGTCTGAACAACCGGCCGCTCTCCCGGCAGATCGGCGGCGGGGCGCGGCGCGAGATCCCTTGCGGCGTCTCCATCGGCATTCAGGATTCCGTGCCGCAGTTGATCGAAAAGATCGAAACCGAGCTGGCCGCCGGCTACCAGCGCATCAAAATGAAGATCAAGCCTGGCTGGGATGTCGACGTGGTGCGCGAAGTTCGCAAGCGCTTCCCCGATATTCTTCTGATGGCCGACGCCAACTCCGCATACACGCTGGCCGACGCGCCGCGCCTGAAATGCCTGGACGAATTCAACCTGATGATGATCGAGCAGCCGCTCGCGCACGACGAGATCATCGACCACGCGAAGCTCCAGGCCCAGCTCCGCACCCCGATCTGCCTGGACGAGTGCATCCGCTCCGCGCATCACGCCGAGCAGGCCATCGCCATGGACGCCGGCCGCATCATCAACATCAAGCTAGGCCGCGTGGGCGGCTTCGCCGAGGCCAAGCGCGTGCACGACGTCGCGCAGGCCGCGGGCATCCCGGTCTGGTGCGGAGGAATGCTTGAATCCGGCATCGGCCGCGCGCACAACATCGCGATGTCCACGCTCCCCAATTTCACTCTGCCCGGCGACGTATCGGCCAGCAAGCGCTACTGGTCGCGCGATATCATCCAGCCGCCGGTGGAAGTGACGCCGCACGGCACCATCGTCATCCGCGATACGCCGGGCTTCGGCTACGACCTGGATCATGATTTTCTTAACTTCCTCACGGAGCGGCGGAAAACGCTGCGCTAGATGGCCGAAAAGCAAACAGTGCTGGTGACGGGCGCGGCCAAGCGCATCGGGCGCGGCATCGCGCTGCGGCTCTATCAGTCCGGCTACCGCGTGGCGATTCACTACGGCGGTTCGGAGAAGGAAGCCCGCGCCACCGCCGAAGAGTGCGGCTCCGCGCCGCTGTTTCAGGCGAATCTGGAAAGCGTCGGCGAAATCCAACGTCTGTTTCGCGAAGTGGAGGAGCGGCTCGGCTCGCTGTATGGCTTGGTGAACAACGCCGCGCGATTCCAGCGCCGCGACCCGTTGCAGCTCACCGAAGCCGACTGGGACCACATCCACAGCGTCAACTTGAAAGCCACGTTTTTCTGTTGCCAGCAGGCCGCCCTATTGATGAAGAAATCGGGCGCCGGCCGCATCGTGAATCTCAGTTCGCTGGGCGGCATCCGGCCCTGGGACATGTACGCGCACTACTGCGCGTCGAAAGCGGGTGTCATTATGCTGACGCGTGCGCTCGCCAAAGCTTTCGCGCCGGAGATCACGGTGAATTCGGTGGCGCCCGGAGTGATTCTGGCGTCGGACCAGGACCCGCGGGCCGCAGAATTGATTGCCGCCACCCCGGCGAAACGTTCCGGCACACCCGAAGAAATCGCCGGCGCGGTGCTCTATTTCCTCGACGCTTCGAATTTTGTGACCGGCCAGGTGCTCGCGGTCGACGGTGGCTTGAGCCAGCGCTAACCCTACTCCACCGCGATCTTGGTACCCTTCTGCGCGTGCTTCGAGAGATGCTCGATGCGCGCGTCCAGCATGCTGCGCATTCCCTTCAGCACCTCGAGGCGTGCGTTGCGAAAGTGCTCGCGCGTATTCTCGGGCCAGACGTGGTCCAGAAACGCTTCGATTTGCGGCGCCGCCACCGTGCAGAAGAAACAGCCGGCATGTTGCGCGCCGGGCTGGGCCGTGCTTTGTTGTTCGTCCATATCAGCCATCCTTCATCTCCACTGTTAACATTTTATTCTGCAGCGAGGCGCGTGTGGGCGTCAGCGACGCCATGGAGGCCGGCAACCCAATATGCCGCCGCAGCGTCCCGATTTCCACTACCAGTTCGTCGCCCTTCTTGAACAGACCCACCTCGCCCTTGACCGCAAACGGCAGATTCAACCGTACTTCGTAGTGGGAGTTGCGCTTCTCGAAGGTGTAAGGCGCCTCGGTGCGCACCACCGCGGCTGGATCTTCACTCTCGCCGTACAGAGCCTGCGCCAGTTCGAACAGGCGCTCGCGTCCCAGCACCTCGTGCGTAAACAACGGCACGCGCTTCATCAAGACGGGCGCAAAATACTCCTCAATTTCGTCCAGGATCCGGGCCTGCGAAGCACGCCATTGATCGAACCAGGTGTCCGTCACCGTGTCCGGCAGCACGCGATTCACCACCACGCCGTCCACCGTCAGCCCGTGCAGCGAAAAATAGACGAAGGCGCGCTGCGTCTCCCGCAGCACCATTTTTTCGGGGTTGGTGACCAGCCGCACGCTGGTGGTCCGCGGATCCTCCAGCAGTTCCGCGATGCCTTCCAGCCGTCCGAACAGGTCCTGAATGTTGGCGAAATAGCTGTCCGTGGGTAGCTCCACGGGCGAAATGCGATTCGCCACCGGCCGCACCGCTTTCAGCAGCCCGCGCTGGAAGGGAAAAATGTGCTTCATGTACCATTCCAGCGTCGTGGGCATGCTGACAAAGCGCATCGATTCGGCGGTCGGCGCGCAATCCAGCACGATCACCTGGTAGCGGCCTTCTCGCCGGTACTGATTCACGTACATCATCGCGCTCAGCTCCTCCATCCCCGGCAGGATGGCCAGCTCTTCGGCCTCGACGTCGCTGATGCCGGTGGTGCGCAGCACCGAAACGACATAAGTGGAGATTTCGCGCCAGTGCCGCTTGATTTCCTTCTGGATGTTGACTTCCTGGATAGAGAGGTGCCCGTCGATGGGGAACGGATCGTTGGTTTTCTCGGCGAAAAGGCCCTGGTCGAGATCGAAGGCGTCGCCCAGGCTGTGCGCCGGATCGACGCTCATGACTAAGGTCCGGTAGCCGAGCCGGGATAATTGCAGACCGGTAGCGGCGGCAATGCTGGTCTTGCCCACGCCTCCTTTGCCGCTGAAGAGCAGGATGCGCATGTCTCCATTGTAAAGGGACGTAATGGGTCATTGGCCGAGTACTAAGGCCCGAAATACTTTCAAACACCCCCCGGCCGCCGCGATAAGAGAATTGTGAGCAGGTTCGTGGACAACGCGGTCGAGATTCTAAAAGCCGCCGAAAACGTCGTCCAGTCCGGCCACACTCCCACGGACATGACCATTCTCATGACCCCGCAGGGGATTCGGATGGTGGCCGACTCCGACTGGCCGCTCGATTCCCTGCAACAGCACCACGGGGCTGAGATGGCCTACCGCGTGAGTCAGAGCGCAATCATAGTGCGCGTGGAGGGGCGGGCAGGTTCTCGAACTTGTCTGTTCGAAACCGCAAAACCCGAACGGGCCGCCCGCGCCCTCCTCCACGCTTCGCCGAACTATTCCTGGATGCCGCCCATGCTTCCAGCGCCCTCAGAGCCCGGCGTCGCGTAGATAGCGCGCCGATTCCTCCGGTGGCGTGGGATTCACATAGAAACCGGCGCCCCACTCGAACCCGGCCACCCGAGTCACCCGCGGGATGATCTCCAGGTGCCAGTGGTAATGCTCCATCCGCGTCTCCTGCACCGGCGCGCTGTGGATCAGGAAATTGTAGGCTGGAAACTCCAGCACCTTCTCCATCTTGCGGATCACGGAGCGCACCGCCCACGCCAGGCTTTGGATCAGGCTGGGGTGCGCCGTCTCGAAGTGGGAGTAGTGGGCGCGCGGCAGCAGCCAGGTTTCGAAGGAAAAACGCGGCGCGTAGGGCGCAAGCGCCACAATCTCTTCGGTCTCCAGAATCAAACGCGCGCCCGTCGCCGACTCCTGGCGCACGATGTCGCAAAAGACGCAGCGCTCCTTGAACTCGAAATAGCGGCGGCTTCCCACCAATTCTTCCTGCACCTGGATGGGAACGACGGGCAGTGCGATCAGCTGCGAATGGGTGTGCTCGATGGAGGCGCCGGCCGCTTCGCCGTGGTTCTTGAATAGCAGGATGTAGCGCAGGCGCGTGTCGCGCTTCAGGTCCAGCGTGCGATCGCGAAAAGCCCAGAACAGGTCTTCGACGCGCTTTTCGGGCAGTTCAGCCAGAGAGGTCCGGTGCTCGGGCGTTTCGATGATCACTTCGTGCGCGCCGATGCCGCTCATGTGGTCATACAGGCCCTCGCCCGCGCGCTCCAGCATGCCTTCCACGCGCAAAGCTGGAAACTTGTTCGGAACCACCCGGGTCTGCCACGCCCCGCTGCCGTTCTCACGGTAGGAAAGAATTTCGGGCGGCGTCTCGGCCTCATGGCCGCGGCAAAATGGGCAGGGTCCTTGGGATTTAGGCAGGCCCTGCGTGGCGATGAAATCGTTGCGGCGCCGCGTGCGCTCCGGCGAAATGATCACCCAGCGGCCGGTTACCGGGTCTTTGCGCAGCTGTGGCAAGGGCCGATTATAGCTCAGGCGACCGACGGGCCGAAGACGTCACGATAGTGAGTGACCGCCGGGGGAGTGCTAAATACAATGTTGACAACGTCGAAACGGACTTTTTGCCAGGGTACTTCGGCGTGACGCGCATATTCGCGGGCGGCTCGAACCAGGTTCCGTTCCTTGTGCGGCCCGATGGCGCGGTCCGGCGCGCCGTGGGCGTCGGTCTGGCGGGTCTTTACCTCCACGAACACCAGCGTATCGCCTTCCCAGCCAACCAGATCCAGTTCGCCGGCGCCGGAGGCCATGCGGTAGTTACGGTCCACGATAATGATGCCGGACCGCTGCAGGAAGCGCTGGGCGACATCTTCACCGCGGCGGCCCAGGGCCTGGTCCTCACCCATCTTCTGCTGCCGGCCGTGATGCCGGAGCAGGTCCGCGAACTCGTACAAACGTCCCACGGCTAAAAGCTCTCCGCCGGCCGCGTACCGGTGCAGCCGCTGGTAGATTCCATCGGGATGCCGCGGCGTTTACTTTACAGTACTAGCGACTAATTTCCGCCGCGGGTCCAAGCAGAACAGTGGGCAGAGGGTATGAAATATCTCCCAAATCCGCACAGTTGGCGGGTGGCGTCGGGAACGCCTGGCGGAGTCCTTCTGGCGCCGACGGCGGCGAACTCGTATTCATACCGCGAGACGGTGCGAATGTGATACGCCGCGTGCGCTGGGCTCGCTCGTGCTTAGCGCTTCTGCACCTTCGAGTAATCGATGAAGTTCAGTTCCTTGCACGCGCCTGGATTGAACGGCGCATCGGCCACCAGGATCGTATCCGATCCCGTATATTTGCCCTTCAGATAGACCGGATCTTCGGCGGTGTAGCTGCGCGTGATCGCCATCTTCTGAGGGTCCAAGGTAAACCGCTCGACCGTGTGCAGGCGATTGCTGTTCCGCACCGGCGGATTCAGGAAGCCCGGCAGGAAGCCAACCGTATCCACCACCAAAGTGTCCCCTTCCCAGTGGCCAATGGAGTGACCGGTCCGAGTCAGCTTGAGGTTGTGCGGGTGCTCCTTCATGTTCATGTGGATGGTGCGCTTCAGGCCGAATTGGCCGTACTGCAGCGTGATCGTGTCCTTGCTCTGCGTGATGCGATCCACGGGCCCGTCGAAGGTCCAATCGAAGAGAATGCTGGTGGTTTCGCAGTGGAAGCGGGGATTGTCTTCGCGCTTGAATTCTTTGGCGGCTTTCTCGCCGGCAGGCGTCAATTCGGTCCCGCCATACTGCCGGGCCTGTCCGTTCTGGGCGCGCGTCAGGGCCGCGAACGAAACCGCCGGACGGTCGCCCGGTTTGTAGGAATTTAATTTATCCAGCGGCACCAGACCTCCTCCGGTTCCGCGCGGATTCACCATGACCAACTGGACCGGCGCCCAGTCGCCCGCCAGATTCGGCTCTCCCGATGGCAACCGCGCCGGACGGTTGGTTTTGGGCGGCGCTTCGATCGGGCCGCGCACTTCCTGGACGCCCCCTTGCGGCGCCTTGACGTATTGGCCGTAGCGGTCCATTCTGGTTCCGTCGGCGGCGACGATCGTTTCCAGATAGCAGGAATCGGGATCGGTCCGGTTCGGCGCGGCTTCGATGGTGACTTGTTGGCCGACGGGGAAGTTCTCCTTGGTCCAGCCTGAGCGCCGCAGCACGTGAACCGACCGCATTTCGCAGCGATGATGGCTGACCTTTCCGTTTTGATCCGTGACGTCAAAGTACAACCAGGAATGCGGATTGATCATATCCACGTGTGTCAGCTTGCCGTGGTAGACGATGGTTTTCTTCATGTCGTACTCGGCCCCGCCGTGGTGCGCGAGCGCGAGTTGAGGCAACAGAGTCGCGAGAAACAAGGGAATTGCGGCGTGTTTCATGGTTCCTCCCGTGCGAACCAGTATATACACATCCGCCTCAACCGATTTCGCGAAATGTGAGAAAAAAAGCCTTGCTTTCGGCCACGCGCGGTTCTACTCTTCTGCTAGACAACTACCCGGTTTAGTAACCAACAAGGAGGCGATCTATGCCGTTTGAGAAAAAGATCGTGTTGGCCGGTAGCCATCGCGAACCAGTAGCAGGCGCGTCCGTCGCGCGTGCAATCGACAACAACGAGATCGTGAGTGCAACGGTGGTGCTGCGGCGCAGGACCCCCACGGCCGCGGCTGCATCCTTTGCATTCACCGATCCTCGCACCATTCACCATCACACTCGGGAGGAGTACGGCACGCTGCACGGAGCTGCGCCCGCCGATATTGCCACCATCGAGGCCTTTGCGCATGAATTCGGCCTCACGGTGACCGAACGCAGCCAGGCACGGCGCAGCGTGGTTCTCTCGGGAACCGCGGAGAATATGCAGCGGGCGTTCGGAACCACCCTGGCTTATTACGATTCGCCGCACGGCAGGTATCGAGGCCGCACCGGACCGATCATGATTCCGGAGGAGTTACAAACCATTGTCACCGCCGTGCTGGGACTGGACAATCGTCCTGTCGCTAAGCCGCATGTGCGCATACGTGCGTCGCAGCCCCCGGGTTCTTTGACACCGCCGCAGGTTGCCAAGCTCTACAATTTCCCCACGGGCGTCAACGGGGCCGGTCAGACCATCGCCATTCTTGAATTGGGCGGAGGCTACCGGACTTCGGACCTGAAGACCTATTTCAACAGCTTGGGCATCCCAGCCCCTACCGTGACTTCAGTGTCGGTGGATCAGGGCGTCAACCAGCCCGGCGTGGACACGAACGCGGACGGCGAGGTCATGCTGGACATCGAAGTCGCCGGAGCGGTCGCGCCCGGCGCGCGCATCGTGGTGTATTTCGCGCCCAACACGGACCAGGGTTTTCACGATGCCATCACCACCGCGGTGCAAGACACCGTGAATAAGCCTTCTGTGCTTTCCATCAGCTGGGGCGGCTCGGAAGACAGCTGGATTCAGCAGTCGCGCGACGCGATGCTCGAAGCGGTGACGGACGCTGCCGCCGTGGGTGTCACCGTTACAGCCGCTGCCGGCGACGATGGCGCCACCGACGGTGCCAGCGACAACCAGCTGCATGTCGATCTGCCGGCCTGCTTGCCGCCCGTGCTGGCCTGCGGCGGAACGCGGCTGAACGCGTCCAACGGCGTTCTGACCAGCGAAGTCGTATGGAACGAACTCGCCAATCAGGAGGGCGCCACCGGCGGCGGAGTCAGCAAGCTGTTCGCGCTGCCGAGCTATCAAACCTCCGCGGGTGTGCCCTTGCAGCCGGAGACCAATTTCGCGGGCCGCGGCGTTCCCGACGTCGCCGGAGATGCCGATCCGGTTACCGGTTACAAGGTTCGCGTGGACGGCAAGAATCAGGTCATCGGAGGGACCAGCGCCGTCGCCCCGCTGTGGGCCGGCCTCACCGCGCTCATCAATCAACAGCTGGGCCGGCCGCTCGGCTTCCTGCAACCGGCGCTCTATCAGATCGGCAGCGTAGCCTTCCGGGACATCATCAGCGGCAACAACGGGCACTATTCCGCCGGGCCCAATTGGGATGCATGCACGGGTCTCGGCAGTCCGGATGGAACCGCCCTGGTGCAAGCCCTCACCGGGCAGACGACGGCTGCCGGAAGCGCCTGAAAATCACTTCAGCGCTTCAAACTCGAACTCCATCACTTTTCCGCGCACGATGTAGCACAGATAGTATTCCCAGAAGCGCCGGAAGCGCGGGAAGTGATTCACCAGGAATTCGAAGCCCAGCCAGCGCCACAGCGCCAGCAGACGCACGCGAACGAAAACTTCGCGGAAGCGCGCGGAACTGTAATAGCCGAAGCCGCCGTGATTCTCGCCGAAGTAGCGGAACGAGAAGCTATTGAGATGCCAGCGGTGAGTGGGGTCGCAGAAGGAACTGAAGTCGGTGTAGTGCGGCGTCACCAGGAATACGCGGCCTCCGGGAACCACGATGCGGTGAAACTCCTCCATCGCGCGGATGACGTCCGAGACGTGCTCGATGACGTGGATGGCGCGCAACGCGCCGAATGAACTGTCGCGGAAGGGATAGGGGAAGCGGTCCAGGTCGCAGAGGACGTCGGCGCGGCTGGCGGGATTGCGGTCCACGCCGATCGAGCCGGGATATTTCTTGATGCCGCAGCCGACGTCCAGTATGCGTTTGGTGGCTACTCCACCAGTCTCAGGCATTCCTCCAGTGTAGCCACCGCGAAATCGGCTTGATCGCGTGTAATGATCAGCGGGGGGCTGAGCCGGATCGTATTGCGCCCCGCGCCCAGCACCAGCAGCCCACGCTCGAACGCCATCTCCACGATGCGGTTGCGCAGTTCGGGAGCGCGATCCTTCTTGCGCTGGTCATGCACAATCTCGATCCCGATCATGAGGCCGAGGCCGCGTACATCGCCGGCGTGCGGGAAGCGCTCCGGCCAATCCCGCAGGCGGTCCAGGATGTGCTCGCCCATGCGCGCGGCATTGTCGATGAGTTCGCTCGCCAGCAGATCCATGGTGGCCAGCGCCGCCGCAACGGCTACGGGATTCCCGCCGAACGTGGACGCATGCGCGCCCGCAGGCCAGTCCATGATTTCCGAACGCGCCACGGTCGCCCCCAGCGGCAGACCGCTCGCGATGCCTTTGGCCGAAGTGAAAATGTCCGGCACGACGCCAAAGTGATCCGCCGCCCACATGCGGCCGGTTCGCCCCATGCCGCATTGCACTTCGTCGAAGACCAGCAGAATGCCATGCTTGTTCGCCAGGCACTCCAGCTCCGCGAAGAACGCCGGAGGCGGGACGATGTAGCCGCCTTCGCCCTGGACTGGCTCCACGATAATGGCCGCTACTTCCTCGGCCGGCAGCAACGTGCGGAACAGCTCGTCTTCGATCCAGCGCACACAGGCTACCGCGTGATCCTCGGCGCTGACGCCCTCCGGCCGCCGGTAGGAATCGGGATATTTCGCGTGATAGACGCCCGGAACGAGCGGGCCGAAACCCTGCCGCTGCACCACCTTGCTTCCGGTCAGCGACAGCGCGCCCAGCGTGCGTCCGTGAAACGCGCCCGTGAAGGCAACAAATTTGTCGCGGCCGGTGCGATAGCGCGCCAGCTTCATGGCCGCTTCGATGGCCTCCGCGCCAGAATTGCCGAAGTAAACCCGGCGGGGCACTCCGGCGCCACCCGGCGCGGTGGCTGCCAGCTTCTCTGCCAGGTGCACCATGTTTTCGTAATAAAAATCGGTGCCCGACATGTGAATCAACTGACGGGATTGTTCCTCGATCGCGGCGACTACTTTCGGATGGCAATGTCCCGTGGACACGACGGCGATTCCGGCGCTGAAGTCCAGAAACCGGTTGCCGTCCACGTCTTCGACGATCGCGCCTTCGCCGCGCCCGGCCACCAACGGATAGGAACGCGTGTAGGACGGCGAAATCACTTTCCGGTCGCGCTCAATCACAGCCTTGGCGCGCGGGCCCGGAAGCTCCATGAGAATATTGGGGAGGTCCGGACGGACCTTTTCACTGGTAACCATGTCAATCTCCTTTTCTATCTGCAGTTTTCGCGAACAAACGGCCGGTAGAAGGAAGAGATTAATCGGAGCCGAACAGGCTGGGGCGGGATGTAGCGGGTTTCGGCAAGCCAGTCACCGCTTTCAGTTTAGCAATTCGATTGCCGTTCGAGCGCCGCTGGCGCCGCCGCGCTACAATTGATATCTCCCGCCCATGGTGAAGGCAATCCCCGGCATCCTGGCCCAAATTGTCGAGCAGAAGAAGATCGAACTGGCCCGGCGCACGCCGGGTGTCGAAGAATTGGCGCACAAGTCGACGGCCGGACGGCGAGAGTTCGCCAGCGCGCTAACCAGCCGGCAGATGGCCATCATCGCCGAAATCAAGAAAGCCTCACCCAGCCGGGGCGTTTTAGCCGCCGACTTTGACCCGGCCGCGATCGCGCGCCTGTACCAGCAAGGCGGCGCTTCGGCGCTTTCGGTGCTGACGGACGAAAAGCATTTCCAGGGCTCGCTGACGGACCTGGTGTCGGCCCGAGCCGCTGTTACACTTCCGGTACTGCGAAAAGATTTCACCATCGACCCTTATCACGTACACGAAGCCGCCGCGCACGGCGCCGACGCCATCTTATTGATCGCCGCCGTTCTTTCGGAACGCCAGATGCGTGACTTCCGCGAACTGGCCGAGCGCTATCGCATGGCGGCTCTGGTGGAGGTCCACGACGCGGAAGAGCTGGCGCCCGCCCTCGCTTCCGGCGCGCGCATCATCGGGGTGAACAATCGCGATCTGAACACGTTTGAAGTCAGCCTGGACACCGCGCTGCGGCTGGCCGAAAAGATCCCGGCGGGCGTCGTCAAAGTGGCGGAAAGCGGCATCCATTCGGCGGCCGATGTCGCACGGCTCCGCGCGGCGGGCTACCAGGCGCTCCTGGTAGGCGAGCATCTCATGAAATCGGGCGATCCGGCGGGCGCGCTCCAGGCGTTGTTGGCATGATGGTGTCGTTGTGATGGTAAAGATCTGCGGCATCACGAACCGCGAGGACGCGCTGGCCGCCGTCGAGGCCGGTGCTTCCGCCATCGGGTTCAATTTCTATCGCGAAAGCCCCCGCTACATCTCGCCCACCGGCGCGGCCATGATCGCCGAAAAGCTCCCTGCGAGCGTTTGGAAGGTGGGAGTTTTTGTAAATCAATCGGCCGAAAGCGTTGCTAGGATCGTGATCGAGGCGGGGCTGGATGTCGCGCAGCTTCACGGAATCTCCGAGGCTCGCGGGGTTCGGATCTGGCAGGCGATGTCGCCAGTGGACCAAGTCGCGCTGGCGCTTCTGGGAGACGTCGAAGCGGTTCTGATCGATTCTCCGATGGATACCGCGTCCGGCGGCACCGGCAAGACCTGGGATTGGTCGCAGACGCCGCATCTCGAACAGAAGGTCATCATCGCCGGCGGCCTGGACGCCTCCAACGTCCGAACCGCCATCGAACAGGCGCATCCCTGGGGCGTGGATGCCTGCTCGCGCCTGGAGAAATCGCCGGGCATCAAAGATCACGAAAAGATGCGAAGGTTCATCCATGCCGCTCTCAACAGTTGAGACCCTACTGCAATTGCCCGACGCCGGCGGCCATTTCGGCCCTTACGGCGGCCGTTACGTGCCCGAAGTCCTGATGGCGCCGCTCGAAGAGCTTGAGCAGGCGTATCTCGAGGCACGGCACGATCCGGCCTTTCAAGCCGAACTGGACGATCTGCTGGCAAACTACGCCGGCCGCCCGACGCCGCTGTATCACGCCAAGCGCCTCAGCGAGATCCACGGCGGCGCCAAGATCTACATCAAGCGCGAGGACCTGCTGCACACCGGCGCGCACAAGATCAACAACTGCCTTGGCCAGGCGCTGCTGGCGCGGCGCATGGGTAAGAAGCGCATCATCGCGGAAACCGGCGCCGGACAGCATGGCGTCGCAACGGCCACGGTGTGTGCGCTGTTCGGCCTGGAATGCATCGTCTACATGGGCGAGGAAGACATGCGGCGGCAGCGTCTGAACGTCTTCCGCATGCGCCTTCTCGGCGCGAAAGTGGTGGGCGTCACCAACGGCAGCCGGACACTGAAAGACGCCATCAGTGAAGCGATGCGCGACTGGGTGACCAACGTCCAAAGTACGCATTACCTGCTTGGCTCGGCGTTGGGCGCGCATCCGTACCCGATGATGGTGCGCGATTTTCACAGTGTCATCGGCGAGGAAACGCGCGTCCAAATTCTGGAGCGCGAGGAGCGCCTGCCCGACTCCCTGTTTGCGTGCGTGGGCGGCGGCAGCAACGCCATTGGCATGTTTCACGCGTTCCTGGGCGACGAGGGCGTGAAGCTCATCGGAGTGGAAGCGGGCGGCCGCGGCGCGGAACTGGGCGCGCATGCGGCGCGTTTCTCGGGTGGCGCACCGGGCGTGCTGCATGGCGCCCATAGCTACTTACTGCAGGACGCCGACGGGCAGGTGGCGCTGACGCACTCGGTGTCGGCGGGCCTGGATTACGCGCTGGTTGGTCCCGAGCACGCCTGGCTGCACGATCAGAAACGCGCCGAGTATTGCTCCGTCACCGACCAGCAGGCCCTGGACGCCGCGCGAACGCTGGCGCGGACCGAGGGCATTATTCCGGCGCTCGAATCCGCACACGCTGTCGCCGAAGCCCTGCGCCGCGCCCCCGCCGCCAAGAACGAGCTGTTCGTCATTAATCTCTCCGGACGCGGCGACAAGGACACCGATATCTACCGCGAGAATTTGAAGGAGCTGGACGAGCCGGACCAGAAATGAGGAGCCAGACCAGAATCAGCCGCCTGTTTGAGCGGCTGCGCGCCGAGAAACGCCCTGCCCTGATCGCTTACATCACCGCTGGAGATCCGTCGCCTGCGTGCACGCCGGATCTGGTGGCTGCGCTGGAACGCGGCGGCGCGGACTTGATCGAGCTGGGCGTGCCGTTCTCCGACCCCATCGCCGACGGCCCGGTGATCCAGCGCGCCAGTGACCGCGCGTTGAAGGCCGGCACGAAGCTGGCGACGGTCCTCGAAATTGCGGCCGGGATTCGACGCCGCTCCGAAATCCCGCTGCTGCTGTTCACCTACATGAACCCCGTGCTGCGCTACGGCCTGGACCCGTTGGCCCAGGCAGCCGCGGCCAGCGGCATCGACGGCTGCCTCCTTACCGACCTGAGCGTCGAGGAAGCCGAACCGTACATCGCCGTCATGCGCAGGGCCGGTCTCGACACGGTCTTTCTAGCCGCCCCCACCAGCAGCGCGCGCCGTCTCAAGTTGGTCGCAAAGTACTCTACAGGCTTCGTTTATCTGGTTTCCCGTACCGGCGTCACGGGCGAACGCGCCAGCGTTTCCGGCAGCCTCGTTCCCTTGGTGAGCGCCATGCGCCAAGCCACCAGCCTGCCGCTCGCCGTCGGCTTCGGCATCTCTACTGCCGAGCACGTTCGCGAAGTCGGCTCCATCGCCGACGGCGTCGTCGTCGGGAGCGCCATCGAACGCGTCATCGAAGAGAACGCCGCCCGAGGGGACCTGCCGGCCCGGCTGGAGGCTCTGGCCCGCGAGCTTTCCAGTGGATTACCATCGAAGAACGCATGAGCATGGAAAAGCTCGCCGAATGCCGCCGGCAAATCGACCAGGTCGATCGCCAAATTCTGGGGCTGCTCAATGAGCGGACCGCGATTGTGCACGAGATCGGACGCATCAAGCAGACGCTCGCGCTGCCGATCTATGAGCCCAAGCGCGAGGAACAGGTCTTCGAAAATATCACCAGCGCCAATCGCGGCCCGCTGACCGCTGACGCGTTGAAGCGCATCTTCGAGCGCATCATCGACGAGATGCGGACCATCCAGCGGAACAACGCAGCCAGCTGAGAGAAGTGGCCTCGGGATTTCCGCTAAACCCGCGTTTCCGCGGCCTGCATGGTAAAACTGTTTCTATGGTACGTCCCGATTCCGTGCTGAACTCCTGGAAAGCGGTCCGTGAAGACACCGCCCAGGCCGTGGAAGACTTCTCCGCGCAGCCCTTGGATTACAAGCCGGCGCCTGAACTGATGAGTTTCGGCGAAATCGCCCGGCACATTCTGGAAGCCGGATACGCGTTGACCGGCATGCTGTTAGACGGCGTCGACAATCTGGCGACGCCCCAGTTTCGTGAGATGCTGCACAAACAGATTGACCGGTTGCCGAAGACCGAGGGCCCGGGCGCGCTGGCGCGCGAGCTGCGAGCCGCCATGGAAACGCGCCTGAAGGAACTGGCCGCCCAACCCGCCGGTTTCTTCTCCGGAGAAATCACCCGGATGGACGGGCAGCGGGCTACGCGGCTCGAAGTCATCCAGATGATGAAGGAGCACGAGCTGACGCATCGCGCGCAATTGTTCGTGTATCTTCGATTGAAGGGCATGGTTCCGCCCACCACGCGGAGGCGTAGCGCGAAGGCGAACGCGTAGCTGGCTGGCCGCCGGTTCTTGTATAAAGAGATTGGGCACCGGGGAGGGAAATGGAGATGGTCAACTGTCCAAAGTGCGACGCAGTGATTGACGTGGATGAGGATGAGCTGGACGAGGGAGACACGCTGACCTGCGAGGAGTGCGGCGCCAATCTCAGCATTGCCGGACTCGATCCTCTGGAACTGGAACTGGTGGACGACGAAGACGAAGAGGAAGAAGAGGAAGACCTCGACTACGACGAGGACGAAGACGATGAGGACGAGGAAGAAGAAGAGGAGCAGGAAGAAGATTGGCACTAGCCTGATCCTGTTCCTGGCCGCCCTCCTGGTCCCCGCGTCCCCGGCCGCCGACAAGGAGGCCGCCCGGTCCTACGCGCTCATCTTCGGCACCGTATTTCAGGAATCCGGCTACGCGTTCCGCGGCGCCGCCGTCACGCTGACGCCCGATCGCCGGCCGGATGCGCCGCGTGTCAAGGGTGTGAAAAAGGCGCAGGCGGTTTCCGACGGTCGCGGCGAATTCGCGTTCCGCGTCCCTCCCGGGCCTATGCGCTATACCCTGAAAGTGGAGGCCAAAGGTTTTGAAAGCCAGGCCAAGCCCATCGAAATCCAGGGGGAAGAGCGTGTGGACGTAACCTTCAACCTCGAGCGCCGGTCGAAGTAGAAGGAGGCGTCATGAAAGGCCAGGCCCGCGCGTTCGTCTTGTGCCTTCTAGTCTTCAGTTGTAGCGTTTGGGCGCAGGGGCGCGCGCCGGTTGACGATACCGGCACGCGCTCCGTCGAGGGCCGGGTGACCGACGCCTCCGGCCAGCCGGCCGTCAAAGCCGTACTTCAACTGAAAAACACCAAGACCCTCCAGATCCGTTCGTTCATCACGGGAGGCGATGGCCGCTATCATTTTGCGGCCCTCAGCGGCGATACCGACTACCAGCTCAAAGCCGAACGCGGCGGAGTGAGCACGTCGTGGAAAACCATCAGTCTGTTCAATACGAAAAAGGTGGTAGTGATCAACTTCAAGCTGAAGAGGTGACCGCGACGCGCCCGCGGCCCCCGCCAAGCCATTGCGGCATCGAAATTGTGCGACAATTCAGAATGCCCGGCCGGGCCCGTTGAAACCTGCCGGTAACAAATGCTCCCTGGATTTCGTCGATCCGAAGTGGAGCGCTGCGTTACCAGCCGCGTTTTTTGTATGATAAGGCTGGCTGCTAGGTTTGCCCGTCTACCGGCGAACCCGGTTACGGCGCCCTGGAAGCAGCTGTCTGAAAGCTGCTCCAAGCTACACATCTTTGTTGTTTTAGAGAGGTCCACATCATGAAGATTTGGTCAAGGCGGATGGTCCTTGCGGCCGCCGCAATAGCACTCGCGTTTGCGGTCAATGTCGCGATTTCCAAACGCGCCGCGGCACAGGCTACCGCGTCCAAGAGCGAGGCAGCCGCCGCGATGAGCGGCACCAAGACCGCGGGGCAGGTCTTTAAGAACGTCACCACGAGCACCCTCAAGGGGATTTCCGTGGACGACTTCATGGGCAGCATGGGCGTGATGGCCGCGGCCCTGGGATACGACTGCTCCGATTGCCATACCGGCGCGGGCACCGATAAGGTGGACTGGGTGGTGGATACGCCGCGCAAAAAGATCGCCCGCAAAATGGTCGAAATGGTGGCGGTCATCAATCGCGACAATTTCGGCGGAGCGCCGATGGTCAGCTGCTGGACCTGCCACCACGGCAAGGACATTCCCGCCACCACCATCGCGCTGGACCACCTGTATGGGCCGCCCAACGATGAAAAGGACGACATAATCACCCAGGATCCCGACGCGCCTCCGGCCACTCAGATTCTGGACAAATACATCGCGGCCCTGGGCGGCGCCGAGAAACTGGCCACCCTCAAAAGCTACATCGCCACGGGAACCCAGGCGGGTTATGTGCAGGTGAAGGGCGGCGGCAAGTTCGAACTCTACGCCCAGGCGCCCGACGAGCGCACCCTGCACATCTTCTTCCCGGACGCCCCGGATCGCGGGAACCAGACGCGGGCTTTCGATGGAACCACCGGCTGGGTCACCACGCCGCGTGCATTGCTGGGTGAATACAAGGTCACCGGCACGGAGTTGGATGGTCTTCACGTGGACGCCGAGTTGGCCTTCCCCGGCCAGATCAAGAACGTGCTCACCAACCTGCACGTCGGCTATCCGGATACGGTCAACGACAAGGAAGTCAAAGTCGTCCAGGGACGCGGCCCGCGCGGCATCCTGGTGACGCTTTATTTCGACAAAGAAAGCGGCCTGCTGGTTCGGGAAATCCGCTTTGGACGGTCGCCCATCGGCCGCGTGCCGGTGCAATCCGACTATAGCGATTACCGCGAAGTGAACGGGATTAAGTTCCCCTTCCAGTACAAACTGTCCTGGCTGGACGGACGGGATACGTATGAGATCACGGATGTAAAGGTCAACGCACCGATTAACTCCAAGGTGTTCGGACAGCCTTCGATGAACGGGGCGCAATAAGGCGTAACCGACCTTGACACGGGCTTTGGGGCGTGATACTTTCGCCGCAGTAGCCTCTTTTGCGATATATCAGTTTTGACGGTAAAATTCGACGAGGGAGATCATGATGAAAGCTAAGTTCTATGCATTGGTAGCAGGCCTCGGCTTGCTTGCCTCGGCCGGTCCGGTGCTGGCGCACCATTCCTTTGCCGCAGAATACGACGCCACGAAGCCGGTTAGCTTGACCGGAACGGTGACGAAAGTGGAGTGGATGAATCCGCACGCCCGGTTCTATATCGACGTGAAGGATGACAGCGGCACTGTCACGCATTGGGAACTCGAGTTGGGCAGCCCGAACGCGTTGATGCGCCTCGGCTGGACGCGGCACTCTCTCAAAGAAGGCGATGTGGTCACCGTGGAAGGCGCGCTGGCCAAGGACGGCTCCAAGCTGGCCAACGCCCGCAAGGTCACGCTGGCTGACGGGCGCAAGGTGTTCGCCGGCTCGGCCATCGACACCGACAAATCCGGTGCACCGGAAGCGCCTCCCGCAGCGAAGTAGGCTGTAAGAGGTCGTGATGAAACACAAGTGGGGTGTCCTGGTTGCCGCCCTGGGCTTGGCGGCGGGGCTTCCGGCGCTGGCCCATCATTCGTTCTCGGCGGAATTCGACGCCAAGAAGCCCCTCACGCTCGAAGGCACGGTGACGAAAATCGACTGGATGAATCCGCACATCTGGATTTATCTGGACTCGAAAGATGGTAGCGGCGCCGTGGCGCATTGGCAGTGTGAAGGCGGCCCGCCGAATACTCTCACCCGCAATGGCTGGACCAAAGATTCTCTCAAGCTAGGCGACCAGGTCACCATTGAGGGCTTCCGCGCCAAGGATGGGACCAACACCTGCAATTCGCGGTCGATCAAGTTGCCGGACGGCCGCAAGGTTTTCGCCGGCTCGGCCAACGATGGGTCTCCCTCCGGCAAAGGTGAAGGCGGACAGCAGTAGATCGTGAATAGCCGTACCCTCGTCCTGATAGCCGCCGCGTCGCTGGCGGCTTCTCTTTTCGCGCAAGGGCCTGGCGTAGCCCTGGGGCCGAATATCAAAACCCCTCCCGCTGGCCCCGCTCCCCGCACTCCCGACGGCAAGCCCGATCTCAGTGGCATCTGGCAGCGTCCCTACGTCCCCGACATGAGCCGGAACGGCCGCAACCAGCAGGGCACGCCCGAGCTCCCGTTCACCGAAGCCGGCCTGAAAGCTTGGAAGAGCTACGACGCCTCGCAGGGCGACTACACCGGGAGCTGCCTGCCCTTCGGCCTGCTGCGGTCCATGAATTCTCCCGACCCCATTCAGATCATGCAGAGCCCCCAATACGTCGCGCTGCTGTACGAGCAGAACACCTGGTTCCACGTGATTCCCATTGACAAGCCACACCGCGACGGCGTGCCCACCTGGTTCGGCGATTCGGTGGGCCACTGGGACGGCGACACGTTCGTGGTGGATACCATCAATTTCAACGGGCGCACGCGCCTGGACACCATCGGGCACCCGCATAGCGATGCGCTGCACGTCATCGAGCATTTCACCCGCATCGATGCCGGACATATCGGCTACGAAGTGACGGTCGACGATCCGAAGTATTTCACCAAGCCGTGGAAGAACACCCGCACGTTCACATTGCGGCCGGACTGGGAAATCATGGAGTACTCCTGCGAAGAGAACAACAAGGATCTCTACGAGGGGCACATCAAAGCGCCGAAATATTAGTCAGGCGGCGGCTTTCTCGAGCAACATCCTGCGAACGGCATCGGTGGCGCATTCCACGGCGTTGCGCCGGTAGCTCCAGCGTTCATCGGCGCCGGGCGGAACGATCACCATGGTGGCGTTGGCCTCAAACAGCAGCACGTCGCCCGCGGGACTTAGTCCGAAGTCGATTCCGGCGTAATCCAGCGCCAGCGTTTCCTGGATCGACCGGAGCGCGGCCATCGCGCGCGCGCCCACAACTTCCGGCATGTTTTCCAGGAACCGGGCTTCCTCGGCGCGATGCTGCGCGTTGTCGGCCATGTCGGCGGTGACATAGTGGATCTTCCAGTCGTGGGAGATCGCCAGGTGGAGCGGATACAGCTCGCCCGCGATCATCATCACCCGATACTTGCGGAAATTCCCGTCGCGTCCGCGCGCGTCCAGGAATTGGATTGCCGTCAGTTCATTTCCCGGCAGTGACTCGATGGCCCCTGGCAATTCGGCCGCGCTTTCCAACTTCACGAAGTGCCGGCCATTATGAAAGCCGGGGGCGCGCAACAGCAGCGGAAACGTGAGACCGGCCGCCTGCGCCAGCTTCTCCCGTGACATCTGAGCAACGCGCGGCGCAATCACGCCCGCAAGGCCCGCCAGCCGCCGGGCATTCGCCATACGGCCCGTGCCCAGCACGGCCGCGGGTGCGTTGACCACCGGCGCCATGCTCCGTTCAACGAGATTTACGGCGGCCTCAAGCGCCGCGGCGCACAGATCGGCGTCGCCGATCGAATTAACCACCAATTGATGCGGCGGTAAGGGCACATCCAGATCCCAAAACTCCGGTGCAATCGCGAAGGTCTGGTATACGCGGTCATCCAGCAGATGCCGGATGGGCACATTGCCTCCCCGTCCGCTCGACACGAGCAGCACGACAGAAACGGGCTTGGTCTCGCCGCGATGAGGAATGAGGGTTGCCTGGCGGTGCCCCAGACGCTGATGCTCGCGCGACGCTTCTTCCTCGCCGAGTTCCGCCAGCAGATTGCCGAGCCCCTGGTGCGCACCGCGGTACATCGGATCGTGCGCCAGGGCAGTCTCGTAGTGCTCGCGCGCGGCGGCCAGCTCGCCCGCCGCCAGCAACAGGTTGGCCAGGTTCACATGTCCCATGGGATCTTCCGGATGCTGCTTCACCGCCTCGGCATACGCGATGCGCGCCGCGCTGCGAAACCCGGTGTCACAAAGCAGGGTCCCGAAATTGTTCAGCGCGCCCGCGTGGCCCGGCGATCGCGCCAGCAAGTCCAGATAGGCCAGCTTGGCTTCCTCGGTCTGCCCGCTCTCCGTGAGCAGACAGGCGCGCTCGAAGCGGAGCCCCACCGAATCCGGATCCGCCGCCAGCTGCTCGTTCAGCTTTTTCAGTGTTTCTTTTCGCATCTACCCACTTAGGAATCGGCCAAAATGCGCTATGTGTTTAGGACTCACCCAAACGCGGACTCGCCGTGTTGTAATGACAGTCTCGGGGGCCGTCCCTGAGGCACGATGACCTCCCCAGCGCCGCCACCGCCGGCCTTACCGTACAGCAAGCGCGAGCAACGCGGCTGGTATATGTACGACTGGGCGCACTCCGTTTTCCACAGCACGGTGATTACGCTCTTCCTCGGCCCCTATCTGACCGAACTCGCCAAAGCCGCCGCCGGTGTGGATGGCCGCGTGCATCCGTTGGGCATTCCAGTGGACCCGCGGTCGTGGTGGGGCTACCTGGTCTCGATTTCCGTCGTGACACAGATCTTCGTTCTGCCGGCCGCTGGAACGATTGCCGATTTCAGCCCGAACAAGAAGCGACTGATGTTTCTCTTCGCCTATACCGGCGCACTGGCGACCGCGGCCATGTTCTTCCTGCATGGAGCCGAGTACCTGGCGGGAGGTGTGCTGTTCCTGATCGCAAACCTCGCTTTCGGCGCGGCAGTGGTCGTCTATAACTCCTTTCTGCCCGACATCGCTCCCGCCGAACAGCGTGACGCGGTGTCTTCCACCGGCTGGGGAATCGGATATCTGGCCGGCGGCTTGTTGCTCGGGTTGAATCTGTTGCTGTTTACAAGGGCCAAGGCGTTCGGCCTCACCGAATCCCTGGCAGTGCGCATCAATCTGAGTTCGGCCGGCGTCTGGTGGGCGCTATTCGCCCTGATCGCGGTCGCGACCATTCGCAAGCGCCCGGCAGCCCGGAAGCGCGGTTCCGGTGAAACGCTCCTGGCGAGCTTCCGCGAACTGGCCATCACCCTGCGCGAAATGCGCCACTATCCACAAACCCTCCGGTTCCTCATCGCCTTCCTGCTTTACAGCGACGCCGTGCAAGCCGTCATCACTTTGTCGGCGCAGTTCGGCAACGATGAACTGAAGATCTCGATGCAGGACCTTACGCTGGCCATCCTGATGGTCCAATTCCTGGCGTTCTTCGGATCGTTCCTGTTCGACTGGATCGCGCGCTGGATCGGCGCGAAGCCGGCCGTCGTGCTGAGCCTGCTGATCTGGACCGGCGTATTGGTGGCGATGTACGTCTCCGTCCGCACGGAAACCCAGTTCTTCATCGTGGCCGCGGTGGTGGCGCTGGTTCTGGGAGGAACGCAGGCCCTCAGCCGGTCGTTGTTTTCGCTCATGATCCCCAAGGGGCGCGAGGCCGAGTACTTCGGTTTGTACGAGATTAGCGACAAAGGCACCAGTTGGATGTGCCCGCTTCTCTTTGGCCTTGCATTGCAGTTCACCGGCAGCTACCGCCTGGCGATTCTGTCGCTGATCACGTTCTTTGCAACGGGGTTACTGGTGCTGCTGACGGTGAACGTGGGTCGCGCCGCGGCCGAAGCCGGGGCCTGACCAAAAAATTCCATCTCCGCTGCCACCAAAAACCACAGCTCTGCATCTGTTCGAGTGTATGAGGGTTCGATTGCCAGTCGCGATTCTGTTGGTTGCGGGAACGGCGGCGATGGTGCACGCCGCCAGCCTGAAGCCGGAAACCATTGAATCCTGGGACAATCACGTCGACATTGTCGACGCGGATCTGCAGGCACGGCTGGACGGAACCAAGCCGTTTTTATGGGTTGACGAGGAGCCGTCGCGCGCGGAGCGTGTCCGCGCGGGCGAGATCCTGGTGACCCACATGGGCCGAAGCGGCTCGCATCCCGTTCCGCACGGGCTGATTCACGATTGGAGCGGAGCCATTTTCATCCCCGGCGCTTGTATGGACGACGTGCTGGCCGTCCTGCACGACTATGGCCGCTATAAGGACTTTTATAAACCGGCCGTTATCACTTCCAAGCCGCTGGACCAAACCGGCGCCGATTACAGGTTCACGATGCTTTGGATGCAGAAGGTGCTCTTCGTGACTGCCGCGGTGGACAGCACCTACGAGTCTTCTTACTTTCATGCCGGCGACAAGCGTGGGTACAGCGTGACACGCAGTACGCGCATGCAGGAAATTCAGAATTATGGGCAGCCGGAGGCGACCGAGCTTCCTCCGGACCAAGGCCGCGGCTTTCTTTGGCGCATGTACAGCGTTATCCGCTATCAGGAGCGGGATGGCGGCGTGTACCTGGAAGTCGAGGCGCTTGGCCTCAGCCGCGACATTCCCGTCTCGCTTCGCTGGATGGTTTCGCCGGTGGTAGACCGTCTATCGCGGGATTCTTTGGTTACTTCTCTGCGCGAGACGCGTGACGCGATTCGTTCGAACAGACCGGCTTTCTCCACATTGGCCGCGAGAGAATAGCCGGCCGCCTCAGGAGATTCCGGCGGCCTTTTTCTGCTGGTCCAGCACCATGCGGAACGCGTTCTCCTCGATGTCCACTTCGTGGATATAGCCTTCCGGATCGATGAAGGGGTTCGGGCCTTTGCCGAGCCGGGCGTATTTCTCGGCCATGTTGTACATCGCCGGATGCGAGCCCAGGGGAACGTCGCAGGGGAGCGACCGCAGCACCTTGAATCCGCGCATGTACTCCTGGGCGATCCCCGGGACCTCTTTGTTGTCGACCAACCGGAAGCCCGGATTCACGCCCATGCTGCCGATGACGACCACGTTGTGGGCTTTGCCGTCCTCGTGCGCCTGCATGCTCCAGCTGGTGCAGCCGCGGGTGTGGCCCGGCGTGAGATGCGCCACCAGCGTGACGCCGCCCAGCTTCACTTTTTCGCCGTCGTGCAGGATCTTGTCGATCGGGTGCGGCTTGCCTTCCGGCATGATCTTGCGCAGCGCCGGAGCGTCTTCGGCCATCACCATCACTTGAGCGCCGGTCAACTCCTTCACGAGCGCGTCGCCTTCCATATGATCGGCGTGAGCGTGGCTACCCAGCAGGATCTTGATGTCGGTGAATTTGAACCCAAGCGCCTCCACCGAGGCGCGGATTACCGGCACGGTCTTTTCGAAACAGGAATTGAGAAGAATGTTGCCTTGTGGCGTGACCATCAGGAACGAGCCCAGCGAGTAGGATCCAACGTAATAGATGTTCCCGATGACCTTGTGCGGCGGAAACGGCTTGTTGAACTGGTCCGGCGTGCCGATATTGCGCCGGAACAGTTCCTCGGCGGTTTGCGCGGCCAGAGGCGCGGCGGCGAAGGCCGCCAGTTTCATCAAAAGCGCGCGGCGGGTTTCCATCACGCTGCCAGCATATCAAACTAGCCGGCGCGCTTCCTAGCCAGAAGACCGGCTGCAAGCGATGCCCCTAAATCGTCGTCTACTTGACCACTTCAAGCTCGAACGACAGGAAGTGCGCCGGAAATATCCAGGCCCACGCACGCTCGTACCTTTCCGGGTAGCGATTGGCCAGGCGCCAAACCAGCTTGTTTACCAGGCTCGGATAAAAGTGAATGGTGCTCGAGCGCCTCTTGAATCGCCGCTGGGTGTAAAAGGTCCATTGGTTCTCACCGGTGAAATAGTGAAAACTGAACCAGGAAAAGTAGTGGCGATGAGTGGGATCGGTGAACGCGTTCGCGCAGGAATAGTGCGGCAACGTAATGCGCACCACCGCGCCGGGAGAACAAACGCGATGGATCTCTTCCATGACGGCGACAAGATTGTCCAGGTGCTCGATCACGTCGTAGGCGAGCACCTCTTGGAAATGATCATCCGGCAACGGCCAGGGCAAGGAGTTGAGATCCCAGACCAGCTGGGGGTTTGTATCGGGAACCAGATCGACGTTGAAAGCGCCCTCGTGCTGCTTGCGTCCCGATCCTAAGTTCAAGATCCGGAATTTCGCGACGTCCACGGGGCTGGTTTGGCTGGTCATCGATGGCTCACGACTGAGAAACCGGCACGCAGGATTAAATGACATCCACAGTCAGTTCGGATTCGATATTAGCTGGCAATCAAAGGCCCGGACAATATAGTGTTCGTTCTGATGGTACTGGTACCGATCCAGGGTATAAACCGGCGCTACAACAAACGTAGCATATCGATCCGAAAGCGCGAAAAAGGCGCCCTCGAGCAAAGTCGCGCCTGGCTCGGATCGCCATGCGTGCTGCCGCATCGCCCAGGACCTGTTGGCCTCTATGCCAAATCCGCAGCCCGAACGGGCAGCTTGCGGATGCGCTTGCCGGTGGCCGCGTAAATCGCGTTCATCACCGCCGGAACAACCGAGGGCGTGCTCGCCTCGCCGATTCCGCCCGGGCGCTCCTGGCTCGGAACGATGTGGACTTCCACCACTGGCATCTCGTCGATGCGCAGCACGTCGTAGTTGTTGAAGTTCTGCTGCTGCACGCGGCCGCGATCGATGGTGATAGCGCCCTTCAACAGCGCACTCAGCCCGTAGACGATGCCACTCTGGATCTGCTGCTCCAGAATGGCGGGATTGATGACGTGCCCGCAGTCCACGGCGCATACCACGCGGTGCACGCGCAGCTTGCCCTTCTGAACCGAGACTTCGGCCACCTGCGCATTGAAGCTGCCGATGTTGTTCACAATGCCGACGCCGTGATAATGCCCGGCCGGAAGCGGCTTGCCCCAGCCGGCTTTCCCGGCGGCCAAGTCGAGCACGCCGAGGTAACGCGGCGATTTCGCCAGCAACCGGCGGCGCAACTCTACCGGATCCTTGCCGCCCGCCGCCGCCAGCTCATCCAGAAAACTCTCGGTGAAGTAGCAGTTTTGAGAAAAGCCTACCGAGCGCCAATAGGTGACCGGAATGTCGACATCCGGCGGATGGTACTCGACGCGAATGTTGGGAATTGTGTACTCGATGTCCACCATGCCCTCGACCGCTGTGCGATCCACGCCATTGCGCAGCCCGCCGAACGACGGCGTCACGGCGCGGCTGCCAAACGCCACGGGCCAGCCATCGGCGTCCAGCGCGCCCTCAAACTTGACGTAGGACGCCGGCCGGTAGAGGTCATGCTGCATATCGTCTTCGCGCGACCAGGTGAGCTTCACCGGCCCTCCAATGGCCTTGGATATCTCCACCGCTTCGCCGACGAAATCGTCGCCGCCGCGCCGTCCGAATCCTCCGCCCAGGAACAGTGTGTGGATATTGATCTTCGATGGAGGCAAGCCGGTGATCTTGGCCGTCACCCCCATGGCGGCGGTTTGGATCTGCGTCGAGGTCCAAACATCGGCGCCATCGGCGCGGACGTGCGCCGTGGCGTTCATCGGCTCCATGGGAGCGTGCGAAAGATAGGGCACCTCGTAGACGGCTTCCAGCTTCTTGGACGCGCCGGAGAGAGCCGCGCTCACGTCGCCCTGATTGCGCGCCACCGCGCCGGGCTTTTCCGCCAAATCCGCGAACATCTGCCGGATGCCAGCACTCGTGAGATTGGCATTCTTGCCTTCGTCAAACTGGACTTTCAGTGCGCGCCGGCCTTCCATGGCCGACCAGGTGTTGTCCGCCACCACGGCCACGCCGCTGGAAATCTGCACAACCTGCTTGACCCCGGGCACGGCTTTGGTCTTGCTGTCGTCGAAGCTGGCGACTTTCCCGCCAAACACCGGGCACCGCGCCACCACGGCGTAGAGCATGCCGGGCACCTTGGCGTCCAACCCGAACTGAGCCGTGCCGTTCACTTTCGACGGCGTGTCCAGGCGCTTCGGCGACGTCCCAATCAAACGGAAGTTCTTCGGGTCCTTGAGCGCAACCTTGGCCGGCGCCGTCAGCTTGCCCGCGGCATCGGCCAGACTGCCGTAGCTGGCGCGCGCCTGGTTGGCGGTGTTGATCACCGCGCCATCTTCCGCGCGCAGCCGCGATCGATCCACGCCCCACTTCTGCGCGGCCGCTTCCAGCAGCATTTCGCGCGCTTGGGCGCCGGCTTTACGCAGCGGGTCCCACAGGGTGCGGACGCTCATGCTGCCGAACGTGCCCTGCAGCGGTCCGTATGCCGGATCGATGCCGGCGAACTCGAAATGGACCTGCTTCCAGTTGCACTCCAGTTCCTCGGCCAGCAGTTGGGAGAGCGAAGTCACCGGACCCTGCCCCATCTCGGACTTGGGCAAGTAGAACGTCACCCGGTCGTCGGCGCCCACGTGGATGTACGCGTTGAGCTTGGCATCCGGCGCGGTAGACGCGGCCGCCAGCTCGTTCGTCTCCGGAACGTAGAAGCCAACCAGCAACCCGCCCGCGGTGGCGGCGCCGGCCTTCAAGAACCCACGGCGATTCAGCTGCAACGTCGGAGCGGTCATTCCGCACCTCCTTCGACACCCGCCCCGACCAGTTCGGCGGTATGCGACCGATGACTGTTCGCGGCCGCCTTCGCCTGATATTGCGCGGCCAGGTGCACCGCCTGCCGGATGGCTTGATACGTCCCGCAGCGGCAGATGTTGCCGCGCATCACTTCGTCGATGTCGGCATCCGTGGGATTCGCCGTCTTGGCCAGCAGCCCGGCAGCGGTCATAATCTGCCCGGATTGGCAGTAGCCGCACTGCGGCACATCCACTTCGCGCCAGGCGCGCTGCACCGGATGGTTACTGTCGGCCGACAGGCCTTCGATGGTGGTGACGCTTTTGCCCGCCACGCTGGCGATGGGCGTCACGCAGGAACGGGTAGGCTGGCCATTGATGTGGACCGTGCAGCAGCCGCACAGCGCCATGCCGCAGCCGAACTTGGTGCCGGTCATGCCGAGCGTGTCGCGCAGCACCCAAAGCAGGGGCATGTGCGCCGGGACATCGACGGTTTGGGGCTTGCCATTCAACGTAAACTTGGTTGCCATACGGGCCCTCCTGTGAGCCACCTGTACATCCATTTACTATATAACTGCCGGCAAAATGTTGCAGGATCATGAACTGCCGGGGCTGCCGTCAGCCGGCGCCAAGGCGCGCCAGCGCCAGTCCGCGATCGCGGAGATCATGCCCGACATACCCCGCAATAAGTTCTCCGCATCCCCCGGCTCAGCGCTCCACGCCCGATTGGCAGATAATGAAAAGCGCAGAACGATCACAACAGGAGGCAGCATGGAAATCGATCGACGGGCGTTCTTTGCCGGTCTGGGCGGCCTCTCCGCCGTAGCAGCCATGACTTCGGAGGCCAAAGCCGACGCCCTGGAACATCACATGGCGTTCCAACTCAACGCGGCGGTAGCCAAGAAATTCCCCACCGCGGCCGAAGTCGAGGCGCAAATCGACACGCGGCCCACGCGGCGCGGCGTCGGCAACCTGTTCGTCGCCCGGGAAGGCGACGTGAAAATCCTGCCGCCGATGCCGGAGCGGCCGACGCTGCTGGATTACTTCCAACTGCGCTTCAAGGCCACCTCCAACCACGTGCTGCAGAGCGCCAATCGCGCCATGAACAACGGCATGCCGGAGGAAATCATCCTCGCCTGCCTGCTGCACGACGTCGTGCAGGAGCTGATCAAGGTAGACCACGGCTGGTGGGGCGCCCAAATGTTCGAGCCTTATATTTCGGAAAAGTCCGCCTTCGCCATCCGCTATCATCAGGCGCTCCGCTTCTATGCGGACAAGGAAAACGGCTACGAATACCCGGACCTGTATCGCCGCATCTTCGGCGAGGACTACAAACCCGAGCCCTACATCGAAGCCACCTACAAGATGGTGCGCAATCACAAGTGGTATCTGGCGCCGCGCATGGTGACCGTGAACGATCTGTACGCCTTCGATCCCAACGTGAACCCCAAGATCGATCAATTCGTCGACATCATCGGGCGGCATTTCAAGCAGCCCAAAGAAGGACTCGGCTACGACAATAGCCCATCGGCGCACATGTGGCGCTCCATCGCGATGCCGGACCATCCGCTGTAAGCTCACGCCGCGGTCCTCCGATCACTGGCCAGCGCCGATCACTATCCTTAGCGTCCACCTTCTCCACAAACGCGGGATTGGGTATACTTGCCGGAACCGTACAAAACTACCAGGCCGGTAAAGGAGAAGCCCGCATATGCCACCTGGGCTGAAAATCATCCCGCTCACGCTTTGCGCAGCTATCGCTCTGCACGCTCAAAATGGGCCCCAGTCACTCATCGGGAAGGGATGGGGCCTTGATCATGTCATCCTGGTGCAACGCAGCGCCGACGACGCAAGAAAGATCTTTGGCGCCGAACTCGGCTTCAGTATCGTCTCCGGAAACAAATTTCCAGACGAGGGTCTGGAAAACGGTCCGATTCTCCTTCCGCCTGCGTATTTGGAGCTGATGTGGGTCTACGACGCCGGCAAATTCAGCGCCACCGCAAACGGTGGCGAACTTGGCGCCATGATGGACGCTACGGTGCGGCGCGCCCGCGAAGAAGGCGGCGCGGTAGCCGCCTACAATGTCGACGTATCGCCAGCCGAGGATGCCGCCAATTTCCTGCGCGGCCGCGGTATGAAGGTAAGCTTGCCACCCAGCGTGACTACGGTTATCAATGGCGTGCAACAACCCGGCCCCTGGCAGTTTCTGAACATCACCTACGAGGAAGGCCAAGCCAAACCGCCCGCCGGCGTACCGGGCGGCGAGCGAGTCGGGGTCCTGGAGTACCGGAATAACGGCGATCGCTTGACCGCGGACCGGTTACGCCAAACTCGTGAGAGAATTCAGCGAGATTTTCCCGATGCGCGGCGAAAGCCCGGGGATCTCCATGCCAATACAGCCAGGAAGCTCGAAGCCGTTTGGGTCGTGGTTTCCGATGTGCAGGAAGCCGTAAAACAATCCGAACTGCTGGGCTTCGCGCCGGGACGCAACCGCACACTGAAGGTCCTCGGGGCGAGGGGCCGGGAAGTCCAGTGCGGGCAAGGCGCCATCGTTTTCTGGGCGCCGGATAAGAAAAGCGGCCCACTCGCGGCCATGCTCGCCAGCCACGGCCCCGGCCCGTTCGGCGTCAGCGTAAGAGTGGAAAGTCTGAGCCGGGCTCATGAAATCGTCGAGCAGGGCACTGGCAGACAATTGCGAATTGAGAAGAACCACGGCAGGAACAGTTTCCTGGTGCCGGGTGAGGCAACGGGCGGCATTTGGGTTGAGTTCGTCCAGGACGTCCAGGAGTAGCTTGAGGAGTGATTGCGTCGCGGCTTGCCGATCCAGCCTGCGGCGGCCCGCGCACATGTGGCGCTCCATCGCAACGCCGGACCATCCGCTGTAATCGCGGGAGTGCGCCTTCCGCTTATCAGGCTCGAGTGCTATCATCGGTTCACCGATGGCGGCTGGGTCCATCTCGCAAACCGCGATTGCGCAGCCTCGTATTTCCGGCGCGCCCCGCCACTCGGCGCTCGTCCGCATCACGCACTGGATCACGACGCTGGCCTTCCTGGCACTGCTCGTCACCGGAGTGGAGATTCTCATTTCGCACCCGCGCTTCTATTGGGGCGAAACCGGCAACGTACTCACGGCTCCGCTTTTCAAGATCCCGATTCCGGCATCGAGGGACATGGTTCCCACCGGCTACGGCTATACCCTTCCCGATCAGAACGGCTGGAGCCGCTATCTGCATTTCGAATCCGCCTGGGTGCTCGTGCTGACCGGTTTGCTTTACGGCGTCTTCGGGTTTGTCAGCGGACATTTCCGGCGCAATTTGCTCCCGGCTCGTTCGGGTCTTTCCTGGCCACAGCTCGCCCAGCAATTGCGCCTCAAGCGCGCCAGCCCGGGCGGAGGCTCGTCTTACAACCCACTGCAGCGGCTCACCTACCTGCTGGTGATTTTCGTGCTCGTGCCCCTGGTGATCTGGACCGGCCTGGATATGTCGCCCGCCTTCACGTCCGCGTTTCCCTCCGCGGTCACAGCCTTGGGAGGCCGGCAATCCGCGCGCACGCTGCACTTCTTCGTCTCGGTGCTGCTCGTGGGCTTCCTTTTCATTCACGTTCTGATGATTTTTCTTGCCGGATTCTGGCCCCGGGTGCGAGCGATGATCACCGGCCGAGCAGAACAAGAGGAGCGCGCATGAGTATTTCCAGACGAAACCTCATCACCACCGGAATCGCAACGGTCGCCGGCGCGTCCGGCCTCGCAGTCGCCGCCAGGCTCGCGCGGCGCTATGGGCTCATCCCGCCCGATGGCGGCGGCCTCTACGGCCCCGGCGAAACGCTGACCTACGCGGCCCAGAGAATCTTGACTCGCCACAGCATGGCGCGCGAGTTCCGGCCCGGCCAGATCTCGAAACCTCCCTTCGCGAACGAAGTCGATCCGCTGGGCGACGAGTTCAAGCGGCTCCAGGACGGGGGCTTTGCCGATTGGCGCCTTGCCGTCGACGGAATGGTCACCCGGCCGGCATCTTTCTCCCTGGCGGAGTTGAAAAGCTTTCCGCGGCGCAGCCAGATCACTCTGATCGCATGCGAGGAGGGCTGGTCCTACATCGCCGAATGGACCGGCGTGCCGCTGTCGCACATTCTCGATCTCGCCGGCACTTCCCCACAAGCGCGCTACGTGGTCTATCGCTCCATTCAACCCGTTTGGTGGGAAAGCATCGATATGGCCGACGCCCTGCATCCGCAAACGCTAGTCGCGCACGGCCTGAACGGCGGCGAGTTGCCGGTGCCACTCGGCGGACCCCTGCGAATGCGGGTTCCCAGGCAACTCGGCTACAAGAGCGTCAAATACATCACTCGCCTGACTGTCACCGACAGCTTGAAATCATTCGGCAAAGGCCTGGGCTCCGCGTCGCCGGAAGGCGGATACGCCTGGTACGCAGGCATCTGACGCATTGGCCGCGGCAGGCCTGCTCTACACTGAAAGTGGAGGGCGCCATGTCCGATAAGCACTCCGATCGTCATCCTGATACCCAGGTCCTCACTCGCGGCTTCGACCCTCGGCTTTCGGTTGGCTCCGCGAGGCCCGCTGTGTTTCGCAGCTCGACCTACGTTTTCTCCAGCCCGGAAGCCGCCGAACGCGCTTTCGATCTCACCGCCGGGCGCGCCCATCTCGACCCCGGCGAAAAACCCGAGCTGATTTATTCGCGCTTCAACCATCCCAACGCCGAAATTCTTGAAGAGCAGATCGTACCGCTCGAAGCCGGCGCGCAAAAGGCGCTGGTGTTCAACTCCGGTATGGCCGCCATCATGACCGCGCTGCTCACCTTCGCGCGGCCCGGCCAGAGCATCATCTATACGATCCCGATTTACGGCGGCACGCAGCACCTGATCGAAGATTTTCTTTCGACGTTGAACATCACCGGCATTTCCGTGCCGGCCGGCCAAACTGAGGAACTGGACCATGCCATCCGCTCGGCCAAGGACCTGGCCGTGGTGCTGATCGAGACGCCCGCGAACCCCACCATCGTCATGACCAACATTCGAAGGGCCGCTGACACGGCGTCCGCGCGCAATCCCAGGCCGGTCGTCATGGTGGACAACACGCTGCTTGGACCCACCTTCCAGCATCCGCTCGTTCATGGCGCGGATTTGTGCGTTTACTCGGCGACCAAGTACCTTTCGGGCTTCAGCGATCTGATCGCCGGCGCGGCTATCGCGCAGGATCCTGATTTGATCCTCCAGATGCGCAGCCGGCGCAATCTGTTCGGCAACATTCTGCAGCCGGATGAGTGCTGGCTGCTGGATGGCCGCCTGCCCACCGTCACGCTACGCATGAACCGGTCGAGCAAAAACGCGGAGCGCATCGCCACCCGGCTGGCGCGGCACCCCAAAGTCGCGCGCGTGTTCTACCCGGCCTTGTTCACCGATCCCGAGCAAATCGCCATCGCCCGGGATCAGTGCGATTTCCCCGGCGGCATGCTGTCGCTCGATCTGCACGGCGGCAAAAAGGCGGCGTTCGAATTTCTGCGCCACCTGCACATCGGTCGCAATGCCGTGTCGCTCGGAGGCGTCGAGACGCTGGTGTGCCATCCCAAGACCACCACGCACTCCGGCTTCACTGAGGAAGAGTGCAAACAGGCCGGCGTCACCGATGGCCTGGTGCGCATCTCCGTCGGCATCGAAGATTGGCGCGATCTGCTGGCCGATTTCGAACAAGCACTCGATTTGGTGTAGAACCTTAGCGCACCGCGACGATCTCGGCCGCCAGTGTCGCAGGATGCTTCGTCCGCGCGTTGCGCAATGTGCGCAGCAGCCGGGCATCGCCGAACCCAGCCTCCCCGAATTCATTCAGGAAGACGCCGCCTTCCTTCGCGCCGGCGATTCAAGCGAACCAGTTCTCTTCGCTTCCCTGCTCTTGGGCAGAGAGCGGCCGAGCGAGGATCAACTCGGCGGCGTGAACTTGGCCGCCGTGCCGCACCACACGAGCCAGCTCTTGGAAAATGGCCGCGCGCGCCGGATTCAGATTGAAGATGCCGTTGACCAGCGCGACGTCGATCGATGCATCGGCTAGCGGAAGCCGCTCCGCCTCGGCCAGGCAGAAAACCAGATTCGTCCCACCTTGCGCCCGTCGCAGCATCGCTTCGCTGAAATCCACGGCAATCACCCGGCCCGTAACGCCCACGCGTTCCGACGCGATCAACGCGTCCAGTCCCGCACCGCAGCCCAGATCCAGCACCGTGTCGCCCGGTTCGATCTCCGCAGTCATGGAGATGTTCGAGACCCCACTGAACGATTCCACGCTCGCCGGCGGGACCAGGCTCAGCAAATGCGCCGGATATCCCAGGCTTTCCGCGAATGCCCCGCCCATGGGAAAAGGGTGTTCCGCCTCAGGCTGCTCGGCCGCGGCGGAATACGCGTCACGGACTTTGTCGCGAATGTCGGCGGGCGGCATCAGCCGTCATTATCGCGCGTTACTTCATCTGAAATTTGATTACCGCTTTGCCCAGATGAATCTCGTCGCCCGCGAGCAGCCGGGTGCCGCGCGCATCCCGGTGGACTTCCTGGCCGAGGCCGTCGCGCACAATCCACAGCCCGCAATTGTCTTGAGACTTGTCGCCGCGCTTGTACCAGCGGTCGTTGAACAGGCGGTACTCGCCGGTTTTCTTGTCGTGCGCGATGTGCGCGTGCTCGCGCGACACCGTACGATTGATCGGATCGTCAGCCGCAAACGCCAGATCGTTGCGCCGCGAGACGCCTGCGGCTTTGTAGACGTCCAACAGCCGGCCGATGTTCGTGCGCGCCTTTTGCAGCTGGATCTCCGGCTTGTTGGCAACGCCGGCAATTACCAGCAACCGGGCCACGCGCTTCACCGGCGCCGGTTCCACTGCCGGCGCGAGATCTTCCGACAAGGTCTCGACTAGCGGGCCGGCGGCGTCCACCACGCGGACCTCGACTCGCAAGTCGTCCGGAAACCGGCACGCTTCTTTCGCCAGCGCCTTGCGCACTTCCTCGGCGAAAAACTGCCGGAAGAAATCGCGCTCGAACACCGGCCCTATCTCGGCCGCCGCCCGGATTCGAATGCGCACCACGTTGTAGGGAAACAGCGCCTTGCCGCCAGCGCGCTGGATCTTCTTCTTCACTTCGTCGAGCACCGCGATGCGGATCTCCGCCACTTCCGGCGAATCGGACATCGCTTGCGAGGCCGCGCCGAACGGCGCTTCGAACACGGTCCTGCCCAACCGCTCCACCAATTCCGGTAGTTTCATTTCGCTCCTCCGACCAACCCCAACTCGACCGCCGCGTCCACGATTTCGCGCGCGATCGGCGCGGCCGTAGACCCGCCATAGCCACCATGCTCCACCATCACCGCGAACGCAATCGTTTTGGACTTGTCTCCGTCATACGGTGCGAATCCCGCGAACCAGGCATGCGGCAGCCCTTCGTCCAGCTGCGCCGTACCGGTCTTTCCCGCAACGCTTGCGGTTTCCCCCTGCATCGCTCGCCGCGCCGTTCCTTCCGTCACCACCGACCGCATCGCGCTCGCGACGAACCCCGCGAGATCCGCCGCAAGAATCGTGCGCGGCGCGCCTGTTCGCGAGTTGCTCGCATCGATCACCCAGCGCCCTTGCGGCATCCGGCCGCCCTCGGCGATCGTCGCAGCCACGCGCGCCATCTTGAACGGCGACACCAGCACCGGCCCTTGCCCGTACGCGGCGAACGGCATGGCCGCGGCCAGGTCCTTCACGCTGCCTGCAGGAATATCGAGAAGCTTGGCCGTCTCGCTGAGCGCCTTCGGCCCAACCGAATACACGCCGAGCTGTGCGAAATACGCGTTGCAGGAAACCGCGATTGCCCGATGCATGGTCAGTGTGCCGTGCGCCGAATCGCCGGCGTCATCGCGAATCGGCTTGTGCCATCCCGGAATGATCGTTCCCACACGCCCGTCCGGCAGCCGCCGGCAACTGAAGCTTTTGTTTTCCAGCGCCGGATCCAGCCGCAGCGCAGCCATCGCCGTCACCAGCTTGAAGGTCGACCCCGGCGGATAAAGGCCGTAGCGCGCGCGGTCCAGCGAATCGTCCGCCGGCTCGCTGACCATTGCCAGCACATCGCCTGTGCCCGGATCCAATACCACCGCCGCGCCGTTCGTCTTGTGCGCTTTCGCGAGCCGGTCCTCCAGCGCCTGGGCGACGCGCATCTGCAGCCGGATGTCGATGGACGCCGTGATATTGCGATCCCGTGCCATCAGCTTCGCAATCTGCGGATTCCCCGGCTGATGCCGGTAGCGGATGAGCGGCGCCAGCTCGCGATAATCCGTGAAGCCCTGCAGCTTCACGTTGGAATCATGCTCGATCAACGACGCGTTCGTCGCATGAAAATTCTCACCGGTCCGCAGATCGCCGAGAATGTGCGCGGTGAGCGGCCCAAACGGGTAATGCCGGTTGTCCAGCCGCGAGCAGGCCGTATCGATCGAAATGCCGAGCTTCGCGTAGTCCGCGCGACGCCGCTCCAGCTCATTCCAATCGCTGGTGGCCAGCAGCACACCGTTGCGGTCAAAAATATCGCCGCGCCGGATCTCGTGCGCCAGCGAATTCAGCCGCGGATTGTGCTGCGCCCGCTTGACCCCGTCGTCTTCAAAGACGTGGGTGTCGCGAGCCAGATACTCCTGATCGCGCGCCACCTGATAGTAAGCCGCGAACCCCGCCAGCACCGCCGCGCACGCGCCCAGCGCCCATGCCAGCCTGCCAACCGGCCGCTCAAACGGCTCGCCGATCACCGCCTCACTGCGATGATTCGAAATCGCCGCGAGTAATCCGAAGATCAGGAAATTCGCCAGCATCGCGGTATTGCCGGAACTCAGGAACGGCGACACGACGCCGGAAAGCGGAATCACTCCCAGCACGCCGCCCGAAATGAGCAGCATCTCGAAAGCGATGAGCGACGCAAGCCCCACGCCCAGAAACATCCCGTATTCGCTCGGCGCCCGCAATCCGATTCGCATGCCGCGCCAGACCAGGAACCCGAGCAGCAGCAGCACCGCCACCACGCCGCAAAATCCCCACTCTTCGCCGATGGCCGAAAGCACCAGGTCCGTGTGGCCCGCCGGAATCATCTCCGGATCGCCCCAACCCGGCCCCGATCCCCAGGCCCCGCCGGTCGAGAACGCCCAGAGCGAATGCGCCAGCTGATTGCCGCCGTGTACGTTGTTGTCCCACGGCGACAGCCACATGTCGATGCGATCGACGACGGTAGTTGGCTTGCCCAACCGGTATCCCACCGTGACGCCGCCAATCAGCAGCGCCAGGCCCAGCACTGCCAGCCCCGCCCGCCCGCGCGCCACCGTGAACAGCGCCAGGAACAGGAAGCCGGTGACCAGCGCCGGGCCCAGGTCCTTCAGCAGGAAGAACGCCAAAAGCGCGCACGCTACCGCGCACATCACCGGCAGCACGTGCGCCAGGCGCGGCAGGTTGATCCAATGCAGCGCGCGCGGAACCAGGCGCTTCTCGCGCAGATCGCGCAACCGCTCCCAATTGCGCGCGAAATAGCCGGCCAGAAAAAAGACCAGCAGAATTTTGATCGCTTCCACCGGCTGAAACGGGCCCAGGTTCACATGCGCGTCGTTACCCGTAGGTCCGGAGCCGAAACGCACCAATAACACGAAGAGCGCGAACGCCGCGAACAACGGCGTGTAGCACCACGACGAGAATCGCGAGTAATGCAGCGCGCGCAACGAAGGCAGCAGCAGCACAATGCATCCGAGGCCCACGCCCCAGGCGAATTTGCTGAACTCCAGCGTGTCGCGCAGCGGGTCGCGCAAGCTGACGGCCAGGATTAGGCCGACGCCCGACAGCAGGTGCAGCGCCGGCAGCAGCGCGAAATCGCCGCGAAATCCGCTCCAGCGCCACACCAGGAACACGGCATAAAAGCCGGCGAAATAGACCGCGCACCACAGCAGGAACTGCGTCTGGAATTCGCCCGGCGTGCGCACTACGAACACCGGCTTCAGTTTCGCCAACGGCAGGAGCGCCTGCTTCCCCGCTCCGCGCAACCTCGCCAGAGCGCCCACGTTCGGAAGAGGCCGGTGCGCGGCGGCATACTGGAATGTCTTTTCGGCCGCGGCCTGCCGCGCGCCTTCCTCCGGAAAAACCAGCAAGAACGGCAGCAATTGTTCCGGCGCGTTTACCCGGCTCAAGTCGAGCAGCTCACCACGCGCGAGCCCGGTCTCCAATCCGGGAAAATTTTGCGTTTTCGCCGAATAGACCAGTAGCAATCCCGCGCCAACCATCAGCGACGAGACCGCCAGCCAGACGAACTCCGGCCACCCGATCCGCGCCCGCGCAGCTTCTGCTCCAACCGCAATCACTCTCTCTTCCCAGCTCTTGGTTAAGGCCATCGGCTGCTCCTGTGGACGGGCTTGCGCTGCCGCCGTGCCAGCTTTACCGTGAGCGCGTCCTCCATTTGCTGCCGCGCGCCATCGTCTTCGTCTACCTGGCGCAACGCCGCGCTCACATCGGAAAACCCCTGGATGGGTTCGTATAATTCGCGCGCCCGCTCGAAATCGCGCCGCGCCAACCGCAGATACCGCTCTTCCAGCGTGCGATTCCTGGTCTGGAACCGCGCTTCGTTCAGCTCGCCCGCGGCACGCATGCGGTAGCCGTCGCCCTGCTCTTCGGCCTCGCGCGGACCCGCCTGGAATCCGCAGCGCTCGGCCTCGTGCAGCTCGGCGATCGCTTTACCCACGTTCCTGACCGAATAAATGTAAACGTGCGCCAAACCAAGATGCGCATCCGGCGACCGCGCGAGAAGCGGCACGGCCTGCTTGAAATCGGCCTGCGCGGCTTGCACGTGCCCCGCCAGCAGGTCCATGTACCCCTTCGCCACGGCCAGTTTTCCTTCGACCGCGCGATCGCGTGAATCCAGACCGCGCGCATGCTCGAAGCAAGCCGCGGCTTTAGCCCAGTCGAAATCCCGAATCCGCGGATCGGAGCTATTGCGATAGCGCTCCAGCACCTCGTCGCCCGCTTGAAGCAAAGCCGACCGCACATTGGGCGCCAGTGGCTCCGCCGGCGAGAACTCGCCCAAAAAAGCATTCTGCCGCTGCACGCGTTGCCACAAGCTCCAGCTGGCATTGATGTCCGCGGCGCTCGCTTCGGTGAAGTCCAGCGTTCCGCGCAGCGCGCTGCTCTCGCGCCAGAACCGGTAATAGTAGCCGGCTGGGACGAAGATCACCAGGCCCGCCAGCAGCCCCCAGCACAGCGCCACCAGAATGCTGAGCAGCGAGGCCATCTGTCCCGCGCGCGACGGCTTCAACTTCAGCACGCCGCGGCGCACGGTCTCCGCCATGCCCGACACGCGTTGTTGCAAGGCTTCCAAACGCGGCTTCTCCACCGTCGGATTGCTCGCCCAGGATGTACGGCGCTCGCTCTCCGCGACCGTCGGCCGGTTTTGTAGGAATTGCCGCAGATCGGCCTCGAACGCCTGCGCGGAAACGTAGCGCTGATGCAGATCGCCCGCCAGCGCTTTGGTCAGGATCGCGCGCAATGCCCCCGGGCAGCTCTCCGCGAGCGCCCGCGGCGGCCGGCGCGATTGAATCAGCGCCTCCAGCTTGCGCGTGTCCTGCGCCTGATAGGGCGGCGTGCCGGACACCATTTCGTACAACGTCACGCCAACCGCCCACAAGTCCGCGTTTCGGTCCACCTGCCCGCGGCTCAGCCGCTCCGGCGAGCAATAGCTGGGGCTGCCCAAATTCAAGTGCGTGCGGCTATGCGTGAACGTCAGCGCCTTGGCGATGCCGAAATCCAACAACCGCACTTCGTCGTTTGATCCAATCTGCACGTTCGACGGTTTGATATCTCCGTGCACCACCGACCGCGGCTGGCCGTCGATAGTGGCCGTGAACGAATGCAAAGCCCCAAGCTGGCTTAAAATCTCGATTGCGAACCGCGCCGCCCGCTCGGGCGCAATGCGCTGCTCTTCTTTGAGAATCTCCGCCACCGTGCGCCCCTCGATGAATTGCATCGAGATGAAAAAATATCCATCCTGCTCGCCATACTCGTAAATCTCGATCACCCGCGCGTCGGCCGCATGCAGTTGCCGCTGCAGTTCCGCGCCGCGCCGTTCGGCTTCCAGGATCAATTGCGTCAAAGGGTCCGGCGATTCCTCAACAATTTTTAATACGGCCTGCCGGTTTTGGCCGGTATCGTACGCCAAATACACGTCCGTCATTCCGCGCGCGATCTTGCGGATGATCTGATAGCAGCCAAACTGCCTGGTTCGCAGCACAAACGGTCTTGTTCCTGTGGACGTGCACCCCGCTTTACGGTTTCGGCCAGTGCAGAGTCAGCGCCAGCACCACCCCAATCAGAAACCCGTAAACCAGAAACGCGACGCGGCTCGAAAGCACCTTCGCGGCCCGCGACAGCACACCCGAGGCTCGTCCGGCCCTCGCCGCGCGCAGGCGTGTACCCGCCCGCATACGAGTAATGGCGTGCCGCGCCCGCGCCTCCGCCATTTCCGCCGATCCGCTGCCCAGAAACTCGCTGCCCGCCACGAACACCACGCTAATGTTGTCTTTTCCGCCCGCCCGATTCGCCGCGTTCACCAGGCTTTCGACCACCACGGCCGGGTCCCCGTCGTAACGCTCCACGCATTCGCGGATTTCGGCCGACGGCACCAGATCGGTGAGGCCGTCGCTGCACAGCAGCAGCGCCGCGTCGTTCTTGAACAGGAACTCCTTCAGCTCGATGAAATCCTCTTCATCCGGCTCGCGCCGCCGCGAACCCACGTCGCGAAACACTTCATGGCGCCGCGGATGCGCCATCGCCTCGGCTTCGGTCAGTTCGCCTTGATCCTCCCGCTCGCCCACCGGCGAATGATCGGAGGTCAGCTTGCGCAGCGCCCCGTTCCAGATCAGGTAAAGCCTCGAATCGCCCACGTGGCCGACCGTCACCTTGCCGTCGCGAATCACGGCCAGCGTGAGCACGCAGGCCATTCCGCGCCAGGCTTCGTTGTCCGCGGCTAGTTCGCAAATGCAGTCATTGGCGGCCGCGATCGCGCCCCGAACGCGCTGCGGCACGTCGCCCTCCAACTCCGCCAGCTCCTGACGAATGACGTTAGCCGCGGTTTCCGCCGCCATCTCGCCGGCTGCGTGCCCGCCCAGGCCGTCGACGACCAGAAAGATGCCGCGTTCGTGATCCACGAAAACGCGGTCCTGATTCTCCGCGCGCACCGCTCCCGCTTCGCTCGCCGCCGCCGATCGCCAGGGCGCCGCCTGCATCACTACCGCCGGCGCTCGAAGGCCCGCGACGCCACCAGACACAGCGCGAACAGCAGGTACACGATGACGAACGGAATGTGCGCCAGATACGGAACCTTCATGGCTTGGCCTCAAACACCAGGCGGATTACCTCGGCGACGCTGATCTCGGCCCGCGCCGGCAAAGCTTCTTCACTGCCACGCGCCAGGCGTTTCCCGTTGAGCCAGGTGCCGTTCATGCTCTGATCCGTGATGAAAAAGCGCCCTTGCGCCGGATCGCGCCGCACGCGCAGGTGCTCGCGCGAAACTTCGTCGTTGCTGTACAAAGCCAGGTTCACCAGAGCGCCGTCGCCGCCGCGCCCCACGCTGATTTCGTTCTGCGTCATCAAGAACAGCTGCGGCCCGGAATCGTCTTCGTAGCGAATCTCCGCGAACACGCGCTCGCTCGCCTGCCGGGTTTCGGCCCGCACGCCCGTCGTGCGTCCAGCCCCTGCACGCCCCGTGATGCTCCCCGTGACGCCGGGCTCGCGATCCAGCAGCGTCGTCTTCGTGCCGTGATAGCCCGGCTGTGGAGTCTCGTTCAATTCCGAGTGGATCTCAACGTCGCCCAGCGGCACCACGCCTTCCGAGTCCGGAAAGAATGCGAACGTCCAATCCTTGCACGCGATCTTGTACGCTTTCCGCTCTTTCGCTCCGCGCAGCCTGCCCAAGCCGCCCGGCTTTGAATTCCACTGCTCCAGCCTGGCCGAAAGCGCCCGGCGCGCGTCTTCACGGATCAATTCAAAAACCCCAGTGAGCCGCGCGTAATCGTCCGGATGCAGGTACAGGCTGAAGAGGCATGGCGCCAGAATGCTGTAGGCCATCTCGAACTGGCCCAGTTCCATGTTGCGCAGCAACTGCTCCACGATCATCTGGCCGCTGATTTTGCCCTGGGCCTCCCCGGCAGCCTTCACCATGATGCACCTCGTCTGTTCGACGGCTCTGCCCTATCCGCCGGTTTCGAAGCTCGCAGGCGGGCGTCGCTTTTTCGTCGCGCCCGAGGGGGTTCGCGCGTCATTTTTTCGTCGCCACCCCGCCTCGCGAACTGCCAACGGCTCACAAAACAAAGATGTTCCCGATTGGCTGCCCGCCTGCTAGCTTCTTCGCTGGAGGACCATTCTTGGCTACCACCCAGGCGGCACTCACCCAACCACTACGCGATCAAGCTCTCCTGGCGGACGCCAAACCGCACCGCCGCGTCGATGCGTTCTTTCTTCTGGGCGTCGCCATCGCTCTGGGAGCGGCGCTCGTCGGAATCCGCGCCACTGGCGTTTCACTTGGCTACTTCCTGCAGCCGACCGGCGCGGTCATCGTTCTGGGCGGCACGCTCGGCGTCATCCTGGTCACCACGCCGCGCTCCTCGCTGCTGCATGCCTTCCAGCGCCTCCGGGAACTCGTTTCGGCGCAGGAGATCAACCGCGAAGAGCTGATCGACGAGATCATCCACTATGCCCGGATCACCCGGCGCGGCGGTCTGCTGGCCGTCGATTCGCTCATCCCGCAGGTGAAGCATCCCTTCCTGGCCGACGCCTTGCAACTCGCCATGGACGTAAGCAACCGCGGGGAATTGCAGGCGCTCCTCGAAACCGAACTGCGCATGCGCGAGCGCCAGGGCGAAAGCGACGCCAAGGTGCTGGAAACCGCCGGCGGCTTCGCGCCCACAATTGGCATCATCGGCACCGTGGTCGGCCTCATCGACGTCATGCGGCAGTTCTCCAACCTGCAGTCGGTCGGATTCGGCATCGGCACCGCGTTCGTCTCCACCATCTATGGTCTGGCGCTGGCGAATCTGCTGCTGCTCCCGGCGGCGCATCGCATTCGCGCCCGCGTGGCGGAGAATTTCGAGATCCAGGAGCTGATCATCGAGGGCGTGCTGTCCATTGTCGACACCGTGCACCCCGCGCTGATCCGGACACGCCTCAGCTCATTTGTTCGCGGCCCCAAGGAGCAATACGGCGTGGCGCCAGGCTCCGAGACCCATGCCGCGTAAGCCCGCCTATTTGCAGGCCGATCATGCCCAGCGCGAACGCTGGCTGATCAGCTACACCGACATCGTCACCATTCTGCTGATCCTGTTCGTCGCGATCGCAGCCCAAAGCTTCCAGCAACGGCCCCAGCCGCAGCGCCCACCCGATCCGCCCAAAGCGCCGGTGGTTCAGGTTCCACGGCAGACGCCCAGCACCGCCCCGTTGCATCCAGCGCTGGTCGAAGCCAGGCAGAAGCTGGAGCAGCAAGGTCTGGATCTGCGCCTGGAAAAGCGCGGGTTGGTCATCAGCCTCCCGCAGGCCATCCTGTTCCCCTCCGCCGACGATCAGGTCGGCGCAGCGGCATTACCCATCGTTTCGCAAATCGCAGAAGTGCTGAACAGCATCCCGAATAAGGTCGCGCTTGTAGGCCACGCCGATTCCGTTCCCATCCACAATAAGCGCTTCCGCGACAACTGGGCGCTCTCGTCGGCTCGCAGCCTCAGCCTGCTCGAGCTGCTGACCAGTCGCTATCGCGTCGACGAATCCCGGCTACGCCTGGAAAGCTACGGCTCCAACGATCCGAAAGACTCCAACGACACCGCGGTCGGCCGGGCTGAAAACCGCCGCGTCGAAATCCTCATCCTGGACGATTCGGCGCAGTAACACCGCGCCCGCGATGTATCCTGGTAATCGTGTGGCTGCAGAGCGCCATCTTTTTCGAAACGCCGGAAGAGATTGTCGCGCGAGTCTTCCATGAGCTGAAGCCGCGCACGCCCCCGCCCGCCGTTCGCGTCAAGTTCTGCAAGTACGCCAACGCCAATAGCTTCGTGCGCTGGGACGAGTCCGGCCTGGAGCTGCGCATCACCGACGTTCTGGAAGGTGCGCCGGCGCCCATCCTGGAAGCGCTGGCTTATCTTCTCCTGGCCAAGCTCCTGCGCCGCCCCGTCCCCAAAACTTACGCCGAGCGCTATCGCCGCTATCTCAATCGCAAAGAGATGCGCCGCAGCCTGCAACTGGTCAAGCAGGCCCGCGGGCGTAAGTTCGTCTCCGGACCCCAAGGCGAGCGCTATCACCTGGAAGAGATCTTCGAGGAACTGAACCGGCGGTTCTTCGGTGGTCTGATGGCTCGGCCCCTGCTCGGTTGGAGCCGCCGTCCGTCGCGCGTCATGCTGGGCCACTACGACCCTTCGCACAACGCCATCATCCTGAGCCGCCTGCTGGATAGCCCGCGTGCGCCTCGTCTGGCCGTCGAGTACGTACTCTTCCACGAGATGCTGCACCTGCGCTTCCCCGTGGATCACCGCGGCGCGCGCCGTTGCGTTCACACTCGCGAATTCAAAGAAGCCGAGAGGGCTTTCCCGCAGCTCCGGGAAGCCAAGGAACTGCTGAAGGCCCTCTAGCGGATCGCGCTTAGAAGCCCGCACAGCGCCGTTGGTTTAGCCGAAGTAGCCGGATCGGACCTTTCCGCCGATGTTCAGGATCTCCTGGCCGCCGGCTACGATCGCCGACCAGCCTGTGTACACAGGGGAGTGAACTCAGCCGCGCCGCCGACGTTGGTGTACCAGCGATTCATCGGGTCGCCCGGCCCGTAGGTGACCACCGTGTCTTGAATGAGCTGCAACTGCGGAATGGTGCCGTAGTTTGAGCGAAGGAACCGCTGCGGAAACCAGGCAGACGGCGCAGATGGCCGGAAGTCGAGACACGAGTCCTCCCTGATTGGTCGAACAACTCTACTCGACGGAAACCTGGGCGTCCCCTCAATCTCCGTCGCTACGGTGTCTCGTGGAGGCGTTGCAGTTTCACGACTGAAGCATGCAGTTTGTGTTACGAGCGCGGCCGCCGCTCAGTTGACCGGCTGCCAGGATGGGCCGGGATCGTAGCGCGGAACCGGCGCGATGAGCGAATTGGCTGGGCGCCCCAGATTGCTCTGGTACACCACGCCGTCCTGGTTCACGATAAAGCTGTGGATGCCGGTGACCCCGAATTCGGCCGGCCAAGCCACCAGCGCGAATCCGCCGAGCAGCGCAGCTTTCACCATATAGCTGTGCGCGCCGCCGGGCGCATCGGCGCCCTGCGAGGTCAAGACCTTGAAGTAGTATCCATGGTAGCGCTTGGGCTTCGAGTTGGAGACCCCATCGACTGCCGCGCTGGCAAAAGCCAGGGGGACCAGTGCATGCGCGGCGGAATAGAGTCCATCGTCTTTGCCCGGCGAACTCACCATGCGCAGTGCGTACTGCGCCCCCCCGTGCTGTTCGGCATACTGTTTCTCCGCCGAAGCGAACCCGGTGCAGATTTCAATCGTGTCCAGTTCGTTGGCGCCGATGCGCCGCGCGCGCATCATGGTGGCTCCCATGGCGGTATCGAATTTCCATTTTCCGTTGACCTTCACGATGGGCGCTGGAAAAGGCCAATCCTCGTCGCCGATGGAAAGAATCATGCGGTCGCGGTTCATGGCATCCGGTTCGAGTTGATACTTCTGCCGCGCGATGCGTGCAAACTCGTCACGTTCGGACTTGTCTTGCGCGGTGTCGCCGGAGGACAGGATGGACCGCCCCCCAGGGCCGAAGATAGCGTTCAGGGCGCTCACGTCGTCCTGCGCCGCCGCATCGATCAACGCCTTGGCCGCCTCGTCCGGGGTGTCGAAAGTCTTCTGTGCCGGCTGTACGCTCTTCTGTGCCGGCTGCGCGGCCGCGATGCCCGCGGCAAGAAATAAAGTCGCAACAAGTCTCATGGCTCAGCTCCTATCGCCTTCCGCCGCCGCCTCGAAACCCTCCTCCGCCGCCCCGGAATCCTCCACCGCCAAAGCTGTGCATGCTGGAGAAGCCGTGGTCGCTTTGAATCCGGGCCATGCCGCCGCCCCGGATGCCTCCAAAAATGCTGTGCGAGCCGCCCGGATTGGCGCGCTCAAAGCCGGGCGTTCCAAAACGCTGCGCGGGGGCCCGCTGCACCGTCCCGAACCCGCGTGCGTTCCCTCCATTGAAAGCGCGCGGTTCGGCTCCAAAGGCGCGCTCATTCCCGCCCGCAAAGCCGCGGTTTACCACGCCACCACCAAACCTGCCGCTGCCAAACCGGTTCGCCACTGCGCGATTCGCATACGGCACTCCCAGACGGTGCGCCGGATCATGCTCCCAAACGCCCGTCCCCCGAAAGCCGCCGCCATCGTGAAAGTCGCGAAATCCGTACCGGTGCAGGAAGTAGTTGTTGACCACAATCTGGTGGTCGAACCAACCCGGCGACCAGCCCCATCCAAACCCGCCCCAGCCGCAGCAACCGCCGAAGAAGCCGCCCAGGAAAATGCCACCGCCGAACCCGAATCCCACCGTAATGCCGGGATACCACAGCGGCGGATAATATCCGATCACTGGCGGTCCCCACACCCACGCCGGATCATACTCCGGAACGTAGACCACCTGAGGATTGGCCGGCTGGATCACCACCGCCGTGCGGCCATCCTGCGTCTCATTCGTGACGTTCAGCTGCGAGTTGGACTGCAGCTTGCCGTTGGCCTGCGCCTTGGCGCGCATCCTCTGTACCGCATCCATCACGTCGGCCTGTTGCGCCAAAAACGCGTTGCCCAGATCCCGTGTCCAGCGGATATCGCGGTTCAGATTGTTCACCACGTCGGGGAATGCGGCCAGCGCAGCCACGCTCGGGTCCCAACCCTGATTGCGCGCCGCATCCAGCAACGCTTGACCCTTCAAACCCGCATTCTGTTGCAGCCATTGCTGGAGCTCGACAATCTCCAGCGGATAGGTGCTGGCGGCCAGAATTTCGCTGAGCAGCGAATCCGGGTAGAGCGCAATGGGCGCTACCAGAGTGTCCAACTGGTCGGGCGGAAGTAATGGGGCGTTAGCGGGGGGCGGGGGCGGAGGCTGCTGGCCAAGCAGTGCTGCCAGGCAGGCTGAGCCGATAAACGCAAAAAGCGTCTTCGCTGGTCGCATACTCACACGATGACAGCCTGCGGCCCCCGGTTACAATACCGCGCGGCTGGTATTCAGCCATCTGTAAGTAAAAGAGACCGTTAGCCGAGATGAGTGAGGGCGGCGCGCCGCAACGCCAGTTCCTGAACCTGGTACCGCATCGCGTCGACGGATTCCACCAAGGCCCGCACATCCACCAGCGACCAGCCCAGAGGATGCAGCGCGAGCTGCAACCGCACGGCGCACAGCGTGCCCTGGAACCGCACCTGCTGCCGCAGCAGATTACGTGCGAGTTCCGGCCGGTCCTCGCTGGAATACACCAGCATCACTTTTCCCAGCGCAATCAGCTGATGAAAGTCTTGAGACAAATGTTTGAGGTAGTCCTTGAAAATTTTCCGCCGTTCCCGCATCAGCCGCTTTCCAATTTCAGGACGATATCCCGGTTGAGCAGCGAGAAAAGCAACGTCTCCCGGATCCAACAGACGCTCCATGGGAGCATAGCTATCCAGGGAGAATTCCTCCAGCCACTCCGCACCCGGTGTTGGAGAACTCCGGCGGAACGCCAGTGCCCAAAAGATGCCGGCAAAAGCAGCAGCAAAAAAGCCCGCTGCCAGAAGCACCATCCACACCAGCGTCATCCCGTCTTGTCCTTTCGGTTATTCATCTTATCGGAATATCCACTCTTGCGCAAGCCTTTTTGTTGTAAATATTCTGTCCGAAACGTTTGTTTTTTAACTTACGCTGCGCTGGAGTAGACCTATCTTTGCCCGAGTTTTCGCGGGTTATTTTCGAACCGCCCGCAGCAGACTGTCGTTAATGGCCTCGAGTTGCGAAAGCAGCCGTGTTTCTTCCGCCCGGTTCCATCGGTGCCCAACCACCATGGTCTTGGCCTCTCCGGCGCGGCTCAATGCGGCAATCCAGAACAGGAGGCACGCCGCGTAGACGGCCATCAGAAAGCTGCCCCACAATTCGTTCAAATGATAACCCAGATTGTTGAGGAATATAGCCACAGCCTTGGCGAGGAACCACACGGCATATCCTGCCAGGTAGCAGATGACATTCCGGTTCAACGGCACCGGATAATAAACCAAAAAAACCGCCAGAAGAAGCACCAGCACAACCAGGCTGGAGATCAGCGGCCGCTCAATGATAAAGAGATATCCGGTCACTGTGTCCGGGGATTTTTCGAGGGCCGCGGGGAGAAACGAAACCAGAATGGCGATGCCCAGGACGACCTTCACGTAGCGTCGCGACAGACTGGCAATCCCGGACAAATCCCGCAAGATGACCGAATACAACTCCAGCACAATCAGGGCATAGCAGAAGGCGAACAGCATTTCGAACGCGACAAAAGCGTTTCGGTACGCCCGGCTTTCCAGGGGTAGAACTAAAGGAACCAGATCCTCCAGCAACTCCACGAGCAGGTAGCTGAAGAAATAAACATAGACTTTGTGGAGCCCGGCTCTCCACAAACGAACGCACAAAACAACCAGCGCCAGGTCTTGAAAGACCAGGAAAATCTGTTGTTCGATGGGGAGCTGATGCATGAACTCTCCCTAAGTCTATCATCGGCTCCCGATTCGAAAGTCACGCCTAGCGCTGCGCTGCGGTTTGCACCAGGCACGGGTTACACGGCGGCCACGGAATCTCCGCCGAAACCGTGCCGACAATCACCAAGGTCATGCCGGCAATCAACAAAAGTCTCTTTAGCATCGGTTTGATCTCCTCGGAAATGGGTTCTGGGTTCGGTTGGAATTTTTCGAACCCTCGGCAAGGTTAAAGCCTGAACTTCAACTAAGGAGAAAACCGCGATAGACTTTCGGGAATCAGAACATTTCTAAGTCAAATCACTGAAAGGCCGCTGAACTTCCTTCCGCTGCCGATCCGTTGTATGATGAGCCAATATCAGTTATGAAGCGTTTTCGGCCTGCCCTGGAGGCGTATAGCCATGTGGCGGTTTCCGACCTGTGGCGGAACACACTGGCACAAATTCCCTCTGTCTTTGGCAGGCTGGTCTATCTGTCTTCGCTGCGCAATCCCAACAACGGCCGTTACGAACACTATGGGTTAGCGCTGGTATTCGGAGAGGATGAGGCCAACCGGGCGCTCCGCAAGAGCCACCGGCAAACGTTCTCCGAATGGCTGGCTTTCGATCTGGAGGAGCAAAAGGCCGACCTGGACCTTTACATCTCCAGTCTCGAAGAGAACAAGCGGACCGTGGTGGAAACCTGGATGAAACTGGCGCCCTACCGCAACCTGATCCCGGCGTCGGTCAGAGGTGTGGAAAGAAAGCTGTATATTACTGACTTGACTGCGCTTCTGGAGCTACTCAGGAACGCGTACGACGTCGCCGCCCCTGATCCAGACGCATCGCCACGCCCGTGACCTGCCCGACCAGATCGATCTCATCCGGATATTGATAGACTTTCGGGCTGCACAGCGAGGCCGGATGCGGCTGCAGGATGAGCCGGCCATCGGTCAAGTCACACCACCCGCAGACATAGCCCTGGCGGTGCTCGAGGAAGTAGATGGGCCGTTCAAATTCATTGGTCCAGCCCGAGTCGGCGATCTTGCGCTGCGTTTCGTCGATCGCCAGAAAAGTTCCTGGCTGCAGCAGGGGATACATGAACCAGTCTTCGGTACCGATGAAGGCGTAGCGCTGTTCCCTTAAGTCAAGCGTTTCCAGAAACATCAGGGGCAGTTTACCCCAGCGCTGGATCATGCGGCTCAGGTACGTGGTGCGGCGCAGGTCGATTCCCGGATCCAGAGACAAAGGCAGCAGCAACTCGCCATTCGAATTGCCGTGAAAGGTGACCAGGTGAGTCTGGGGAACTTCGGCCAGCGAAGAATCGGCCGGCATGGAGGCCAACTCCACTCCATACCAGCCCAAAACTTCCGTAAAATCAAGGCGATAGATGACGCACAGCGAGTAGAGTTTATAGAGCGTGGGAACGACGCCGCGATTTTCGATCTCCGAAACCCGGTTGATTAGAACGGCGAACTCGTCGTTCTTGTACTTATCGGCGATTTTCTGGCTGGCTTGTTCGACATCGCGAACCCGCAGATTGAGCCGCTCCCGGACCCGTCTCAGCCTTTGTCCCGCATCCTCCATGCTCCTCTATAAATTCCAGCCATCTCCCCAAAAGGATAAGTGTTGCAGATTTGCCACACTAGTAATGTCGCTAGCCTTTCAGTCTGGAATTATAGCAGCTTGTTCGGTTTTCCGAACAAAGATTCGTTTCAAAGTGAAATTTCCGTCGATCCGGCGGTGACCGCTCCTTGGTCGACATATCGGCAGCTCTGGCGGTATCGTTGAGAGTCATCTAATTTTGCATGCCAGTTCACCGTACCGGGATCCAGGGAGAGTTGGGCGCGTTCAGCCAGGAGGCCGCGCGCCAGTTATTGGGGAAGGCGGTGGTGGTTCCCTACCCGACCTTCGAAGCGGTGTTCCGCGCGCTGCGCGGCCGCAAGATCGACTCGGCCGTGATCCCCATCGAAAACACGCTGGCCGGATCGGTGCACGAGAACTACGATCACCTCCTGCAGTTTGACGTGCGCATCGCCGCGGAGACCTACGTCCGGATCGTGCACAATCTGATCGCGCCGCCCGGCGTGCGCTTTGCGGACATTCGCCAGGTTTATTCGCACCCCGTGGCGCTGAATCAATGCCTGCGCTTTTTCGCGCGGAATCGCAAGATCCAGAAGATCCCGTTCTATGACACCGCCGGCAGCGTGAAGATGGTAATGGAGCAGCGCGCGCCGGACGCGGCCGCAATCGCTTCCCAGGTGGCAGCTTCGATTTACCGCGGGCACATCTTGCAGCGATCCATCGAGGATGACCGGCGCAACTTCACGCGTTTCTTTCTGCTCTATCCGGCCAGGCATCTGCCGCCTCCGCGCCGCGCCAGCCGCTGGAAAACTTCGCTGGTTTTTACCACGCGCAATGTTCCCGGCGCTCTGTTCCGCAGCCTGGCCGTATTCGCCTTGCGCGATTTGAGCCTGGCCAAGATCGAATCGCGCCCGTTGCGCGGCAAGCCCGGCGAATATCTGTTTTACGTCGACCTGCTGGGCCGCGAAACCGACCCGCGCGTCAAGAACGCGCTGGGGCACCTGGCGGAGACGTCCGACTTTCTGCGTGTGCTGGGCAGCTACCCGGAAGGCCAGTACGGGAAATAAGCGGCCCCGATTCTAGTATTCTGTTGTTAGCGTGCTGCGCAGCCTGCTCCTGTTGCTATCGCGCCAGTCCTGGCTTCGCCGCTGGATGGAAACCTCACCGGCTGCCGATCGAATCACCTCGCGTTTTGTCGCTGGATCAACGCTGGAGCGCGAACTGGCCGTGTGCTCGAAACTGGAGGCCGAAGGCATTCTGGCGACGCTCGATCATTTGGGTGAAAGCGTCACTTCGCTGGAGGAAGCCGCGGCGGCGCGCGACGACTATCTGGCCGCGTTGGAACGCATCTGCGCGCTCGCCCTCCCGGCCACGGTTTCGGTCAAACTCACGCAGCTGGGCCTGGACTTTTCCGAAGAGGCCTGCCGCGCCAACGTGGAACAATTGGTGGAACAGGCCAGGCGCATGAACAGCCGCGTCGAAGTCGACATGGAATCGAGCGAATATGTCGACCGCACGCTCCGCCTGGTTTCGGGATTGCACGCGCGGCATGCGAGCGTCCGCGCCGTCATTCAAGCTTATCTGTATCGCAGCGAAAGCGACATCCAAACGTTGTGCAGCCAAGGCGTGCCGGTCCGCCTGTGCAAGGGCGCTTACAAGGAGCCGGCGGATTTGGCGTTTCCGAAAAAGAAGGACGTGGACGCCAACTATGCGCGTCTAATGATTCAGCTGCTGGATCACGGCGTTTGTCCCGCCCTGGCCACGCACGATGAGAACATGCTGCGCCAAGCGATTGCGCATATCCGGGAACGAAACATCCCGCTGGACCGTTTTGAGTTTCAGATGCTTTACGGGGTCAGACGCGACCTGCAGCGCCGCCTGGTTGCGTCGGGTTTTCGTCTGCGCCTCTATGTTCCGTATGGCAAGGCGTGGTATCCCTATTTTATGAGGCGGCTGGCCGAGCGGCCGGCCAATGTTTTGTTCTTGGTCCGCAGCCTGCTGAAGAATTGAGGACGGGCCGATAGAATGGTAGTGAGCTCTAACGGGAACCTGGAGGCCGAAAGAGGAATCCAATGAGTATGAAGTACTGGGGCTTGTTGTTGGCCAAGCTCGCGGCCGGCGCCCTGTTCATGCGCATGCTCGGAGCGGTTATCCAGGCTTGCTTCACCGGTCCGGTGCTCTACCTCGGGATGGAGCAGAAGCCTTTTGGGCACGACCTCGGCTACACGACGGCGATGCTGGCCTATTTTCTTGCCGGATTTGGCATCCTGTACGCCATCATCTGGGACCAGCGCTACCGCTGCCGCACCTGCCTGCGCAGGCTGCGCATGCCCGTCACCGCCGGTTCCTGGCCGAACATGCTGCTCTTCGGTCAGCCGCGCATCGAGTACATCTGCTTGTATGGGCATGGCACGCTGAAGGTCCCCGAGGTGCAAATCACCGGCACCACCAGCCCGGACTGGGAGCCGCACGACGACGACATCTGGAAGGAACTGGAGTCGCTCGAGGCGTCCAAACGCTAGCCGCCCTAAGACACTTAAACCCGCCCCATCCGCAAGGACGAGGCGGGTATCGGATAGCCCTCGGAGGAGTGAGCTAGTTCCAGTAGTATTGTCGCTCTTCCGGTACTAAGTTGCAATAGGGTTATCAACCGAAATTGAGGGGCGCGATTGTCACCTTCCCAACAATGCTTCTGCCGCGCCAACCAGGATGCAAAGTATTGCAAATCCGATAGTTCCGTATTGAAGCCACGACCGCGTGGCATGCAGAAGCTCAGGCCAGGTATCTTCGAAAGCATCACAGCAATCGCCCAAGGCGACCGCGATGGTGCCCGCCAAAGTCAGAGCCAGCTGCTCACCGGCTGGCGTGGGGCTCGGCGCGATTAGTTCAGCGACCTGGGAAGATTCAGGTTCCAAGCGAACCTATCTTGGCGCGCCTTACACGCTCCCAGAAATAGGAAATTGCGGCCTTTCGTACTGGAACTAGGGAGGCGGTAGTACTGCTACGCCACAGCCCGGTGCCGGCCGTATGCGAAGTAGATGACCAGGCCGATAATGAGCCAGACGAAGAAGCGCACCCAGGTCTCCAGCGGAAGACTGAGCATCAGAACCAGGCAACAGATGATGGAGATGATGGGCAGCAGAGGAACCAGAGGAACGCGAAATCCGCGCGGGCGGCCGGGCTGCTTCTTGCGCAGCACGATCACGCCGGCAGAGACCAGGATGAAGGCAAACAGGGTCCCGATGTTGGACAGGTCCGCAAACCAGCTGATGTCGAACACGCCGGCGGGAATGCCGACCACGAAGCCCGCCACCCAAGTGCTGATGTGCGGCGTGCTGTAGCGCGGATGAACGCGCGAGAAGATGCCGGGCAGCAGACGGTCGCGCGACATCGCGAACCAGATGCGCGCCTGGCCGTATTGAAAGACCAGCAGCGACGACAGCATCCCGAGCAGCGCGCCGGCGGTGACGATCAGCCGGAGCCGGTTCATGCCGATGGCCTTGAGCGCGTTGGCCACGGGCGCGTCGTTATCGAGCGTGGTCCAATGCGCGATGCCGGTGAGCACCAGGGAAACCGAGCCGTACAGCAACGCGCAAATGCACAGGGTCGCGAAGATGCCGAGCGGCATGTCGCGCTGCGGGCGCCGGCACTCCTCGGCCGCGGTGGACACGGAGTCGAAGCCGATGTAGGTGAAGAAAACGATTGCGCCACCCGACAGAACGCCCGAGTAGCCGTTGGGCATGAACGGGTGCCAGTTGGCGGTCTTTACCGCGCGCGCGGCGCCAATCACGAAGAGCGCCACGGCCAGAATCTTGACGATTACCATCGCATTATTGGTGCGGGCGCTTTCGCGGACGCCGCGCACCAATACGTAGCTCAGGGCCAGCAAAACCAGCAATGCCGGCAGATTGAACCAGGCGCCGGTGCGCTGGCCTTCCTCGAAGATCGGCTGCGAAAGCTCCTTGGGCAAGTGGAAGCCGAACAGGTTATCGAGAATGTCATTGAAGTACGCCGAAAAGCCGACCGCGACGCTCATGTTGGAAAACGCGTATTCGAGGATCAGATCCCAGCCGATGATCCAGGCAAAAATCTCGCCCAATGTCGCATAGGAATAGGTGTAGGCGCTTCCGGCGATCGGAATCATGGAGGCAAGTTCGGCGTAGCAGATGGCCGCGAATCCGCAGGCGATGGCCACCAGGACGAAAGAGACGGAAATGGCCGGGCCGGCTCCCAGTCTTCCGCTCAGCGTGGCGGCGTTGCCGCCGTTCAGCAGCAAATCGAGAACGGGCGCTTTGAAGACCGACTTGGCCAGGAAGTGTTCGCCGGCGGCAGCCGTTCCCGTAACGGTGAAAATGCCCGAACCGATCACCGCGCCGATGCCCAACGCGATCAGACTCCAGACACCGAGCGACTTCTTCAGCCGGTGATCGGGCTCTTCGGAAGCCGCGATCAAGGCATCGATGCTCTTGGTGCGCAGGAGCTGGTTCATGGGCGGGAAGCGCTGGCGCGCTAACGCTTCCGCTGGCCCTTGGTCAACTTCTTCACTTTTTTCTTCATGGAGCCGCGGGCAACCCCGGAAGCCCGCTTGGCCTTGGGAGCAGCTTTCTTGCGCGCAGCGCGCTTGAGCTTCTTGCGCTCCGTTCTGTCTGTGATGTGCTTAGTGTTCATTCCTCTTGGATTCCTGCGAATTTTTCAATCAGCTTCTTCAGGCCGTAGCCGGGAAAGCTTACCGTGAGCTTAGCATCCTCGCCATCCCCTTCGCGACGCAGCACCGTTCCGACGCCGTACTTGGGGTGGCGAATCTGGGAGCCGGCGCGGAAGCCTCTCTTGCGGGGAGTGGGTGGTGGGTGGTGGGGAGTGGGGGTCGCGGAGGTGGCTGGTGTCGGGGAGCTGCTGGGTGGCGGAGCCGCCGCTTTGCCGCGTTCGGCGAAGAACTGTTTGATGTTCTCCACCGAGTTGTAGGTTTTGCCCGTATAGAGATTGCGCTTGGCCGTTTCGCGCACTTCGTATTGTTCGGAGAAGAGATCCACTTGCGGCGCGCGCGCGGATTTCACGCTGAGATCTTCCACCAGCGTGCGCGGCACTTCGCGGAGGAATCGGGATGGGATGGTGGCTTCGGGCTGGCCGCCGCCAAAGCGCCGCCGGTAGCGCGCCGAGCTCAGGTACAGGCGCTTTTGCGCGCGCGTCATGCCGACGTAGCACAGGCGCCGCTCCTCCTCCATCGCGGCTTTGGAATCGAGCGAGCGAATGTGCGGGAACAGGCCTTCTTCCATTCCCGCAAGGAAGACGATCGGAAACTCCAGGCCTTTGGCGTTGTGCAGCGTGAGCAACGAGACCGTGGCGCGCTCGTCGAGCTGGTCGGTGTCCGCAACAAGCGCCGCGTGATCCAGAAACTCTGCGACCGTTTCGCCGCGCTCGGCGGCTTCCGAGGCCGCGTTGACCAGCTCGCTCAGGTTGCCGAGCCGCGATTCCGATTCCGGGTCGTTGTCGTTTTCCAGCATTTTGGCGTAGCCGGTGCGGTCCAGAATCTGGCGCAGGGCTTCATCCACTTTGTGCCCGGCGGCGAACTCGGCGAGTTCTTGCATGAGTTTGGCGAAGGCTCGCAAGGCCGCGGCGGCGCGTGCCGGGAAAAGGTTTTCGTCCAGCATGCGGCCGAGGGAGTCCCAGGCGCTCAGCTGATGCTGCTGGCCGTACTGCTCAATTTGTTCGACCGTGCTGCGGCCGATGCCGCGCGCCGGCGTGTTGATGATGCGCAGCAGGTTGATGTTGTCGTTGGGGCTGACCGCCGTCTTCAGGTAGGACAGCGCGTCCTTCACTTCGGCGCGCTGATAAAAGCTGAAGCCCCCCAGCACCACGTAGTCGCGCCCATAGCGGCGCAGCGCCTCTTCAATCTGGCGCGACTGGAAGTTCGTGCGGTAGAGAACCGCCACGCGATCGCCAGGACTGGCCGATAACAGCCGTTCGATGGTGTCGGCGATAAACAGCGCTTCCTGTTCGCCGTCGAAAGCTTCGAAGCGGCCCAGCCGCTCGCCCTCGCCGGTATCGGTCCAGAGCCACTTGCCTTTGCGTTCGGTGTTGTGGGCCACCACGGCGCTCGCGGCTTCCAGGATATTTTTCGTGGAACGGTAGTTCTGTTCCAGGCGAATGACGGTGGCGCTGGGGAAATCATGCTCGAAGTCCAGAATGTTGCGGATGTCCGCGCCGCGCCAACCATAAATGGACTGATCTTCGTCGCCCACCACGGCGATGTTTTTGTGCGCTTCGGTGAGCAGGCGCATCAGTTCATACTGGCTGCGGTTGGTGTCCTGATATTCGTCGATCATGACGAATTCGAAGCGGCGGTTGATCTGGAAACGCAGGCCGGCGTCGTGGGCCAGCAGACGCACGGTTTCGAGCAGCAGGTCGTCAAAGTCCAGCGCATTGGCCTGGCAAAGGCGGCCCTCGTACTGCTCGTAGATGCTGGCGAGCTGCGAGGTCTTCTGATCGGTGGACGCGCCATAAACGTCCTGGGGCGAGCGCTTGTGGCTCTTCTGGTGGCTGATCCAGGACGACATGGCGCGATATTGCATGAACTTTTCGTCCAGGCCGGCGGCGCGGAAAATCGATTTAATCAACGCGACTTGATCGTCGTCATCGTAAATGGTGAATTGGCGCGTGAAGCCGGGGCGGATCTCGGCCAGGCGCGCGCCGTCGCGCCGCAGCAGCCGGACGCAGAAAGAATGGAAGGTGGAAACCAGCGGCCCATCGCGCGCCGGCAGGCCACCCAGCAGGTTCTGAACGCGCTGCCGCATTTCATCCGCGGCTTTGTTGGTGAAGGTGACGGCCAGGATGCAAGGGCCCGGGACGTGGTGGGCCTCCATCAGGTGGGCCATGCGGTGCGTGATGACGCGCGTCTTGCCGCTGCCCGCGCCAGCCAGCAGCAGAAGCGGTCCTTCGACGTGCGCGACGGCGGCTTGTTGTTGCGGATTCAAGCCCTGAAGAAAATCCATGGAGGGAGCGACATGGCGATTTTAGCACGGGTGCCTGTTGCGTCCGGCTATCGTATATAAGTCGTTGATTTTGTTGTTTTGCCTGCCGGGATGGCCCCGCGGATGGGCCCTTGCATGCAGCTAGCCCTATCCAGGCTTTGCTTTTCGCGTCCAAGCCCTTGTAACCTAACATTTTGCTGGTACGCCTATTTGTTCGAGATCGGGCGGCTGGCATCTAAGGCCGCATGTTGGTTGAATTCGAGCTGATCCAGAACGCCCAGAAGGGCGACGATGCCGCGTTCAACCAGGTTGTGGTTGCGTACCGGAAGCGGATCTTGGGAACGATCGCCCGGCTGATCGGGCGGCCCGAAGATGTGGAGGATGTAGCGCAGGAGGTTTTCCTCCGGCTTTACTATTCGCTGGATCAACTCCGGACGCCAGAGGTATTTGAGCCCTGGCTGTACCGGTTGACGGTGAATGCGGCGTACGACTATTTGCGGAAGCAGCGTCGCCGGAATGAATCGCGGATGTCGGACCTGAGTGAGCAACAGGTCATGATGGCCGACGCGGTGGCAGGCGGCAAGGCCGCGAACGAGGACCAGAGGCTGAAGCAGGTAAAGGAGCTGGTGGATTCGCTCCTGGGGTCGGTTTCCGAGCAGGATAGAATTCTTCTTACGCTGAAAGAAGTGGAAGGGCTTTCGTTGAAAGAGCTTGAAAAGATTTACGCAGTCAACGAAAATGCTCTAAAGGTGCGGCTCTTTCGGGCTAGGCAACGCGTTCTGGCGGCTTATCAAGCCACGCGGGGCAAAGGCAGTGGAGCCGGTCAAAAATAGGGGATGGGGGATACGGTAGGGTAGTTGCAAGTGCTAATGTCGAGGAGGCTCCGAGACGAGCATGGATCAACCGAATGCAGAACTGAATCGTTTGTTCGCCGAATACCGGGATGCCGTGTTGGATCCCGAAGCGAGCGCGGGCTTCATGCCCGAGTTGTGGCGGAAGATTGAATCCCGGCAGCGCCTGGTGATTCGCATCAAGAAACTGACGCAAGTGTTTGTGGCCGCCGCAGCCGCCATTTGCTTGCTGTTTGGAATTCTTCTGCAGGCCCCCAGACCCCAACAGCCGATCGTGCGCGGCAACTACGTCGATGTGCTGGCTGATGCAAATCCCACTGAAAACCTCGCTGCTGTAGGCATCCGGATCGACTATACCGAATCCAACACGAAATGACGCGCCGGAATCTACCGATCGCTCTCTACCTGTTCCTGGTGTTTGTCAGCGGGGCAGTGGTAGGCGCACTCGGCTACCGGACTTATAACCCTCCCACCGCTCGAAGCGCGGCGAGGTTGTCCCCGGCCGCCTGGCGGGTCCAATACCTGGATGAGATGCAAACGCGGCTTAGCCTGACCGACGATCAGATGAAGAAGCTGAACGCAATCCTGGACGATACCAACAGCCGCTTCAAGGAAGCACGCGAAAAGGACAACGCTGCAATCGAGCAGATACGCCAGGAGCATTTCTCGCGCGTCCGGACGATTCTGACCTCCGAGCAAATTCCCAAGTACGAAAAACTGCACGAAGAGCGCGAGGAACGGGCCCGCCAGCAGGAAAAGCAGAGCCAGCGGTAACGGTTAGCGCGCCACTGGTTGCGGTTTCTTGTTCCTCTTGTCCTGCATCTCTTTGGATTTGAGAACTTTCTTCTGGAAGCGGTCCACGCGGCCCTCGGTGTCCACCAGTTTCTGGCGGCCGGTGAAGAAGGGGTGGCAGCTGGAACAGATTTCCACGCGGATGTCGCCCTTGTGGGTGGAGCGGGTTTTGAACGTGCTCCCGCAGGCGCAGGTGACATTGATCTCTTCGTAGGCGGGGTGAATCGCGGCTTTCATTGGGAAGAATCCTTTCGAACCTTCAGTGTAGCGCAGCCGTCAAGCCTGTGCCTCGAACCGGCGCGCGGGCGGCGTGAACTCATGCCGGGACCGGGAAGGCCGATTTCCGTCCCGCCACAGAACTGCGAGGCAGATGGCCGCGCAAGCCGCCAGGGCGATGACGGTTAACGCGATGGGGATAGCCGGATAGCCCAAGCGAAGCGCCGTGACGTACCACAGGTCCGCGGTGTTGCTCGCAGCCACGTCTCGAGCTGCGATCCCCGGTATCACTTCATAGGGACCGCCACGAACCATTCTGACGAAATTGTGCAACATTGAGGCCACCGCGTCGGTGGCCTGGTTCCGGGTGAGATTCCAGTAGAAGCGGTCGTTGTCCAGCAGTCCCTTTCGAGCGGCCAAAAGAAGACGATAGCGGCTGTTGCAGATGTTGGACGCCACGGCCAGCACGAATCCCCAACTCAAGGCGGCCACGGCGAAGATGCGGAAGCTGCGCGGCCAAGAGGAAAATCTGGCTACCAGGAACGGCAGCGCAAGAAGGGGCGCAATGGTGACTAAATGACGCGGGCCCCAACCCCAGGCTCCATACCAGCTGTTTAGCTTCGCATGCAAGAGCAGCCAAGACAGGCTGACGGCGGATACGAACGCAGCCTCGTTCCGGTGGGTCTTCCAAAACCATCCCATCACCATGACGGACAGCAAAGCAATGGGGCAATAGACGAATATGCTCTTGCCGGGACTGAACAGCAGGCCAGCCAGCCCGACGGCGAGTTGGCCATGCAGGCCGTTGGCGGGTTCGTATTGCGGCATCTGCACCGGCGACAGAAACGGATTGCCGGTGCGGAGATGATTGTAGTAGAGCTGCCAAGCCACAAAAGGAGCGAGGACTCCCACGGCCATCCCAGCCGTGCGGAAGAGGCGCCGCCGGCGGGTCTCGATCAGGAGGAGATAGATGGCCGCAGCCACAATGGGCAGCACCATGCTCAGGCGCGTGATCACGCCGAAACCAAACGACGCGAAGGCGGCAATCAGAAGGCGGTCTTTATCCGGCTCGCGGGCAAAGAGGAACAAGGCCAGCGTCCCGGCGGCGAGCAACACGCTACACAGCACGCCATCGAAAATAATTCGCGTGTAGCTCCAGTAATAACTGCAAAAACAGAAGATCAGAACGCTCGCCAGCGCGGAGCGCACCGGCTGCAGAAAAATCAGGCGCAGGATCAGGTACAAGAACGCCGCGCCGGCAGCACAGAGGATCGTCCCCATGGACGAAAAGAGAAAACGTGTGAAGTAGGCCACGCGCGACGCACCGAAGGATCGAGTGAAATGCAGCTCGATGAAGTGGTTCAGAGCGGCCACCGGCAAAAGGAAAATCGTGTTCCCCAGTTCATGTGCGGCGTAGGTGCGGCCATTGGGGGCTAAATAGTAGATCCCTTCCCTGGGCTGGGCGAAGCTCAGTTCGCCCCGCGTGAGAATCTGTTCCGCGACGGCATAGTGCATGCTGGCTTCGGAATAGTCCCAGCCGGAATGAGAAAGCAGGAAAAGGCAGATGAGCGCTGCCACCAATAACAGAACTTCGCGATACAGCCCCGGATGCCGGGCGGCCGCAGACGCCTCCGCGGTCAGCACGCCGCCGGCGGAACCGCGAGCAGGGAGGGAAGGCGCACCGGAAAACCGATGTGAACTGCGCCACTCGACCAAGGAACGCAAGTTCATATGGCGCAGAGCACGACGGCCAGGGTCAGGGCGCCCGTAAGCAGGCTGGCTGGATCGTTAAACGCAAAAACGATGGGATCGTGATGAATATAGCCCCGGTTGGCGAGAATCGCAAAACGGCCGATCCAGTAAAGCAGCAAAGGACAGACGAGCCAGAGCAGCAAAGGGTGCGAATAAAGAGCGTGTACTTCAGCGCTTTGAATGTAGAACGCAAGCACCATGACCGACAGTAGCCCGCTCCCGCAGCTCAGAGCGGAAATGGGCTGCAAATCCTCGGCCAGGTATCCTCTTCGGCTCAAACCGGACTTGGAAGGCTCGGGCGCGTTTCGCAGTTCGGTCAGCCTCTTCATCAAAGCCAGGCTCAGAAACAGAAACATGGAAAATGCGAGCGTCCAGACGGAGATTTCGATGCCTGTGGCGGCGCCGCCGAAAAGGAGGCGAACTGCGAAGAACGCCGCGAGGAGGACCACGTCGACGAATAAGTGCTTCTTCAGATAGGCAGAATAGGCGAGTGAAGCCATGCAATATCCCGCAAGCAGAAGGCCGGCGGACCAGGGGAGACGGACGCTCACGAAAATACCGGCTGCGCCCAGCACTGCCGCTAGCGTCAATCCGGCGGGAATGGATAGTTCGCCCGAAGCCAACGGGCGGTATTTTTTCCGGGGGTGATTCCGGTCCGCCTCAATGTCGAGTAGATCATTGATGATGTACAGAGAAGACGCAGCGAGGGAAAACGCCACGAACGCCAGTAGCGCCCTGGTGGCCAGCGGCAGCTGAAAAATCTTGTGCGACAGAAAAAGCGGCACGAAGATCAGCAGATTCTTGGCCCACTGATGAGGGCGGATGGCTCGAAAGAAAAGACGCCAAGACAGCGTACGCCCTCGAAACGCATCTGCTTGCCCGGCTGAGCGCTCGGCGAGAAGCGTGCGGCCCGGAAACAAAGTTCCGGCTTCCGTGGCAGGATTGGCGCAACTGTCCGGCTGGCCCCCTGTTTTGCCCACCATTTCCTCTTCGAGGGCGAGTATAACTCTGAAAGCCGCTTTTGGAGCGAGTTTCTCCGCTCTCCGAAAGTACCGCAGGTACTAGAGCGTGGCGCCTTGAGATCCCGCAACACTTGCCTGGTTGCGGGAGAGAGATGGCTACTGAGCTACGTCAACCCAGCCGACCTGCAGGGGCAGCAAGAAACCAGGAAGGATAACGGACACCCAGGCGCCTCCAAAGGCGTTCGTGAGGTTCGCGGGAATCTGAAAGTTGATCTGCATCAGGCCATCCACCAAGCCGGGCGAGGAGCCAGCATACTGTGCGGTCTCGGTGATGTAAGTGCTCGTGCCGCCGGTGCTGAACTGGACCTGGCAGGCGCCGCAATAGTTGTCGGCGTCCGGGGCAACGGCCCCGGTCATGGCAGGCCCCCCGGTTCCGATCCCCGTAGCCCAGATGCTGACCACGCTACCGCGCTGAGCCGGATTCGCGAGCTGGTTGAGCGTGCCATCCTGATTGACAACCACCAGCGAGCCGAGGGGATTGGTGAATGCCGCAAAGTCCGAGGCAACTACAGCCAGACGGAAGTCGGGAAGAGCGGCCGAGTTGTTCATGACCTGCACGAGAGCCATCCCATTCTGTCCGGCGCCCACGGAAGAAGGAATCTCGGCATTGATCTGTGTGTTCGAGACGTACAGCAATGGAATCGGCGTGCCATTCACCAGCACCTGCACGCCGCCGGCTGACGTCGGGAAGGCGCCGTTCTGGGGCGTCACGGAGATGGGCGTGGCCGGGCCCAAGCCCGTTCCGTAGAGCGAGACAATCTCGCCTGGCGCGATCCAGCGCGTTACCTGACCGGCCGCCGCGTTGAGAACGCTAAAGACCTGCGGGGAGATCGGATTCGCGGGCGTCATCGCAGTGATCAAGCCGGCTGGACCAGCCAGATGCAGCACTCCGCTTTGATCCAAAACGACGTCCTGCCCCGCGGCATCGGGCGGGAAATCAATGGCATTGAGTTTCGTAGAGCCATCCGGGTTCAATTCATCCGCGAAGTCCGGGCCAATGTAGACAAAGGTGGGGACTTCGAGAAGCGGCAAGTAGGCATAGGGTCCTGTGCCTGTGATCCATACGTTTCCAGCGCTGTCGAGGCCAATGGCCGCATTCTGCGAATTGGCGTCGCCTAGCCGGCCCACAAAGGTCGCCCAAACCGTCTTGCCGGAGGAGTCCAGCTTCATCGCGATGGCTTCCGCAGTTCCGCTGCCGCCTTCGTACGTGGTCTGATAGGCGCCGGGAGTGGCCGGAAAAGCCGCATCCGAGTAGCCGGTGAGATAAGCGTTGCCGGAAGCATCCGCGGCGATCGGACGCGAGCCCGAAAAGATGAGGGCCGGCATATAGCTGATATAGACGATTTGGTTTCCCGCGGAGTTGATTTTGAAAACAAAATCCCCGTCCATGGAAGGATCGCCGACAGGCAAACCGGTGGTGTTCGAGAACCCGGCCACCAGGGCGTTTCCGGCTCCATCCACGGCAATCCCATATCCCACGGTCTTGGGGACATCGGCAAAACAGGTCGCGCAGTTCGCCGGGCCGGCAATGACGGTGGAATAGGAGGCTTTCTGACCGGTGGGGTCCAGCTTTGCCGCAAACAGACCGTAGATTGGCGGGTAACTGCCGGTTACGGGCGAGGCGGGCAGTCCCGGCGTGGTTGGAAAATCGCTGCAGTCGGTCCAGCCGGTGACATAGACATTGCCGCTCTGATCGGTCGCGATGCCATTCACGGCGCTGGCGCCAATCTTGCCGCCAAATTGCGACGAATAGAGAACCGTTCCGTCCGGCGCCATCTTGATCAGGAACGCGGTTGCCGGGGAACCGTCGCCTCCGATCCAGATATTTCCTGACGGGTCGGCAGCGATGGCGAAGCCGTCAAACGGAATCAGCTTTGTAAAGACAACATTGCCCATGGGGTCCAATTTTGTGACGAAAGCGCCCCAGCCGGTAACGTAAGTGTTCCCTTGCGAGTCCGTGGCGAGAGCGACAGGCAGGTTCTGGTCGGGGGCGCCGCCGATGTAGGTGGTGAAGTCTCCGGCGTAGGCGGTGGACAAAAGAGCTATCAGGATGAAGAAGCGCATCGGAATACCGGACGCTAAAATAACAACCCCCGCATCACCAGACAGGCAATGCGGGGGAGGGTAGCCTAGGCAAATCCCAGGTGTTACTTAGTTCGCGCAGGGAAGCGGCCGGTCCACAGGAGGAGCGGCTTCGTCACTGAACGAAACCTGAACGTTCATAGAGTCGACTTTAGCAGTCGGCCACCTCGCGCGTGGAATTTAAGCTACAGTCACTACTACCAGAATTGCTCATGTTAGACTGGACCACCTCCTTTCTCAGTGATGCATTCATGATAAAGCGCGGGCTTGGGACCTGTCAAACTAAATCTACGGGCACACTATGGATTGGGGATGCGTTGCACCTGTCATACTAGCGTTTGGTGGTTTGCTCCAGGAAGAAAGCCCCGCATTGCTGCGGGGCGATGACGAAGTCCAATCGGGGAGGCAACTCACCAAAGCTCGAAGTAAACCTTATACCCCTCGGGGGAGCAATCCGTATTCCAGTGGTAATATACGGAATCCAAAGGAGCGCAGCAGCGCCAAATCCATTTTCTGGAAGGCTTTCGGCCTGATGGCTCCAAGAATCGGAACGGCGAGCGGAATGGCTTCGTCGAACAGGGGGTACAATAACCACTGATGTCAAGCCCGGCTCCCACGCAGCTCGACCCGGGCGGGGCCACGTCGAATCCGACCGAGGGCCAGCGCTCGCTACCCGCTTTTCTGATCTCCGGAATCCTGCTTTCTTTCCTTGGCGCGATCCTGCCGGCGTGGCGCTATCACTTGCGGCCCGGCTTTACCGAGGTGGGCGACTATTTTCTGAGTCTGGGACTGGGGCTGTTGCTTTCGGTGGGGGTGGCGCAGTGGCTGTGGCGCCGGCGGGGCGTCAAGTTCATTCTGATTCTGGGAAGCGCGGTGTCCTGCGCGGCGTTTCTCGGTTTGGCGTTGTCGTCGCCGCCCGCGGCGGCTTTATGGCGGATGGGGGGCGTGCTGGGGATCGGCATAGGCACGGGGCTGTTGAACGCGGGAGTGTTCCAGGCGATTTCGCCGCTATATCAGCGGGACCGCGCCGCTACAGTGAACATGGCCGGCGTTCTCTTCGGTCTGGGCTGTCTTGTCACAGCGCTCCTGGTGGCCGGGACATATTACGTGTATACGGTTCCGAGCATTCTGATCCTGTTCGCGCTGGCGCCGGGGTTCTACGCCGGAATCTGCGCCAAGGGCAAGCTGCCGAATCACCCGCCCGTTGCCGCGGTTCCTCTGGCGCAGGTCTGGCGCGATTTTCAGAACCCCGGCGCAATTCTGTTCAGCCTGCTGCTGTTCTTTCAGTTCGGCAATGAATGGGCCATCGCGGGCTGGCTGCCGCTGTTTTTGATCGGGCAGTTGGGCATCAGTCCGGAAGCGTCGCTGCTGTTGCTGGCGCTGTACTGGGGCGCGCTGCTCATCGGCCGGCTGGTTTCGCAACTGGTTTTGAAGCGCGTCAGTCATCCGCTGCTGCTGCTCGGCTCCATCGTCTCGGCGCTGCTGGGCACCATCGTGCTGGCGTTCACCAACAACCTGTTTGGCGCGGTGATGGGGATTCTGTTCGTCGGCGGCGGATTCGCTTCCATCTATCCGCTGGTGGTGGAAAAGATCGCGCACCGCTTTCCGTACTACCATCCGGGCTTTTATAACGGCCTGTTCTCGCTGGCCATCACCGGCGGATTCCTGGCGCCCTGGCTGCTGGGCTATTGCGCCGAGGCCTGGGGCATCCAAGCCGTGATGCTGATTCCGTTGGTGGGTAGCTGTCTGGTGTTCGTGCTGGCGCTGCTGATCCTGCTGGAAGCGAAGTTGAGTGGACTGGCGGAAGTCCGGCGGGCGGGTTCCTAGGGATGCGCGCCATCCTCTGCCTGGTTTTGACGCTGGGGCCGGCGCTCGGCGCCGATCAGACGCTCCACCTGGATGAACTGATCGCCAACGCGCCTGCCGTGGAGCATGCTTTCGTGGGAGTCCAGGTGGTTCGTTTGAGCGACGGCGCGGTGTTGTATGCGCACGATGCGGATCGCCTGTTCCTGCCGGCATCGAACATGAAGCTGTTCACGACTGCGCTGGCGCTGCGGCGGCTGGGGCCGGATTACCGGCTGAAGACGCAGATCGTGGCGGATTCGCCGGTGGATTCCGCAGGCACGCTCCCGGGCGATTTGCGGATGGTGGGAGGCGGCGATCCCAGCCTGTCGGGCAGAGATTATCCGTATCGCCATGATGAGCCATCCGGCGCCGTTTACTCGTTTCGGGCCATCGACGAATTGGCCGACCAGGTGGTTGCGAAGGGAGTCCGAAGAATCGACGGCGACATCGTGGGCGATGACACGCGCTATGTTTGGGAGCCGCACGCAGGCGGTTGGTCTTCCGGCAATGCGCTGTGGGATTACGGTGCGCCAGTGAGCGCGCTGATCCTCGACGACAACAGTTTTGCCGTGACGCTGCGGCCGGCGAGCCGCGCCGGCGAGCTGGCTCGAATCCAGGTGAAGCCTTCACTCGAATATTTCACTGTCGACAATCGCGTGGTGACGACCGGCGGCGGCGAGCGCAAAATCGAGTGGGAGCGGAAGGCGGCCGGTCGCGAATTGCACATTTGGGGCACGCTGCCGAAGGGCGATGCGGGAATCACGGAAGAGTTGGCGGTGGCGGATCCGGCTCTGTACGCGGCCCAGGCGCTGCGCGACGCGCTGCTCAAACGCGGTGTCGCGGTTCATGGCAATGCGGTGGCGCTGCATCGTTATCCGGATGACGTGGTGGGAACAAACCTGGATTCCAAACCGGCCGCGGTGCTGGCCGAGCGCGATTCGCCGCCCTTGCTGGAGCTGCTGCAAGTCACCGACAAAGTCAGCCAGAACCTCCACGCCGAAGTCTTTCTGCGCGAAACCGCGGTGGCCGCCGGACGCGCCGGAAGCCGGGACGCGGGCCTCCAGGAAATGGCGGAATTTCTCGCCGGGCTGGGGATTTCCAAGGACCGCTACCAGTTCACCGATGGCTCGGGGCTTTCGCGCAGCACGCTGGTCACGCCGGCGGCGATTGTGCAACTGCTGGCGGCGATGTACAAATCTCCGGACCGGGAGCAGTGGCTGGATCTGCTGCCGGTGGGTGGCGTGGATGGCACGCTAGGCAGGCGTTTCGGTGGAGAGACCGCGGCGCAGAGCATCCGCGCCAAGACCGGCACATTGGATCACGTACGGGCGCTTTCCGGCTATGCCGAGTCCTCTACCTACGGCCCCGTGGCTTTTTCGTTTCTGGTGAACAACTTCCAAGAGCCCGGCGCGGCGGTCACGCGGCTGCTGGACCAGATGGCGCTGGCGGTGGTGCACTGAGTCCCTTCCTGACGGTTCGCGGCTCGGTTGAGGTTGCCGAAGTGCGCTAAAATTGAAATCAAGACGCTGATCGGAGCTTCGAAACCATGCCCATTTACGAATATATCTGTGACGATTGCGGAACCTCGTTCGAGAAGCTGGTTCGTCGAGGCGAGAACGGGATTGCCTGTCCGAGTTGCGGGCAGTCACATTTAACAACGAAGTTGTCTACGTTCGCGGCACATTCCCATGGCAAGGCGAAAAGTTCGGAGTTGCCGGGCTGCGCGGGTGGAATGTGCCAGACGCCCGATCTTTGCGGACTGAATTAGACGCGGCCAGGCTCCGGCAGAAAGAAGCTGGAGGTTGCGCCGGCGAAGAAGGTGGCTCGGTTGACTTCCGCGCGCGGCTCGGCTATAGTGCTGAAGTGCTGACGTATCAATGGTTTGTCGTCTGAGTGGGTAGCGTTGGGACGTCGCGGCCCGTCATCTTAGAGGTCCCTGAAGACCTCCCAGTACCAGCGTCCGGAACCATTGGCGTAGCCTGAATTCGGAGTTTGGCTTTATGGCCAGCAGAGCTGATGAGCAAGATCTCAACCCGCCCTTCTCCGGTGAAGAACCGGATTACGAGCAGCTCATCGACGACTATACTCACTTTGCGCCGCCGCACGAAGGCGAGTTGCTGGAAGGCCGCATCGTCAAGCTCCATGAAAAAGATGTCATCGTAGATTTCGGCTACAAATCCGAAGGCCTGGTTCCCATCGAACAGTTCGCGCAGCCGGACGGAAGCGTGCAAGTGCAGGTGGGCGACCTGATCGACGTGATGGTGGACCGGCAGGGCGTGCAGCCGGAAGGCTACATTCTGCTGTCGCACGAAAAGGCCAGCCGGCTGCGGAGTTGGGACAATCTCGAAAAGGCGCATCGCGACGGGCTGGTGGTCTCGGGCCGGGTGACGGGGCGCATCAAGGGCGGCCTGTCGGTGGATGTGGGAGTACCGGCGTTCATGCCCGGCTCGCAGATCGATACGCGTCCCATTCACAATCTGGACTCGCTGCTGGGCCAGGACATTCCGGTCAAGATCGTCAAGCTGAATCGCCGCCGCGGCAACGTCGTGGTTTCGCGCAAGATGGCGGTGGAAGAAGAACAGCAGGTGCGCAAGAGCGCGGCGCTGCAAGTTCTGGAAGAAGGCGCGACCGTCACCGGCATCGTCAAGAACCTGACCGATTACGGCGCGTTCATCGATCTGGGCGGCATCGACGGGCTGCTGCACGTGAGCGACATGTCCTACGGACGGGTGACACATCCGTCGGAAGTGGTGCACGCCGGCGACGAGCTCACCGTGAGGGTGCTGAAGTTCGACCGCGAGAAGGAACGCATTTCGCTGGGGCTGAAGCAACTGGTTCCGGATCCGTGGGAATCGATTGAGGAGCGCTATCCGGGCGGATCGCGCGTGATCGGGCGGGTGGTGAGCGTCACCGATTATGGCGCCTTCGTGGAACTGGAGCCGGGCGTGGAAGGGCTGATCCACATCTCGGAGATGACCTGGAGCCGCCGGATGAAGCATCCGAGCAAAGTGGTGAAGGTGGGCGACCAGGTGGAATCGGTGGTGCTGGAAGTCAAGCCCAAGGAACGGCGCGTATCGCTGGGCATCAAGCAACTGGAGGCGGATCCCTGGACCACCGTGGCGGAGCGCTACGCCGCCGGGTCGGTGGTGGAGGGCCGGGTGCGCAAGCTCACCGACTTCGGCGCGTTCATTGAAATCGAAGAAGGCATCGACGGATTGGTGCACATCTCCGATCTGTCCTGGACCAAGCGCGTCAAGCATCCATCGGAAGTGGTGAAGAAGGGGCAGCTGGTGCAGGCCGTGATCCTGAACATCGACGCGCCGAACCGGCGGCTGTCGCTGGGCGTCAAGCAGCTGCAGCCGGACGCCTGGGAAAGCTTCTTCCGCGCGCACATGGTGGGCGACGTGGTGCGCGGGCGCGTATGCCGGGCCGCCAATTTCGGCGTCTTTGTGGAACTGGCGCCGGGTGTGGAAGGCCTGTGCCACCGCTCCGAGATTCCGGGCGCATCGGAGCCGTCGCCTTTGCCGATCGGCGAGGAAATGGACTTCAAGATTGTCCGGCTGAACGAGTCCGAGAAAAAGATCGGTCTGAGCATTCGCGCTCTGGCCGATGACGAAGAGCGGACCCGTCTGGAAGACTATAAGCGCCACGCCGCCGCCGCGACCATGACCATCGAAGAAGTAATCAACACCAGAGCCAAGGGCGAAAGCCGCTAAGCCGGATTCCAAGGGAGAGAAACACACACTATGACGAAGGCTGAGTTGATCGAGGAAGTCTCACGGGTCGTGGAGATGACCCGGAAGGATTCCGAAGTGATCGTGGAGGCCATCTTCGACAGCATCGTTCGATCCCTGCGTGGCGGGGATAAGATTGAGATCCGGGGATTCGGAAGTTTTCGCACCCGGCAGCGCCAGCCTCGCGTGGGACGCAATCCCAAGACCGGCACCCGCGTGGAAGTGCCCTCCAAGCGCATTCCGTATTTCAAGCCCAGCAAGGAATTGAAGGATCTGGTGAACACTTCGGCCAGCGTGGACGGCGCGGCGCCAGCGCCATCTGAGCCGACGCCCGGCGGCGCTTCTCACGGCTCGTAACCGCCGCACCCGCGATTTATGGATCATCTCTGGAGTCCCTGGCGCTACCAGTACGTTCAAAAGACGAAAACCGGAGATGGATGCGTATTCTGCCAGGTTGCCGCGTCCGGCGACGATCAGGACAATCTGCTGGTGTATCGCGGCGAGCAGAATTTCGTGATGCTCAACCTCTATCCGTACACCACGGGTCACGTGATGGTGGTGCCCTACCAGCACGTGGACACTCTGGAGGACGCGGCCAGAGACACGCTGCAGGAGATGATCCTGCTGGTGAAGGAAGCGCAGCGCCATTTGCGGAGCATCTACCGCCCGGCGGGATTCAATCTGGGCATGAATCTGGGCGAAAGCGCGGGGGCGGGGATCGCCGAGCACATCCATATGCACGTGCTGCCGCGCTGGCCGGGCGACACGAATTTCATGACCACGGTGGGCGAGACGCGCGTGCTGCCGGAGGCTTTGCCGGACACCTGGCGCAAGCTGCGGGCGGCGTTTGCAGAACGTAAATAGACACAAGAACGAGATATAGTGAATGTGCTTGCGAGTGCATTGTCAAACGGGCGCCCTGGCGCTGCTGCTCGCTTGGAGCGCGGCCGGTCAGGGGCCGGCGCCGAAAGTGGCTGCGGTGTCGTTGGATGGTGTGATTCATCCCGTCACCGTCGAGATCGTACGGGATGCCGTACACCAGGCGCAGGACGAGCACGCCGAGCTGCTGCTCATCCGCTTGAACACGCCCGGCGGCCTGATGGACGCGATGCGGGAAATCGTGGAGGAGCTGGATGCCTCGCCCGTACCGGTGGTGACGTACGTGGAGCCGAGCGGAGCGCGCGCAGCTTCGGCCGGATTCTTCGTGTTGGAAGCGGGCGATATCGCCGCGATGGCGCCGGGCACCAATACAGGCGCGGCATCGCCGGTGCTGCTGACCGGCGGCCAGATGGATCAGGTGATGCGCAACAAGGTGGAGAACGACGCCGCCGCGCTGCTGCGCAGCATGACTTCGCGGCGCGGCCGCAATAGCGCACTCGCCGAAGAGACGGTGCGTCAGGCGAAGGCATTCACCGACAAAGAAGCGCTGGACCAGAAGCTGATCGAACTGGTGGCCAACAACGAGCAGCAGCTTTTCGAAGAGCTGAACGGGCGCGAGATCACCCGCTGGGACGGGCGCAAAGTGACGCTCCACCTGGCGGGCGCCCAAGTGATCGATGTGCATGAAACGCCCCGAGAGCGCGTGATCAACGCCATCGCGGATCCCAACATCGGCTTCGTGCTGCTGGTGCTGGGCGGGCTGGGAATCTACGTCGAATTCACTTCGCCGGGTTTGATCTTCCCCGGTGTGGCGGGCGCGATCCTGGCGCTGTTGGGGCTGTCGTCGCTATCGATTCTGCCCATCAATTGGACCGGCGTGGCACTGCTGGTGCTGGCGGCGACGCTGTTTATTCTGGAAGCGAAGTTTACCTCGCACGGCATCCTGGGCGTCGGCGCCACCATCGCGATGATCCTGGGAGCCGTGCTGTTGATCAACGGTCCGCCGGAGGTGCGCATTCACCTGAGCACGGCCGTGAGCGTGGCCGTCCCCTTCGCGGCCATTACGATGTTTCTGGTGACGATCGTGGTGCGCGCGAGGCGCAACAAAGTGCT
>DATJNO010000034.1:0-73784 GCA_035508055.1 Bryobacteraceae bacterium | reverse complement strand
TGGGAATGCGCGCCCAATTGTCGCGCCAGGGGTTCCTCTTCCTTGCCGCGCGCGATGGCTACGGTTTGGCAGCCCATTTTGGCGGCATATTGCACCGCGAGATGGCCGAGCCCCCCGATGCCGACCACCGCCACCAGATCCCCCGGACGCACGCCGCTATTGCGCAGGCAGTTGAACGTTGTGACACCGGCGCACATAAGCGGCGCTGCCTCGGCTGAGGAGAGATCGTCCGGCACCAGCGCCAATGCGCTGATCGGCGCCAGCATGTAATCGGCGTAACCGCCATCGCGGGTAACGCCGGTGACATCGGTGGAAGTCTGACAGGCGAAGAAGTCGCCGCGGCGGCAATTGTCGCAATAGCCGCAGAATCCACCGTTCCAGCCGACGCCGACCCTTTGCCCGGGCCTCCAGCGAGGCACGCCGGGGCCGACCGCGTCGATTACACCTATGACCTCGTGTCCGGGAACGCGCGGATATTGTATGCCTGGCCAGTAGCCTTCTTTGGTGTAGGTGTCGCTGTGGCAGATGCCGCAGGCCTGGACTTTGATCCGCACGGATCCTGGACCGGGATCGGGAATGTCGCGTTCGACGAACTCGAAGGGACCGCCAGCTTTAGACACCTGGACGGCGCGCATTTTTGGCATAACGTTCCTCCAAGCGGAATGGATGCAATCTCTACCGCTTTCTATTCGGATTTCGATGCTGCGACGTGCTTTTCGTAATCCGCGGCCGAAAGCATCTCCTGGATCTCGGCGGGAGCGGACAGCTTGATCCGTACCAGCCAGCCATCGCCGTACGGGTCCTGGTTGAGCTTTTCGGGCGCAGTGGCCAGCGCCTGGTTCACTTCCATGATTTCGCCCGAGACCGGCGCGTAAATGTCGGAGACAGCCTTCACGGATTCCACCGAACCCAGTGTGCCTCCGCGCTCAAACCGTGCGCCGGGCTTAGGCAGATCGACGTAGACGATGTCTCCCAGTTCCTCTTGTGCGTGATCGGTGATCCCGATGACCCCGGTGTCGCGTTCCACGCGGACCCACTCGTGTTCCTTGGTGTAGTGCAAGTCGGATGGATGCATTATTTGGCTCGCTGGTAGAAGGGAGTTGGGACCACGACTGCTTCCACGGGCTGGTTACGGATCGTCATCTGGACCGGCTGGCCGGGAGTAGCGCGTTCGCTTGGAAGATAGCACAGTCCGATGTTCTTGTTCAGCGTGGGCGCAGGGCCGCCGCTGGTGACCCAGCCCGCAGGCGAGCCCGCGATGGAGACTTCGCAGCCGTCGCGCGCGATGCCGCGGCCGGTCATTTCGAATCCAGCGAGACGCCGGGTGATCCCTTGCTCTTTTTGGCGCGCGAGAGCCGAACGGCCGATGAACTCGCCTTGGTTCATTTTCACGATCCAATCCAGGCCGGCTTCGAAGGGGGTGATGGCGGCATGAATTTCGTGACCGTAGAGAGCCATGGCGGCCTCCAGCCGCAGCGTGTTGCGAGCGCCCAGCCCGCACGGTTGGATGCCGAATTCCTGGCCCGCGGCTAGAATTTCGTTCCAGACGCGCTCGGCTTGTGCGGGTGCGAAGTAAATTTCGAAACCGTCTTCGCCGGTGTAACCGGTGCGCGCGATGCGGGCGGGAACGCCGGCTACTTCGGCGTCGGTGAAATGGTAATAGCGAATTGCCGCGAGATCCGTGGCGGCCAATTTCTGGAGCGTCGCGAGCGCTTGGGGTCCTTGGATGGCCAGCTGAACATAACGGTCGCTGGTCAATTCCACGGTGGCGCTGAATCGATTCGCGTCCGCGATGTGCTTGTAGTCCTTCTCCTGGTTGGAGGCGTTCACACAAAGAAAATAATGATCGCCGGTGACCTGATGAACCAGGATGTCGTCCACAAACCCGCCGTGTCCATAGAGCAATCCCGAATACTGCGCCTGGCCGGGTTTCAGCTTCGCGACGCTGTTGGTGGTGACATAGTCAGCTAGCGCTCCGGCTTGCGGGCCGCGAATCTCGATTTCGCCCATGTGGCTGACGTCGAACAGGCCGACGGACTTTCGCACCGCGTGATGCTCTGCGAGAATGCCGGAATATTGCAGCGGCATTTCCCAACCGCCGAAATCGACCATCCGGGCGGCCAGCTCGCGGTGCACGCCGTGAAGAGGCGTGGTTTTGAGCGGTGCGGCCGTCATCGGCTAGGACCCGAAGCTTTTGACGGCGGAGTCTTCGTCGTTGAACACTTCAAACATCTGGAAGAGCTTGGTGAGCTGAACCAGATCCTTCACGCGCGGCGCGAGCTTCATCAACTTCAGTTTGCCACCCTGATGTTGCGTGGTGGTGTGTGCGGCCACCAGTTCACCCAGGCCGCTCGAGTCCATGTAGTAGACTTCGGCCAGATTCAGGACGATATTCTTGCGGCCCGAGGCCAGCGTCTCCTGGATGATGTCGCGCAGCTTTTGGGTGTCGCGGCCGAGCGTAATGTTGCCCTGCAGATGCACCACGACGACGTCGCCAACCTCCCATTCGAAGAATTCCAGGGCCATGCTGCGACCTTATCGCGGCGTTTGCGCGAGTGTCAAATGACGCCAGACGGCGTGCACTGGGCCAGCTTGCGTTGAAGGAAGCGGCGTTCCGGTTCCGAGCAGCGCAGAGCCAGCGCGGATTGGAAGCAGGCGGCGGCTTCCGGACGGCGTTCCAATTCGAGCAGCAGATGGCCGCGCACGGCGAGCAGCAGGTAGTAATCGCTCAAACGAGGATTCGTTTGCAGCTTTTCCACGGCGGCCAGAGCTGCGGCGGGTCCGCGGACTTTGGCCAGCGCGACGGCGCGGTTCAGCTCGACCACCGGCGAGCGAGTCAGCGCCAGCAGGTCGTCGTAATGGCACAGGATAGCCGGCCAGTCCGTCGATTCCAAATTCGTGGCGCGCGCGTGCGTCGCGGCGATGGCGGCCTGGACGTGATACCCGGAGACGTCGTCGCCGGCAATGGACCGATCGAAGTAATGGAATCCCAGCGCGATGAGCTGCTGGTCCCAACGGCTGCGATCCTGGTCTTCGAGGAGGATCAGATCGCCTGCCTCATCCACGCGCGCGGGCAAACGCGCCGCCTGCAACGCCATCAGAGCAAGCAGGGCGTCGGCGCGCGGAATCGAGAGCGAGGAATCGGCTAGCAGCCGGCCGAGGCGTAGTGCTTCGCCGCAGAGGTCCTGGCGGATCAGGTCTTCACCCTCATGCGCGGCGTAGCCTTCGTTGAACAGAAAGTAAATCACTTCCAGGACCGAATCGAGGCGGTCGCGCAACCCGGAACCTTCGGGGAAATCCAGCGTGAGCCTTCGTTCGCGAATCTGGCGCTTGGCGCGTACCAGCCGCTGGGCGATGGCGGCGTCGTCAGCCAGGAACGCCCGGGCGATCTCGCGCACGCTGAATCCGCTGGCGGTTTTGAGGCTCAAGGCTACCCGCGCGTCGTGCGGGATCTCCGGATGGCAGCACATGAAGATCATGCGCAGCTCGTCATCGCGCAGCTGTTCCTCGAGCCGCGGGTCCTCGGGCCCGGCGTTGGCGGAGTGATACAGCTCGGCGATCACCGCGTCGGATTGCCGGCCGATGAACCGGTTGCGGCGGACGGCGTCGATCGCCGCATTGTGCGCCACGCGAAAGAGCCATGCCGCGGGGTTGTCCGGCACGCCGTTGTACGGCCATGTCTGAAGCGCCCGCAGCATGGTTTCCTGCACCGTTTCCTCCGCCAGATCGAGATGCGCCGGACCCAGCAGCCGCACCAGGTGTGCCGTCATGCGGCCGGCCTGGCGGCGGAACAGATGGTCCAGCAGGACCGCGGTCTGTGCGGAAGCGCTCACGATCCGAACACGTGCCGCACTTCGATGGTGCCGCCGTACTCCAGATGCGGATGAGTGAGCGAGTGTTTTACCGCGTCGTCGTAGCTGGCGGCTTCGATGGTGTAGTAACCGCCCAGGACCTCCTTGGTCTCGCCGTAAGGCCCGTCACTCACCCGCGGTTTCCCATTCTCGGGGCGAATCACACGGCCCGTGCCGTCCGCCAGGCGCTTGCCGTCCTTGGTGAAGGGCAGGTTGCGCCAGGCCATATATTTTTCGGTGGCCTTCTGCATCTCTTCCGGGCTGAGCCGCTGCAGGTTGGCCGAATTCTCGTACAGCAAAAGCATGTATTGGGGCATTGATTTTCTCCTTGGTGACCGATTCCGGTCTTGCGGATCTATAACGAATGGGAGTGCTCAAAATCGACACGGACTCCGGGCCGGTACAACTCATCACTTCCAACATCGAAGACACGATTCCAGCGGGCGCGGTAATTCTCAAAGGCAATCTGCGCCGCCAGCTCCATGATCTGCTCTTCGGAAAAGCGCTCGCGCAGCCGCGCGTACAAATCGTCGGAGATGACGGCCGGTGTGGCCACCATCGCATCGGCCAGTTCCAGCGCCAGCCGTTCGACGTCACTGAACGGTGATAAGTCACTGCCGGGAATGGCGAGCAGCTTCTCATCGGATACTCCCGCGTTTCTGCCCACGGCAGAATTGATGTCCACTCAAAACGGGCAGCCCACTCGGGCCGCGGTCCGTATTTTGGCGATCTGCAGGAGACGCAGCGACACACGCCGCTTGCGGCCGAGACCCGCCTCCATCGCGACGCCGCCCCAGATTGCGCCGGGGAGGCGCATTTGGATCTTTACCGGAGTGAGATCCTTGCCGAACATTTTGCGCATCACGCCGTAAAACCAGCGTAAATGCCAGGGAGCCTGCTTTCGTTCGAGACCGGTGACTCTTGCCATGAAATGCTCCTTTCTGCGCGGACCGCTAGGCCGCCTGAGCGCTTCCGGAGGCACGTCCTGCGGCCCGCGTCGCATCCGTCACATGCCCGTAGTGCATCATCTGGTGCAAGGCAATCGCCAGGAATGTATGCCCGACGGTAGCGAACAAGTGCTCGCGTCCGGCGGGCGGCGCCTTCACTGGCTGACTCAGGTCCTCTTCGCTCAAGGCGTTCAGGAGCTTCAGATTTCGCTCCCGCAATTCGTGATATTTTTTGCGAACCTCGGAGAACGAGGGGTACGCGTCGGGGCTGCCGACGGGCTCGGAGCCTTCGCCGAAGTAGCGCACCCATTCGGACACCGGATTCGGACCGCCGAAAATCACTACCGGGATCATCCCTTCCACAACCGTTAGATGCCCCAGCACCCAAAGGGGATGACACCCGCCGTGGGGCGTCGGAAACGTGGTGGGGGCGTCGTTCATTTTGTCGATAGCGCCGAGCACGGCCGCGTGGGACGCCGTTAGCGCAAATTGTATGGCTTGTTTCGTTTGCATGGTTACGCTTCTCTTTTCGGGAATTGGTTCTTCCGTCTGAGTGACGAACGAGGCGGGCGAAAATCGACAATCGCTCGAAGCGCGTTACCGGTTTGTTAGCGTGCGAGGAGCCATCACCTGCACCAGGATGCCGTCGGGATCGCGAAACTCAGGCGCGCCGGAGACTTCCGTGGACTCGACTTTCGCACCCGCCCCGGCAAGCCGTTTCACGGCAGCCTGGTATTCGAAAGACGCCGCGGCGACGCAGAAGTGATTCACGCCTGGCTTGCGGCCGCCGGCAACCGGCAGCAGGCCGATCTGCGACTTGCCCGCCTGGAACCAGGTCCGGTTGTTACCGCGCCGCGTCACAGGCCCAAAGAGCTTTTCGTAGAAGGCAACGGATCCGCCGAGGTCAGTCACGTTCAGCAAAATGTGGTCGATGCCGGTGGGAGTGAAGATGGGTTCGCCGGCGTCAGGGTAGGATTCGGGCGAGGCAGTCTTAACGGATTCGCTCCACGAATCGGCCGTCCAAAGTTGGAACTCAGTTCCGTCCGGATCTTCTGCGAACATGCCGAACCCGGCGACTTCACGCGCACGGACACCCAGGGACTTTAGCGTCGCCTGGACGGTGGAGAGGTCGAAGGCAGCGACACCGGGGCAGATGTGATCCACGCCGTAGCCTTTGGATTGCCGTCCCGCCGGCCGGATCGAAATATAGGCCGGGCCGAGTTTCACATAGCGCTGCGTGGTCTTATTGTTCTTGTAAACCGCGCCTCCAAAAATGCGCGCATAGAACGCGGCGGATTGCCCTGGGTCCGAGACCGTGATGCCCAGGTGGTCCACCGCCACGAACTGAAGACCCGCTTCGGCGGAGCGCGCCACTCGGGGAATCAACGCACCGGCGCCCAGCATCGCCAGAATTTCGCGGCGGCTGGATGGATGGCAGGACATGGCCCCCTCCTGTTTGTCAGCCTTTCAACGTTGTTTCGGCTTCGCCCACGATAGCGTACTCTACTTCGCGAGCCCGGTGCAGACCGGACATCGACTCGCGGAAACGCTCCAGGTAGATGTAGATCACGGGCGTGATATAGAGCGTGAGCAGCTGGGAGACCACCAGGCCGCCAACCACGGCGAGTCCCAGTGGGCGCCTGGCTTCCGAACCGGCGCCCAGGCCGAGCGCAATGGGCAGCGTGCCGACCAGCGCCGCCATGGTCGTCATCATGATGGGCCGGAAGCGCACCAGGCAGGCCTCCGTGATGGCTTCCGCCGGCGTCAAGTTTTGAGTGCGCTGCGCTTCCAGGGCGAAGTCGATCATCATGATTGCGTTCTTTTTCACGATGCCGATCAGCATGATGATTCCGACGAACGAATAGATATTCAGCTCGTCATGGAAGAGCAGCAGCGTCGCCAGCGCGCCCAGTCCGGCCGAAGGCAGGCCCGAAAGAATGGTGATGGGATGAATGAAGCTTTCGTACAGAATTCCCAGCACCATGTAGATCACCAGGATGGCCATGACCAGCAGAAATCCCATGCCTTTGAGCGACGTCTGGAACGCCGCGGCTACGCCCTGGAACGTGGTTTGGATATCGGCGGGCAGCGATTCGCGCGCGACGCTTTCGATGCGATCCACTGCGTCGCCCAGCGAAACTCCCGGCGCGAGATTGAAGGACATCGTTACGGAGGGCAACTGGCCGTAGTGCGTCACCGAGAGCGGGCCGACGGTATCGTGCGGCTTGGTCACTTCGTCCAGCGGCACCAGCTTGCCCGTGGCCGACCGGACGTACAGCAGGTGCAGGTTGCTGGGATCGGCCTGGTAGCGCGGCAACAGCTCCATCATGACCCAATAATCGTTGGTGGGCGTGTAGATGTCGGAGACCTGGCGCTCGCCGTAGGAATCGTACAGCGCGTCCTCGATCTGGTCCGCCGTCACGCCCAGGGCCGAGGCGCGGTCGCGGTCGATGTCGACCACCACCTCGGGGCTGGCGATCTGCAGGTCGCTGTTGACATCGAACAAGCCCGGGATCTGGCGCATGCGTTTTTCGAAACTCCCCGCGACGTGATACAGCTCATCCAGGTTTTGCGACTGCAGCGTGTACTGATAAACCGTGCGGCTCTGCTGGCCGCCCACGCGGATCAGCGGCGGGTTCTGGAGATAGGTCCGTGTGTCCGGAACCTGGTCCAGCTTGGGGCGCAACTCCTGGATGATCTGTTCGGGCGTCAGCTTGCGCTCGGAGCGCGGTTTCAGACGGAGTTGCAGGCGCCCGGTATTCGCGGATCCTGAATTACCGCTGGTGGCGTTGACTAACGAAAAGTAGGCCTCGACGTTGGGGTCCTGGCCCACGATGGCCGCTACCGCCTGCTGGGAGTGAACCTGCTGCTCATACGACGCCGATTGCGGCATCTCCGTGAAACCGGTCAATTGGTCGGTGTCCTGGTTGGGAATGAAGCCCTTGGGCACGAAACCGTACAGATAGATGGTCAGCAGCAGCGTGCCGGCCGCGACCATTAACGTGGCGAAGCGATGGCGGATCACGCCGGCCAGCGTCCAGCGGTAGAGATCGCGCATGCCGTCGAACACGCGCTCCGAAGCGCGGTAGAGCGCGTTGTGCCGTTCGGTGGGCGGCTTCAGGAAGCGGCTGCACAGCATGGGCGTCAGGCTGAGCGATACAAAGCCGGAGATCAGAATGGAGACGATGATGACGGCCGCGAACTCATGGAACAGCCGGCCAAGGATGCCGCCCATGAAGAACACCGGAATGAACACGGCAGCCAGCGAGAGCGTCATGGAGAGAATAGTGAAGCCGATCTCGCGGCCTCCTTCGATGGCGGCCAGGAAACGCGGTTTGCCCATCTCCATGTGCCGGACGATGTTCTCCAGCACCACGATGGCGTCGTCCACCACGAAACCGACCGCCAGCGTCAGCGCCATCAGCGAAAGGTTATCCAGCGTGTAACCGAGCAAGGACATCGCCGCGAAGGTCCCAACCACCGACAAAGGCAAAGCCAGGCTGGGGATCATGGTGGCCGAGAAGTTGCGCAGGAACAGGAAGATCACCAGGACCACCAGCACCATGGCCAGTTCGAGCGAAAACTTCACGTCGTCGACGGAGTCGCGAATGGAAACGGACCGGTCATAGAGCGTCTCCATGTTGACCGCCGGTGGAAGCTGCCGGCTGAACTCCGGCAGCAACGCCTTTACACGATCCACTACTTCCACCGTGTTGGTGCCCGGCTGCCGCATTACCTGGAACATGATGGACGGCGTATTGTTGAGCCAGGTCATGACCTTGTCGTTTTGGACGCCGTCGACCACTTGGCCGAGATCCTCCAAACGCACCGGCGCACCGTTGCGATAGGTGACCACGAGAGGCTTATAAGCGTCGGCGCTGAGCACTTGGCCGTTGGCTTCGACGGTGAAGGCCTGGTGCGGCCCCCACAGTGTGCCCGACGGCAGATTCACATTGTGGCGCTCCACCGCCGCTTCCACTTCATCGATGCCGATCCCGCGGGCAGCCAGCTTGCTCGGGTCCAGTCGGATGTGCACGGCGAATTTCGCGGCCCCGAACACGTTCACCTGTGAAACCCCGTTCAGGCTGGAAATGGCCGGCGAGATCAGCGTCTCGGCATATTCATCCACCAGGTGCGGATTCACGGTCAGCGAATTGAGCCCCATGAAGAGGATGGGCTGGTCGGCCGGATTGACTTTCGAGACCGAAGGCGGTGCCGGCATGTTCGGCGGCAAACGGCGCGAGACGGCCGCGATGGCCGATTGTACGTCCTGCGCCGCCGCGTCGATGTTGCGGTCCAGGGTGAACTGGAGGGTAATGCTGGTGCTGCCCCGGGCGCTGGACGAGCTCATGTTATCCAGGCCGGGAACCGTGGAGAATTGGCGTTCCAGCGGCGTCGCCACCGAGGCGGCCATGGTCTCCGGGCTGGCGCCAGGCAACTGCGCCTGTACCTGCAGCGTGGGGAAGTCGATGTTGGGCAGATCGCTGACCGGCAGGGAGCGGTAGCCGGCCACGCCGAATAACAGAATGCCGCCCATGACCAAGGCGGTCATCACCGGGCGCCGGATGAACAGTTCGGTAATGTTCATGCCCAAGCTCGCGAGCCGGCGCCCCTCGACTGGACAACAATATCCTCAGGTCCGGCTTTGCCTATGTTAGCAGGAGGGCGTGACCGGCGTGTCAAAGGTTACGAACGAACCGGAATCCGCCCGGCGCCCGCCAGGCCTCTGGATTCGCGCTTCAACGCCCGGCTGGGACGGCCCAGATTCACTTGCAACTGAATTGCTGATTTTGGTTGACTTGAAATTCGGAGCCAAGTAATATGGACCAAAGCGGTCGTATATGGCTCTGCACGTAACTTATTACAAATCAATATCGGATCAGTTCACACCCACTAGCTTGGGGCAGATCTGGGAAGTTTTTCAGACGATGATGGCCACTGCTGAGACCAGGATGATCAGGCAAACCGTTTTCATATTGGACGTAGACTCGATGGGGGTGACCGGCAGTTAGCAACCGAGTGAGAACCTAGGGATCTTCGCGGCTGACTTTTGGCGAAGCGCCACGGCGACCCGCAATCGGCAATTCCGGAGGGCTGGCGGTCTCTTTCCCCCTGACCTTGGCCAGCTCCCCTTTTGTAAGGAGAGCAAGTGACAACCAATTTCAGAAAGGCATGTATCGCGGTTCTATTCGCCCTGACGGCATTCAGGCTTTCGGCGGGCGACGGCGGAGGCATTTCGGGCACGGTGACTGATCCTGCAGCAAAAGCCGTTCCTGGCGCAAAGGTCACGGCCATCGAGACAGCCACGGGTCTAACACGGACGGCCGTGACCGACACGCAAGGATTCTATTCCCTGCAGAGCCTGCCGGTCGGAAATTACTACTTGGAAATCGATGCCGCCGGGTTCCAGCCGCTGCGGCGCACCGGCGTGGTCCTGGATGTTAACGGCGAAGTGGTGGTGGATGCTTCGCTCGTTATCGGAGCGAAGACCGATACGGTCACTGTCTCCGCGGCGGGGGCGCGCGTGGAAACCGCGGATACGCAGATCGGCGAGGTCATCACCGGCAGGCAAATGACCTCGGTGCCCCTGAACGGCCGCAGCTACACGGACTTGCTCTCGCTCCAGTCCGGCGTCGTTCCGGTTACTTCGCTGACCACGGACACGACACAAGACGTTGGCGTGAGCGCTTTTTCTCCCTCCGGCAACCTGAACCCCGGAACCATCTCCATCAACGGCCAGCGCGAATTTGCCAACAGTTTTGTGCTCAACGGAAGCGATGTCGAGGAGGACGTCAATATGGGCGCGGCGATCGTTCCCAATCTGGATGCGATCGCCGAGTTCCGGATTCTCACCAGCAACTTCGACGCGGAGCACGGCGAGTTCAGCGGCGGCCAGATCGAAGTGGTGACCAAGTCCGGCGCCAATGCCTTCCACGGCGACCTGTTCGAGTTCCTGCGCAATACGCAACTGGACGCCCGCAACTATTTCTCACCCACCCGCGGCTCTTTCGACCAGAACCAGTTTGGCGCGACGCTGGGCGGGCCCATCCAGAGGAACAAGATATTTTTCTTCGCCGACTATCAGGGGACCCGGTTGAGCCAGGGCGTGGATACAGGCGAGATCCCGGTTCCCTCGATGGCGGACCGTTCCGGCAACTTGATGGATCTGGCGAGTTCGTTCACGACGGTGGACCAAAGCGGAAAGACAGTGCCGACCACCGTAAGCGGTACGTACTGGGCGAGCCAACTCAGCCAACGGCTCGGCTACGCGGTTGCGGCGGGAGAACCGTATTACTTCCCCGGCTGCACCAGTCCGGCTCAATGCGTTCTTCCCAACGCAGTGGTCCCCCGAAGCGCGTGGTCCGCACCCGCGGTCAGCCTTCTGAAATATATTCCGGCGCCCGACCATCCCAACAGCACATTTTCCACTTCGGCCTACAATCAGACTCTCGATGACGACAAGGGAGCATACCGGCTGGACGGCGACACTCGCTGGGGCAGGCTGTCGGCTTACTATTACCTGGATGGCTGGTCGCAGAACAATCCCTATCCGGTGGCGCAGGGCGGCGCCAATGTCCCCGGCTTTAACGCTCTGAATTCGGGACGCGCACAGCTGGCCGCCGTGGCCGGCACCCAGACCTTCGGCTCGACGGCGGTGAACGAGTGGCACTTAAGCTTTATGCGCGACGCAACCGACTTGGGCCAGCCGATCGGCGGCGTGGGCGTCAGCCTTGCCTCTCAGGGCTTCGTCGTCGGTGCAAATACTCCGGGCATCGTTCCTTTGTCGCCGCGGACCGAAGGTGTGGAGAGCGTGAATTTCAACAACTTCTCCATCGGCACGAACACCAACCAGTTGAAGCAGATCAACAACACGTTTCAATGGCGCGACCTCTTCTCCAAGGTCGTGGGAACCCACACCCTCAAGTTCGGCGCCGAGTTTCACTACGACCAGGTGAATACCAATCCGATCGCGCAGTTGAACGGAAACTTTATCTTCTACGGCAGTGAAACCGGCGTTGACTTCGCCGACTTCCTGCTCGGCATTGCGAGCCAATATAACCAAAGCCAGCTTCAGCCCTTTTATGGCCGTAACCGGTACGCCGGTATCTTCGCGCAGGACAGCTGGCGCTTAACGAGACATCTCACATTGAATTACGGCCTGCGCTGGGACCGGATCGAGCCGTGGTATGAAAAGTACAACCAGATTGCGACCTTCGAACCGGGAACGCACTCCATCGTCTTTCCGGGCGCACCAGCCGGTATCTTGTTTCCGACTGATCCCGGAGTTCCGCGGACCATCGCGCAGCCGGGAAATCTGGACTTCGCTCCCCGCATCGGTGTGGCGTGGTCTCCCGACGGCGGCAAAACCAGCGTCCGAGCCAGCTACGGGATGTTCTACACCGCCATCGAGGCACTCTCCATCGGAATTTCCAGCGCCAATGCGCCGTACGGAACAACGTATACCAGCCCGGCTCCGCCTCTGTTTACGACGCCGTTCATTTCCGCCGCCAGCGGTCAGAATGTCGGACAGTATTTCCCGGTCCAGCTGGCGCCGTTGAACACGACGGCGAGCCATCCGGACGCCACCGTAGACTGGTCGCAGTTTGAACCGATCAGCGGGATGCCGAACTATGCGCTCAACAATCAGATCCCGTATACCGAGGAGTACATGCTGTCGGTCGAGCGCGCGCTGGGAAACCACACTCTGCTAAGCCTAAGCTACGTGGGAACCGAGGCACATCACCTTCTGGTACTGGAGGAGGCCAATCCGGGCAATCCAACTCTCTGTCTCCAGCTCAGCAATCCGGCCAATCTTGCACCCGGGCAAACGCCCTGCGGTCCCTTCAACGAAGGCAACGTCTTCGTGACGGCTTCCGGCCAAGTGATCAACGGAACCCGGGGGCCCCTGGGAGGTAATTTCGGCAGTGATACCTTGGAGACCACCATCGGCAACTCCAGCTACAACTCGCTGCAGGCGACGCTGCGGCATACCAGCGGACCGCTGCAACTGCTGGCGTCGTACACCTACAGCAAATCGATCGATCAATCCTCCAATCTGGGCGAGGAGGTCAACCCGCTCAATCCTTCTTTGAGCCGGGCGCTTTCGGCGTTTGACATACGGCAGAATTTCGTCGTGAGTTACACCTACCGGCTCCCCCTGACACATTTGTTCCGAACCTCAAACCGTTGGACCGGCGGCTGGGACTTTTCAGGCATCACGAGGATCAGCAGCGGCCTGCCCGTGACACTGGTCAATTATGGAGATAACTCTCTCGTAGGCGCAGAGCCGAACGGGATCAACAACTATGGCGTCGATGAGCCGGACGTTGCGCCTGGCCGGTTGAATTTGAATCGCAACCCGCGCAACGGCCAACCGTACTTCAATACCGCGCTGTTCAGCGATAACGCTTTGGGCACGCCGGGCAACGCGTCGCGGCGATTCTTTTCGGGGCCGGGAATGCTCAATTTCGACCTGGCGGTTTCAAAAAGCGTGCGCCTCGGGGAGTCGAAGTCGTTGCAACTCCGGCTGGAAGGCTTCAACGTCTTCAATCACGCCCAATTCTTCGGACCCCAAGCGGTGGACGGCAACATTAACAGCGCGACGTTTGGCCAGGTGGTCAGTGCTGCCGCGCCACGCTTGCTGCAAGCGAGCGTGAAGCTGATTTTCTAGGAAAACAGTAGGTCTCCACGGCCGACTTTTTTGGCGAAGCAACCGTGGAGACCCGCAATCGGCAGCCCAAAGGGCTGGCGGTCTCCTCATTATAGGACTGACGGCGGAACGCAATCGTGGCGGAAGCTTAGCTCGTGGGCGTGATGCGAATGACGGCCTGTTTGTAGGCCGTCAGCCCGTGCAATCGGATCGCCGCAGAGACACTGAGAGAATCTTCTTTTCCGGATCAACGGCTCAAAGCAAGGCGACGTGAGCGCTAAGCAGGTGTACACAAGTACTGCGTGATAATTACCGGGCAGAGCCGGATGTTAGCTGGCGCGCCCGGAGGGACTCGAACCCCCGGCCTATTGGTTCGAAGCCAATCGCTCTATCCAGCTGAGCTACGGGCGCGCATCCAATCCGCAGTCTCATGGTAGCATCCGGCCCCAACCCACTTTCGTTACGGCCCAGCAACCGAACGCAAACCTGTTTGAAACAATTGTCGCGTTGATCTGCACGCGGTACAACAAAAACGCGTATTTCTGTTTCATGACATTTCCTGTCATTGATGTTTTTTTCACAATTCAACGGATTGTAACCAAAGGCGCGTTACAAAGGGGCCATGAAGTGCGATTTGCACGTTCACACGCGGCATTCGGGCATGTGCACCATCCCCGTGGTGAACCGCGTCTGCCGCGAATGCTACAGCCAACCGGAAGCGGTCTATGAAACGCTGAAGCGCCGCGGGATGGACCTGGTCACCGTCACCGATCACGATTCCATCGACGCCGCCGAGCGTCTCCGCCACTATCCCGATTTCTTCCTGAGCGAAGAGGTCACCTGTATCACGCCGAGCGGGACCGAAATTCACGTCGGCGCGTACGGCATCGAGGACCGGCATCATCTCGAGCTCCAGAAGCGCCGCAAAGACGTCCCGGCGCTGGCGGCCTACCTGCGCGAGCAGAAGATCTTCTTCAGCATCAACCACGTCTTCTCCAGCCTCACCGGCCGCCGCACCGAACTCGATTTTCCCCTGTTCGCCGACCTGTTCCCCGCCGTGGAAACCCTGAACGGCCACATCCCCAGCGCTAACAACCGGTCCGCTGCCCGGCTGGCGGAGGATTGGCGCAAATCTCCCGTGGGCGGAAGCGACGCCCACACCGCCGCTGCTTTGGCCCTGACCTATACCGAAGTTCCCGCTGCCCGCGACGTCCCTTCGTATCTGGAAGAATTGCGCCACGGCCGCGCCCGCGTCGGCGGCGCGAACGGCAGCTACGCCCGGCTCACCCACACCGTGCTGGGAATCGCCGCCAGCATGGTCCGCGAAACGCCCTGGACCGCTTTGTTGGCCCCGCTCGCGCTGGTCGTGCCGGTGGTGACTCTGGTGAATTACTTTTGCGAAGTCGCCTTCCACGCCCGATGGTCGCGCCGGCTGTGGCCGGCGAGCCTTCCCGCCCCCGCGTACGAACGCGCGGAAAGCTAACAAACCGGCCTGTTTGTGTCCTGCATGCAGCTTCGCTGTGATATAGTGTAACCACGCCATCGAACCTTAATTTCGGTCCGCGTATTGCGGCTTTTCCACGCTCTGCAGGGTCTGTGGAAAAGCCAAACCACACACTGATATAATTCCGCCGGAGGTATAGCACCATGTCTTTGGTAACGGGCCTTCACCACGTCACCGTTTGTGCCGCGGGAGCCCAAGAAGACGTAGATTTCATGACACAGGTCTTTGGGCAGCGCCTGATCAAGCAGACCATTCTCTTTGACGGCCGCTATGCCCACTACCACCTGTATTACTCGAACGCCAATGCTGAGCCGGGTTCGGTCTACACGACTTTCCCCTACAAGCGAGTCCCCGGCCGTCCGGGTTCGGGCCAGATTCAGGCCACCGCATACACGGTAAAGAAGGATACCACCAAGTTCTGGGCAGATCACCTGACCCATCACAAAATCAAGCACAGCGGCATCCAGGAGCGATTTGGCCAGAAATTTATTCGCTTCAGCCATCCGTCCGGGCTGCAACTGGAAGTGCTCGAAGACAACGCGGACGACCGCAAGTCTTGGACCGTGAACGAAATCACGCCGGACGTCGCCACTCATGGATTCCACGGCCCCGTGCTTTCGGTGCGCGAGACCGCCGAAACCAAGCGCTTTTTCATCGACGCATTGGGGTTCAAGGAAACCGGCCTGGACGGCAACTTCCATCGTTTGGAACTGGAGGGCGGAGGCGCCAACCGGACCATCACGCTGGTGCATGAACCGGATCGTCCATCGGGAAGCTGGACCTTCGGCGCGGGAACGGGCCATCACGTCGCGCTGGATGCCGGAACGGACGAAAAGCTCGCCGAGCAGAAAGGCATCTACGAGGAACTCGGCTACACCGACTGCTCGGAGATCAAAGACCGCAACTACTTCCATTCGGTCTACTGCCGCTGCCCCGGAGGCATTCTGGTGGAATGCGCCGCCACGGCGGAAGGCGGATTCGCCCGTGACGAGCCTTATGACGCTCTCGGCCACCAGCTGCTGCTGCCGCCGTGGTTCGAAGAACGCCGTGACGAGATCATGGGGATGCTTGAACCGATCACCATCCCGGAGAACAACTTCCCGCACGAGGTGGAAGCCATTGCCGTGCCCTCTTCGGTACCCGGCAGCACTCCGTCGGCCGCGGACGCCGTCGGCATCGGGCCGTCCCGGCGCAAGGCCGTCTTCATTGGTGGAGACGTTCCCAAAAAGCAGTAAGTAAAGACGCAGCAATTGTGAGTAGCCATGTGATTGTGCCCCGCGTGCGCGCAGTCGGTGCGGCGCGGGGCGCTGCACGTTTGGCCGGTGTGTTGCTGCATGGGCGCGGCAAAACACCGGAAGAAAAGATCGACTTGGCGGCCCGCTTCGGCGACGTCGCCGGCATCCGTTGGCTGGTTCCGGTCGCCGAAACTCCCGGCAGTTGGTATCCCGGCCGCTTTCGGGATCCCCGCGAAGCCAACGAACCTTTCCTCACCGAAGCGGTTGAGCGCTGCCACGAAGCGGTCGAAGAAGCGTCCGAAGGCGGCCGGCTCGGCCCGGAACGCATCGTCATCATTGGATTCTCGCAAGGCGCCTGCCTGGCGATTGAGTATGTCCTGCGGCATCCCGGCCGCGTCAGTTCCATCATCAGCTTCACTGGCGCACTGATGGGTCCGCCCGGTTCGGATTGGAAAGCGTGGGCGCCGCGGCTAGACGGGTTGCGCGTTTTTCTCACCGGCAGCGACGCCGACGATTGGGTGCCGGAAGAAAGCACCCGCGAAACCGCGCGGGTCTTAACGGAACTGGGCGCCGAAGTCCAATGCCGGATCTATCACGGACGCCCGCACGTCGTGAGCGATGACGAGATCGCCGAGGCCCGCGCTTTCCTCAAGTAAGGGCGCTCTTGCCGTGCGGTCTAAACTCGCTCCAGCATCATCGCCATCCCCTGGCCCACGCCGATGCACATCGAAGCCAGCGCGTAACGCGCGCCGGTGCGCTGCAGTTGGTGCGTCGCGGTGAGCACCAGCCGCGCGCCGCTCATCCCCAGCGGATGGCCGAGTGCGATGGCGCCACCGTTCGGATTCACCTTCTCGGAGTCGTCCGGCAAGCCCAGCGCCCGGGTCACCGCCAACGACTGCGCCGCGAAGGCTTCGTTCAGCTCCAGAATCGCAACCTGCGCCATGGACATTTTCAGCCGCGCCAGCAGCTTCTGGATCGCCGGGATCGGCCCCACACCCATCACGCGCGGCTCCACGCCCGCCGACGACGAGCCGACAATGCGCGCCAGCGGCTTCAGATGGAACCGTGCCGCCGCCGCTTCGGAAGCCACGAACATGGCACAGGCGCCGTCATTGATCCCCGACGCGTTCCCCGCCGTCACCGTGCCGCCTTTGCGGAACGGCGCCGGCAGCTTGGCTAAGCCCTCCAACGTAGAGTCCGGCCGGAGGTGCTCGTCGTCCGCAACCACCTTCACGCTACCCTTCGGCCCCGGAACATTCACCGGCGCGATTTCCTCGGCGAAAAATCCGGACTTCTGCGCCGCCGCGGCCTTCTGCTGCGAGCGCAGCGCGAAGCGGTCCTGCGACTCGCGATCCACCTGGTAGTCTTCCGAAACGTTCTCCGCGGTCTCCGCCATCGAATCGGTGCCGTACCGCTGCTGCATGCACGGATTGATGAAGCGCCATCCCAGCGTGGTGTCGAACAGCTCCATGTTGCGCGCGAAAGGCGAAGCCGCCTTGCCCATCACGAACGGCGCGCGGCTCATGCTCTCCACGCCGCCCGCCACGGCAAGCGAAATCTCATCCGCCGCGATCGCGCGCGACGCCACCGCCACTGCTTCCATCCCCGAGGCGCACAGCCGGTTCACCGTTACGCCCGGCACGGTGTGCGGAATTCCCGCGAGCAACAGCGCCATCCGCGCGACGTTCCGGTTATCCTCGCCGGACTGGTTCGCGCATCCCAGGATCACTTCGTCCACCGTCTGCCAGTCGCTTTGGCTGAATCGCTCTCGCAGCGTGCTCAACGTGTGCGCGGCCAAGTCGTCCGCGCGAACCGCCGAAAGTACCCCTCCATACCGTCCGATGGGCGTCCGGACTCCTTCACAAATATAGGCTGTTGACATGTCGTATTAGAGACTGAGCGCGCGATTCAGGATGCAGCACGCGCACCCTTCATTCTAACGCGCGAATTTCCTGATTGACTTGGTGGCCAGTGACCAGCCGCGAGCGGTTCGTCCCAAAATCGGGCACTTTCCGCCATACTTGGATGGAGAATCAGCAGGTTTCGGCGGTCGCGAACGTGCTTCGGTGAGAGGGATGCTGCGCCACAACCTGACCTCCGCATTCCGCCGGCTCCGTTCCAGCCCCGGGTTTACTCTCGCGGCCATTGTAACCCTCGCGCTCGGCATTGGCGCCAATACCACCATCTTCTCGCTGGTCAATGCGGTCGTCTTCCGGCCCTTTGGTGTCCAGCGCCAGAACGAACTGGTGTCCATGAACATGCACACCTCCAAGGCCGAGTTCCCCACGCTTTCTTACCCCGATTACAAGGACTATCGCGATCGCAACACCGTCCTCAGCGATCTGGCCATGTACCACACGGCGCCCATGAGCCTGAGCCGGGGTGACTCCAGGAATGCGCGTGTGTGGGGCTATGAGGTCAGCGGAAATTACTTCGACCTGCTGGGCGTTCAAGCCATCCGTGGCCGCGTGCTGCGTCCAGAGGATGACGTGAAACGGGACGGGAGTCCCGTGGCTGTGATCACCTACGCTTGCTGGCAGGCCCGGTTCGGCGGAGATCCCGATATCGCCGGCAAGAAAGTCAAGATTAACGGGCTGGAATACACCATCCTGGGCGTGACGCCGCCCGGTTTCGTTGGAACCGAGCTCATCTACACTCCCGAAATATTCGTTCCCCTGGCGATGGCCGAGCAGATTGAGCAAACCAAATGGCTGGACGAGCGAGGCGATCAGAATGCCTTTGTGGTGGGCCGCCTGAAGCCGGGCGTTTCCAGGAAGAGCGCCGAGGCGGCGCTCAACATCATCGCCAACCAACTGGGCCGCGAATACCCCAAGTACGACGCGGGCTGCTCCATCGTGCTGTCCCCGCCGGGCATGGCCGGCAGTTTTCTGCGTGGCCCCATCACCGGATTCGCGGCCGTCTTGATGGCGGTCGCCGGAATGGTGCTGCTGATTGCCTGCGTGAATCTGGCCAGCCTGCTGCTCGCCCGCGCCACCGACCGCCGGAAAGAAACCGCGATCCGTCTGGCTTTGGGCGCCAGCCGCGGTCAACTCCTCGGCCAGTTGCTCACCGAAAGCCTGATGCTCTCGCTCGCGGGTGGCGCCGCTGGAATCCTGCTGGCGAACTGGCTCAACGCTCTGGTGAACGTCTGGCGCCCGCCCGTTGACGCCCCGGTCATTCCGCACGTTGTGATGGACACGCGCGTGCTGCTTTTCGCCTCCGTGGTTTCGCTCCTTACCGCGCTTTTGTCCGGCTTGGCGCCGGCCCTGCAGTCCACGCGCGCCGGCCTGGTAGGAGCGATCAAAAATGAAGCGCCGTCGGAAAGACTTCGCCGTCTCAGCCTGCGCGATGTTCTGGTCGCCACTCAGGTGGCTCTCTCCGTTGTTTTGCTGATCGGAAGCCTTCTGGTGGTGCGCAGTTTGCAGCACGCGCTCAGCCTGAATCTTGGATTCGACCCGCGGCATGCTACGGTCGTGTCCTACGATTTCGCCTCACAGGGCTATGACGAAGAGCGCGGCCGCCAGTTTCAGCGCCGGCTACTTGAAAAGGTCCGGTCCATGCCCGGAATTGGAGCTGCCGGAGCGATCGACGGCCTCCCTCTCACGCTCTCTATCTCCTATAGCGGCGTCCTTTTTGAAGGTAAGCCGGAACCGCGCGCGGGCGACGCACCCGCGGCCAACATGTACTACATCACTCCTGGTTACCTTCAAGCCATGCACACGCGCCTGACCGCCGGCCGGGACTTCGATCAACGCGATGTCAAAGACGCGCCCCTGGTCGCTCTGGTGAATGAGGCCTTCGTCCGCCAGCTCCTGCCGGGCGAAAATCCCATCGGCAAACGATTCCGCCATAGCTCGACTGGTAAATGGATCCAGATCGTTGGCGTCGTGCAGGATGGCAAGTACCGCTCTCTGGGCGAGTCGCCCTCGCCCGCCATCTTTGAAGCGCTGGAACAGAATTGGAGCCCTAACCAGACCCTGGTCGTTCGCTCGCCTCTGTCTGAAACCGAGACCGTCGGATTGCTGCGGCGCGCCATCGCGGACCTGGACCCGTCGCTCACCGTTTTTGGCGAAGGTAGCCTGACCAGCGCGCTGGGACTCGCGTTGTTTCCCGCCAGGCTGGTCGCGGTGGTGCTCGGAGCGTTTGGATTGCTGGCCGTGGTGCTCGCCGCGACCGGCGTCTACGGAATCATGGCCTACGCCGTGTCCCGAAGAACTCGGGAGATCGGCATCCGCATGGCTCTGGGTGCTGCTCCATCCGAGGTGGCGCGCGTCGTGCTGGCGCGGACCGCCTTGCTCCTGGCGGTGGGCGCAACCATTGGCTTTGCGATGGCCTTCGCGGCCGGACAATTCTTCCGCCAAATTCTCTATGGAATCAGTGCGCACGACCCCATGACCTACCTCTGCGCGATCGCCCTGATGGCGCTGGTGGCCTTCAGCGCCTGCTGGGTGCCTGCGCGCCGCGCCATTCAGCTCGACCCATTGAAGGCCCTGCGCACGGAATGAACGCGCAAGCTTCGCCGATAACGGACCGCGCTTTGACGTAGAATTGCTCCCATGACAAAGGTCATCATTGTCCTGGCAGCGTTCGCCGCGGTTATTTCGCCGGCGGCCCAGGCGCAAAGAGGTCCATTCGCGGGTGATGTTCCTCAGCACCCGAAGCCCGCGTTCCCCGGCCAAACCAACGCACCGCCGCCCGCGACGCCCTCGCCGCAAGTCAAAGTGGAGACGATCACCGCGCGGCTCACCAGCCCGTGGTCCGAGGCCCTCCTGCCGGATGGCAACTTTCTGGTCACCGAAAGCATCGGCACGATGCGCGTCGTGCGGCCCGATGGCGTGGTTTCAGCTCCGCTTGCGGGAGTGCCCGGCGTCAAGGTGGTGGCCGCGCAAGGCCTGCATGACGTGGTCCTGGATCCGGACTTCGTTCACAATCGCATCCTCTACTTCACTTACTTCGCGCCGCCGCCCGGTGAAGCGCCGGCCATCTGGCCCACCGAGTTCTTCTATCAGAAGGTCTGGACCAAATCGCTCGCCGAACGCCGCACCATGAGGATCGGCACGGAGCGCATGGCGCGCGCCAAACTCAGCGACGACGAACGGAGCCTGGAAAACGTCGAAACCCTCGTGGAAGGCGCCGAGCGCCGCATCGTGTTCGCACCCGACGGAACCGTCTACGTTACCGGCGCCGACCGCTTCCGCTTCTACGACTCGAAATACGACGGCGTCGAGCACGATTTCACCGACAATCCCGATATCGGCCGCAACTTTACGGGCCGCGTCCTCCGCATCAACAAAGACGGTTCCATTCCTAAAGACAATCCCTGGCTCAGCCGCGCGACAGTGGCGGCCACAACCTTCGCGCACGGCCTGCGCGATCCCGAAGGCGCGGCCATCAACCCGGCCACCGGCGAGCTCTGGGTCACCGATCACGGCCCCCAAGGCGGCGACGAGATCGACATCGTCCGGGCGGGCCACGACTACGGCTGGCCCAATGTCTCCTATGGCACCCAGTACGATTTTCAACGCACCGATGGCCGCAAGAATGTTCCCGTCGGCAACGGCAAGACCTCCATGCCGGGCGTTGACGAGCCGGCCTATTTCTGGAACCCGGACATCGCGCCCTCCGGAATGCTTTTCTATACCGGCGATCTGTTTCCGCAATGGAAGGGCAACCTGTTCGTTGGCGGCATGCAGGCGCTCGCACTGGTGCGGCTGGTGCTGAACGGCGATCGCGTCGTGGCCGAAGAACACCTGCTCGCCGATCGCAAGATGCGGGTTCGCGATATTCGCCAGGCCCCCGACGGCTCTATCTACCTGCTGGCCGGCAACGCGCTGGTGCACCTTACGCCGAAATAGCAGCGCGGCAGCGTTGCTCTCCGGGGCGGATCGCTTCAGGCCACGTCGTCAACTCTCGCATGAGTTCGCGCAACGTGGTTCCCGCTGCGCGTCTGTCACGGCAGCAAGCGAGTTTTTGAGACCGGCAAGCCCTGATTTGAGGGGCCAAAAGGTAGGGAGTGGATGTATACTCAACCGTGATGGCAGCGCAGAATAGAAGGCCGGCTTTTGCAAAAAACACTGTTGGAATTTTCGGGAATTTGGCAAGAGAAGGAGCGAAGGACATCACCCTACTGGTGCACGGCTATTACGTGGGGAGGCCCTCACCTAGCGTCGTAATAGAGGACGGAGTGAACGTGGGTCTAACGGGCGGGCATATCGAGAGCCTCGACCAAGTGTTCCAGACCGCGGCTAATAAGCATCCGGGCTATATCGTCCAAGAACGCCTGATGATCGAAATGGAAGCGTCCGGATCAGCTGACGCACAGTGCGTTAGAGCGAATTGGGACGCGTGATGCCTGGTTTGCTGCGCCTCGTCAGAGGCTGCGAAATGGCGACAATGAAAGACACTTTGGGGATGGCGTGAGAGCCCTGAGGCTCATTCCTTGGCCCTTGGTTGGTGTGGTACTCGTTTCCATTCCAGGCAGAACGGTCGCCAAAGATAAAGACAAGGGAGACTTCCTCCCCTGCCAAAGGGTTTTTGTTACAGGCAACCAGGCCTATGCCGTTCAATGGGCAAACAAGAATCTGTTCAAGCATACCTGCATGGCGCCGCAGGCCGACGCAGGTCAGGCGAAGGCAATTCTCGATCTAGAGCCGATCCCCGGTCTTTCGGGCATTCCAAAGTATACGCCGAAGGAGAACACAGCTGGCTACTGGGTTAACTGCCATAGTGCGACTCTCGGCGGTGTGACGTGCGAGGATTCCGAGGGACACCAGACGACGACAACCTGCTCGTTTGTTGGGGGGTACGTCAGCTGCAACAGCTACGAAGGACCAGACCCAGTTACCGCGTTGATGAGAAGTCTCATCGACCTGCTTGTACGCAACAGTGCTTATGCCTACCTCTACGACGCCAAAACCCACGAACTGCTATGGAAGTATCAGGGCACCTGGCCGTGGGACAACCAACTGATGTTTGATGGTGCGTGCGCGAAGAAACGTAGACGGGGAACGTACGGAACATCGGGCGGTGTACCAAATGGGCTAAGTTGCGATGAGAGAAGGCTACCCACAGATTTATTGAAGTCGGGAACAACTCCCTAGAAGGCTCGCACTGGTGCGGCTGGTGCTGAACGGCGATCGCGTCGTGGCCGAAGAACACCTGCTCGCCGATCGCAAGATGCGGGTTCGCGATATTCGCCAGGCCCCGGACGGCTCCATCTACCTGCTGGCCGGCAACGCGCTGGTGCACCTTACGCCGAAATAGCAGCGGTTTGGATATAATCCCCGCATGCGGATCGTGTGCCTGCTTGCGATGCTCTCCGTGACGGCGATGGCCCAGGAGTCCGAACCAGCTCCGGCCCGGTTTTATTCCGCCATCCGCGAAAACAATCTTGCCCGGTTGAAGGCCTTGCTCGCCGATAAGGCCAGCGCGAACGTCGCCGACGATCGCGGCATCACGCCTTTGATGTACGCCGCGGAGACTGGTTCACTGGATGCAATGCGCGTCCTCATCGATCATGGCGCGGACGTCAACGCGCAGAACGGCTTCGGTTCCACGGCCCTGATGTGGTCGGTTTCCGATCCCGCCAAGGTTCGCCTGCTGCTGGCTCACGGCGCCGACGTCAACCTGACCGCCCGGACCGGCCGCACCGCGCTGATTATCGCCGGCTTCACCAACCCGTCCGCTGAAGTTGTGCGTCTCCTGCTCGCCAAAGGAGCAAAAGTCGACGTCATGGACCGGCGGCACGTCACTCCGCTCAACGCCGCTACGTTTGGAGACGACACCGCCACCGTCCGCCTGCTGCTCGACGCCGGCGCCGACATCAATACTCCCGACACGTTCATCGGCCTGACCCCGCTGATGAACGCGGCCGGCAACCGCAACCTGGAAGCAGTGAAGCTCCTCGTGGCCAAGGGCGCGAAGGTGAACGCCGTATCCAAGACCGAGGGCCTGCCTAAGATCCAGACCGGCACGGTGGAGTTTGGCGGCTGGACTCCGCTGCTGATGGCCGCGGCATTCGGGCCGCCCGAAGCGGTGAAGCTGCTGCTCGATGACCAGGCGCAAATCGATGCCCAGGATTATCGCGGCTTTACGCCGCTGATGCTGGCCATCGGCACCGACCGCTACGATCGCCGCACCGTCAATATGTTGATCGCGCACGGCGCCAATGAAACTCTGAAGAATCACATGGGCGAAACGGCGCTCGACTGGGCCTACAAGTTCGACGACCCGGAAGTGGTTCACGCATTGGGCGGAACTCCCAGGGACCTCGCCAAGCCGGCCCAGTTCTCGAAAGACCCTCCGGATACGCGGACCGCCATCACGCGCAGCGTTCAGTTGCTGGAGCGCACCAACGACCAGTTCTTCCACAAGGCCGGATGCTTCGCCTGCCATGAGCAACCGCCCACGGAGTTTGCCACATCGGCCGCGCGCGCGAAAGGTATCCCGGTGGATGAGAAAGCGGCCCGCGAACGGATTCAGCAGATCACGTTGACCATGAGCCCGGTCGAACTGGAAGGCGCGGCCGCGTTGGGCGGCGCGGACAACAACCTATATGCCGTCGAGGCGCTGGTCCGGGCGGGCTACGCACCGAATCGCATTACGGATCTTCTGGCGGCAAACCTCGCGGCGTCGCAGGGCGGCGACGGCGGATGGCATCTTCCGGGATATTCGCGCTCGCCGATCCAGGACAGCGATTTTTCCCGCACCGCGATGGCGATCCGCGCGCTGAAGGTCTACGGCACGCCCGGACGCGCTACCGAAATAAAGCAGCGCATCCAGCGCGGCAAACAGTGGCTGGTGCACGCCCAGCCGGTCATCCTGGAGGATCTGGACATGCGCCTGGTGGGAGCCGCTGCCGCGGGCGCGAGCGCCGCCGAACTTCACCAGCTCGCCGAGCCGATCCTCGCCGCGCGCTGCTCCGACGGCGGTTGGGCGCAGCGCAAAGGATTTCCGAGCGATGCCTATGCCACCGGTATGACCTTGTGGGCGCTGAACGAGGCCGGCATGATGCGGCCGGATGACAAAGGCGTGAAGTTCCTCCTCGGCACACAGAGCGCCGACGGCTCCTGGCACGTCGCGAGCCGCGCCACGAAATTCCAGGAGTATTTTGAAAGCGGCTTCCCCTACGGCCACGACCAGTGGATCTCCACCATGGCCACCGGATGGGCCGCCAACGCCCTGGCGCTGTCGCTCGATCGCTAGAACATCACGAAGAGCTCATCACGACGAGCTCTACTTGCTCGACAGGTGCGGAATGTCCTTCTCGTCGTCGTTGCAAACGTAATCTAGCAGATCCGTATCGAGATCGATGACCTGAGCGATCTTCACCGTCCACGGTTTCGTATACGCCTTCGGATCGTCCACCGTAATCTCGATCTCCAGATTGCCGAAGTCGGGCCGCCGGAAACGTTCGATGATCTCGGCCGCCTCCGTCAGCGGATTGCCCAGCGCATCCAGCCAGATGCCGTCGCGGAAACCGTTGGTGTGAACCACCAGGGTGTCGCCTTCCCACTGGCCGCTCGAATAACCGTTCCACGACGGATTCGGGTCCGCCGGCAGCGGCCGGCCATCTGTATAAATTTGCCGGAACGTCGTGTCGTACTCATTCATGATGATGAGCAGTCCGTGCGACTGCACCAGCTTCCTCGGCCCGTTCCAGGTGTGCTGGCGAATGGGCCCGATCGGGATGCAGCGCGACATCGGGTCGTTCACCCGTTGCTCGGTCCGCCGCGCCTTCACCAACGCGGCCGCCCACGGCTGATACGGCAAGCCGCCCTTCAGGTGCGCCGCGATATTGATAAATTCGTCGGAAACGGCAGCGCAACCCGGAAATTCCGGATTGGGCGGTCGCTTGGTGGGATTGTCCCACAGGCCCGAAAGGTCCGGCTTGCCGTCGCGAGTGCGCGGCGCAGGCGCGGCCAGATCCGGCTTGCCGTCCGGCGTCCGCGGAACGCCCGCCGTCGGATAGTGGATCCACTGCCCGTTCAGACGCCCGCCGGGCGAGCACAGCAACAGCGGAACCATCATTGCCGGTACAGCCACCATCGGAAGCCGCATCCAGTTACCTCTGCTACGCAGTATAACGAGCGCGGGCACTGTCGCGAAGCGTGCGCTCTGACGGCCTATCGCCGAAAACCATTCCGAATCCCGCGGATCCAATCTCGCAGAAGCGGAATGTAAACCTTGCGTTGGAGGGGCCGCGCTTCAGCGCGATTCTTCAGTAGCCCAACGATCTCCGCCGGCGGCACGCGCTTGGCCACCCCGTCCACCGCGGCGTATCGCACCACGCGGCCTGGATCGATCAGGAAGACGGCCGGCTCGGCGATTCCTCCACCCTCCCGGGGATTATAGATGCCCCACGCCTGAATGGCCCGGCGTTCCGTATCGCACAAAATCGGAAAAGGCAAAGCCAGTTGAATCCGCAAAGCCTCCGATTTTTCGGGGCCATCCACCGAGACGGCCACCACACTCGCCTCCGCGGACCGGATTTCCGCGTAGCTGTCCCGGTATTCCGCCAACTGGCGGTGGCAGAAAGGTCACCAATCCCCGCGATAGAAGAGCAGCACCAGGCCGCCACTCAAAACCAGATCCGTCAGCCGTCGCGCCGCCCGCGTCGAGTCCGGCAGTTCGAATTCGGGCGCAATCTCCCCCGCCGCAGGAACGGTTGCCATCGCCCCTCATTCTAACGCTCGAGCCTTCACGCCTCGCTTACTCGCGGCTGCCGGTACAATTGAGAAGAAATTCGTCGTGAGCGTGTCGATCTTCCATATCGGACTGCCCCTGGATCATCCGTCGATCCCGGTAGAGGAACGCCCCAAGGTCGCGAAGAGGTTGAGTGACCTGCGGGAACGGATGACAGGCGCCGGCTACAAATACGAAATCATCCACGCATCGCCCGAGACCGGCCTCGATGCTTTCAAGCTTCAATTGAGGACGTATCCTTGCGACGGCGTGTTAATTGGGGGTGGCGTCGTGGGCAACCCCGCGCTGACCTACTTCATGGAGCAAATCATCGACGCAACTCATGCAGTGGCCCCCCAAGCCAAAATCATGTTCTTTGACCACTCCACCGACGTACGCACCATCGTCGAGCGCTGGTTCAAATCCAAGTCCGCTTCGTGAAAACGGGCCCACGCGACCTGCTTGCTCACAGGCGGCAGGCTTTCTGCAGGACACTTAGTGAATCGTGTTTCCGTTGCCCTGGCTGCCCTGGGTCCGGAATTCGTATTGGTGAATTTCAATCGCGGCGCGGCCGTCTTCCGAGCGCACCACGCGGCCGCGGGCCACCAGCTTCAGAGCGATCTCGTGCATCACATCGGTGGTTTGGGCGCTTTCCGTCAACTTGATCCCCGAACAATCCAACTTTCCGAATTCGGCCAATCACCGAAGCGAATATAATCGGTGCATGTACCGCACCGCCGTGTTCATTCTGTTTACGACGGCGCTGCCAGCTCAAACGCCCGCTCAAATTCCGGCCGATCTCCAGTTTGAAGTCGCATCACTTAAGCCGAGCAACGGGACGGCAGAGGGCAGTGGAATCCGGCCGGCGCCGGGCGGTGAGCGGTATGAGGCCCGTAACTGCACGATCAGAATGATGATTCAGGTGGCGTATCGAGTCAAAGCTGAGCAGATCGTGGGCGGCCCAGCATGGCTGGACACCGACCGCTTCGACATGGACGCGAAGGCGGAGAAGCCTTCCAGTGCCGACGAGCTCCACGTAATGCTAGTGAACATGCTTGTCGATCGACTGCGGTTGAAGTTCCACCACGAGAAGCGGGAGATGCCCATCTATGCCCTCACAGTTGGCGGGGCCGGGACCAAGCTAAAGCCGCATCAGGCCGCAAACGGCGGCGATCCGTGGATCGATCAGACTGAGGTGCCGTTTCTGCACGTGAAGATGAAAGCGATGTACGCACCCATGGATTACTTTGCATTTCGTTTGTCTCTGCTCATGGATCGGCCCGTCGTCGACTTTACGGACCTGCAGGGCGGATACGATTTCAGTTTGGAGTTCACGCGCGATTTGCCGCCAGGGTTTCCCGTGGGCGCAAAGATCAACGGAGAGGAGCCTGACACATCCGGGCCTACCGTTTTCGCCGCTGTCGAACGGCAGTTAGGCCTGCAGTTGAAGGCACGAAAGGGCCCCGCAGACGTAGTTGTCATCGATCAAGCGGAACGGCCGACTGACAACTGAATCGCCTGGAGGCTTCTAAACGTTAAGGAGGCGGCGGGATTAGTGAATCGTGTTTCCGTTGCCCTGGCTGCCCTGGGTCCGGAATTCGTATTGGTGAATTTCGATCGCGGCGCGGCCGTCTTCCGAGCGCACCACGCGGCCGCGCGCCACCAGCTTCAGGGCGATCTTGCTGTTCAACTGCGCCGGCCAGCTGATGGCCACCTCCAGGCGGCGGCCCGGAAGCAGCGTGCGATCCGTCGTGAACAACACGCCATTGCTGCTCATGTTGATGGTCACCCCGGCGCCTTCTTCCTCGCTGCCCTTGCGGTTCAGGATCTTGAAGCGGACTTCGCGCTCGATCGGGAAGCGGTCCGCGCTCCGGCGATCGTCTTTGTCAGTATGCGAGCTCATTTTCACACCCGGCAACATGCTGTTCCAGTTCCTTTCCTCTCCGGCATGTCCAGATTGCAATGGGCGTGAGTGCGCAACAATAGCAGAGTTTTCCCAATTTCCGCTGGTACTGTGCTCGGCGGGATTAGTACCTTCGGTTCAGCCGGTGGATGTTACTTTGCGGGTATCGGCGGCGTTTCGGGAGGGGGGCTCTTGCGCGTACGGATCTCCTCCAACCGTTCGGCGATGCGCTTCTCGAACCCCCGGTTGGTCGGCTCGTAAAACCGTGTGCCGGCGAGGGCCTCCGGCAAACATTCCATATCCGTCAACGCGTCTTCTTGCCTGTGCGCGTGTTGGTATCCGGCGCCGTAGCCCCACTGCTTCATCGCGCCCGTGACGGCGTTGCGCAAGTGGAACGGAACCGGCTCCGCCCGCCGGTTTTCCACCGCCTCCATTACCCGGCCCAGCGCCCGGTATGACGCGTCCGACTTGGGCGCCACCGACAAGTAGATGGTCACCTGCGCCAGCGCCAGGTCGCCTTCGGGAATGCCCAGAAAGTGCACTGCCTGCTGAGCGGCAATGGCCTGCTCCAGCGCATGCGGATCGGCCAGGCCGATATCCTCAATCGCCATCCGCACCAGCCGCCGCGCGATGTACAAGCGATCCTCGCCCGCTTCCAGCATCCGGCCCAGCCAGTACAGTGCGGCATCGGCATCGCTCGACCGCACGGACTTGTGCAGCGCCGAGATCAGGTTGAAATGCTCCTCGCCTGCCTTGTCGTACAGCAGCATCTTGCGCTGCAGCGTGTCCTCGATCGCCTGCGCGGTAAGCTGCCCGTCAATCGAGGCCGCGGCCGCCAGCTCCAGAACGTTGTACGCCGTGCGCGCGTCGCCATTGGCGTAAACCGCGATTTGCCGCAGCAGATCTTCGGACGCCGTCACCTTCACCAGCGCGAGTGCGCGCCCCAGCAGGCCGAGAATCTCGTCCTCGCTCAGCGGCTTCAGCATGTACACCTTGGTGCGTGAAAGCAGCGCCGAAATCACTTCGAACGACGGATTCTCCGTCGTTGCGCCAATCAGGATAATGTCGCCGCGTTCCACGTAAGGCAGAAAGGCGTCCTGCTGCGCCTTGTTGAAGCGGTGAATCTCGTCGATGAAGATCAGCGTGCGGCGGCCCATGCGCCGGTTGCGCTCGGCGTCGGCCATCACCGCTTTGATTTCCTTAATCCCGCTGAGCACCGCGCTGAACGGAATGAAGTCGCAGTGCGTCAGCCGCGCGATGATGCGCGCCAGCGTGGTTTTGCCCACGCCCGGAGGTCCCCACAGGATGATGGAACTAAGTTGATCGCGCTCGATCTGCACCCGCAGCGGCTTCCCCGGGCCAAGGATATGCTGCTGGCCGGCGAACTCCTCCAGCGTCTCCGGCCGCATGCGCTCCGCCAGGGGCCGCTGCGCGTCCTCCTTCAGGCTGGACAGCGGATCTGCTTCAAACAGGCTCATGTCTGGGCCATTCTTTGCTTGCGCGCCGCATACAGCGCGATCCCGGCAGCCAATGCCGCGTTCAGCGATTCGACGCCCACCGTGGGAATGCGCACATCCAAAGCTTGCCCGCGCAACCGTTCGCTCACCCCTCTCCCTTCGCTGCCGACAATCAGGGCGCATTTGCGCTTCAGATCCGCCTCGCCGATCTCCACGCCGCCCTTGGGCATCAAAGCCAGCAGTTCAATCTGACGCTGCTGCGCCGCGGCCATCAAAACATGCTGATCCAGAGCCGCCACCAGCGGCACGCGGAAAACCGAGCCGGCCGACGCGCGCAGGCACTTCGGATTGTAGGGGCTGACTGTGCCCTTCAAAAATGCCACGCCCGTCGCGCCGAAAGCCTCCGCGGCGCGCAGGATCGTTCCCGCGTTGCCGGGATCCTGCAAACCGTCCAGAATCACCGCCAGCGCATGGCCCCGTAAGATCTGATCCACGGTCCATTGCGGCGGGCGCGCCAACGCGATCACACCTTGACTCGATTCGGTTGTAGCCAGGCTCTGAAACACGTCTTCGGCCAGCACGATCACGCGAATCGAACGCAGGCCGCGCACGTGGCTCTCTACCGCCGAGCGCACGGATTCGGCTGCGAACACGGCGGATATCTCGCAGTCGCTGGCGAGCGCCTCCTCCAGCAGATGGAATCCCTCGGCCACCGCGAAGCCCTGGTCGGTGGCGGTGCCCCGTGCGATCGCCTTGCGAACCTCCTTCAACATGGGATTGCGCGGACTCGTGAGCGTTGGCATACAGTAGACTTAGGCTTCGCCTGCCCTCTCTATCATGAAATGGATTGTCGCAGTCGCGCTAGTGGTGGCAGGATCGGCCGCCGCTTACGTGACCGCGAAAGTGCTTCATGTGGCCGCGGAGATCCAGCAGCAGTCGACCATCGACGAAGCCCAGCCTGCCGACGCGATTATCGTCCTGGGCGCCGCCGAGTACCGCGGCCGGCCTTCCCCGGTGCTGGAAGCCCGGCTGAATCACGCCCTGTTTCTGTACCTCCAGGGCCTCGCCCCGCGCGTCATCACCACCGGCGGCGCGGGCGGCGATCCGGTCTTCACCGAAGGCTCGGTGGGGCGAACTTATCTCACCGCGCGAGGCGTCCCGCCAGAAGCCATCGTCGTCGAACGCGAGGCCGAAAGCACCGCGCAAAGCGTCGCCGCCGTCGCCGAAATCATGCGTCGCATGAACCTTCGCAGCGCCATCGTGGTCAGCGATGGCTACCACATCTTCCGCGTCAAAAAGATGCTGGAATCAAGCGGTTACCGGGTCTACGGCTCCCCCAGGCCCTCCGTGCCTCCCGGCGAGTGGAAAGAGCGCTGGCAGTATTTTCGGCAGGCGGTGGGTTATATCCTTTGGCGGGTGGGAATTACGGTCTGAACCTCCGGAGGGCGCCTCACGGGTATGCAAACCATTAACCAATCGGTTAGGCAACTAAGCAAATTGTTCTAAACATTGACCCGGCTGTCGTGCCTGCCCAGCCCTAACTGATTGATTACAAGCCTTCGGCGTGTGTATGTGTGGCGGACATCTTCGCGGTTACCCGCTTGCATTATGGAGCGCTGTGAAACAAGCCACTCAGTTGAGGAGCGGAGGAGCTGAGACGAACATGACCATCGAACGCCGGTCCAAAATGCGGTATCCGCTGGAGCTGAACGTACGCTATCAGACACTAGAGACCAGAGCCGCAAGCGCCGGGGCAGGTCAGACGGTAAACATGAGCAGCAATGGACTTTTAGTAGCTTGCCATGCCGCACCGGACGAAGGAACACGACTCAGACTGACAGTGGAATGGCCGAGTCTTCTGAACGGCAGCACACCATTACAATTGGTGACGGTTGGCAGTGTGGTTCGTGCCACGGATTCCAACTTTGCAGTCGCGTTCGAGAATTACCAGTTCCGAACGATGGGCCGCACAGCTCGACAGCCCGATGCGATTCTGGAGACCCGCCCCCTGCCGAAGGTCGCGATGGGGGGAGCCGGAGCCCTCCCTCCGGCGATGGATTCGCGCCCTGCCTCGCCCTATGGCCGCGGGCTGACCCGAAGCCTCTCGCTGGTGAAGCTCAAATCCTAAAGCGAAGAGCTTGCGTTTTAGGCCGGCGTCCCTGCCGGGAGCAGCGCTCCCTGGCGCCATTCATATTCGGTATCGGTGGCCGCGTGGACGACCTTGACGATGTAGCCCTGGCGCATCAATTCCCGGGTCATCGCCTCGGCGGCGGGAACGCTTCGTGCCAGATAGCGGATTCCTGGCGATTCGATCGAGCGCCAAAGATATAAGTAAAAGCTTTCTAAAAGACCCTGTTGCCCCACGTTCCCTCCATCGGCGCTAAACCTGCGTCGCATTAGAATGTCAAAACAAAGAAACCAACGTGCCGCAAAGCCGGCCCATCGCGTCGGAGTTGTGCGCGACGCGAATCCAGGCCACACGCGCCAGCTCCCCGTTGGCGCAGAACAATCCCACGCCGCCTGTTTTGAGCCGCGCGTCGGACCAGTAATCCACTAACTGCCCCTGAAGATATAGGGTGAACGAGTCCCCCTCCACCCTTAACGAAACCCGATATAGCTGATCCGGTTGATATCGGCCGGGATAACGAACGCGAACCGGCTTCGACGCTTTTCCGTCCAGCACCGCGTAATGCTCCAGCAGCAGGCCGGGCACCCGGCCGGAATTGTCCACCAGGAGCCGGGCCGCCTGGTAGTTGCGCGCGCCCGAAGCCCGGACCGCCAGCCCGATTCCCTTGGCTTCGATCTGAATCAGACCGTCAACGTCGTAATCCGTCAATCCCCGGCTGCGCGCCAAAAGCGACAGCGCTCCGGGATTCACGAATCCGTTGTTGTCGTAGGACCATGTGCTGGCGCCGTGATTGCCGTCTTCCCAGGCATCCAGGCCGGAGCTGAAATCGTCGAACAAATCCACCTGCGCCCGCTTGGCGATCCTTTGCTTCAAGCTGGCCCAGGCGTCCGGAGACGCGGCGACCGAGGGTTTCATGACAACGGCGCCCGCCAAAGCCGCCACCGCGAACAGCGCGATCAGCCCCCGCACCTGCCAGGGAGCGGCGGTGCTCCGGAATACAACGGGCCGTCTCGGTTGGAACTTCATGCGGAATTGGTACCGTCCCACCCTCTTCGAGTATGCGGGGAGTAGAGTTGAAGAAAAATGCAGGAATCGGCCCGATATTCGATCGATTGAGCCTCAGTACCTCCAGCCTGCTTGTGTCCAGCACTGGGCGGGTTGCCGTACTCCTCCGCAGCAGGCGGGTTACGGCTTGGCGATCTTGAAGTGCTTTGCTTTCTTAGGCGTGTATGCCAGGGCCGGATGCGGAGCCTTGTGCACGACCGACTGGTGCGGCTTCCGTCTGATGGAGGCGTGAGGCGGGTGCTTAATCACCAAAGGATGGGTGGCCTTGGGAGTGAGAACCTTGGGCTTCCCGTACGACGCCAGGGCCAGGCTGAAACCGAGCGAAAGGATCAACAGACTTCGCATCACAGACTCTAATAGAAAGTTCGGCCGGCTCGTGAGTTCTCTTTAGTACCTCTGCTGTCCAGGACCCATCCCGCCGATACTTACCTAGGTGCGCCATGCTGACCATTAATCCCGACAGCCTTCCCGATTCTCCCGCGACTCCAGCCGGTCCGGAAACTCCGGCAGCCGGGGCGTCCGTTTCTGCGCCGGAAACTCCCGAGGTGGATGCACCGGCGGAGGAAAAGGCTGCGGAAGAGCCGAAAAAGACGATCCCCATGGCGTGGATCCCGGCCACGCTCGGCTTGGGCCTTCTCATCGCCGTCGTGTATCTGGGTGGCCGCATCGTGACCGCGAAGGCTCATACGTCGCCAAGCGTCCAACCGGCGGCCGTCGCACAGACGAAGGTCGCGCCGGCGCCCGCGACGCCAGCGCCCGCGACTCCAACTCCCGCGACTCCGGCGCCCGCAGTCGCAGCGCCCCCGACGGCCACGGCCGCAGCACCCGCAGCCGCGACACCGCCAGTCCCGGCTGTCCAGGCCAAGGCCGATTTGCGCCCTCAGCCGGTCGTAGCTCCAAAGCCTTCTCCGCTGGCTCCCTTGGAGCAGGCGCACGAATCCAAGCCAATTGCCACAACCCCGGTGAAGGCGGTGGCGGAGGCCAAACCTGCCGGGAATACCGCCGAGCCAGACCTGGCTGACCTTCCCACCATCACGCCGCAACCCGGCCAACGTTACGTACAAATCGGCGCGCTGATTCCCAAGGCGGCTCATCGGTATCTGGGCCAGCTGCACCTGGATCGGCTCCAGCCGCACGTCGCCCCCGGACCAACTCCCGACCTGGTGCGTGTTCTGATCGGCCCGTTCGACGACCGGGATGTGCTCGCCGCCGTGCAGGCGCAGCTCGACGCGCAGGGCATCCAGAACTTCATCCGCCGATACTGATCCCGCTGATGGCGCGCCCCGGCTAGTAAGCTGGACATGTGCGCACCATCATCGAGCCGTTCCGCATCAAGAGCGTTGAGCCGCTGCGGAGAACTACGCCCGCCGAGCGCGAAGGATTTCTCGAAACCGCCGGCTACAATCTGTTCCAGATCCGCGCCAGCGACATTCTGATCGATCTGCTCACCGATTCCGGAACCAGCGCCATGTCCACTGAGCAGTGGGCGGCGATGATGCGCGGCGACGAATCCTATGCCGGCAGCGAAAGCTTCTACCGCTTCGAGCAGGCGGCGCAGGCGCTCACCGGCTTCCGCTACGTGATTCCCACGCACCAGGGCCGCGCGGCCGAACGGATTCTATTCACGATCCTGTGCAAACCGGGCCATGTCGTGCCGAACAACACCCACTTCGACACCACCCGCGCCAACATTGAATTTCAGGGCGCACGCGCCGTGGATCTGCCGCTTCCCGCCGCCGCCGACACTCAGGCGCGCCTGCCGTTCAAAGGCAACCTGGATGTCGAAGCGCTGGAAGAGCTGATCGGAAGCGAGGGCGCTTCGAAAATTCCGCTGGTAATGATCACCCTCACCAACAATTCCGGAGGCGGCCAGCCGGTTTCCATGGCCAACATCGAAGCCGTGCGCGCAATCACCTCCCGCCATGGCATCCCCCTGTATCTGGACGCCTGCCGCTTTGCGGAAAACGCGTGGTTCATTAAGCGCGACGAGCCGGGCTACGCCGATTGGACGCCGCGTGACATCGCGCGCAAGATGTTCTCGCTCGCCGATGGCTGCACCTTCTCCGCCAAGAAAGACGCTTTCGCCAACATCGGCGGATTCCTGTGCACCAACGACAGCCGGCTGGCCGAGCAGGAAATGAATCTTCTCATCCTCACCGAAGGGTTTCCGACCTACGGCGGATTGGCCGGCCGCGATCTGGATGCGATCGCCGTGGGCCTGGAGGAAGTCTTGCATCCCGCCTATCTGGAGTACCGGATCGCCTCAACCGCCTATCTGGGCCGGCATATCGCCGATCAGGGCGTGCCCATCGTGGAGCCGCCCGGCGGCCACGCCATCTATATCGATGCCGGGCGCATGCTGCCGCACATTCCGCGCAGCCGGTTTCCCGGTCAGGCTCTGGCGGTGGAGTTGTATCGCCACGCCGGGGTGCGAAGCGTAGAGATCGGAACGGTGATGTTCGGCCAGGAAGCCCGGCACGAGCTGCTTCGGCTGGCCATCCCGCGCCGGGTCTACACCCAAAGCCACATCGATTACCTGGTGGAGGCGATTCTCGAAGTGAACGAACGCCGCCACCAGATCCGCGGCTTGGAAATCGTATCCGAGCCGCCGTTCCTGCGGCACTTCACCGCCAGATTCCGTCCGGTCTAGCGGCGGCCGCCGGCAAACCCGCCGCGCATACCACCGCCAAAGCCGCCGCCAAATCCGCCGCCAAATCCACGGCTGGCGACCGCGCCACCGCCAAAGCCCCTACCTGCAAAGCCATGGCCGGCAAAACCGCGCCCTCCGATGCCGCCGCCGATGTGTGTCGCTCCGAAACCGCGTGACCGCAGGCCGGCCGTTGGAAGGAGCGCCCGATGCCCGGCGAATCCGTAGCCATAGGGATAATACCCGTACCCATACCACGGCGCCGCGTAAACCATCCAGGGCGAGAAGAACGGCCAGCCGAACGGGCTAAACCAGATGCCATCGCCCGGGATGAACGAGTACATATCCCACCAAGGATCCCAATACCAACCCGGGCCGCCCCACCAGCCGCCCGCCGCATAGATGTTTTGCGCCGATTGGATGCTGGCTTCGGCCAGGTACTCCGAGCGCAGGTTGCTGAACGCGTACAACTGGTCCTCACCCGAGGCGGTCTTGGTATTGAAATGGGTGGTTTTGAACGGACCCGCCAGGGCGAGCTGGCGCCCCTTTTTGAGGTTGACCTGCTGGTCTCCTATCCGGAGGATGGCCTTGCCATCGTACACCCGGACGAGGCCGGTCGAGGCGTTGAAATCGAAAAGGCCCTCCTTGGTCAGCTTGGTGATGGAATTTCCCATCTCAATCTGAATGTTGTTGTCCTTGAGGATCTCGGTGGCTTCCACGATGGCCTCGCCACGGATCAGTTGCACCCGCGTATTTTCCAGGTCCGGCACGACCATCCGCAGCGCGCTCGAATCGCCGATGCGCAGAAAAACGCCCGGAGTCAGCAGAATTTCCGCCCTGCCTTGCGAGGTTTCCACGTATTGGCCCGCCTTCACGTTTACCGAGCCGACCGACTTAGTGGTCACCGGCTTGCCGTCAATGGAAACCTGCCCTTCGACGTAATTGAGTGTTCCCGGAATTGCATTACTCGCGGCCGCGGCAGGAAGCGCGACGAGGTTTGCGGCAGCGACTAGAAGCAGAACCGGCTTAAATGGGCTAAGCATAACCTTTTCTTCAACTTGTCCTAATAATTGGATGTCGCGGATGGCGCTCGCGTTGCGAAGACCGCTCTACCGTCTTTTTGGTAGGACTGGTGCTAAGGCGATTAAGGCCGGAACCCTAGGGCAACACTCGATACTTGCTGTGCTCGCGCCAGCCGTTTCTCTGGTTTGGGCCACAGGTGTGTCTCCCGTGGCCGCGCAGGAGAACACGATCGCGATGAAAAGAAACATCTTCCCTCTGCTTGGGATTGCGTTTGTCGTGGCCATCATTTCCACCGGAGTGTTCTATGGGCTGTTTGCGGGCAAGCTGCAGAGCTCGTCGGGCGATCTCGCGGGCCATGCCATCGTCGTGGCTACCCATGACCTGGACCGCGGAACGGTTCTCGGGGCCGGGGACCTGCGCCTGTCGGTAGTCCCGGGGGCGCTGAGCGGATCGTACTCGAAGACCGAAGATGTGCTGGGCGCCACGCTGCTCGCGCCGGTAAAGGCCGATGAACCGCTGCTTGAAGAACGGGTGGCGACGCGCGCGCCCAAGTCCGAAGGAGCCGGCGTGGTGCCGTCCGGCATGCGCGCGGTCTCGCTGCGGGTGTCCGAGTCCGACGGCCTGCTCAGCCTGTTGCGGCCCGGCTCGCGAGTGGACATCCAAGGCGTCTCAGAGCGGAACGGCGTGGTCGGGCTGCGGGACGTGCTGCCCGACGCGGAAGTGTTGGCGGTCAGCCCGCAAACCCAGCCGATCGGCAATCGCGGTCCGGTGTCCATCGTGACGGTTCTTACGCCGGCCAAGGAGGCCGACGCGGTGGCTTTGGCTGACTCGGCCGGCCGCGTCCGCCTGGCGCTCCGGAATCCGCTGGATAAGGCCACCTCCGCCCAGCCCGCCAGCTCCTCATCGCCCGCGGCTCGCGCCACCGGCTGGGATCATCCGGTGCAATTGCACGTCGAGGTGCTACGCGCCAGTGACGGGGCGCTGGGCGAGCTCGCGGCCCGCCTCCACGATCCGGCCGCCGACGATTCGCTGCGCGTGGCTGCGTTTCCTTCAGCCGAGGATGCCGACCACCTGGTCCGAAGCCTGGAGGAAAAGCACGAAATCGAAGTGGTCTCCGGAGAACGGCTGACGGCGGGCGTGGGACGTCCGATCAGCTTTCGCGCCGGAGCGAAGCCCTATCAGATGCGCCTGCAGTTCGTGCCGGAAGCCGGCCGAGACGACGTCCGCCTGCGGGTAAGGCCGGAAATCAGCTTGCCGAGCGGCGCCGGCGTGGCCACGCGGGAATACGACACCGAACTCCCGGAGGGCTCCAGCTTCCTGGTCCGGGGCTGGCTCAAGAACCCCGGGGACACCAAGGCTCTGGAAAGTTTGTTCCCGGGAAGCTCGTGGGAGCATCGGCAGTTGGTGGTTCTGGTGACCGCGAACCGGGTGCGGTAAATGCTGGCCCTATCCGCGATCCTGGTCTTTCTCACCACGTTTCTGGCGGCCGGACTGGCCGTGCTGGTCGGCTGGTTTGCAATCCAGCGCATGGGCGCGGAAGCCGCGGCCCAGGACGTTTCCGAACACTTGCTGGATGACACACCGAGTCTGTTGCGGGACGAAAAGCTCAGCACCATTTCTCCCTGGGCGCGTCTGCTGGAGCGGTCGGATCTGGTTCGCATTCTGCAGCGGCATCTCCTGCAGTCCGGCCTGACCTGGTCGGTGGGGCGCTTTACGCTGCTGATGCTGCTGGCGGGGAGCGTGGCGGCGGGGGTTGCGATGCAATTCGCGTGGATTCCCGGGTGGGCGGATCTGGCGCTGGCCGGCGCTATTGCTTTGATTCCCTACCTGTACATTCTGCGCACGCGGGCCAAGCGCTTCCGCCAGTTCGAGGAGAATTTTCCGGACGCACTGGATTCGCTGGCGCGATCGCTGCGCGCGGGGCATCCCTTCGCCGTAGCGATGGAGATCGTAGCCGAAGAGTGTGAACCTCCCGTAGGCGCCGAACTGCGCCAGGCGGCCGTAGAAGGAAACCTGGGCACGTCCTGGGAGCAGGCTCTGAACAATTTGAGCGAGCGCGTGCCGCTGCTGGAGGTCAGCATGTTCGCCTCCGCGGTCCAGCTGCAGAATCGCACGGGGGGCAAGCTCAACGAAGTTCTGGTCAAGATGGCCGAGAATATGCGTGAAGCAACCGCGCTGAAGGGCGAAGTGCGGGCGCTGGCCGCGCACGGCAAGCTGACGGGGCTGGTGCTCACGATTCTTCCGGTGGTCATATCGGTGGTGATGTTGGTGGTGAATCCGTCTTACATGGCGATCCTGGTGAATCATCCGTATGGCAAATATCTGATCGCGGCGGCGGTGGCGTGCCTGGTGCTGGCGCACTTCGTGATTCGCCGCGTGGTGGACATCAAGATATGAACGAGATCTGGCTGGGAGCGGCGTTCTTCGCCTTCGTGCTCACGGCAGTTCTGGCCGCCGGCTATTTCTTTCTGCGAACGGCCGAGCAGCGCCGGGCGCCAAGCCCGGTGGCGCTTTCGCCGCGCGAACTGGACGGCACGCGCTCGGCGTTGGCGGACCTGTTTCAGCGGATCGGCGAAAACTTTCCAGCGGCGAAGAACGAAAAGAATCCCCAGCGCGTCAAACTGGCCGCGGCCGGCTACCGCTGGAGGGAGGCGCTGCCGATCTTTTACGGGATCAAGTGCGGCAGCTCGCTGTTCTTTGCGGGTCTGCTGGGCATGGCGGCGCTTTTTGACAAAGGCGACCCGTCGCTGACGCCGCTGCCCATGCTGTGCGGCCTGGCGATCGGTTTCATGGTGCCGGACCGCATTTTGGCGTCCCGGGGGCGCGCCCGGGCGCGGCGCCTGCGAGCGGCGATTCCGCCGGCATTGGATTTGATTGTGCTGGCCATGGAAGCGGGCCAATCGCTGGATCAGTCCATCGCGGACTCCAGCCGCAGCCTCAAACGCACGCATCCGGATTTGAGCGCGGAGCTGGCGCAGCTGTACCTGGAGCTGAGAGCCAGCAGCAGCCGGGCGGAGTCGTTCCGCGCCCTGGGCGCCCGCAACAAGGAGCCCGAGCTGCGCAAACTGGCCAACCTGCTCGTGGATAGCGACCGCTACGGCGTCAGCATTGGACCGGCGCTGCGATCGCACTCCAAGTACCTGCGCACCCGCTTCCGGCAGCAGGCCCAGGAGAAGGCCAGAAAGGTAGGCGTGAAGCTGATCTTTCCGGTGTTTTTCCTGATCTTTCCTTCGGTGCTGCTGGTGACGCTGGGCCCGGCCTGCATGATGATGTACCAACAGCTGCAAAATCTGATGCAGTAAATCCGCGGAACCGCGTTTCCTGGAACCGCTACGATGAACTCATGAGGCGAGTTCTGATCCGGCCCTGGGCAGCGTTGCTGTTCCCGATCGCGGTCTGTGCGCAATACAAGGCCGGGCCGGCCGGACCTCCGCCTTCGGGAGTCGCGCCGGCGGTGGCCCAAGTGCTGGAAAAGAGGGGGTTTCAAATCAACGGCCCGAACGGCGCGTATTGCGAGATTTGGTTTCGAGCGAGCCTCGCGGACGGGCCGCCCGCGAACATGCCGAATGTGACACTACCGGCGGTTCCCGTGGGAGCGCTACTGGGGGTCCTCCGATTCGACAACGCGGGCGCCGACCGCCGGGGCCAAACCATCCCGCCGGGCGTCTATACGTTGCGCTATGCCATTATGCCCGACAACGGCGATCATGAAGGCGCGGCGCGGCAGCGGGATTTCGCATTGCTCCTTCCCGCCGGTGAAGACCACAATCCCGATTCTCTACTCAAGTTCGACGATCTGCTGGCCATGAGCCGGAAGGCGTCCGGAACACGGCACCCGGCCGTGATGAGCATTTGGAAGGCTGCCACGGGTGCACCCAGTTTCGGGCAGCGAGGCGACGACTGGGTGCTCGAAGACAGAATCGGAGACACGCCGATCGCGATTATCCTGATCGGATCGGTATCGATCTAAGACCCGCCGCTGGGGCTAAAGAAACGGCGTCAGTTCCGATAAGGAAAGCAAGGAGGCCGGGAACAGAGTGCTGGACGTTCTCATCGTGGATGATTCTGCGGCGATACGAAAGATTTTGCAGCGCGTATTACGGCAGACCGAGATACCGATCGGTACGATCTATGAGGCTGGGGATGGGCTGGAAGCGCTGGCCACCCTGCAGGCGAATCCGGTCGGTCTGATCCTGTCCGACATCAACATGCCGAACATGGACGGCCTGGAGCTGCTGACCAAGGTACGGGCCGAGCAGGCCTGGCAGAGATTGCCGATGTTGATGGTGAGCACGGAAGGGACGCAGGCCAAGGTTTTGGAAGCCGTCGAGCGCGGCGCTTCCGGCTACGTGCGGAAGCCATTCACCGCGGACCAGATCAAAGAGAAGCTGGTGGGGCTGATCTAGCGGAAGCCCGGAGGGGACACAAAAAATGGAAAGGACAACCAACACGGAATCAGCCGCCTTGAGCCACGCCGAGATGCTGGAGGCCATCCAAGCTGCCACGCACGAAGTCTTCTCGACCATGCTGAACCTCGATCTGACGCAGGGAGATCCGCCCAGCGAGAAAAAGCCTCTGAAGCCCGGCTCGGGCGTGGTGTCTTTGATCGGTCTGGCAGGGTCCTGGGTCGGCTCGGGCAGCTTGATTCTCACCTCGCAGTTTGCCTGCAAAATCGCCTCCCAATTGCTGATGGCGGAATACCAGGAAATCGACGACGACGTGCTGGACGCCGTCGCAGAGGTGACCAACATGATCATGGGAAACGTGAAGACGGTATTGGAGGCCCGCCTGGGAGCCATGGGCCTGAGCATTCCCACCATCATCTACGGTGAGAACTTCCAGACGCGCAGCGCCGGAAACCAGGACTGGACCGTGGTTCCATTTCTGCTCGGCGACGAGAAGATGTGCGTTCAAGTTTGCATTGCTCCGAACGTGAGCGCTGACAAGCGAACCATCCGGCCGTTGTTCCCGATCCCGCATTTGCTTCACCTGTAGCCTCCGGAAAAGACCAGCTCTCACCGGCAGGTGGTGCTATCCTGAGATTTCCATATCGCGCCAGCGCTACGGAGTCTCTCGTGAAGAAGCTGAGCTACAAGACGCCGGGTGGAATCACCGTAACCCGTCTTGCGTCCACGATCCCGTATCACAAGGGATTGAACCATCTTCTCGACAAGCTGGATCGGCAGCGCGGTATCTATCTTTCTTCCGGTTATGAGTATCCGGAACGATACTCGCGCTGGGATGTGGCCGGGGTTTGCCCGCCGATTGAGATCATTGCAACCGGCCGCGAAATCGCGTTCCGGCCGCTCAATGCGCGGGGCGAGGCGCTGAACCGCATCCTGCTTCCTCTGCTGGAGAGTCACCCGCAATGGGAGGAGTTCAGTGTGCGCGAGGGCGCGCTGGAAGGCCGGCTGAAGCCGCTGCCGGCGCTGTTTCCGGAAGAAGAACGCAGCAAGCAGCCTTCGGCTTTTTCGATTCTGCGCACGCTGATCCAGGAATTCCGGAACGAGCAGGACTCGCATCTGGCGCTGGTAGGCGCGTTCGGCTATGATCTGCTGTTCCAGTTCGATCCCATCGAGCTGAAGCTTCCGCGCGACGGCCACAAAGACCTGCACCTGTTCCTGTGCGACGACATTTACTACATGGACCGCAAGAAGGAGCAGATCGAGCGGTTCCGCTACGAGTTTGAGCGCGGCGCCGATTCGACGGCGGGCCTGGAACGGACGGGCACAGCGGTTGCGCGGCCACCGAAGCGTCCGGACAACGAAATCGTCTCCGATCACCGGCCCGAGGAATACATGGCCGGCGTGGAGGCGGTGCGCGAGGGCATGCGGCAGGGCGAATACTACGAAGTGGTGCTGCGGCAGACGTTCCAAGCGAATTATTCCGGAAGCCCTTCGGAGCTGTTCCAGCGCATCCAGCAGGCTTCGCCGAGCCCGTACGAATTTTTTCTGCAACTGGGTGGCGAACAGCTGGTAGGCGCGTCGCCGGAGATGTTCGTGCGCGTGGAAGGCAATCGCGTGGAGACCTGCCCGATCGCGGGAACGGCGCGGCGCACGGGCGATCCGCTGCGCGACGCCGACAGCATCCGCGAGCTGCTGAATTCCACCAAGGAAGAGTCGGAACTGACCATGTGCAGCGACGTGGACCGCAACGACAAGTCGCGCGTGTGCGTGCCGGGGTCGGTGAAAGTAATCGGGCGGCGGCTGATCGAATCCTACGCGGGCGTTTTTCATACCGTGGATCACGTGGAAGGAACGCTCGAGCCGGGCTTCGATTCGCTGGACGCATTTCTGACGCACATGTGGGCAGTAACCATCATTGGTGCGCCGAAGAAAGCCGCCGCACAGGCGATTGAGAATCTGGAGAAAGACGCGCGCGGCTGGTATGGCGGCGCGGTGGGCATGCTGTCGTTGAATGGCGACATCAACACCGGCATTCTGATCCGGACGGTCCATCTGCGCGACGGAATCGCGCGTTACAGCGCCGGCGCGACGCTGCTGTACGATTCGATTCCGGCGATGGAAGAGCAGGAGACGCGGCTGAAGGCCACCGGGTTCTTCCGGGCGCTGCGGGGCATGCAGCCGGGAGCGAAGCCCGCAGGAAGTGCAGGGCCGTCCAAAGCGGGCCAGGGCGTGAAGCTGCTGCTGGTGGACAACGACGATTGTTTCATCCATACATTATCGAATTACGCGCGCCAAACCGGCGCCGAAGTGGTTACTTACCGGGCCAGCGTTCCGCACGAGCTGATTCTCCAGATCGCGCCAACGCTGATTCTGATTTCACCCGGGCCAGGCCGCCCGGCCGATTTCGGCGTCCCCGATCTGGTGAAGTTTGCGGCTCAGGCGGGCGTTCCGGTTTTTGGAGTGTGCCTGGGGCTGCAAGGCATCGTGGAAGCGTTCGGCGGCGAACTGGGCGTGCTGGATTACCCGATGCACGGCAAGCCGTCGATCGTCGTTCACCATAACCAGGGAATTTTTGAGGGATTGCCGGAGCGCTTCCGCGTCGGGCGCTATCATTCACTGTTCGCCAAGAGAGAAACCTTCCCCGCCTGCCTGGAAGTTACCGCGGAAACCGAAGACGGCGTCATTATGGGCTTGCGGCACCGCGAGTTACCGATTGAAGCCGTGCAGTTTCATCCCGAATCCATCCTGACACTGGATGGCAATTGCGGGTTGCGGCTGATCGAGAACGTGGTGGCGCACGCCTCGGCCTCCGGCGCACAAACCGTCCACACGATTTAGAAAACTTGCCGGCTAGTACTAGAGCCGGGAATTGGCTACTGTGGTAGCCTGAGGGTTGGCTTTATAATCTCCTTCAGACAGAGAGAGAAACGCGTGCTTTTTGATCCATCCGACATTCTGTTCATCGCCGTTGTCTTGTCCATCGCAATCGTGCTGCTCAACAGCGGAGGCGGAGGAGGACATCGCGCACGAGTTCCCGCCGCCTACTGATTTTCCCCACTCGTCTCGCGCGTTAGCACGCGCGGCTCGTCCATGCCCACAGCAATCGTGATCGGCGGAGGCCTCGCGGGCCTCGCCGCCGCCGCCGCTTTGGGAGGCGCCGGATTCCAGGTGGACCTGTTCGAATCGCGCGGCTTTCTAGGCGGGCGAGCCACATCGTACCCGGTGCCGGGCGGCGAAGATGCGGGCGAGGTGATCGACAACTGCCAGCATGTGCTGCTGCGCTGCTGCGTCAACCTGCTGGACTTTTACGGGCGGCTGGGCGTGGCGGATCGAATCCACTTCCATAAGAAGTTTTACTTCCTGGAGCCGGGCGGAAGGACCTCGGTGCTGGAGGCCGGGGCGCTGCCGGCGCCGCTGCATTTCACTGGGAGCTTCGCGAAGCTGAGTTTTCTCGGGCCGGCGGACAAGATCGCCGTCGCGCGCGGGTTGTTAGCGCTGCGGCGGGAGCGGGAACGGCGCGGGGACCTGGATCGCATCAGCATGCTGGACTGGCTGCGCGAAAAACGTCAGACGAAGCGGGCGATTGGCCGCTTCTGGAGCCAGGTGCTGGTGAGCGCGATCAATGAAGATCTGGACCGCATGGCCGCCAGTCACGGTTTTCAAGTGTTCTGGCTGGGATTTCTCGCACGTTCCGATTCCTACCAGATGGGCATTCCCGCCGTGCCGCTGGGCGATCTGTACGGCGCGGAAGCATGGACGCGGATCGGCAACGTGCGGCTGCACCTGCGCGCTCCGGTGGAGCGGTTGATCGTCGAAAACGGGGCCATTCGCGCCGTCGCGTCGCAAGGCGTGGCGCGGACGGCCGACTACTACGTGTCTGCGCTCCCGTTTGAGCGGTTGCCCGCGGTTGCGCCGGAGCTGGCGCTGAACCTGGACGGCTTCGAGCACTCGCCGATCACCGGCATTCACTTGTGGTTTGACCGCAGCCTCACCGGGATGCCGCATGCGACGCTGCTGGATCGAACCATACAGTGGATGTTCAACAAGTCGGAAGGCCGTTATCTGCAGCTGGTGGTCAGCGCGTCGCGCAGCCTGCTGGAAATGCCGCGCGCGGACGTGATCGCGCTGGCTTTGAAGGAACTGGCCGAGTTTTTCCCGCAAGTGAAGGATGCGCAACTCGAAAAGGCGCACGTGGTGAAAGAAGTGCGCGCGACGTTTTCCGCGCAGGCCGGCTTGGAGCAGAAGCGGCCGGGGAGCGCGACCCTGTTTCCCAACTTTTTTCTGGCAGGCGATTGGACGCGGTCCGGATGGCCCGCGACGATGGAAGGCGCGGTCCGCAGCGGCTATCTGGCGGCCGAAGCCGTGGCGCGGGCGGCGGGTGAAGCGCAACAGTTTCTCTTGCCCGATATCGCTTAGACCACCGCAATGGCGTCGATTTCGACCAGAAACTCCGGCAGAAACAAGCCGCGAACGACGATCACGGTGGCTGTGGGCGGATTCGCGGTGTCGACGTAGTGATCGCGGACCGCGCGATAGGCGAAGAATTCGGACCGGTCCACGCGGTCGACAATGAAGTAGTTCAGCTTGATCACGTTCTTGAAGGTTGCGCTCGCGGCTTCCAGCGCCGTGTTCAGGTTGGCGAAGACCTGCCGGAGCTGGGCGGGATAGTCATCTTTTCCGACGAGATTTCCGGCCGCATCCATGGCCACTTGACCCGAGATATAGATCAGCTTTCCCGAGGTGACTTCGCCGACATGAGAATAGCCGACCGGCTTGGGGAGCTCGGCCGGACTGTACACTTTCAGCTTGGGTTCCATGGGCTTGGTGTAGACTTCTGATTCTGACACAAGCGTTCCGGCGGCGGTTTACGCGCCGGCGGCGGCAGCGCGAAGCCTTTTGATCTGCTTGCCGTGATCCATCAGATGCATGCGGCAGAACAGCCCGTACTCGCGCCACCCTAATTCCATTACGAATCTCTGCGGCGCCAGGCCGCCGCCGGGAAGGGCTCGATTCACGACCACGACCGCTTCCACGGTGGCCTGCGGCCGCTCGGGGGAATTCAGCGCAGCATCCAGCACCGCAACCACCTCGTTATCAGCGGCGCGAAGACCTTCCAGCAACTCGGACCAGGGCGCAAAGTCCGGCGCGCCCGACCGCAGTCCTTCATACACGGGCGGCAATGGCGGACGTCTGCCCGCCACGAGGTGGCGCAATTCCTCCGCCGAGCGGATTTGCGTCTGGGCGACGTGATCGACGATCTCGGCGATGCTCCACTTGCCCGCGATCGGGTGCGCGCGCGCCTGCTCTTCACTCACCGCGGCAGCGGCGGCTTCAAATTGAGCGGCCGATGTCCGCACGCGATCGCGAATGGCCTGGGGCGTCAGATCGGCGGTGCGGATCTCCAGATATTCGACGATCCGGGCGCCCTCCGCTGAAAGCGGTTCTCCGCCGAGCGTGGTTACCTTGAGGCCAGCCATGTTTCCAGCATAGACACTATGCCAGGATCGCGGCGATGGCGTCGATCTCGACGCTGACGTCGCGAGGCAGACGCGCGACCTGGACGGTGGACCGGGCGGGGTGCTGGCTGAAGTAGCGGCCGTACACTTCGTTCATTGTGGGGAAATCGGCCATGTCTTTTAGAAACACGGTGGTCTTCAGCACCGATTCGAGCGACGCCCCGCAGGCTTCCAGCACGGCTTTCAGGTTTTCCAGCACGCGTTCGGTCTGCGCGGCGATGTCACCTTCGATGAGCAGATTGGTGGCCGGATCGAGCGGGATCTGGCCGCTCAGGTAGGCGATCGCGCCGTGGACGATGGCTTGCGAATAGGGGCCAATGGCTTTCGGCGCTTTCTCGGTAGCAATTGTTTGTTTCATATTTTCAGGCTTCCCACGAGCTCTCGCACGTGACTGATCGTTTCTCTCTTCAGGAACTCATCCAATTCGCGCGCGATGCGGCAGGGGGATTCCGGATCCCAGAAGTTGGCCGTGCCCACCTGGACGGCCGAGGCGCCCGCGATCAGGAACTCGGCGGCATCCTCGCCGGTTCGAATGCCTCCCAGGCCGATGACCGGGACGCGGACGGCCTTCGCGGCCTCATACACCAGTCGAAGCGCGATGGGTTTAATGGCCGGGCCGGATAATCCGCCGAATCCGGCGCCGATGTGCGGCTTGCGCGCGCGGGCATCGATGGCCAGCGAGACAAACGTATTCACCAGGCTGAGGGCGTCGGCCCCGGACTGCTCGGCGGCCTGGGCGAGCGGCTCGATGCGCGCCACGTTGGGCGACAGCTTCACGATCAGCGGCCGGTGGGCCAGAGGCCGGACGAGCGCCACCACCTCGCTGAGCAGCGCCGGATCGCTGGAAAAATAGATGCCCCCGTGCTTGGTATTGGGGCAGGAGACGTTCAGCTCATAGCCGGCGATGCCTTCGGCGTCTTCCAGGATGCGGATCACTTCGGCGTAATCGTCCGGCGCATATCCGAAGACATTGGCGAAGATGGCCGTGCGCAGTTGCCGCAATCGGGGCAGTTTTTCGGCCACGAACGCGCGCGCGCCGATGTTCTGCAGGCCGACGGAGTTGATCATGCCGCCTTCGGTTTCCCACAACCGGGGCGGCGGATTGCCGCGGATCGGTTCGCGGGACAGCCCTTTCACCACCAGGCCGCCCATCGCGCTCAAGTCGGCCACGGTCTCGAACTCGACGCCGTAGCCGTAGGTTCCGGAGGCGGCAATGACCGGATTGCGGAGTTGCACGCCGCACAAGACGGTGCCGAGGCGGCTCATTCCACCCTCATTCCGCCGATCCTCATTCCGTCCAAGAATAGCATTGGTCTGGCGGGCGGGCTCCCGCCGGGGCAGTACGGATCTAAGGTTTATCCCTGATATTGGGCACCTTAGGATTGTCGATCTAATGAGGGTATGGCACAGGCGTCGAAAGACGACCGGGCAGTGGCGCGTCCCCCCGCGCTACGCTCGTTAGCCTCGAAATTTTCGATACTTGCGGGCGCCCTGGTCTTCTGGATGGTGGCCACCATCGTGGCCTACGACCTGCGGCAGGGCTCGCTGGATCCCGGCAAATGGGTGCTGTTGTGCGCCATCGTGCTCTTAGTCGCGGCAGCCATCTCGCGCTTCACTACGCGCCTGCTGGCGCGTCCGCTGGCGCTGCTGGAGGAAGGCATCGCGTCGGTGCGCAAGGGCCGGCTGGAGCCGATTCCAGTCAGCAAGACGGGCGACGAACTGGAGTTCCTGGGGGAAAGCTTCAATCAGATGATCGAGGCCCTGGCGGCGTCGCGCAAGGAAGTGCAGGAGCATCAGGAACTGCTGGAGAAGCGGATTCGAGAACGGACAGATCAGTTGGAAGAGGCCTCGCGCGGCGCGCAAGCGTCGAACGACGCCAAGAGCGAGTTTCTGGCCAACGTCTCGCACGAATTGCGGACGCCCATGAACGGAATCATCGGGATGCTGGACCTGGCCCTGGATCATGAGCTGCCGGCCGACGTCACCGATGAACTGGCCACGGCGCAGCGCTGCGCGTTCTCGCTGCTTTCGCTTCTCAACGATCTTCTGGACCTGTCCAAGATCGAAGCGGGGAAGATGACGCTGGAAAAGCTGCCGGTGGATGTCCGGGCGGTGCTGGATGAGTGCATCCAGGCGAGCCGGCCGAAGGCGGCGGAAAATTCCGTGAAATTGCGGGCTGAAATCGCGCCGAACGTGCCGGAGCATATGGCAGGCGATCCGCTGCGCCTGCGGCAGATCCTCGGCAATCTGGTGAGCAACGCGGTGAAGTTCACCGAACACGGGTCGGTGGTGGTGCGGTTGGAGGGCGAATTCTCAGACCCACGGGATTTCACGTTGCGGCTGGTGGTCCAAGACAGTGGTACGGGAATTCCGCCCGATAAGCTGCTGTCGATTTTCGAAAAGTTTACGCAAGCGGATGGCAGCGTTACGCGCCGGTATGGCGGCACAGGATTGGGTCTGGCGATCACGCGGCGGCTGGTGGAGCTGCACCGGGGGGACATACAAGTGAAGAGCGAACTGGGCCGTGGCACGACATTCACGGTCACCCTCAAGAGCGAAGCAGTTGGAACGGCGGAGCAGCCAACGTCTCCGGCGGCCGCCTCCGCGGTCTCCACGACGGCGGTCCCTCCACCGGCCCGCATTCTGGTGGTGGAAGACAATCTGGTGAACCAGAAGGTAGTGACGGCGGTGCTTCGCAAGCGCGGTTTCACCATCGAACTGGCGAACGACGGCCAGGAAGCTTTGACGAAGCTGGGGCGGAACGGCGCGTTCGACCTGATTCTGATGGATGTGCAAATGCCCGTGCTGGACGGTTTGGAAGCCACGCGGCTCATCCGCAAAGACCAGCGCTGGCAGAAACTCCCGATCGTGGCCATGACGGCGCACGCCATGAACGGGGACAAGGAGCGCTGCCTGGAAGCGGGGATGAACGGCTACATTTCCAAACCGGTTCATCCGGCGCTGCTGCTGAGCACGGTGGACGAGTTCCTGACGCAGAAGGCGCTCTGATTCAGGCCGTCGCGCGGACGGACTCCTGAATCAGTTGCCACACTTCCTCCAGATCCTCCCATTCGGTGAACAGATTGCCGATCGCGAGACGCAGCACGAAGCGGCCGCGCAGAACGGTGTGGGACAGAAACGCGCGCCCGGAGGCATTGATGGCGTCCAGCAGCGCGCGGTTGTCCTCGTCGGCGCCGCGATAGCGAAAGCAAACCAGCGAGAACGGCGTGGGCGCGGCGATTTCAAAATCGGGATGCGCGCGAATGAGCGCGGCAAGTCTCTGGGCGTACTGAATGTGCGTGCGGATGATCTCGGCGATCCCTTCGCGCCCGAAGTGGCGCATGATGAACCACAGCTTGAGGGCGCGGAAGCGGCGGCCGAGCTGGACCCCATAGTCCATGTAATTGACCGCGCGCGGATCTTCGGCGGTGCGGAGATACTCGGGAACGAGGGAAAAGGCCTGGCGCAAGACGTCCGGCCGGCGAGTGTAGAAAGCGCTGAGGTCGAACGGCGTGACCAGCCACTTGTGCGGATTGACGACCAGGGAATCGGCGCGCTCGGCGCCCTGCAAAACGCTTTGAAACTCCGGGGCTACGGCTGCCGCGCCGCCGTAGGCCGCGTCGACGTGCAGCCAGGCGCCGCATTCTTCGGCCACGTCGGCGACCTCGTTCACCGGGTCGATGCTGGAGGTCGACGTGGTTCCCACGGTCGGGACGATGCAGAAAGGCTTCCTGCCGGCGCGCTGGTCGGCCTCGACAGCCTGGCGCAACGCATCCACGCGCATGCGGAACGCGTCGTCCACGGGGATCTTGCGGAAGTTGTCCTGGCCGATGCCGAGGGTGATCGCGGCCTTCTCCACCGAGGAGTGCGCCTGCTCGGAGGTGTACATCACCAGGCCGCCGGAATTGCCACGCCGGTGCGTTTCCGGGTCCGCCATTTCGCGAGCCGCCGCCAGAGCATGCAGCGTGCTGACCGAGGCGGTGTCGTAGATGATGCCGAAGAATTCGGCGGGCAGCCCGATCCACTGGCGCAGCCATCCCAGGGTGACCTGCTCCAGTTCCGTCAGCGCCGGGCAGCTCTTCCATAGCATGCCGTTGACGTTGAGCGCGGCGGCCAGCATCTCGGCGAGAATTCCGGGCTGCGAGGCCGAAATGGCGAAGTAGGCCAGGAAACGGGGATGGTTCCAATGGGTGAGCGCTGGAACGATGGCCTGCTCGAAATCCTTCAAAATCGCGTCCATGCCTTCGCCGTACTCGGGCGCGCGCGCGGGCAGATGGTCGATCAGCTCGCCGGGCCTGGTGCTCGGCATCACCGGGTATTGGCGGATGTTCTCCAGGTAGCTGGCGATCCAGTCCACTACCTGATGTCCGTAGTCTCGAAATTCCTGGTTGGTCACCCGGTCTCGATGATACAACGTTGCAACGGAAGCGGGGACTCACGAGCCGGCGGGTTGCTCGCAGTTGACCTCCCGGGGCACGCCGAAGCGATCCACCAAGAAGCCGAAGCGCACGGCCCAGAAGGTCTTTTGGATCGGCATGAGCACCTGGCCGTTTTCGGCCAGCGCGTGAAAGACTCGCTCGGCTTCGCTGGGGTCTTCGATGCCGATCACCACATGGAAGCCTTTCGGCTCCTGATATTGCCCGGTAGGCACGTCCGATCCCATCAGGACGCTCGAACCGGCGACCAGAGTGGCGTGGAGAATCTTGCCTCCCCATTCCGGCGGCGCTTGGTTGGCCATGGGCGAGTCGCCATACTTGAGCATGGTTATGATCCGGCCGCCGAAGCATTGTTCATAGAACTGGAACGCAGCCTGGCAGTCGCCGTTGAAAGAAAGATGCGCATTCCATTGCATGGCCGGCTCTCTCGGGTGTTGCCAAGTGTATCGCGCCAGCGGCCGGTTGGAAAGCGCGGTCTCCTGTTACAATCGCGGTGCATGTTCGGAAAGGTGCTGGTGGCCAACCGGGGCGAGATCGCGGTGCGGATCGTTCGCGCGCTGCGGGAGATGGGGATTCGCAGCGTGGCCGTTTTCTCGGATGTGGACCGCGCGTCGCTGCACGTGCGGCTGGCGGATGAGGCCGAGCATATGGGCCCGGCGCCATCGCCGGAGAGCTACCTGCGCATCGACAAGATCCTGGACGCGGCGAAGAAGCACGGCGCCGAGGCGATCCATCCGGGCTATGGATTCCTGAGTGAAAACGCGGAATTCGCCGCGGCATGCGAGGCGGCCGGGATCGTTTTCATCGGACCATCCGCCGAAGCGATCCGCCGGCTCGGCTCCAAGACCGCCGCGCGCGTTTTGGCGAAGCAGGCCCGCGTGCCGGTGGTGCCGGGCAGCGAAGAGTCGGCCGCGAATCTCGACCAGGCACGGCGCGTGGCCAGGCAGTTGGGCTATCCGGTGCTGCTCAAGGCGGCCGCGGGCGGGGGCGGTAAAGGCATGCGGCTCGTGGCGTCGGAGGACCAGCTGGAATCCGCCATTCGCGACGCTTCGAGCGAGGCCGAGCGCGCCTTTCATAACGCCGAGGTCTACATCGAAAAGCTGATCGAAAGCCCGCGGCATATCGAAATCCAGATCGCGGGCGACCGCTTCGGAAACCTGGTTCACTTGGGCGAGCGCGAATGCTCGCTGCAGCGGCGGCATCAGAAGATCATCGAAGAGTGCCCTTCGCCTTGGGTAGCCCGGAATCCGGAGATGCGGGCCGCCATGGGCGAGGCGGCGCTGCGGATCGCGCGCGCGGCCGGCTATTACAACCTGGGTACGGTGGAGTTCCTCGCCGACCAGCACGGGAACTTCTACTTCCTGGAAGTGAACACGCGGCTGCAAGTGGAGCATCCAGTCACCGAGCTGGTGACCGGCTATGACCTGGTGCAACTCCAGTTGCGGCTTGCCGCCGGGGATGCGCTCCCCTTCGGCCAGGAAGACGTCGCGTGGCGGGGCTGGGCGATGGAATGCCGCGTGTGCGCCGAAGATCCGGAAAACAATTTCTTTCCTTCTCCCGGCAGGATCGTGCAGCTGCGCGAGCCCAGCGGGCCGGGGATCCGGCTGGATTCGGGCGTTTATCCCGGCTGGACCGTGCCGTTGGAGTATGACCCGTTGCTGGCAAAGTTGGTTGCTTCGGCGCCGGACCGGGCGAGCGCCATCCGGCGGCTGCGGCGGGCGCTGGATGAGTATGCAGTGAGTGGAGTGGAAACCAACTTGAAGCTGTTTCGCGACATCCTGGAAGACCAGCAGTTCCAGCAAGGCAACCTGTACACCGAGTTCGTGGCCGATTTCTTAGCGCGCCGGGAGCCGCGGAGGGAACCGGACCGGGAACTCGCGTTGGCGGTTGCGTTGGCAGCCGCCGCGCACACCAGGAATGGGAAGCCGGATACAAGTAGCGCAAGCAACGAACCGAGCCGCTGGGTTTCCGAAGGGCGCGGCCGGCTGCTCCGATGAAGTGGCAGATTCTGGTGGATGGCCGGCCGGTGGAGATCGACCCCGAGCGCCTGGAGGCCGTCACGGAAGTGGAGCCGGGCGTATATTCGGTGATGGTCGGCGGCGTGAGCTACGAGGTACGCTTGCTGGCGGCGCCGCAGGGTCTGAGCGCCGAAACGGCGGATGGGCGCTTCAACGTCGAAGTCAGCGATCCCCGCGACGCCCGGAGAGGCTCTGCAGCGGCGCTCGGCTCAGGGCGCCAGAATGTCGTGGCGCCCATGCCCGGGAAGGTGATTCGGGTGCTTGCGCGAAAAGGCGATATCGTGGCCGCCGGGCAAGGCCTGGTCGTGGTGGAAGCCATGAAAATGCAAAATGAGCTGAAGGCCTCCCGTCCAGGCGAAGTTGTGGACGTGCGCGTTCAAGCGGGTGCCACCGTAAGCGCAGGCGATACGCTGGTGGTGCTGGGATAGATTCTGGGAGAATGGGAATTGCCGCTTGACCCAAGGCCTTTCCAAAGCAAAATCAGCATGCCCGTCAGCCCGAGGTTCCCATGAGCCGCGCCCGAAGCGGAGTGGTTCTGGTATTGATTGCGGCGGCGGCGATTTTGGCCTGGCTGCTCGCCAAGAAGGCCACACCGCCGGAAATCAACTTCGCGAAAGTCAGCCGGCAGACGCTGGTGAGCACGCTGAGCACCAACGGAAAAGTGGAACCCATCGAGTGGATGCCGGCGCGGGCGGAGCGCGCGGGCGTGATCACGGAGGTGCTGGTCACGCGCGGCCAGCCGGTGTCGAAGGGTCAACCGCTGGTGGAACTGGATACACGGGTTGCCAAGGCGGATTTGGCCAAGGCGAAAGCCGCCATTGAGGAAGCCAAGGCCCAGGAGCAGGTGCTGAACCAGGGCGGCCGGTTGGCGGAGCGCCAGCAAATCGAATCGGACCTGGCGCGCGCCCGCCTGGATCTGGACGCGGCGCAGAAAAACTATCAGATCCTGGACCGTCTGGCGGCTAAGCAGGCGGCTACGCAGCACGACGTAGAAACGGCTCACCAGCTGGTGGAACAGCTGCAGTTGAGAATTCAGTCGCTGGAGAAGAACAAGGCGGCTTTGGTAACCGGCACCGACAAGGAGATTGCTAAAGCGAAGCTCCAGGAGGCGCAGTCGGCCGCCGCCGTGGCCCAGGCCAGCTTGGATCTCAGCGTGATCCGAGCGCCGATGGATGGGACGCTTTACGACTTCGATTTGAAGCCGGGCGCGTATGTGAATCCGGGCGATCTGATCGCGAAAGTGGGAAGGCTGGAGCGCGTGAAGGTTACCGTCTACGTCGACGAGCCGGACCTGGGCAAGGTTCGCAAAGGCGAAATGGCGACGATCACGTGGGACGCGATGCCCGGGCATCAGTGGAGGGGCGTTGTGGACAAACTGCCGACGCAGATTGTGCCGCTGGGAACGCGCGAGGTGGGCGAAGTAGGATGCATCATCGAGAATCCCGATCATGACCTGCTGCCCAACGCGAACATCAACGCGGATATTCAGGCGTCGGCCGTCGAGAACGCGCTCACGATCCCCAAAGAAGCCGTGCAGCGCGAGGGTTCCGAGACCGGCGTCCTGTTGCTCGATGGCGACCACGTGGTGTGGCGCAAGGTCAGCCTGGGCCTGTCCAGCTACACGCAGACGCAGGTGCTCGCCGGGTTGCGGGATGGCGACGCGGTAGCGCTGCCTTCGGAGAAGGTGATCCAGAGCGGGGCGAAGGTGGCGCCGGTGTTCCGTTAGGCGCGAAATCCCGGCGCGTTATTGATACATCCGCCGCTCGCGGCGCATAAAGGCCGGAACTTCGATATCGTCGACGGGGATGGCCGGCTCCTCGACCTGCGGAACCGGCTCCGGCTCGAGCTCGGGCGGCGCGGGCGGCATGTCGCGGAAGAGCGACCCGCTGCTCAGTGCCGGCTCCAGGACCGGCGCGGGAGCAGGAGCGATCGGTTCCGGAATGAATGACTCGGCGCCAGCCGCGGCCCGGCGCGTCAACTGTGGCATGCCGTCGCGCTGGAATCCGGTGGCGATCACGGTGATCTTCACGGCGTCCTTCATGGCTTCGTTCAGCACCACGCCGAAATTGATCTGGGCGTCTTCGTTGGCTGTAGCGCCCCGGATCAACGAGCAGGCTTCATTCACATCGTGCAGGCTGAGCTTGCTGGAGCCGGTGATGTTAATGAGCACGCCGCGCGCTCCTTTGACGCCGCCTTCTTCCATCAGCGGAGAACTGATGGCCTGGCGAGCAGCCTCGATGGACGCGTTCTCGCCCGAAGCCGAAGCCGTGCCCATCATCGCGTAACCCATGCCGAGCATGATCGCGCGGATGTCCGAGAAATCGCGATTGATCAGGCCGGGGGTGGTGATGATATCGCTGATGCCCTGCACGGCCTGGCGCAGAATATCATCGGCGATGCGGAAGGCCTCGAAGAAGCTGGTGCCGCGAGGAACGAGTTCCAGGAGGCGGTCATTCGGCACGGTGATGACGGTGTCCACGGTGCCGCCGATTTCCGAAAGCCCGCGGTCGGCCTGCTTCATGCGGCGCGGCCCTTCAAACGCAAACGGCTTGGTCACGACGGCGACAGTGAGCGCGCTCAATTCTTTGGCCAGCGAGGCCACGACGGGCGCGGCGCCCGTTCCGGTTCCGCCGCCGAGTCCGGCAGTGACGAACACCATGTCGGCGCCTTCCAGGATCTCGATGATGCGCTCGGTGTCCTCCAGCGCCGCCTGCCGGCCCAACAAGGGATCGGAACCCGCCCCCAGGCCGTTGGTGACTTTCGACCCGATAGCCAGCTTGTTGGGCACGGGCGAGGCGTTCAACGCCTGCACGTCGGTGTTGAGAATGTGAAACTCGACGCCCGTGAGCCCTTCATTCATCATGCGGGCCACCGCGTTGGAACCGCCTCCGCCGACGCCCACGACCTTGATGTGAGTACCTTCGAGAGCCTCTTCTTGAATGGCAAACTTCAGTGCGTCCATGGAAAGCCTCCTGTGTGCTTGGAACTCATCGGAACAACATCCCCATCAGACCGGGAGCTCTGCGCTTGGTCTCGCGGCTGGTCTTCAACCGCGCCGAATACCGGGCCAGGCCCGCGGCGGTGGCCCATACTGGATTGCAAAGATCCTCGGGCAGATCCTGAATGCCCTCGGGCAGCGCGTTGCGCGCAGGACAGTTCAACACGCGCTCGGCCATGTCGCACATGCCGTTGAGCAGCGCGCCGCCGCCGGCCAGAATCACGCCTTCCAGCAGTTTCTGTTCCATGCCGATGGTTACCAGTTCGGAGCCCACGTGGATGAAAAGCTCTTCGGCGCGCGCTTCCAGGATCTCGTTCAGCTGTTTGCGCGGCGCTTCGCGCGGCTGGCGCCCTTCCTGCGAGGGAATTTCGATGTAGCTGTTGTCAGACGTGAGCCCCAGGAGCGCGCAGCCGTATTCGATCTTCAGGCGCTCGGCGTCGTCGTACTGCACGGTCAGCCCGACTGCGACGTCGCGCGTGAAATGATCGGCCGAAATCGCCAGACTGCGCGACAGGAGCACGGCTTCCCCGTCGTAGACCACCAGGTCCGTGGAATGCTTGCCGATGTCCACCACGGCGACGCCCCGGTTGCGGTCTTCGCGATTGACGGAGGCGTAAGCGGTGGCCACGGGCTCAAACATCGTCTCTTCGACGGCATAGGAAGCCTGGTGCACGGCCGCCAGAACGGAGTGGTGCTCCTGCTCGGAAAACGTAACGATGTGCGCGTTGGCTTCCAGGCGCGAGCAGATGGAACCGCGCGGATAGCGTTTGCCCGAGCGGCCATCGAGGATGAAATCCTGCGGGAACAGGTGCAGGATCATACGGTCCTCTTCCAGACGCACCTGCTCGCTGCGCTCGACGGCGTAGGCCATGTCATCCAGACCGATGGCACGCGGCCGGCCGAACTCGTAAATGCCGCGGCTGTGGCAGCCTTCAATGCTCGCGCCGCCGACGCCCAAGACGAGCGTGTCCACCGAGATGCCGGGTTGTGCTTCGCCGGCTTTCGCTTCGGCAGCCTGCACCGCGCCGCGCGTGCAAGCGGACACCGCTTCCTGATCCGCCAGCCTGCCCTTGTGCCAGCCGCGCGACGGCGTTTCGCCGTGGCCCAGGTAGCGGAGGCGCCCGTTGGTAATCGACAGGATGAGGCAGCGCGTGCGCGCGCTTCCCAAATCCAGCCCGACGGCGATGTGCGCGTTATTGGCCATCGATTGCTCCCAGACCGGTGATCCGGTCGTCCAAGCGCAGATCGAAGCTGGCCGCTTGTGGCATCCTGCGGTGAATATCCGGATAAGCATCCAGGAAATTTCGCACGCGCGAGGCAAAATTCCGGTCTCCTAACATCAGTGACACAGCGCTGCCTCCCACTTGTTCGGTGATTTTCAAATTGTCGAGGTCCGCCACGTCGACCTCGGACACGTTTCCCGCCATCGGCCCGAGTTCCTGCATGAGGCGCTGCATGCGGCGCACGCGGACTGCGCGGCGGTCCTGGTTTTCGGCGCGCAGCACACCGGTCAGGACCGGAAGCTTGAAGGGGGCCTTGGGCGGAGGATCGAGAATCACACCCTCGTTATCGATCAGGGCCCAGCGCGCCATGCCGTCGGCCGGCAACTGGAGGAACGCGGCGGGCTTGCGTTCGGTGATCTCGACCAAGACGCGATTCGGCCAGATGCGCGCGATAGAGACGTCATGGATCCAGCGCAGGCTCAGCAACTGCTTGCGGCGCTCGGCCATGGGCAACAGGTATAAGCTGCGGCCGTAGTCCGGCTCGAAGACGTGGAGCACGCGCGCGCGGGAAACGTAGCGGACGCCGTGAACTTCCAGATTGGGACTCTCCAGGCCGTAATCGGGCGGCCCGGGAAGAAAGAAACGTGGATCGCGGATCAGGAATTGCTCGAATTGCTGGGAGCCATAAATGGCGCCGGTAAGCAGCAAGCCCATGCCGGCGGCCAGAGCCGTGTAGCGCATGACAACGCCGCTGGACGAACGCCGCTTCTTGCTATCGGCCGGCATCTAGGCCGCCTCCCGCAATTTCTCGAGCACCCGGTCGCCCGCCTGCCACACGTTACCGGCGCCGAGGGTGAGGACCAGCTCCTGATCGCGCACCTGTTCCACCACCGCGGTCACGGTTCGTTCGATGGTTCCGGTGTAGTAGACCGAACGGTGGCCGAAGTCGCGAATGCGCTGCGCGAGAGCGGAGCCGGTCACGCCGTCGATGGGCGGCTCCGACGCCGCATAGATGTCCAAGACGTAGACCACGTCGGCCTGATGAAAGCTCTTGGCGAATTCGTCCATCAAGTGCTGCGTGCGCGTATAGCGATGCGGCTGAAACACGGCGTGAATGCGATGGAAATTGCAGAGCTGAGCGGCGGCCAGCGTAGCGCGGATCTCGGTGGGATGGTGGCCGTAATCGTCGATGACGGTGACGCCGCGCACCTGGCCGCGCACCTGAAATCTGCGGTCGACGCCCGTGTAGGTGGCGATGCCTTCGCGGATGGTCTCGATCTGGATGTCGAGTTCCAGGCCAACCGCGATGGCAGCCGTGGCATTGAGCACGTTGTGCGCGCCGGGTACGCGCAGATGGAACACACCGAGATTGTGGCCCCGCAGGCGGACCTCGAAGCGGCTCTCGAAAGCCCCGCAGTCAGCTTCAGCGATCTGCAGTCCCGCCTGATGGCTGCGCCCGTAGGTGATGGTCCTGCGATTGACCAAGGGAAGAAGCTGCTGCACGTTTTCGTCGTCCAGGCACAGAATGGCCGCACCGTAAAACGGGACCTTCTGGATGAAATCGAGAAACGCGGCGCGGATCTCGACGATGGACGGATAGTGATCCAGATGTTCGCGATCGATGTTGGTGACGACGGCCAGGATCGGGCTGAGCTTGAGGAACGATCCGTCACTTTCGTCCGATTCCACCACCAGGAAATCGCTTTGGCCCACGCGCGCGTTCGATCCGCCCATGGAGGCCGCCTTGCCGCCGACCACGACAGTGGGATCCAGCCCGGCGACGTTCAGCACGGTGGCGGTCATCGAAGTAGTGGTGGTCTTGCCGTGGCTGCCGGCGATGGCGATGCCGTATTTCAGACGCATCAACTCGGCCAGTAGTTCGCCGCGCGGGATCACGGGGAGGTGTAACCGGTGCGCTTCCTGGACTTCGGGATTTTTGGCGTCCACGGCCGAACTCACCACCACCGCCTTCGCGCCGCCGACGTTCGCGGCCGCGTGGCCCTCGTAAATGCGCGCGCCCGACTGCGCCAAACGGTCCGTGGTGGGACTCAGTTTGAGATCCGAACCGCTGATCTGATAGCCCAAATTGAGCAACACCTCGGCGATGCCGCTCATGCCGATGCCGCCGATGCCGATGAAGTGCAGGTGCTGGGGCTTAAAAAACATTTTAATCTTGTATTGTTTCGGCTTTGGGCACGAAAGTCAATGGGCGGCCGCTCCCTCCAGCACGTCAGCGGCCCGGCGGGCCGCGTCGGGATGCGCGAAGAAACGGGCACGCTCGCCCATGCGCTTCAGCTGGTCGGGCCGGGCGCGCAGTTTCCCGATCTCTTCAAACAGCCTTCCGCCGTCCATATCTTTGTCCAGCACAAGCACGGTTGCTCCGGCTTTTTCGAAGGCTTCCGCGTTGCGCAGTTGATGCTGGTCGGCGGCATGCGGCAGCGGGACCAAAATGGAGGGCTTGCCTGCGGCAGCCAATTCCGCCACTGTACCTGCTCCGGCGCGGCAAAGCACCACATCCGCCTGCGCGAAAGCGGCGGGCATGTCGTCGATGAACGCCAGCACCTGGCCTTCCAAGCCGCTTTCGGCGAATTTCTTCGCCAAGACTTCATAACTCGCCGAGCCGGTCTGATGAATGAACCGCACGGGCACGCCGGCTTCCCGGAAGTATTGCCAACTCGCACGCGCGGCTTCGTTCAGCGTGCGCGATCCCTGGCTGCCGCCCGTGATCAGAATTACGAGCTTCGCGTCCCGCGGCTTCAGAGGGATGGCAAAGAACTCCGGACGCACCGGCAGGCCGGTAATCTCCGACTTCCCTGGGGGGAAGAATCGCGTAGCTTCGGAAAAACTCAATAGCGCGCGGCTCACGAAGCGTCCGATCTGCCGGTTAGTGAGGCCGGGCATGGCGTTGGGTTCCATCACCACCACCGGAATGCCCTTGAGCAAGCCGCCCAGCACAACCGGACCCGCGGCATAACCGCCCAGGCTGAAGATCGCCGCGGGACGATACTGGCCGAGCAGCCGCAGCACGCGAATGACGCTTAGGGGAAGCTGCACGAGCGTCCGGACGGTGCGCAGGATGCCGACCCGTTTCAGCCCGCCGATCTCGATGAACTCCAGGGGAAAGCCGGCGGCGGGCACAAGCTTGGCCTCAAAGCCCGTCCGCGTGCCGATGAAGACAGACTGATGCCCCCGCGCTTTGAGTTCGCGCGCCACTGCCACGAGCGGAACAACATGCCCTCCGGTTCCGCCGCCTGCCATCACGATGGTTGCCATCCGTTCATCCGGAGTGCTCGCTCACACTCAGCAACATTCCCAGGCAAATCAGGGTGCTCACCAACGAGCTTCCGCCCGCGCTGATCATGGGCAGCGGGATGCCCTTGGTCGGGCCCATGCCCAGCACGACGCTGATGTTGATTAACGCTTGAATGACAATCGAAGACGCGACGCCGAGCGCCAGGTAGCGCCCAAAATCATCCGGCGCCGTCCAGCACAGCTGGATGCCGCGCCAGAGAACGATGAGAAAGCCGGTGAGAATAGCGCCGCAACCGAAAAATCCGAGCTCTTCGCCGACTACCGCGTAGATGAAATCCGTATGGGCTTCGGGCAGGTACAGGATCTTTTGTTTTCCCTGCATGAGACCCAGGCCGAGCACTCCGCCGCTGCCCACCGCGATCTTGGATTGCCGCACCTGATAGCCGGCGTCGCGCGTGGTCACCGACTGGCTGATGTATTGCTTGATGCGGCCCTGGTGGTCGATGAGGCCGATCCATTTATAGGTCGGGTCCACGAAGCCCACCACGCGCGCCATCCGGTAGGGTTTCGATACCACGAAGACCGCGGAGAATACGAGACCCGCCAGCAGCGCGCCCACAACGAACTTGCGCTCGAGGCCTGCTACATAGAGGACCGCCGCCGCGGGGATGATCAGGACCACCGCGGTTCCGAGGTCGCCCATGCCGACGGTCGCCGCGAGAACGGCCAGTGCGAGCGAAGCCGCCAGGATGGCGCGCCGTGTGTTGATGGCCGCCTGCCTCGCGGTCGCGAAATACGCGAAGAAGATAATTAGAGCCGGCTTGGCGAATTCCGACGGCTGCAGCGAGCCGATGCCTTCCAGCCGGAACCAGCGGTGCGTCCGGTTATCCAGGAAGAAAACCAGGATCTGCAGGAACAACACCACGCCCAGAGATCCGAAGGCCCAGGCGGGACTCTGCAGCGCGCGATAATCGCGCCGCTTGAAATACATCAGCGCGACGAAGGAAACCACCGCCCAGACCAGCTGGTGAGCGGCGTAATAGAAGCTGGAATTGATGCGCGGATTGAGCTCCGCCGTCACCGAAGAAGCGCTGTAAATCATGATCAGCCCGAAGCCGACCAGAGCGACGATGGTGGAGAACAGCAGCCAATCCGTTTTCAGGCGTTGCGCCATTTATGCTTTTCCTTCCGCGAGGTGGTTGACCAGTTCCTTGAAAACGCGTCCACGATGTTCGTAGCTTTCGAACTGATCGAAGCTGGAGCAGGCGGGCGCGAGCAGAACCGTGTCGCTGGGTTGGGCTGAATTGTGCGCTTTCTCGACTGCCGTCTGCAACGTTCCGCATTGAATGAGCGGCACCGCGCCATCCAGATGATCCGCGATCTTCTTTGCCGCCGCGCCGATCAGCAACGCGGCGTGCGCCTTGGCGCGCAACGGTTCACGCAGCACGGTGTAGTCGCTGCCTTTGTCTTTGCCGCCCAGAATGATCCACAGGCCGCCCGAGAAAGCGTCGATGGCTTTGAGCGTGGCATCCACGCTGGTGGCTTTGGAGTCGTTGTAATAAGCGACGCCGTTCACCTCGCGCACCGGTTCCAGGCGATGCTCGACGGGCCGGAACGTCGCAGCGGCGTGAGCGATCTGCGCCGGCCGTGCGCCGGCTCGCTCCGCGATCAAAGCGGCGGCCATAACGTTTTCGTAGTTGTGCCGGCCGCGCAAGCGCAGGCTTCGAACGTCGAGCAAGTCGACGCCACGGAGGCGAATGGTATCTCCTTCCATCCAGGCGCCCTCCACCTGATGAGTCCCGCTGAACCAAGCCAACTCCGCGGCTGTGCGTTTGGCAAAGCCGGCCGTGACGGGGTCATCGGCATTCAGGACTGCCAGGTCACCTGCGCCCTGCGTCTCGAGTATGCGGGCCTTCGCGTTGGCGTAGCTCTCGAACGTGTGGTGACGGTCCAGGTGGTTCTGCGTCACATTGAGGCAGGCGGCGATTTCGCAGCGGAAGGTCCGAATGGTTTCGAGCTGGAAGCTGGAAAGCTCCAGCACGTTCCACTGATCGTGCCGGGATGTTTCAATCATGGCGGCGGGCGCTGTACCGATGTTGCCGCCGACTTGGCAGGCGATTCCCGATTCGCGCAAAAAATGCCCCGCCAGGGCGGTCGTGGTCGTCTTGCCGTTCGTGCCTGTGATTCCGATCGTGGGCCCTCGGAGAAACGGCGCTGCCAGTTCCAGCTCCCCGATCACAGACACGTCACGCGCACGAACGTGCTGCAGCAGCCCGAGATCCGCCGGAACGCCCGGCGAGATGACGACCAGCTCGGCGTTCTCGAACGACTTTTCTTCTTGCGGCTCCACTGCGATTCCATGCACCGGCTCGTGCGCTTTCTCGTCGACCGCGCGCACCTTGGCGCCGTGCTCGAGCAACAGCTGCACCGCGGCAATCCCCGATTTGCCCATGCCCACCACGACCACTTGTTTGCCCGCGAGTTCCATCTCAGCGCAGTTTCAACGTAGTGAGGGCGAACAGCGCCATCACCAGCCCCAGGATCCAAAACCGGATAATGATCTTCGATTCGGTCCACCCCAACGCCTCGAAATGATGATGGATCGGCGCCATCCGGAAAATCCGCTTCTTCCGCAGCTTGTAACTGCCCACCTGCAAAATCACGGACAGCGCTTCGATCACGTACACGCCGCCGATGAAAATCAGCAGGATCTCCTGCTTGATCAGAACGGCGACCACGCCGAGCGCGCCGCCCAGCGCCAGCGATCCGACGTCGCCCATGAAGATGTCCGCCGGGTGCGCATTGTAGTACAGAAATCCCAGCGAAGCGCCCACCATGGAGCTGCAGAAAATCGGCAGCTCGGACGCGCCGGGAGCGCGCGCCAGATCCAGGTATTCGGCTAAACGCGCGTTGCCTTCCACGAACGCCAGAACGGTCATCGCGCCGGACGCGATGATCATCAGGCCGATGGCCAGCCCGTCCAGGCCGTCGGTGAGATTCACGGCATCGGAGGAACCCACGATCACCAGAACCATGAACGCATAGAAGCCCACGAATGCCAGCGGATACGTGTACCAGTTGTGCTGGAACTTTTCGATCAACAGATCGGGCTGGAATGTTTTGAAGAAAGGAAAGTTGATGGCGGTGGAATAAGCCTTGTGCGCGTGCAGCAGCAGCAGAAAGAAGCCCACGATGAGCGCGGCCACAATCTGCAACGCGAATTTTTGCCGTACGGTCAAGCCGAGATTTTGCTTGCGGCGCACTTTGGCGAAGTCGTCCCAAAACCCGATCAAACCGAAACTCACCAGACCGAACAGCGCGATCCACACGTACGCGTTGCGCAGATTGGCCCACAGCAAGGTGGGCACGACGATGGAGATGATGATCAGAATGCCGCCCATGGTGGGTGTGCCGGCCTTTTTCTGATGCGATTTCGGCCCTTCCTCGCGGATGTATTGGCCGATCTGAAACTCGCGCAGCTTGGCGATCAACCAGGGGCCCAGCAGGATGCACAGAAACAACGCCGTCATGCTGGCGAAGGCCGTGCGAAACGTCGAGTACTGGAACACGCGGAACGGCGTGAAAGCGCGAAACAGCTTTTCGTAAAACAGCCAATAGAGCATTTAATTCGGCCGCGCGAGCAGCTTCTCCAAGGCCCGCTCGACGTGCGTGCCGCGCGAGCCTTTCATCAGAATCACGTCGCCCGGCCGGGCGATCTCCCGCAGATAGTCTCCGGCTGCGCTGGCGTCGGGGAAAAAAAACGCGGCGTCGACTGCCTGGCCCGCCTCCCTGGCTGCGTCCACGAGAAAGTTGGCCGCGCCGCGTATCCCAACAAGCACATCAATTCCACTCCCCGCGGCGTAACGACCTACGTCGCGATGAAGGGACTCGGACCAGCGCCCGAGCTCGAGCATCTCCCCCAGCACGGCGATGCGCCGTTGTGCCGGTGTCTCCCGAAGCACGTCGATCATCACCCGCGCCGCGTCGGGATTGGAGTTGTAGCAATCGTTCAGAATCAAAATACCGTCATGCAGAATGCGCTCGCCGCGCATTGGCGAGGCGGCCAGTTGCTTCACCACGCCGGTCAGCCGGGCGGGTTCAATTCCGAAGATCGAAGCCACGGCCAAGCCGGCCAGGATGTTCGAAACGTTGTGGCGGCCGAGCAACGAGCTCTCGAAATCGACGCCGCGGCAGCGAAAGCGCAGGCGTTCGGACCCAATTTCAACCCGCTCGGCGCGAAAATCCGCGCCCGGGCCGAAGCCGAAGGTAATCGTTTTGCCGGGATACGTTTCCCGAAAACGGATGACCAGTGGGTCGTCGGCATTCAAAACGGCAATGCCGTCGGCAGGCAGAGAGTCAATCAGCTCGCGCTTGGCCGCCGCGACCCCCGCGATGGAATCGAAATTCTCCACGTGCGCCCGGCCGACGTTGGTGACCACGCCGATGCGCGGCCGCGCAATCGCGCAAAGCGCCCGGATTTCGCCGCCGTGGTTCATGCCCATTTCGAGCACGGCCACGCGCGCCTCCCGCGCGAGCCGCAAAATGGAAAGCGGCACGCCGACGTGATTGTTCAGATTGCCGATGGTCTTGCCCGTGGCAATCGCCGAAGCGAGCATCGCCGCGATCACATCCTTGGTGGACGTCTTGCCCGCGCTGCCTGTCACCCCTACTACTTCCCCGCCCCACTGATCGCGCGCCCAGGACGCGACGCACTGCAGCGCGGCCAGGGTTTCCGGCACCACGAGAACCGGACCGCTCTTCGGTTCATTGGCGATTGCCGCGATCGCTCCCTTGCGAAGCACTTCCTCCACGTAGGTGTTGCCATCGTGGTTCGGACCACGCAGGGCAAAGAATAAATCACCCGGCGCGATGGTGCGGGAATCGATACTCCAGCCCGTGATCCGGGCGTCATTCCACACGGGAACACCGAGCACCGCGCCGATCTCGCTCACCGTAAACTCCACTCGTCAACCACCACTAGTGTCCACCGAAACCCAATTCGCGCAGCGCTTCCCGAGCCACCTCGCGATCGTCAAAATGTATGACGCGATCCTTCAAAATCTGATACGGCTCGTGGCCTTTTCCGGCCAGAATCACGATGTCGCCGGCCTGGGCATGCCGCAGCGCCGCGCGGATGGCCGCAGCGCGGTCGGGTTCCACGAGGTGCGGCGTATCGAAGCGCCGCAGGCCCACCAGCGCATCGTTCATGATCGCGAGGGGATCTTCCGAGCGCGGATTATCGGACGTCAGAACGACGAAATCGCTGGCCTCGCCGGCCGCCATGCCCATCAGAGGGCGCTTGGCGCGGTCGCGGTCGCCGCCACAGCCGAACAAAGTGATAACGCGCCGCGGCTTCAATTGCCGCGCCACCGCAATGGTGTTACGCAGTGCGTCGTCGGTATGCGCGTAATCCACCACCACCAGGAAGGGCTGGCCTTCGTCGACGCGTTCGAAGCGGCCGGGAACTGGCGGGCATTCGGCGATGCCGCGCGCGATGGTCGCCCAATCCAGGCCGTAGCTCAGCGCCGTGCCGCAGGCTGCCAGGATATTGTAGACGTTGATCTGGCCCATCAGGGGCGAACGGAGCTGAACTTTCCCACCCGCATGCTCCACGCTGAAGCGCAGACCGTCAAAGTTCATTTCCGGGCTCACGGCGCGCAGATCGGCGCCTTGCTGGAATCCATAGCGCAGCACCTGGGATTCCGGCTGAAGCTGTCGGCCATAGGGGTCGTCGTGATTGATCACGGCCCAGCGCGGCGGCGGCGCGCCCTCGGGCGCAAATAGAAGCCGCTTGGCGGCAAAATAGTTCTCCATCGTTTGGTGAAAATCGAGGTGATCCCGGGTTAAATTCGTGAATACTGCGGTGTGAAACGTAAGGCCATACACTCTGCCCAACGCGAGAGCGTGGGACGACACCTCCATTGTGGCATGCGTTCCGCCAGCCTGCTCCAGCTCGTGGAAGATGCGGTAGAGGTCGAGCGACTCGGGCGTCGTGTTCACCGCCGGGAGAATTTTCTTCCCCAGCCGGTACTCGATGGTGCCCACCATGGCGGTGGTCTTACCGGCCGCGCGCAGCACGCCGTCGATCAGAAAGGTCGTTGTGGTTTTGCCGTTGGTGCCTGTGACGCCTGTCAGTCCGAGCCTCTCATCCGGTTTCTCATAAAAATTGCGGGCCGCCAAAGCCAGCGCCTGACGGCCGTGCTCCACTTCAATCCACGCGCCGCGAAACTCCGCCGGCGCGGGCAGTTCACTGGCCACGGCCAGCGCTCCCCGCTCCACCGCGGACGCAGCGAACTGCCGGCCATCGGCGCGCGCTCCGGGAAACGCAAAAAACAAGAAGCCCGGGGCCACCCGGCGCGAGTCGTATTCCAGCCCCGCCACGCCGGTTTGCGCCAGCTCCGCCGGAAACGCCCTGCGGAGCTTCACGCCCCGAAGGATCTGTTCAAGCGTCATTCCAATCTGCTAGCGGCCAAATCGAATCCGTACGGCCTGTCCGGAGGGCAGAATCGCGCCCGCCACCGGAACTTGCGCCCGCGCGACGCCGCTCCCGCTGAATTCCACCGGGATGCCCAGGGCCGCTGCCTGCTCGATCACCAGGCGGACCGTCTTCCCCTCAAAGTCGGGAACCCGCGGACCCTCCAAGTCCCGCGAGCGGTTGCTTCCACTATCCGCTAAAAGAACCCGCTGGTCCAAAGCGCTCGCTGCGGGCGCCGCGGGTCGGTCAGCCGCGGCATCGGCATCTCCTGCTTGGACCAGCGGGGGAGGGATGGAAGAACCAAGGCTGGCGATGGCCACATCGTCTTCGTCGGCCTGATCGGCCTTGCCAGCGTCATCGGGAAGCATCTCGGGCAAATCCTTGGGCACGTCCATCACGCGCAACCCCGCCGCGGCCACTTGGCGGAACACAGGAGCGGACGTCGGCCCGCCGTACCCTTCCGTACCTTCGGTTCCATTGACGGTGACTACAACCACGATGGCGGGATTGGTCACCGGAGCGAAGCCCATGAAGGAGGCGTTGTACAAGTGCGTATACTCGTGCAACCGGGTGTCGTAGATCTGCGCCGTGCCCGTTTTTCCGGCCGAGGTGTAGCCCAGCAGCCGCGCATACTTGTGCCCGGTGCCGTACGGCTTAATCACCACGCCCTCCATCAGGCTGCGCATCGTGATGGCGGTATCGGGCCGCAGCACCCGGACGGGCGGCGCGGCGGGCGCATCCAACGTCAAACGCGGCTTCACCAGGAAGCCGCCATTGGCGATCACTGAACACGCCTGCGCCAGTTGAACGGTTGTGACCCCCACTTCGTGACCCATGGCCACCGAGCCGATGGAGCTCTTCTGCCAGAGCCGCAACGGGCGCACCATTCCGGCCGATTCACCAGGCAGCGGCAGTCCGGTCTTCTTGCCGAAGCCAAAACGCAGAATGTATTTGTAGAGATTCTGATCGCCCACTTGCAGACCAATGTTGATGGCGCCGATGTTGCTGGAACGCGCGAGCACGTCCGCCATCGAAAGCGCGGCGTAGCGGCTGTGATCGTGGATGATGCGGCCAAACAGGTTGATGCTGCCGTTCCCGCAGTTGATGATCGAGTCCGGACGAAGCTTGGTGGTTTCCAGCGCGGCCGACAGCGTGATTACCTTGTAAACGGAACCCGGCTCGAACGGGGCGGTAACGGCGAGGTCCTCGCGCGCGGCCATCTCGCCCGGTTTGGGCCGCTCATTGGGATCGAAGGTCGGGAAGTTGGCGAGCGCCAGAATGTCGCCGGTACGCGGGTCCATCGCCACCAGGCTGCCCGACTTGGCATGGCGATCCTGGACCATCTGCCCCAGCTCTTGTTCGGCCACGTATTGAATCCGTGAGTCGATGGTCAGGTGCACGTCCTGACCCGGCTCCGGCGGGTTCTCCACCTGGGAAGCGAACCCGCGCTGCTGCACGTCTTCGGTCACCAACATCTCGCCTGGCTGCCCTTCCAGCAGTTCATTGAGGCTTTGCTCCACGCCTCCGTCGCCGTGCTCTTCAAAATCGACGCCGCCCAGAACGTGCGCCGCCAGCGTCTTGTTGGGATAAAAGCGCTGGCTTTCCGTGCGAAACTCGATCCAGTCCAATTTCAAGTCACGGAGCCGCGTGGCTTCATCGGGAGTAATTTGGCGCTTCACCCACAGGAAGCCGCGCTTGTTGGCGACGGCGGTTTTCAAGCTGTCCAGCAGATCGCTCGAATCCAGGTTCAAAATTTTCGACAGGATATCCGCCGCTACGGCGAGGTCCGGCAGGCGCAGCGGATCGACGCAGACCGATTCCACCGGCAAACTCATCGCCAGGCGCTGCCCGTAGCGGTCCAGAATCGCGCCCCGCGGCGCCCGGATTTCTTCCAGACGGTCCTGCTGGCGCAAAGCCAGATTCACGTACTGGCCGTGTTGGACGACTTGCAGCTGAATCAGGCGCGCGACGATCAGCAAGGCCCACACAAAGGCCAGCCGCACCAGAATGTGCACGCGCCTTGTCGCCAACGGATCCATCGCACCAACCCTCGGGAAATTCGTTACTTTCTGGCCAGAATTGGACGATCCAGCTTGCTGTCGAGATAAACTACAGCCTCCGGCGCCGGATCAACGAAGCGTTGCATGCGCGCCAGTTCTTCCAGTCGCGCCGGACTGAGCAGCTTGGTCTCCTGCAGTTCGAGCGCGGCCCGGTCCAGTTCCAGGCGCTGCCGCTCCTGGCGCAGGGCCTCCAGCTTGTAGCCGGCCATCAGGCTGTCGACGGAAGGCAGCAGCAGGCCGATCACCAGCGCCGCGAACGCAAACGACGACGCGATCATCCGCCAGCACACCTTGCGCGCGGCCGGATCGGCTTCCCGCACCACGCGGGAATTGTCAATGCGCTTGACGTAGAGATACACGTCCTCGTTGGGGAAACGAGGAATCGCGAACGGATCCTCGTTATCCAGCGCGCGCATCCGCGGTGTGTCCGCCGTGACGGCTCTCGCCGCCGTGAACCGATCCATGATGTTTGCCAGCGTTGCCATGTTGGGTCTCTACTGCTGCTTCATCTCCACTGCCCGGAGCTTGGCGCTCCGCGAGGGAGGGTTAGTCCTGATCTCCTCTGACGACGGCCTGACGACGTGCCGGGTAAGAATCTCCGCCCTTCCGGCCCGCGCCAGCGCCTGAAAGCACTGCTTCACTTTTCGATCTTCCAGCGACATGAAGGAAAGAATGACGATGCGCCCGCCGCTCAAGACCAGATCCGGAGCAAGCGCGAGCAGGCTGTCCAACTGGCCTGGCTCGTCGTTCACCGCCAGACGTAATGCCATGAACGTCTGGGTAGCCGGATGCAATTTGCTCGTCCGGGGCACGGCCTCTTCGATCACACGCGACAAGCGCTGTGTCGTGTGGATCGGCCGTGCCCGAACGATTGCTCTGCTGATTCTCCGCGACCTCCTTTCCTCGCCGAATTGATAGATCAAGTCGGCTAGCTCTTTCTCGGAACTGAAATTGACGATCTCGTCGGCGGTCCGGCCCTGGCTGCGATCCATGCGCATATCCAAAGGGCCTTCGGCCATGAGTGAGAAGCCACGTTCTGGTTCCGTCAATTGATACCGGCTGACTCCCAGGTCGGCCAATACCCCATCCACCTTCGCCATTCCCAAGCCGGCCAGCGTCGCGGGCAGCTCCGCGAACGATCCTCGGGTGTAGCGGATCCGGTCCGCCCACTGCGCCGTGTTGCGCTTTGCCAGTTCGAGCGACTCGGCGTCCCGGTCGCTCGCAATCACCAGACCGCTTGACAGCCGCGCGGCGATGGCCCCCGCGTGGCCACCCAAACCGGCCGTCACATCCAGGTAAATACCATCCGGCCGCACGCCCAGGTACTCCAGGCATTCGCCGAGCATCACCGGAACGTGCATACATGGCCGCTACTTGAACCCTTTCAGCTTGGCGGCCCTCAGATTCTCCGCCATCTTCTCTTCGGACTGCCGCTTGCGGGCTTCGTACTCGCTCTTGGAGTAGATGTTCACGCCGCCTTGCGAACAGTCCACCCGCACTTCCTGGTTCTCCAGACCCAACTCCCGCCGCAGATCCGTGGGCAGCGTCACGCGCCCTTGCGCGTCGATCTTGCCGTCCGCCCCGTAGTGGTTGGCCAGAAACATAATTCCTTCGGCGGCAGCGGGTTCCACGGCATTCAGCTCTTCCAAAACTTTTAGGTTTCCATTCCACACCGAATTCGGGTAAATTTTAGCTATGCGCCCGTCGGTGCTGGTCACAAATATTCCGGTGTCGTCGACCGCACTCAGGTACGTCTGGAAGTTCACCGGAAGCTTAAGCCTGCCTTTGTCGTCAACGTGGGCGGAGAAGAAGCCGCGAGGGGGCTCCACGGGCGTTGTCTGAGGCTTCTCTTCCACTTTTGTCCACTTCTGGCCACTTTTGGCCTCGCAAAGAATTGTGACACGAGTTCCAAAAGGAATGCAAGAACTTTTTAGCGCTTGGCCTTACCCTACATAGGTTTGGCTATGCCACCACTAAGTTTTGGGGGCATACCCACAAATGACCCTGCCTGAGGTGTAACGCTTGTTTACTTGATGGCGTCGCTGAGTCGCACGATCGCACCCGCCGACATGAACTTCACGCCGGGGTGCGAATCGGACAGGTTCTGCTCCAGGATTGGTATGGCGTCTGGGTTCCCACACTTACCCAAAGCCTTGGAGGCAGCCGCCTTCACGGCCCAGTTTTTGTCGTTTCGGGCAGATTTTTCAACGAGTTGAAGAGTGACGGAATCGCACTGCTGTGCGATCAGACTCACCGAAAGAACCCGGGCGCCGGCGGTGCCGTCCTTCAAAGCATCTTCCGCAGCCACCAGGCCCAGGTTGAAAGGTCCCAGCAACGCGCCGCTGGCCTCGCGGAAGCCCATCATGGCCAAGGTTTTCGGCTGATGCATCTTCTGCTTGGCGTCGCGGACGGCGCCGGTGACCATGCCAGGGGCGGTTTTCTGCTGGCCGGCCACAACATCCTCCAGGAACGGACGGCTGGAGCGATCGCCCAGGTCCCAGAGCGACTTGGCGGCGGCAAAGGCCACTTCGTTTTCGTCGTCGAGCGCCGCCCGGAGCGCCGGGATAGACTGCTTGGACTTCATTTCGCCCAGTTCGGCCGCCGCAGTCTCCCGAACCAGCGGGTCATCATCCTTGAGCGCGCCTTCGACCAGTTTGATGGCTTCCGGCTCCAGCCCGATCGATCCGATGGCCGTGACGGCCTGCCGGCGAACATCCGGGTTCTTGTCCTTGAGACCTTCCTTCAGAATGCCCCACGAGGTCTTTTCCGGCTGGGCCACCAGAAATGCCGCCGGAAGGACGACGAGCGCCACCGCCAGTTTGAGCAGCATGGGATTATTTGACCACGATATTCACCAGCTTGTCGGGGACGACGATGACCTTGACCACCTGCTTTCCATCGAGCATGGCCTGAACCTTCGCGTCGCCGAGTGCGAGTTTCTCGAGCGCCTCGCGAGGCGTTCCGAAAGCCGCGTAGATGCGCGCGCGCAGCTTGCCGTTGACCTGGATGACGACTTCGGCTTCTTCTTCGCGCGCCAGATCGAGATCGAAAGCGGGCCAAGGCTGATGGAATACCGGGCCTGGGCGGCCCTGTTCTTCCCAGAGTTCTTCCGCCAGATAGGGCGCGAACGGCTCCAGCATCAGCGCGAGTTTTTCCAGCACTTCGGCCATCACCGGCGCGGAAAGCTGCTTTTCGACGCTGGTAAGAATATTCATCAACTCCATCAGCGCGGCGATGGAGGTGTTGAAATGCCAGCGGCTCTCGAAATCGTCCGTGATCTTTTTCAGCGTCTGATGGAGCTTGCGGAGAACTTTTCTGTCCGCTTCGGCGGGTTCGGACTGGCCTGCACCGATGTTCCGCGTAACGAAGCGGTAGACGCGGCCCAGGAAGCTGTACGCGCCGTTGGCGCCGGCGTCGGTCCAATCCATTTCTTTTTCGGGCGGCGCGGCGAACAGTTCGAACAGGCGGCCGGTGTCAGCGCCGTAGCGTTCGATCATCGCGTCGGCGCTGACGACGTTGCCCTTGGACTTCGACATTTTCGCGCCGTCCTTGATCACCATGCCCTGCGTGAACAGCCGCTGGGTGGGTTCGTTGTTTTGGATGAGTCCGAGATCGCGCATCATCTTGGTCCAGAAGCGCGAGTAGATCAGGTGCAGGATGGCGTGCTCGACGCCGCCGATGTACTGGTCGATCGGGAACCAGTAGGCGATTTTCTTCGAGTCGAACGGCGCGCTCGAATTTTTGGGGTCGCAATAGCGGTAGAAATACCAGGACGAATCGATGAACGTGTCCATGGTGTCGCTCTCGCGGCGTGCGGGCGCTCCGCACGTGGGACACTTCACGTTCATAAACTCCGGCACATTCTCCAGCGGCGAGCGGCCTTTGCCGGTGATCGGAATATTGAGCGGCAGCACCACGGGCAGGTCCTTCTCGGGCACCGGGACGATGCCGCAGTTCGGGCAATAGATGACCGGAATGGGAGTGCCCCAGTAACGCTGCCGCGAGATGCCCCAATCCTTGATGCGGAACGTAACGGCGGCTTTGCCGAAATCCTCGGCGGCGGCCTTGGCGCTCATCACACGCCGGCCTTCCTCGCTGGTGAGGCCGGTGTAGGGGCCGGAATGTTCCATGATGCCGTCGTCGCCGAAAGCTTCCTTCAGTGTCGCGGCGTCCGCGAGTGTGCCGTCCGCGGGCCGAATCACCGGCCGGATCGCGATGCCGTACTGCTTGCAGAATTCGAAGTCGCGCTGATCGTGCGCGGGCACGGCCATGATCGCGCCCGTGCCGTAGCCCATCAGCACGAAGTT